>JAAXKQ010000011.1 GCA_025612245.1 Ignavibacteria bacterium
GTGAGGATAAATATTATAACCTCCTGAAATGGGACGGAAGCAAGTGGACTTATGATGTCCAGCTTTATAGGGGGAGTATCTATGGTGTATTATATTCAATCTTCTCAACTTCAAAATCAGATATCTGGGTAGGGAATAACACGCCTTCAGCTTGGAATGGAACATATTGGATTGATTACGGTGCTGCTGAAGGTTATCCGAAAACGCATGCATGGATAAGAAAGATCTGGGGAACAAATTCCTCTAACATGTACTTTGCGGGTGAGGATGGCTCTGTGGTAAAGTATGACGGCAAGAGCTGGAGGCTCTTAAACGCAGGCTCAATAGGCTATACGGCTGATATGTGTGGCTACAAGGATGAGCTGACAGGAGAAGAGGTCGTCTACTGCCCGTATTCAATCAACTACAATCCAATGCTATCCAAGGTAATCCGTATTACCAGCAGGCCCAATAGTATTGAAAAGGTTGAACTCATAGGATTTCCTGATGAAATGGTCCCTTTGACGGTCTGGACACACAAAGGCTATCCGGTATATGCCGGGGGAAGCGGTCTATTTTATTACACACAGGACAGGTGGAAGGATGCAGGCCTGAAAACAGATAAATACATACAACTGGTGCGCGGCAACGCGTTAAATGACATATTTGTGACAGGATGGGGTTTACTTGCCCATTATAATGGAATTGAATGGAAGACCTACGAAGAGTTCTCAGGCTCATGGGATGCAATCTTCAGCATGGACGTAAAGGGAAACACAATTGCAGTCGTTGGAATACACAACGGCCGTGTCGCAGTTGCAATAGTAAAAAGGAATTAGAAGCACACACACAGAGAGAGGAGGAATAGCCGCGAATGAAATTTCATGCCGGGAGAAGATAGCTCCCGGGAATTATATACATCAATCTATCATTTAGCTAAACTTAATTAAAAGGAGTCCTATGAATTCAACAGGAAGAAGAATCCCTGAAAATTAAAAAAAGTTTCTGGAATATTTTTCCGAAAACGCTCCTCGTTACCATATATATATATATGTAAGAAAAATTTATTGTGAACTTAATGAAAAAGTATAAACATTGAAAACATGTAACGTTAGTAGTTTAGAACATGATATCTCCGAAAATCTAATAATCACCGAATCTGCAATAAAAATGGAATCAGTTTTATGAAATTAGCTAATATCGTATGCATCTTTTTGCTCGTGTCATTATCTATAAATCAGGATAGTTTTGGCCAGGAAAATAAATACAGCCTTTCAGCTCTAATTGGAACAGTGGCTTACGGATGGCCGACTGAAGGCGGCGGATGGGCAAAAGGAACAAACTATTCGCTTTCAGGAGAGTATAAGCTTTTCGAGAGCATGGATTTAGCCCTTCAGGCAGATTACTCATCCTTCAGATTTACAGAGGAGTATGGGGGCAGTATTGATATAAAAAACCTGCGCAACCGTGTCTATTCTTTTTCAGGAGAGATAATTCCAAAGCTGTGGGTCTTTAATATAGTTTTAGGAGGTGGAGTGTCTTATCAGAAGGCTGATGCCGTCATGTACCCAAGTTATGTTTATGAAGGGAAGACAATAGAGAGCCACCAATTGGTAAAGGGGGAGGATAATTTCAGAGTTCACGGGGTAGTCGGTTTTGGCGGTGACATAAAGATAATTAAAGAAATAAGTCTGGTCCTTCAGACAAGATTTATCATAAGAAGCGAGTATTCCCTCTGGTTTGGGGAAACAGGGCTGAAATATAACTTTTAATCCAGACTTAATATGAAAAGAAATAGTATTTATATCTTCTGTGCCATAACTCTTCTACTTACTACAGGATGCAAGGAAAGCGTTTCAGAGCCTAAACTTCCAAGCGGCAGAAGGGACTACACCTGGACAATTGACACGGTAAAATTCCCTCCAAATGAAATTGCCGAATTCGGAAGAATATCGGGCAGCTCCCCAAATGACATCTGGGTTACATGCCACAATACGAGTGACTTGAGGTATGACATCTGGCATTATGACGGCAAGTCGTGGAAACCTTATACACTTCCCAAAATAGGAGATGCCTTTGGGGTGCTCTCCCTTAGTCCAAATAATGTATGGATCGGTACAATTGCGGGGTCCATATGGCACTATGACGGAGTAAGCTGGAAAGAATCCGGTCCATTTAAGCTTGAGGGTTATGACAATATAATTATTGAAGGAATATGGGGAAGAAGTCCCTCAGATTTATACGCATATGGAGCAGCATGGATCTTTGGAAAAGACGTTCATAAAGCTGTCATCTTACACTTCAACGGTGACACCTGGAAATTTATGGAATTCCCCGACATAAGAACCGATTTCATTAACCTTAGAGAAAAATACAGTACCGGAGAAATCTTTATTCTGGGATCAGAAGACATAGAGTATAATCTCTATCTTCTGAAGGGCAACAATCTTACGGAGATAGGAAAGGGAAGGTATTGCAGCTTAAATAATATTGGTGACGAGGTTTATTTCTCCATCAACAATATTATTTATAAGTACAAAAATGAATTAAATAAATGGTTGGATCTCTCGGGTACTTCTTATAAGTTCCGGGTCTGGGGAAGGTCGGAAAGTGACTTCTTCGGCATGACGGATAATTATATTCTAGGCCATTATAACGGCTCCGACTTCAAGGAAATGTATCACCTGCCCAATTATTCGCCTATTACAAATGCTTTAATTTTTGACAAGGAAGTGTTTTTCCTGATCCTTCCATACGCAGCAAGGGAAAATTATATCCTCAGGGGTAAATTAACTGAAAATTAGTATCTTTTTACAGGAAATAACATATGATATGTTTTGCCGGAGTCTTTCTTTTTCTTGCTTTTTTAAGCAGCATTCAGTTTGCACAAACCAGAAGTGTTGCGGTTGTATTTAAGATGGGCTCTTCCGGTTATGATCTGGGGGGCTTTAATGAATCCAGCATTTTGCACAGTTCCTTGCAGACCTCGGCAGGAGTTGAATTTCCTATAAGCAGCGATTTTTCTTTACAGACCAGCTATATTACTCACAGCACAAGGTAGAGGACGTTGGTATTTATATGAATCTTGTACAGAAGTATCCCAAAATCAGGCTTGTCGATCTAATGTGCAACCTGAAGTGGAACATAGGCTTTCTTTAGAAGAGCGTCAGAATTCGCTGGCGGTTCTGACCATTAAAAGTGTCAGACTTTCTCTGACGGTTCACAAATAATTACTTGTTTTGAACGCCATGTTGGCTAGCCTTCTCAAAGTCGCTAAATATCATAAAAGCAATACCAAAAGCAATTTGTACAAAAGTTGTTGAATAAAAGAACAGGTATCCTGTGCTTTCTTCAAGAATGAGAAAGAGGAATTTAAAAATAATTGTCAATTCATAAAGTATGAGCAGAATATGGAAAATTCCGGCTTTGTGTTCGATAATAAACTGTGCGAGTACAGATTTAATAATCAGACAGACAATTACAAGATGAATTATAACAATGATCCAAATTAAGTCTAACCAGCTGGAATAGACCAGAAGAAATGTGATCAGAAAACCCACAGCAGCTGATAGAATATTTGGCTTCTGCAGGTTGATTCCCACAATAGAAAGAATTAAAAAATAAGAACCAAAAATGTAAACGATTGATGGATTGTAATGAAAAACACCCTGAGCGACGGGGGCAATAATATCGCAAAAGGCTAAGATCAGGAAAAAATAAAAGAAATTCCCTCTATATTGCCTTATTGGGGGAAAAATCCAGACCAAAGTGCTGCAATAATGAATTAATAGTGCGGGTGTCATAAATATAACTTTTAGTTACAAAATGGAGGACATGCTACTGATAGCTCCAGTGTATAAGCCCCATTAGTTATGCTGAGAACGTCTTTTCGTTTTTCTACTCTTGTCATCTCATCTTGCCCCTTTAAGAGTAATTCCCTTACTAGAGAAACACTGAACATTTTAAAAGCTGCAGCTGCATCTATTGGAAAATTAGGTGGTGATAGCACTTTCCGCCCTTCGCCAAGAATAATAAATGTTTTAGGTACTTTTGCCAAAATTGCTAATCCTAAGAATGGCAACAGATTATTGTTCCTTTCTCCTACTGATATTAAATTCTACTGCTAATTTGAAAAGCCCATGAAATGAATTGACTCCGAGTTTATCATATAAATGGGTCCTATGTGTATCAACAGTTCTTTTTGCAATGGAAAGTTTGTCGGCAATCTGTGTACTTGAATAACCATTGCCTATAAGTAGAAAAATTTCCCTTTCACGTTCACTTAATGAGTCTATATATTGTCGGTTTTTATGAGAGTCACTTTCCCGAAATCCTGATGACTTTATTTGGCTCATCATGTCCGGGCTCCATTTTTCACCGAAGCAAAACTCTCCTTTATATACCTTTTGAATTATTTTAAAGAGATCTTCTTCCAGATAATTCTTATTAATTAAGCCTCGACCTCCTTCCTTGAATATTTTGTAGATATACTCTTCATCATCGTGCATCGTAAGAAAGAGTGCTTTAACGGATTTGTCCATTTTCATTATTTCAATAAAAGCGTCTATACCGGAAATTCCCGGCATTGATATATCCACCAATACCACATCCGGCTTTAGAATGAAATACTTCTTAATCAGCTCCTGTCCGTTTTCGGCCTCTCCGGTAACCTGGCACTTACCGCTATCATTCAGAATCTTTATAATACCTTTTCTGAAAAGGCCATGATCATCGGCAATTAAAACACTTATCATGATTCGTCTTTTCTCCGGATGGGAATTTCTACTGAAAGGAATGTACCCTCACCAGGGGAAGTTTCTATTTCAAAATGACCTCCAATTGCTTCGGCTCTTTCCCGCATTGAAATAAGCCCCATTCCTTTTTCTATTGCTGCTTTAGATTCGGTATTTTCAAAATCAAAGCCATTGCCGTTGTCTGAAATTATGAGCCTGAGGTTTTCAATCCTTAGTTTTTCTTTGTTTCGCAGGGCAGGTATGAGAAAATCCTTGTTCAGAATAAAAACAACAAAAGATACGAGCAGGAGTACAACAAATGAGTAAAAAAGTGGATTAAAATCCAGGAGAGTTCTGCTGTAATCTGAAATTTCTTTAGAAATATTTTCCGGATTCATTTTTTTTACGCATAAAATTGTTATGGTTTTACAAATGACATCTTCAGAAAACAAAGTACAGAACAGCCATATACCAGAGGGGGCCGGAAGCGCACTGACTTAAAACTCATCTTTAATATAATACATACAAAATCAAAAAGATATGTTATGAGGATTTTTTTTTGTATCCCAAGCCGGCCAATTAGGAATAATATTGGCCATTTGTAGCTGGTAATTAGCTTTGACCCTTACTTCTGCAATAAAAATATCCGTAAAAATACGTATGATTACGTATTTGCTTTGGGACCGGAACTCAGTAAATTCAGAACAGAACGATATACCAGGTATTTTGGTAATGCTTTTCAATCTCCAAAAGGATTCCAAACGGGAAATAGCTCACATAATCTAAAGAAACCGATTTTAAAAATACGTACATATACGTATTTACTTTAAGTTTTGGGGACAATAATTTCATAATGAGAACCCATAGTAGATAAAGCTTAGGGAGATTTGCATATGTGAGGAAACATTATTAACGGAAAAAGACCTGAATTGTGATACCTATGTAATTAGCTCTTTCTTTATTTATGAAAGTCAGCGTACAATTCGAAATAATTTATAAATAACAATCGGTCTAAAGGGAATATATGAAAAAATATTTCACTCTCATTTTTCTAATTCTTGCAGAACTCATAAACCTTGGCTGCCAAAAAGACGGCCCTTTGGAAAGCAAACTTGAACCCGGAAAGCGTGACTTCCTCTGGAGTATAGATAGCATTGATTACGGGGATCTTCCAGGAGAAATTGAGTTAAGGTCCCTCTGGGGCAGTGCTCCTGATGACATCTGGGGAGCAAGCTATTCAGCCGATGTGCGTGACTGCCTGTGGCACTATGACGGGAAGGTATGGAAAAGAGCAACCGAGAACTCTCCTCTTACCTCCTACGGCAAGGGCTCCAGGGAAGTATGGAATCTATGGGGTACGGCAAAGAATGACGTCTGGGCTATTGGAGGCAGGGTGTATAGTTCAGGGAAAGATCCCGAGCCATATGTAATGCACTTTGACGGGAATAAGTGGAGTGAGGTCCCTATGGTCTCAACCATGCCCCTTGGAAGCAGCGACATACTTGGAATTGCGAAGGATGACTTCTGGGTAGCATCCGTGGGTATGATTACACATTATTACCATGGAGAATGGATTAGGTATTACCATGGCGACTCGATGACGGAAATATCCAAGTTGGGCTTAATTGGAGGAACAGTTTATGCCACTTCATACCAGATCGGTTCCACTACTTTATTCCTGTCTAAATTTGCTAATGACAGATTCATTACTATCGATTCAACGGATGCATATAGTGGAACCTTCGGACACAGCGGGCTTATTCAATCTGGCAATAAGGTTTATTCCTTTGGATTTTACAGGATTACTTCGACTTTAATTTCAAAGGATGGAATAGAGTTAAGAGCATGGAATAGGAAAATTGAGACGAGTAAAAGCTTTGCAAATTCATTCTGCTGCAATCAGAATAATATTTGGACTTATGGTTATCCCTCAAACCTGTACCATTTTAACGGGATCGACTGGAAAGAGGTTAGAATCTCAGGCACTTCAAAGCCGGTTCCTTATGATGGTGGCTTCTATGGGTTATGGACGGACGGGAAAGAAATAGTTGTATGCGATTGCTTGAATGGCGTAATATACCACGGGCGATAATTAAAAATTATCAATTTATCTTTAACAAAATAGGGGGCAATATGAGAGCTATGAGATAAGGGCAAATGACTTCGTCAAGAGCGGCAAGATGATGCTCCTTAAATAAGTGTGGCTTGTGTTATGAATGGGGCAGAGGCCCATCCTGGGACCTCTGCCTTAATTTTGAAATTGTGTCCTGAATGCGGGGCAGTATGTATCTGATCTTTAGGGCAAGGCTTCCCGGGCATTTGACCCCGGAGGCGGAATTTTCTTAGGAGTTTTATTCAGAACCGGGCTAACTTTTCTACATCTTCAATCGTAATGGTCATAAGGTCTTCATCGTTCAAGTCACTGAGTTTTGAAATCCTTTCTTCCTGGTTTCCTATGGTTTCATAAAATATCTGACGCGCCGTGCGCGCATTGCCGAAATTCTTGTCCCTCTTTATATATATGCGGTTGAATATCTCCAGCAAAAACTGAAGGGCACCTTCATCCAGCTTGTAGCCGCTTTCGTCTGCAATGTTGGCTGCAATCTCAAGCATCTGCCGCGGTGAATAATCCTCAAACATCAGTATGTTGGAAAAACGGGATTTTAAGCCGGGATTGGAATTCAAAAACCGGTTCATTTCATCAGGATATCCCGCCGTTATTACGGCAAACTGCCCCTTGAAATCTTCCATCCTTTTTAAGAGCGTGTCTATCGCTTCCTGGCCGAAATCATTCCCGTTCCGGGAGAGGGTATAAGCCTCGTCAATAAAAAGCGTGCCGCCAATGGCCTGCCTTATAACTTCATCTGTCTTAAGCGCTGTCTGCCCCTGGTAGCCTGCAACAAGAGAGGCGCGGTCCACTTCAACTAAATGCCCCTTTTCCAGGAGCCCCATTTCCTTGTAAATCCTGCTCAAAAGCCTTGCTACGGTTGTCTTTCCCGTTCCAGGATTCCCGAGGAAAACCGCGTTAATATTTTTTTCAATTACCGACAGGCCCCTTTTTTCCCTTAACCTGGCTACCTTCAGTCCTGAAACCAGCTTTTCGACGCTCTTTTTTACCTGATCCAGGCCAGTCAGGTTCTTGAGCTCCTGCATGCAGTGGTTGAGCTGCTCTATGTCGCCTTCAACCCTGAAAGATTTCCTTTCCCCGGGTGCGGAAATTATGCTTCGTAAATCCGGGAGCCTTACCGTTCTTGTTTCATCTTCACTTCTTAAATCTTCCGGCATTTCAGCCAGCCTTAGCATCTGATTTTTCAGCGCGGCCTCAACAAGGTTTCTTACAATTCGGGCGTTGCCGAAGGACTTGTCGCGATTCCTGAAAAGTGTGTTATAATGTTTCCTTAAGGGTTCGTGAGCTTCCTTTTCCAGGCTGAATCCTTTTCCGGAAAGCATGGAAAGCGTTATTTCCAGGAGGTCGTCCGGGTTATAGTCCTCAAACGTAATTGTTTTCGTGAACCTCGATTTCAGTCCGGGGTTGCTCTCAAGGAAGCTTTTCATCTCTTCTGTATAACCCGCGGCTATAACAATGAACTTGTCGCGGTCGTCTTCCATTCTTTTAAGCAGTGTGTCAATTGCTTCACGTCCCTGACTGTCGTTGCCGTCCTTGCGGTTAACAAGCGTGTAGGCTTCGTCAATAAAAAGCGTGCCTCCAATGGCCTGGTCAATAAGCTCAGTGGTCTGTATTGCTGTCTGCCCCGTGTAAGCTGAAACCAGCTTCTGCCTGTCGGCCTCAATAAGGTGCCCTCGCGGCAGTATACCGAGAGCCGAAATGATCTCACTGTAAATTCTTGCAACCGTGGTTTTCCCGGTTCCGGGATTTCCAAGGAATACAACGTGCGAAAGGAACCTTTTTTGAAGGTCTTCTCCCTGTAGCGCCAGGTACCGGGCTAGCTTTACCGTATCCCTGATTTCTTTTTTAACCGATTCAATACCGGAGAGGCTGTTGATCTTCTTTAGGGCCCTTCCGAGGGCTTCCTCGTCAATTGGAATTGCAATACTTTTCTGCTTGCTTACGGCAAGTATCATCCTTATGTCATCACCCGTAATTGTGGTCATTGCCTGCTTCGACTTTTCCTGGTCGCTGAGCTTTATAAACCTCCGGCTCAGCTGAAGCTTTGCTTCGTTAAAGAACTTGCTTACCAGGCGGGCGTTGCCGAATGACTTATCCCTTTTCCTGTACAGGCGCGTGAACTCTCTCTTTAAGAGTTCAAGAGCTTCCTCGTCCGGATTGTATTCTTCCAGGGATGCTGCGGACTTGAATATCTCAAGGAGCTCTTCGGGTGAATAGTCCTCAAACTCAAACTGGCGGGTGAAGCGCGATTTAAGCCCCGGGTTGGAGGCCAAAAAAGCCTGCATTTCCTCCGGGTAGCCCGCCGCAATGACTACAAATTCACCCTTGTGGTCTTCCATTCTTTTAAGAAGTGTGTCAATGGCTTCCTGTCCGAAATCCTGTCCACTGCCCGATTTTTTTACAAGAGTGTATGCCTCGTCAATAAAGAGAACTCCTCCCATGGCTTCAGCTACCAGCTTGTCGGTTTTAATTGCGGTCTCTCCAATGTACTGGCCTACGAGTCCGGCGCGGTCCACTTCAACAACGTGTCCTTTCTCCAAAAATCCCGTTGCCTTAAGTATCTTCCCGAGCATTCTGGCTATTGTGGTTTTGCCCGTCCCGGGGTTCCCCTGGAAGATGCAGTGCAGTGTAAAACTCGAGCCTCCGGAAAGTCCGAGCCTTTGCCTTTCATTCTGGAATTCGAGATAGCTCATAAAATCTCTGATGGATTCTTTCACCTTTTTCAGGCCGGTGAAGCTGTCGAGCTTTTTTAAGAGCGCCGGAAGCGATTCTTCCTCTTGAAGCTGCTCTTCTATTGAAGACATGGGAGAATAGGAATTTCTGCTGCTAAACCCGGGGCGGCTTAACACGGTGTTCATGTCCTCTTCGTACGGAATCTGGTTTTCAATAACTCCGGTTGACGTCCTTGGCTCAGGCGACTGCTCAATTTCCGTATTACCTATTAAAAACCAGCGTTCGCAAACTTTCTCTTCTTCAACAAAAATTTCAAGCTTCCCCTGGCCTTTTTCCCAATACCCTGGAACGTCAGCTCCCCAGTACTGAATGAAGGTGGCTTCCTCCCAGTTCCTGTCAATAAGGACCTCAAAGTCGTTCTCGCCCTTTAGCTCCCCTTCAAGGTACCATAAGGCCTTTCCAAAGAGCTTAAAATCCCTCAGCCCATAGCAAGGATTTACAAGGAAGAGTTCAGCTCCTATAAAGGAAGTTCTATCTTTATCAAACTGTACTAGGTACCTCTTTACGCCGCCTTTTCTGATGGAATTAAAGGGAAACATTTTTGCATCCAGAAACTCAGAGGCTCTGCCGGGAAAACTCCTGAAATCAATTCTTTTCTTAAGACTTATAATGGTGTTCGAAGTTTCTTCTGGAAGTATGTCCTTTTGCGTCTCTAATTCTTCCGTACTCTCCTGGTTCTGAACTTGAGCCGAGACTCCCTGTGTCTCGTCACCATCTTTTCTTTTGCAGAGTCTTAAAAGCTCTGTGTGTAAAGCCCTGAACTCAGGGCTTGTTGTAAGCGTTTCCTTTAGCTTTTCTGCTTTCTGAAGGGCAGGAAGGTACTGGAAAAGGGCAATCATGGCGCGAAGTTCCAGCAGGTGTGCCTTGTTTAATACTTCTTCGGAAGCACTTTCTGCAATCTGACTGCCTGAAGAAATGACCTTTCTTGCAATAAGAAGTGTAAACCAGTTCTCTCCATAGCCAAGCGCCTTTTCCGCCTCTTCTATAAGCTTTATATCCAAACCTTCATTTTCTTCAAAGAGGTCATTATATCCTGCTGCAATCCTGTACCACTTTTTAATTTCTTTTAGCCTGGAGGAGGCATTTTCGCCAGCAAGCAGAATGGCTTTTTCAATTTCTTCAAGCGCCTCAGGGTATCTTCCAATCCCGGCCAGGCTGCCGGCTTTACTCAGGTAAGCCGAGGATAACAGGTCCTCCCCGTTTTTAATTGCCACGTTAAGATCGCTCAAAGCCCCTTCATAAATGCTCATGCGGCTTAGGAGAAGTCCCCTTTGCAATCGCGAATTCATGCTGCTTTCATCCGATTCCACGGCCAGATTTGCCAGTTCAAGAGCTTTAGCGGGGTATCCGTTTTCCAGAAGTGCCCGTGCGTGGCATATAATAGCACTGCTTTCGTTCGGAATGGCATCGTATACCTCCCGGGAGATTTCAAGAGCCTGCTGAAAATTTCCGTTCCTCAGGTGCTCATAAGCCTTAACAAGGAGCTCTTTTACGTCGAGCGGTGTGCTATTTATATCTTTTACTTTCATATTTCTTAGTTGCAAGAATATTTTCTACCGGCGCGCATGTTCTGTTTACTTAAAACGTGATGCTTCAGGCTTTAAGCCTGAACTTTGAAAAGGTTCAGCAAATATATAATATTTTTCTTCAAAAATCCGGAATTCCCGGGAATTTACTATCGAAAGAAACCTTAAATTTATTGAACCCGCACCAGGAAATCCGTCAGGTTGGTTATGACTTAAAGCAGTGAAATTCAGAAAATAAATTTCTTTTTGAACTTCCCGGAATTTCCTGCGTCTAAATTTACAGAAGGGTCAAGATTTTAAGCATGGAGGATTTATGAAAAGATTATTACTCGTATCAGCTCTGTTATTTCTCGTTTTTGCCGGCTGTCACGGCCTCGGGTTCAACTGCCACGGCATTGGCGTAAGAGGCAGCGGCGTAAGCAGGGAAGAAAGCCGCTCAATAAGCGGTTTTGATGCCCTGGATATTGGCGGGGCGTATGAAGTGGACATTATATGCGGAAGTACGCCTGGCGTAACTATCGACGCTGAAAGCAATATTCTGCCCCTGATCAAGTCGGAAATAAGCGGAAATACACTGCATATTTATAATGCCAAGAGCATTAGCCCAAGAAAAAAAATCAGGATCAAGATTACAACGGCTAACGTCGACATACTGGAGACTTCAGGCGCAAGCAACATTTCAGTTGAAAAGATTAATAACGAAAGAATAAAGGTTGACGCCAGCGGCGCCGGAAAGATCTACTTATCGGGGAAAACCGGGATGCTGAGGGTAAGCCTTTCAGGAGCAGTAAAGCTGGAAGGAAGGGACCTCCGTGCGGATAATGTAAACGTAGAGATAAGCGGAGCCTCGAAGGCCGACGTTTATGCCTCCACGGAATTAAGAGCCGACATTTCCGGTGTAGGCAGCGTCGATTACTACGGAAATCCAAAGAATGTAAGAAGGAGTGTCTCAGGCATCGGATCAATTAACGAAAAGTGACTGATGACCTGCTTCAATTATTGAAACTCCCGAAAAAGGAATGCCACTCTGAAACCGGCATTCCTTTTTTTTTATGCCTTTTTCCCCCTGTTCGGGTGCTCTACTGTCTTCTTGAAATTGAATCTTTCTTAAATTGAATGTATCTTTTGAAAGCAACAAATTCAGGAAACATAAATGGAAAACTATAGTCCGCAAATAGCTATAATAATGGGCAGCGATTCAGATCTGCCCGTAATGAAGGAAGCAGCTGCAATATGCGATCAGTTCGGCGTGATGTTCGAGTTAAAGATTATTTCTGCACACCGTACGCCTCACATGCTGGCTGAATATGCTACAGAAGCAATAAACAGGGGGATAAAGGTAATTATTGCAGGCGCCGGCGGCGCGGCACACCTGCCGGGAGTAACGGCAGCCTATACACCGCTTCCCGTTATCGGGGTTCCAATACTAAGCAAGGCCTTAAACGGCCTGGATTCTCTTTTATCAATCGTACAGATGCCTTCGGGTATCCCGGTAGCTACCGTGGCAATCGGGGGAGCCAAGAACGCGGCGCTCCTGGCCATACAGATTCTGGCAGTGGAGGATAAAAGCCTTCTTGAAAAGATGAAATCCTATAAGAAAAAGCTCGCCGAGGAATCGGCAGCAAAGAACAATGCAATAGGGTAATTTCCCGGTAATTTTTTCAATTTCTCAGTTCGTAGCCCGGTTTGCCCACCAGACCGGGCGCTTTACCTAATTCCCGCCATTTTATTCAATTTTTGAGCCATTTTGTGCAAAAAATACTCTGCATCCTGTTTTATTGCACCATTTTCTTTTCTTATTGTTAGGAAAATTTTAGTTATTGTTAGAAAAATTCACAATAATTCCCGAATAAAAGAAATCAGATAGCCTTGTTCTAATTAAAAAACGAACTATGGGGCCGTGGCATATTAATTGTAAATACATCTGTAACCAAAATAAAAGGTATTAAGATGCATTCACATATTTTCTCTAATTATCCTCCCAAAGATAAAAGCAATTTAATATCCTTGCTGCAAGAGGTGCAGAATATATATGGTTACCTACCCGAATCAGCTCTGATGGATATTAGCGAATTTCTTGATATGCCCCTGAGCAGGATCTATGGAGTTGCTACCTTTTACAACCAGTTCAGATTAAAACCCCTTGGGAAAAACATCATAAGAGTATGCAGGGGAACAGCATGCCACGTGAAAGGTTCAGCAAACCTGTTATTTGCTTTGGAAACAGCCTTGAACTGCAAGGCAGGGGAGACCACAAGAGATAAGAATTTTACTTTGGAAGTTGTAGCTTGTATCGGAGCATGCAGTATTGCTCCTGTGATTGTCGTAAATGATGATTATTACGGCAGGGCAACGGTTAAGGACATTCCGAAAATTCTGAAAAAATATACTGCTTCAGAAGTCGATACAGAAAAAATTGAAGAACAAACAACGAGTGAACAATGAAAACCTTTCTGGATAAATGCTGTGATGAATGCTGGCACAGCATAGAAAAACCGTGTAGCCAGTTTATTACGTGCTGCACGGAAGGACCTCTTTGTCATCACAATACCGAATGTCAGGAAAAATTCCAAAGCCTGAACAAACAACTTACCTTCAAAGAACACGACCTTCCTATTATTTTTATCGGCATGGGCACATGCGGACTGGCCTCCGGAGCAAAGAAAGTAGAAGAGGCCATTATCAGTGAATTGAAAAGACTTAATATCTCAGCCCGTATTATTGCTACAGGTTGCATCGGATACTGTGCCAAAGAAGTTATTGTTGATATTAAACTTCCGGGGCAGGACAGAATTTCTTACTGCGAGATTGTCCCTAAAATTGTTCCCAAGTTCATTCAGAGGACCATCATTGAAAAAGGAATTTTTAAGGAAAAGCTGCTTGGAACTCACGGTAAATCCAGCAGCGAAGTCCCGAACATTAACGAAGACCCGTTCTTCAGGCATCAGCTCAAGGTTGTGCTTGAAAACTGTGGAATTATTGATCCCGTATCAATTGACGCTTACTTAAGCGCCGGAGGCTTCAAGGGGTTTGATAAAGTCCTCCGGCTCATGAAACCAGAAGGCGTTGTAAAGGAAATCCTTGCCAGCGGTCTTCGTGGTAGAGGCGGCGGCGGATTCCCTACGGGAAAAAAATGGGAGCTCGCGCTTAAAAACAAATCAGACGTAAAATACGTTATCTGCAATGCCGATGAAGGCGACCCGGGAGCGTTCATGGACCGTTCGGTCCTGGAAAGCGATCCTTACAGGGTAATTGAAGGAATGCTCATTGCGGCATACGCAATTGAGGCTACACACGGCTACATCTACTGCCGTGCCGAATATCCGCTTGCAATTGAAAGACTTGAAAACTCCATTAAAGAGTGCAGAAAATATGGTTTATTAGGAAAAAATATACTGGGAAGCAATTTCAGCTTCGACCTGAAAGTTAAGAAGGGTGCAGGCGCTTTTGTCTGCGGTGAGGAAACAGCACTCATCGCTTCAATTGAAGGCAAAAGAGGAATGCCTAAGCCCCGCCCGCCTTACCCGGCAAACGCTGGGCTCTGGGGAAAGCCGACCATCATAAACAATGTTGAGACGCTTGCAAACGTATCTTCCATAATTGTAAGGGGCTCCGTCTGGTTCTCTAAGATTGGTACACCTTCAAGCAAGGGAACAAAAGTATTTGCCCTCAGCGGCAAAATTAAGAACTCTGGCCTTGTGGAAGTCCCTATGGGCGTAACGCTCGAAGATATCGTATTCAATATCGGCGGCGGAATTCCAAACAACAAGCTCTTCAAGGCTGTTCAGATCGGAGGTCCCTCGGGCGGATGCCTTCCGGACAGCGTCATTAAGACACAGGTGGACTACGAATCCTTAAAGACTGTGGGAGCCATGATGGGTTCCGGCGGCTTTGTGGTAATGGATGAAGATACCTGTATGGTGGACATTGCAAGATTCTTCCTGACTTTCATCCAGAACGAATCCTGCGGAAAGTGTGTACCTTGCCGCGAAGGAACAAAGCGCATGCTCGAAATAATCGAAAGGATTCCAAAAAGCTACAAGAATACAAAAGACAAGCTCGATCAGCTCCAGAGGTTTAAAGGGGTTGTTCACCTCCAGCGCCTGGCTGACGTGATAAAAGACACTTCTCTTTGCGGTCTCGGACAGACTGCTCCAAACCCGGTCCTATCGGGACTCAGGTACTTCAAGGATGAATACGAAGCTCACCTCTACGACAGGAAATGCCCTGCCGGAGTCTGCAAGGAGCTCCTGACCTTTACTATCAATAATAATATCTGCAGTGGCTGCGGCCTTTGCCTCAGGAAATGCCCCAATGAAGCCATTGCAGGAGAGAAAGGACAAGCACACTACATTATACAGGATAAGTGTATTCAGTGCGGCATGTGTTTCGAATCCTGCCGTTTTAAGGCTATTGAGATAAACTAATTTTTTCCGATAAAATTCGAAATAGTAGGAGTTTCTAATGGTTCAATTAACCATAAACAATATAAAAGTAAATGCAGAGGAAGGAATGACAATTCTGGATGCTGCTAAGTCTGTGGGAATACATGTGCCTACCTTGTGCCATTTGAAGAATCTGACTCCCACAGGGGCCTGCCGTATTTGTGTGGTTGAAGTTGAAGGACAAAGGGGGCTCATTCCAAGCTGCGCTTATCCGGTCTACGAGGGAATGGTTGTGGAAACCAACTCTCCCAGGGTAAGAAAAGCCAGAAAAACCATTGTTGAACTTTTGGTCGAAAACCATCCGCAGGACTGCCTTGTATGCGTACGCAACAAGAACTGCGAACTTCAGGACCTCTCCGAGCAGTACGGCGTCAGGGAACACCGCTATAAAGGTGAAACCAAAAAACACGCAATAGACGTCTCCAGCTCCGCCCTCGAAAGGGACCCCGCCAAATGCATACTCTGCGGCCGCTGCGTCCGTGTTTGCAACGAGGTCCAGAAAGTCGGCGCAATCGACTTTACAAAGAGGGGATTTTCCAGCATCGTTACAACCCCTTACAATAAAGGCATTAACGTCAGCGATTGCATACTCTGCGGACAGTGCATACTGGTCTGCCCGACTGCGGCCTTAAGGGAAAAGAGTGCATTAAAGGAAGTTGCTTATGCACTTAACGACAAGAGTAAATTTACCGTTGCACAGGTCGCTCCCGCGGTACGTGCCTCCCTGGGCGAAGAATATAATTTCCCCGTGGGTACTAACGTTACGGGACAGCTCGTTACGGGATTGAAACGCCTGGGATTCGACAGGGTCTTCGATACCAACTTTGCCGCTGATCTTACGATCATGGAAGAAGGTACGGAACTGGTAGACAGGATAAAAAATAAGAAAAAGCTTCCCATGTTCACCAGCTGCTGCCCTGGCTGGATCAAGTACATTGAGCAGAACAGGCCTCAGATGCTGGAGCACATATCAACGTGCAAGTCGCCCCACGAAATGCTGGGTGCAGTTACAAAGACATACTACGCAAAGAAGATGGGGCTCGACCCGAAGGATATATTCGTGGTTTCAATAATGCCCTGCACGGTCAAGAAATTTGAATCCGACCGCTCTGAGCTTAACGAAGCCCTCAGGCAGGACGTTGATGCCGTTCTGACTACAAGGGAACTGGTCAGGTACTTCAAGATGGCAGGAATTGATTTCAGCGACCTGCCCGAAGATAAATTTGACAATCCACTTGGTGAATCAACCGGAGCCGCTGCAATTTTCGGTACCTCTGGCGGTGTTATGGAAGCTGCCTTGAGAACGGCTTACCATATTCTTACCGGAAGCGAACTTGAAAAGCTCGAGTTCGAGGATATACGCGGGCTCCAGGGCATAAAAGAAACCTCGGTTAAGATTGGTGATCTGGAACTGAACATTGCAGTAGTAAACGGCATTGGAAACGTCGCTCCTATTCTGGACGAAATCCAGAAGGGCGAGTCCAAATACGACTTTATCGAAGTCATGTCCTGCCCCGGCGGTTGCATCAACGGCGGAGGCCAGCCGATACACAACAAACCGGAGAAGGTACAGAAAAGAATTAAGGTCCTCTATGAAATAGATTCTCAGATGGTCTGCCGCAAATCCCATGAAAACGACGCGGTTAAGACTATTTACAAGGAATTTTTCAAGGAACCAAATAGTCATAAAGCTCATGAAATTCTGCATACTACATATACCGACAGGAAAGAACTGCTCAAGAATAGCGTCGGTTAATATGTGCGGCAGGTGGATTTAGTCAAGCTTTTTTTAATTGCATAACCATATAGAGTCTGATATGGCAATGAGCAAAGGAATTGTCAGTACAATTGGACAGAAATGTAAAAGATGTTACTCTTGTATCAGGGAATGTCCTGCTATTGCAATCAGAGTAGTAAATGGCCAGGCAGTCGTAATCGAGGACAGGTGCATCAGCTGTGGACATTGCCTTAAGGTCTGTTCGCAGCAGGCAAAACAGATAAAAAGTGACATAGAAATTATACTGGAGGAGATACTGACCTCCGGTAAAGCCGTTGCTATTATTGCTCCTTCGTTTGCTGCATCTTTTCCTGAGAGTTACTTAAAACTGCCTGCTGCACTTCGGCTTTTGGGCTTTAAGGCCGTAACCGAGGCTGCCTTCGGGGCTGATCTTATTGGACAGCTTTATTCCCGTGAAATGGAGTCATTTCAGGGTAAAACGATAATCAGTTCAGCCTGCCCGGCAGTATATAATTATATAGAAAAATATGTTGATGAGCTGGTGCCGAACCTTGCAACCATTGTTTCTCCAATGATCGCAATGGGGAGGTATCTGAAGGCGAACCTGGGAGAAGACATTAAAGTTGTTTTTATCGGTCCGTGTGTAGCCAAGAAAAGCGAATACATCGATGACGAGGTAAGCGGTGCCATCGATGCTGTTCTTACCTTTACTGAACTAAAGGAAATTTTCCGTAACAAGGGAATTAGCCCTTCTGAACTTCAGGACAGCGATTTTGATCCGCCGCATTCTTCCATCGGAAAGGTTTTTCCGCTGGCAGGCGGGCTGCTGAAAACAGCGGCCATTTCAAACGACATACTTGCAAAAGAGATCATAGTGGTTGAAGGCAAGGATAAGGTCCTCGAAATAATCAACGAAATTGCCAATGGAAACATTAATTCCAAGTTCGTGGATATCCTTTTCTGCGAAGGCTGCATAAGCGGGCCGGCTATCGACAGCGACCTGAACTATTATTCCAGGAGGGAAAAGGTTATTAAGTACTGCGAGGAAAAGATCAACACGGTTGACAAGCACTTGTGGAAAAGTAACCTCTTCAACAGCAGGAATATCAATTTCAGGAGGAACTTCTCTTCAAAAAATCAGCGCAAGCCGATGCCTTCGGAAGAGAAGATAAAAGAGATACTTGCACGTTCGAATAAATTTGAAAAAAAGGATGAGCTTAACTGTACGGCTTGCGGATATGTTTCCTGCCGTGAGTACGCTGTTGCAATTGCAAAGGGGCTGGCTGAGGATGAAATGTGCCTGCCGTTTTTGATTGAAAAGCTTGAAAACGCCTACGATGAGCTGAAAAATACGCAGGAACAGCTCCATTCGGCAGAAAAGCTCGCCTCAATCGGGCAGCTGGCAGCGGGCGTGGCGCACGAGATAAACAATCCGCTGGGTACAATTCTTTTGTATTCATCCATGCTGAGAAACGAATGGTCCAAAGTTTCCGGATGTAACCAGTATACAGAAGACCTGAATATGATCATCGATGAGACTAACCGCTGCAAGAACATTGTGGCAAATCTTCTGAACTTTGCAAGGCAGGGAAAACTCAGAGTTTCTAAAATTAACGTCTGGGAGCTTCTCTCAAAAATAATTAAGACCTTTTCGGTTAACCCGGTCTACCGGGATGTGAAAATAAACCTGGAATGCACGGCAACAGATCCGGTAATCGAAGCCGATGCAGACCAGATAAAGGAAGTTTTTCTTAACGTTCTGAACAATGCCTTTGAGTCTTTTGAAGATAAAAAGGATAAAAATGTTTCTGTGAGCCTCCGCAGCCAGGATGAGTACCTTTCCGTTGAATTCAGCGATACGGGCTGCGGCATAGTGAAGGAAAATATCAGCAAGTTATTTACACCTTTCTTCACGACAAAGAAAATGGGAAAGGGTACCGGGCTGGGCCTCGCAATAGCTTACGGTATTGTAAAAATGCACAGAGGGGATATAGCGGTTCAAAGTAAACTGGGTGAGGGGACAAAATTCACGATAAAGTTACCCACTCATCTCAACAACACTCAAACCATAATGAACTAAGGAGTTGTATAAATGTCAGTTCACGAAAAAGTAAAAAAGATACTGCTGGTTGATGACGATATTGATCTGCTTGAACAGAACAAAATCATGCTGGAATCAAAGGGTTACAAAGTTGTCACGGCCGAAAACGTGGAAGATGGCTGGAACCAGTTCAAAAAAGAAAAGCCTGAGGCCGCAATTGTAGATCTTATTATGGAAGAGCACGATTCCGGATTTATTCTCTGCCATAGGATTAAGAAAGATTCCTACGGGAAAACCATTCCCGTTTTCTTACTTACTTCCGCCACTTACTTTACCGGTTTTAAGTTCGGTTCCTCTACAAATGAAGAAAAGGAATGGATAAACTGCGATGCAGTGCTCAATAAGCCGATAGTGCTCGAAGAGCTGCTGAAAAAAATTGAGCATTTTTTTGAAGCCGTAGCTTGATTTTTATGGTGGAAATTTCGTAAATATCCGTAAATTTCTTTCTTAAAATAGTGTCAGCTTTTGATTCATCATCTGTTCTGAAAACGGTTTCAAAACTAAGTAAGGAATAACAAGTGGAAAACCAAAAACCACATGTCCTGATTGTGGATGATGAAAGAGGACTCCGGCTGGGTACAAAACGCCTTCTGGAAAGCGAAGGCTTTGTTGCTGAAGCCGCTGAAAACGGCGCCGAGGGGATCAGGCTTGCTAAAAGCAATGAGTATGATCTGGCCATTATTGACCTTAAGATGCCCGATATTGACGGCATCGAGGTCCTAAAGGCAATCCGTAAGGAAAACCCGAATACGGTGTGTTTCATTGCAACGGCCTATGCCAGCTTCGACACGGCAATTGAGTCCACAAAGCTGGGCGCTTACAGCTATATTCCAAAGCCTTTTACTCCTGAAGAGCTTCTGCTTCAGCTGAGAAAGGGGTACGAGAAGCGGCTTTTGATTCTTGAGGCCGAGCGCCTCAGGAAAGAGCGTGAGGAAAGGCTTCTGGAAATTGCCTATGAGAAGACCAGGCTGAAAACTATAATGGATTCAATTACAGAAGGCGCACTGGTAGTTAACAGGACTGGGGAGCTGGTCATGTATAATTCCGGTGCCCTGAAGTACCTGGATCTGCACGAAATTTTTATCGGGGATGTCATCCTCGAAATCCTTCCCGTTGAAATTACCGCAATTATTCAAAAATTCATCGATTCTGAAACATACATCCCGAATTCCTATTCGACACAGGTTGAACTGAAACCTAACAAGGAACTTGTCATTGAAGCCACCTGCTCACCCGTTCCGCATACAGATGGCTCTCTGGCAGGAGTCGTTACGGTCATCAGAAATATAACGGAATCCGTAAAAGTTGAAGCCGTAAAGTCGCAATTTGTTTCAATGGTAGCCCACGAACTAAAAACCCCTCTGGCTGCCGTCATCGGTTTTCTGAAGATTATTCTGGACGATGAGGTTAAAGTTTCGCCGGAACAGCAGAAGGACTTCCTTAAAAGGTCCTATACGAGGCTCCAGAGCCTTGTTGTTATGGTAAATGACCTTCTGGACATCTCCAGGATGGAGCTAAGAAAAGCACAGCGTGAAATTAAAGAGCTCGAAATTGATCAGATACTCAAATCCATAATCGATTTCCTTGAAATTGAGCTGCAGAAGAAAAAAATTACAGTTTCCCTTCACACCGACTCTCCAGCCTGCAGGCTTAAAGCTGATCAGAATGAAATTAACAGGCTCTTTACAAACATACTCAGTAATGCCGTAAAGTATAACAAAGATAATGGCTCAATTGATATAAACATCAGTAACTCGGGAAATTATCTCGTCACCCGGATTTCCGACACCGGAATTGGAATGACAAAGGAAGAAAAAGCAAAGCTCTTCCAGGAATTCTACAGGGTCAAAAACGATAAAACCCGCGGCATCAGCGGCACGGGTCTTGGCCTTGCAATTGTAAGGCGCATCGTGGATTCCTATGCCGGCAAGATAGACGTGGAGAGCAATCCGGGTGAAGGCTCAACTTTTTCCGTTTATTTACCCTTAAGCCTCAGCAAATAAACAGTTTATATCGTTTAGCAACTTTAATCTCCGGGCAATGCTCTGAACAAGAAAAGCATCTGCCCATGCGGAAATAATCTCATTTTCATCCTAAATAATAAATCTAAAACTTAAATGTTGGAGAATACCTGTATGGCACTAATCGCAATCATCGATGATGATCCGGATATTCTTGACGCCAGTACTCTGGTCCTGGAATCCAAGGGCTACGAGGTAGTTACCGCCTCAAACCCAAAGGACGGCTATGCAATAGTTTTCAAGCACAATCCGGATCTGATCATTCTGGACGTTATGATGGATGAGCCAGATGACGGCTTCTTCCTGGCCCAGAAGTTCAGAAGAGAGAAAATCCAGACTCCCATTATCATGTACACATCCGTTTCCAAGACAATAGGAATGGATTACGGAGCCAGTGAGATGGTTCCTGTGGATGACTTTGTTGAAAAGCCTATCACGCCCGACGAGCTAATTAGAAAGGTCGAAAAACTTTTGGTCAACCAAGTTAAGGAGTAAAACATGCTGGTACTGGAAAAAAACTCGTTAACAGAAGAAGTTGAAAGCCTCGTGGAGTTTTACGGGACTGAGCGTTCAGCCCTTCTGCCGATTCTTCAGGCCGTGCAAAGAAAGCACAAGTACGTAAGCGACTTTGTCCAGCAGGAGATAGCACGACTTTTGGATATACATCCTGTTGAAGTCTACAGCGTGGTTTCTTTCTATGCATTTCTTCATTCAGAGCCTCAGGGCAGAAATATCGTGCGTTTGTGCCAGACCATAGCCTGCGACCTGGCGGGCAAGGAAGCCGTAGCCAGGGCTGTTGAAAGGGAACTTGGAATTACTTTCGGCCAAACCACAAAGGATAAAAGAATAACCCTGGAATATGCAAACTGTCTTGGCATGTGTGATCAGGGCCCTGCTATGATTGTAAATGACAGGGTATATACCCACCTGACACCGGAAAAAGCCATTAATATTCTGAATGAAATCAAATAGGAGCCAAAATGAAACCTAACGGAAATAAGTATGCCGTGCGCCAGGGGGCCGTTCTGTTTTCCGAATACGCACCGGGCAGCGGTATAAAGAAAGCTCTGGAGATCGGTCGGGAGAATATTCTCCTTGAACTAAGAGAATCCAAATTGAAAGGCCGCGGCGGCGCCGGGTTCCCTACGGCTACAAAATGGATGCTCGTTGCAGCTGCAAAGTCGGAGGAAAAATTCATCGTCTGCAACGCCGACGAAGGTGAACCGGGAACTTTCAAGGACAGGGTTCTGCTTTTGGAGTATCCTGAACTTGTCTTTGAGGGAATGCTCATTGCGGGCTATACGCTTGGGGCGCGCCAGGGAATTATTTACCTCAGGGGTGAGTATGAATACATGCTGAAAAGCCTCGAAAGCTACCTCGAGCAGATGAAGGAAGATAACCTGTTAGGAAATAACATACTTGGCAACCCGAATTTTAACTTTGAAATTGTAATTCGCCTCGGCTCGGGCGCTTATGTCTGTGGCGAGGAGACAGCGCTCATTGAATCTCTTGAAGGTAACCGCGGCGAAGCCCGTAACAGGCCCCCTTACCCGGTTAATACCGGATACCTCGGTAGGCCGACCGTAGTAAATAACGTTGAAACCCTTGCCTCCGTTCCGCACATACTGGTCAAAGGCGGCGAGTGGTTCAGAACCTTCGGGACGGATAAATCGACCGGGTCGAAACTGTTTTCCGTCTCCGGCGACTGCGAGCGCCCTGGAGTCTATGAGCTCCCGTGGGGGACAAAGATAAAAGACCTGCTTGAGATTGTAGGGGCAAAAAATACAAAGGCGGTTCAGGTTGGCGGCGCCTCAGGCAGCTGTATACCCAAAAGCCAGTTTGAAAGGACGCTTGCATACGAGGATGCCGCAACCGGAGGCTCCATTATGATCTTTAATGAAAGCCGTAATATGCTTAAGATCCTGAAAAACTTCATGGAATTTTTTGTCGAGGAATCCTGCGGGCAGTGCACCCCGTGCAGGGTTGGTAACGTGAAGCTGCTTGAAGGAATTGAAAAAATTGAAAGAGGGGTATATACCTTTGGACACCTGAATAAACTCAAGGAGCTTGGCCGCACCATGCAGGTAGCCTCTAAGTGCGGGCTGGGTCAGTCGAGTCCCAACGCATTTCTGTCCATTCTGGAGAACTTCAAAGAGGAAATATTCAATAAAAACGGTTACGGAGGTCATAATGGAAAGTAAAGAAAAATACAGGGTCCCCGTCAGTCAAAAGCCTCACGTTGTTGAAAAACCCAGGGATATAAATACAATTGGCGGCACGGTAACGATTGAAATTAACGAGAAGAAAGTTTCCGTTCCAATGGGTACTACAATCCTTGAAGCCTGCCGCGAAAACCAGATACACATTCCCACGCTCTGCCACCACGACGACCTGTGTGTTGCAGGCGTCTGCCGCGTCTGCGTCGTGGAGGTTGAGGGCATGCGTACACTCCAGGCCTCGTGCACCTTCCCGATTACGGCTCCTGTCAAGATACATACTTCAACTCCAATGGTAAGAAAGGCCAGGCGTCACATAATAGACCTGCTTTTAAGCGAGCACTACGGGGAATGCTATTCCTGCTTCAGGAACCAGAACTGCGAGCTCCAGAAGCTTGCCAAGGAATACGGAGTCGATCAGTATAACTTCGGGCACTTGGAAAAGCCCAGGTATGAGACCGATCGCTCTTCGGCTTCCGTTATCAGGGATATGAATAAGTGCATACTTTGCAAAAGATGCGTAAGAACCTGCATAGACCTCCAGGAAGTGGGAGTCCTTGAGGCAATAAACAGGGGGCATGAAACGCACATAGGTACATTTTTCGATAAGCCCCTTTCCGACGTAATCTGCATAAACTGCGGACAGTGCATCAATCGGTGCCCGACGGCGGCCCTGCGCGCAAATGACCCTTCCGATGAACTCTGGGAGGCAATAGAAAACCCGAAGAAGCACGTCGTAATTCAGACTGCTCCTTCTCCAAGAGCCGGAATTGGCGAAGAATTCGGCCTGGAACCGGGCCATTCAATGACCGGGGAGCTCAATACGGCTCTTCGAAGGATTGGCTTCGACAGGGTATTTGACACAAATTTCACTGCCGACCTTACCATCATGGAAGAAGGTACGGAACTGCTGAACAGGCTGAAAAAAGCGGTTCTTCTTGGCGATGAGTCGGTTAAGCTGCCTCAGTTTACCTCCTGCTCACCCGGCTGGGTAAAGTTTATCGAACACTTCTACCCCGAATTCCTGGGCTATCTTTCTACGGCAAAGTCCCCGCAGCAGATGTTTGGTGCCGTAATTAAAACCTTCTATGCCAAGGAATCGGGCATAGACCCCGCTGACATCGTCTCGGTTGCCTTGATGCCATGCTCGGCAAAGAAGTTTGAATGCAACCGCCCCGAGATGAGGGCCTCGGGCTACAAGGACGTGGACTACGGCCTTACGACGCGTGAGCTCGCGCAGATGATCAAGGAAGCCGGCATATACCTGCCGGAAATGCCGAAGAGCCATTTCGACGAGCCTTTCGGGGATGCCTCGGGTGCAGGGCTCATCTTCGGCGCCACGGGCGGCGTTATGGAGGCGGCCTTGAGGACTGTCTATGAGCTTGTAACGGGAAGGGAAGTCCCGTTCAAAAACCTGAACATAGTTCCATGCCGCGGCTTTGAAGGCATAAAGCAGGCCTCGGTTATGCTTGAGGGCTGCAAGGATGAGTACAGCTTCCTGGAAGGAATTGAGCTTAAGTTCATCGTTGCCCACGGAACAGCCAATGCAAAGAAGGTAATGGAAATGCTGCGCAAGGGTGAACTGAAGGATGTTCATTTTGTGGAGATTATGGCCTGCCCGGGCGGCTGCCTTGGCGGCGGAGGCCAGCCCATACCAACTTCAGAAGAGATCAGGAAAAAACGCGCTGAGGCAATCTATGCCGAGGATGAATCGCTGAGCCTCAGGAAATCCCATGAAAACCCATACGTAAAGTACATTTATGAGAATTTCCTGACCGAAGGTCCCTGCAGCGAGCTTTCGCACCATCTGCTGCACACGCATTATCAAAAGCGCGGAAAGTTCATTGCCTAAATTGACTTAGTATTTATTTTTGTTCTTTCAGTACATACTGAAATATCTCAGGAAAGCCGGACCATGCGTGTCCGGCTTTTTATTAAGCTGCCAAGGCATCCCATTAAAATCCTGCTTTAGAAGAAAAAATATAGACATGGTATCCGGCATTCTAATATACCGCATAGTTTTGTGTAAGAATATTCATATAAACAATTAATTAATAATTAATAAAAAAAAATTGTTGTACCGAAGCCAGAAATCCTGTATGTTGCCGAAAATTTTACTTTTGCCTGAGATCACATATAACGCTATAATGGAACAGATAGAAGATCGTGTTGAGCTGTTAAACCTGATAAAATGCGGAGATGAGGAAGCATTCGAGGAATTCTTTTGCCTTTACCAGCATTCTTTGTTCCGTTTCCTGTACCATTATACGGGCGAAAGGCAGGCTGCCGAGGACCTGACACAGGATTGCTTCATCAAATTCTGGCAGGTCAGGGAAAAGCTGGATCCGTCGTTTTCACCTACTGCACTTCTTTTCAGGATTGCGCGTAACCTGGGAATTAACCACGCTACACGCAAGCCGCCGCTTCAGCCCATATTTAACCAGGATGAACTTTTAGTTACAATATGCCGTGATCCCGAAACGGAGTACGACCAGGCCTTTCTGATGGATGACTTCCAGAAAGCAATCAATACACTGCCCGAACGCTGCCGTGCTATCTTTATACTGAGCCGTTTTGAGGATCTCGGGTATTCGGAAATAGCTGAAACCCTGCAGATTTCTCTTCAGACGGTAAAAAACCAGATGAATAAGGCCATTTCAATCCTGAAGAAAAGGCTTTGCAGCCACCTGGACTAATACCTCAATTCCTTCCTGAATTACTGCTATCAAGATAGTACTTTTTGTAACCTGCGGTGTATTATCAGTATAAAATTGAAAGATATTTAAATGAAATTTTTTCCTAAAACAGTCGATTCGCAGTTTCTGGTAAGGGTCATCAAAAATGAAGTCAGCCCGGAAGAAAGAGAATTCTTCGAAAGCTGGCTGCAGGAATCCGAGGACCATAAGGAAGAATTTGGAAACTTTATTCTCCTTTGGGACAAGATCGGTAACGTAAAGGTTCCTGTACCCCCTACAGCTGAAGAGCAATTCATAAAAATAAAAGATGGAATTGTGGCTTCGGATGCTGCATTAAGCAGGAAAATTGAACACTCCTTAAAAATGCAATCCCTCGACCAAGGCAGCATCAAAAATGCTGAAGAAGAAAATGGCTTTGCCCTAAAGGAAAGCTGGATTAATATGATCAGCTTTTCGCTGAGGGTTGCAACTACAATAGTCCTGATCTTTTGTGTGTATTACCTCATTTCCCGCGAAAGCACCGAAAGAGTTGATCAGCCTATAACGCAGGTGATTCCCTCGCCCCGGCAAATTGAAAAAGTTAACTTAAAAGGGGAAAGAAGCACAGTCCTTCTTGCCGACGGAACCATCGTATATCTTAATTCCAACAGTAAACTGATTTATCCTAAGAGCTTTTCTGGTCCTAAACGTGAGGTCGAATTATTGGGTGAGGCATACTTTGATGTGGCTCATAACAAGCAGCAGCCTTTTACGGTAAAGACCGGAGAGACAGTGACAGAAGTAGTGGGTACACAGTTCGACCTGAAGTACCGCAGCAGAAAGATGAACCTTGTTGTTACGCAGGGTGCCGTTAAAACCTACAGGGAGCATTCGGATAACATCGTAAGTGTTCCCAAAGGTGAAATGGTTACTTATAATACTGCACACGGCTTTAGCTCTCCCGTAAAAGTAGACGTACATAAATACACTGCCTGGCGTAATAATAAACTTTCATTTGTTCAGGCTCCTCTTGTGGAAGTCATGAATGAAATTGAAAACTTCTATAACGTACAGGTCTCTTACAAGAATAGATTTATCAAGAATAAAACTCTTACCGGAATTTTTGATACTGATTCGCTCGATAGAATTCTTTCTATGATTTCTTTGACCATGGAAATGGACATTAAGAGGGAAGGGAAAGTAATAGTAGTTCGTTAAACATTATAATTGAGAAGTGAAAAGCAATCTGGGGACACTATATGAAGATTACGAAAATCTTCTTTTCTAATATTATACTTATGGTTTTGATTCTCATGCAGGCTGTGGTTTTTGCTCAGTATGAGGAATCCGAAGATACTGAAAAACTGAAACTGGACTCTTTTAAGGAGGATGAGCAGCCCTCAGGCAATTACCTGAAGTCTCTGCCGGAAGGGATGAATATGCAGGGCTCGTGCCTGTATATACCGGTTTCTGTTTCTGTTCAGCACCAGGAACTGGGTGAATGCCTGCAGACAATTGCCAGACAGGCCGGAGTCAAGCTGATTTACAATGATGCACTTTTAACCAAAGACATCCTGGACCTCGACGTATCGCAGGAGCCTTTAAGTGACGTGCTAGATATGGTCCTTGCAGGCCGTGAGATTGGCTATAAGGAATTTGGAAAAGGACAGATAGTTTTGTGGAAAAAGAGGGACACTAAGGCTACGTCACTCAAAAGCGGCGTAATTAAGGGTGTGATAAGGGATGAAAAAGGTGAAGGCCTGCTGGGCGCCAATGTGGTGCTCCTGGAAACCAATGCCGGATGCGCAACGGATCTGAATGGAAATTATATCATAAAAAATGTTAAGCCGGGACGTTATACAATTAAGGCCTCTTTTGTCAGCTACGAGCCTCTGGTAAAAAATGTAACTGTTGGAGAGGGGAAAACGGTTGAACTGGACTTTACACTGAAGCCTTCGGCTTTTCAGATCGGCGGAATTGAAGTAGTCGGCAAAACCGAACTACTGCCGACGGACGTTGCAACAAAGACAACGATCAACAGCGGTGAGATTGAGCATTATCAGGCTTCCAGTATCAAGGACGTACTGGACCTTGTTCCGGGTGTCCAGAAAACAGAAAACCCCGGAATCGGAAAAACGGGACAGGTGGCCGTGCGCGGCGATGACCAGGACCAGATTTCTGCACTCGGCACGCTGGTGGTTATCGACAACTCGCCCGTTTCAAACAATGCAAACCTCCAGTTCGAAAGAATGCATAATGAAAATACCGGCTCTTCTAACATGGGCGGTGGCGTTGACCTGAGGACAATACCCGCAGACAACATCGAATCAATTGAAATTATTACCGGCCTGCCGTCGGTCAGATATGGTGACGTAACCGAAGGCGTGATTAACATTAAAACCAAGGTCGGTTATCAGCCTCACCGTCTGAAACTTAAAAATAACCCGGATACACGTGAGGCTAACCTGGGTGGCGGCTTTAACCTTGGCCTGGGCGGACTGAGCTATAACTTTAACGTTGCAAGGAGCGAAAGGGATTTAAGACTGAAGGGCGACGAATATACACGTATTACGGGGCAGACTATTTACTCAACTTCAGTCTTTGACAACCAGCTTACCTTTAACCACAAGATTAACGGTCAGGTAATCTTCGACGAGGAACAGCCCAAAGGTGACGTCTACCAGACAAAAAACTATAACCGCGGCTTTTCACTCGGGTATTCCACCTGGGGAAAGTACGGCTATAACGACGGTACTTCGTCTCTGGAATATAATGCCTACCTGGATTTCAGAAAAGAAAACACCATGCAGTCAAAGCTTGTTTCGGCCCTTTTAGCACTGGCGAACGGGGACACGGTTTCTTCTTACATCGGAAAGATGGAAACAAAGGGAAATGAATGGACGGCCGGGGGAAGGCTTGAATGGAACAAGACATTCTTTACCGGCGAGGTCGTTCATAATTTCATGCTCGGCTCAGAAATCCAGTACGACGCCAATACGGGCGAAGGACTGAAGCTCGACTCTGTATTCAACTATTATGGCCCTCAATCGGGAAGAAGATCCTATAAGTTTGACGATATTCCCGGGCAGACCCTTTTAAGCCTCTATAGCCAGGATAAAATTACCTGGCACTTCATCTTCGACTATAACCTGGTCCTTGGCTTCAGGTATGAAATGTACCGTCCATTCCAGTTTAATCTTAAAGGACTCTGGGGCGATGGCGACCTTGTAAAGTCTCACCAGGGCTCGTTCCTAAATCCAAGAATGAATTTCATGATATACTTCTCAAAGTATAATCAGCTCAGGCTCAGCGCCGGTACAACTTCCAAGTCGCCTGCCATGAGCACGCTTTACAAAATGCCGGAGACCTATACGTGGAGAAATCCTGTTGATGGCAAGAATTACTATTACCAGTTCAACCTCAGGGTGCCTGAATTAAAAGGCTACAGGGAGTCGCAGTATGAAGTTGCCTACGACCACAAGTTTTTTAATTTCCTGGGGACTTCAATTTCTGCCTACTACAAGGACAGGAGGAATGAAAGCGAATCACAGTCACACCCCTTTATTCAGGCCTTTTCTGAAAATGGCGTGACGAAGGCATATTACATTACTTCTTATGACCTGCCCGAGAACCTGGGCTGGACAATTTCAAAAGGTTTGGAGTTTGCCTTAAGAACAAACAGAATTAAAGCCCTGAACATGGACTTTGAAATTACGGGTTCATACAACAGAAACAATACCGGCAATAGAATGACAAAGTACGACTTTGTGCCGGACCTTACGAAAGGGCAGTATCCTAACTATCAGCCTTCGGGCCTGGGTGTTGATACTCTGATGGCATTTACTTATTCCTCAGGAACATCCTGGAGGGATAAACTTCAGATTAATTACTATATGAAATACACCCTGCCTCCGCTCGGCCTCTGGGTTACGCTCAGAGCAGAACAGGTAGTTTTTGAAACCTCGCAGTCACTTGACCAGGAATATGAAAACTATGACCTCTTGAGCGAAAGCGACAAGGTGAACTACAGATTCCTGCGCGCAATTAAGCGTAAGGACTCAAAGTGGCTCTTTACGCTGAATATCAGCAAATCGCTTTCCAAGAATGCTGAAATCTCTTTCTATGTGAATAACCTTCTGGATGATCCTGCAATATTCAGAACATATAGTTCACCAACTGTCATAAGCGAAACCGTCCGTAACCCGGAATTATTTTACGGGATAGAGTTCAGCTGTATTTTGGATGACCTCTTCAGAGGGGGCAGCAAATGAAAAAAGTTATAAAAATCAGAGCGACAATGAAAAAAGTAATTTTACCCGTAGTATTAATGTTTTTAATGTTTATGCAGGGATGCGCCGAAAAGGCTCCTCTTATGGCTGACGGGGAATCTAAGATGATTGTGAGGGCTTTCTGGAACAATTCAACTGACTCAATTCCTCATTACGTCCCGATGGCAAATGCCAAGGTGATATTGAACAGTGAATATGGATATATTGTTAAAAACACCGATGCTAACGGTGTGCTGGAATTAAACAACCTGCCATGTGCAGTTTACAACGTTTCGGTCAGGATGCAGCATCCGATGGACCCAAGCGTATTGCTCGTCGGCACAAAGCTTTCAATTGGCACCTCAACAGAAAAAGCTGCCATTGATACGATTTTTGCAAAACCCGTCTCCAGCACAGGTATAGCCATAAATGAAATTTATGCCGCGGGCCCTGTAAGCAATCTTTACTGGTACGATCAGTTCATTGAGCTTTATAACTCCAGCGACAGCGTCAAATACCTGGACGGAATGATGGTGATGCGCTTTTCAGGTAACAGCACCGGTAAGGGCCCTGGGGCTGACGAGGGGGATGACGGGGATATAGACGGCCTTACTTATGCATTTAAGTTCCCGGGAAAGTGCGGAGAAAAGAATTATCCATTCCCTCCAAAGACCTTTCTCGTGCTGGCTTCTAATGCCATTAACCACCAGAAGAACTACAGCACGAGCGTGGACCTTTCACATGCCGACTGGGAGTTCTACAACCAGTATTCTGCTTTGGATATGGATAACCCGAAGGTTCCGAACCTGATCAATATGCGTCCTGATATTACGGCTGATTTTGTCATTGCCCTTACAAATGACATCGTCGTTCTTTCAAACGGGAAGGACCAGAACTGGCAGGATGGAATAGATATTTCTACAATTCTGGATGCCGTTGAATACCAGACAACTGCAACCGTCCAGAAGACACTTGATCCTAGGTTGGACAGGGGATATGTGCTTTCACCCCCAAGATATAGCGGCAGGTCAATTCAAAGAAGAGAGGCCGGTGTAGATACAAACGACGGCTCTGTTGACTGGGAGACCTTAGCACATCCGACGCCGGGATATCAAAAGTAAAGATCCGAGGATCTGCCGAAAGGCCAAGGTCAATTATATATTGCTATTACTCTCTCCTAAGATACAGGCATGAGTAGACTTCTATTAAGAATCTGCTGCAACGATTTTGAATAATAAAAGTTCTACTCTGCCTACTATCTGGGTCGATAAAATAACTATTGGATGCCCCGGCCAAAAAGGGACATCCGGAAAAGAGAAAAGTGCAGGAGCTTGAAAAATAGATGAAGAAAAGTTTACTAATTACAGTTTTTACATTATCCGTATTTGTATCGTTTTCCCGTGCACAGAATGTCAGGATACAGTCTTTAGGCGGAATTAAATATGGCCTTATTGACCAGGATAATTCCCTGAATATTTATGACTTCGGAAAAAATCCTGCCTGGCTCATAAATGATGAAAAACAGATATGGCTTAAGGTGACCCCATCATTCGACAGGCAATGGGGCGATTATAAAAGGCTTTACGATTTTAAGTCCTCCAATCAGGGAGGAATGTCTTTTACGGGATTAAAGCCGCTTGGTAATAATGGCACCTTCCTTGGAAGCGCTTCCTATGTGTATGAGCAGAGAAAAGATGTTACTAGGATACTGAAGAGAAATCCTTACGATGGACAGTCGTTTTTCCCCACGGACACTACGACGGGAAACTTCAAGTACGACGGACCGGTTGTGGGCTTTGCATACAGCTTTGAGCTCTTTCCTAAGATGTTCTTAGGTACTGCTGTTAACTACCAGGTACTGGACGGGCTGAAGAATATTTATTCAATGGCTAAGACCGTCTACAGGGACGTCAATGGAAAGGCTGGCCTTGCATACGCATTTTCCGATAATTGCGTCCTGGGTCTGGATTATGGAATCTTCAGCAACCAGGAATCACTCGAAATGAAAAATGAGATCTCGCAGACCGAGGTCCAGATTTTCAACTTCAGGGGTGATACCTACTCTACTTTTATCAGAAAAACATCGGTTGAGCAGAAAATCCGCCAGATGGGGCAGACTCTGGGCACTCAGGTTTACTGCAGGCCTTCAGAGAATCTGGAACTGGCGCTTAAAGGCGAATACCTCAACTCGGGAGCAAAGGTCCTTTTGCCTCAGCAGAACTTAAAAGAGTTTGAAGAGGGGTATTCAAGCCTCGAAAATTATAATATAGATTTTGAGGCAAGATGCCGGCTGTCAAATAATCTTACTCTGGGTGCCGAACTGGGGTATTCAAAGGATGATTCCTGGTCCAAAAACTCGGAGCTCAATCTCTTATTGTGGAAGTGGGATGTTAAGAGAACCGTGCTTGGACTTGGAGCTACATACGACCTTAAAGCCCTGGACCTCCTGGTGGGATTTGATTATGAAGTCAACCTCATTAAGGCTGACTCATCAAAATATATCGACTCAAAGTTCCGCAACATTTCCTCTACAAACGGCATTCTCCGCCTGGGAGGCGAGCAGAGGATTTACGGCGACCTTTACCTGAGGGCGGGTTACAACTATGGGCATGAACAGTTCGACATAGTCTACGGTGGCAGCGACGTTGCAGTAAATTACGGAACATTCGGGCTCGGTCTTGACCTGTTTGGGGCAAGGGTGGACGTTTTCATGCAGTACGGAAAGGCTGCGCCACAGAGTTACTCTGATATCTCAAGGGATCATTTGAGTGCAGCTGCTACTTTAAGATTGAACTCTTTTTAAGATAAAGTTACTGGAGAAGAAATGAAAAATTTAATACGTTCGGTTGTCTTTTGTGTATTAGTCTTTGCGGTTTCTTTTTCATCTCTAAATGCAGGAGAATGGAAAAAAGTTACGCCGTCTCCAATGGAGTCATTATTATATAAAATATATTTCAAAAATCCGGCACTTGGCTTTGCTTCGGGCGCTAACGGGGTGATCTATAGAACCCTGAATGGCGGCCACGACTGGACGGAAATATACAGGGATCCAAATGCAGGCGACCTGGGCGAAATATTCTTCCTGAACAGCACCACCGGATTCGTAGGCGGAAAAGGCGGCAGGCTCCTTAAGACGGTTGACGGAGGAAACAGCTGGGCTCCCGTGGCTCTTAACGGCGTTACTACCGAAATCAAGTCGATTTACTTCTTAAACGATATGACGGGATGGATTCTCGCAAGTGAGTACGGAATTCTGATGACAAATGACGGCGGGGCTACCTGGACTACTGTAAAGTCCTTGCCTACGGTAAAGATGGACAGGCTTGCTTTCTGGGATAATACTCACGCCGTTGCCGTGGGAATGTCTGCTACAGAGCTCTATTATACCACTGACGGAATAAACTGGACAAAATCAAAGGCCGCTCCTTTTGGAGGTTTCACCTATACCAAGTATGAACTGAAGGATGTATATGCCGTTGACGCAAATAACATTTACGGCGTCGGCTGGGGAAGTCTTATTGGCATACAGCCGACAATTCTTCTTAAATCCTCCGATGGCGGTGCCAGCTGGCAGTTTTCAGTGCAGGAGGCTTCAAACAGGACTTACGACAACCTCAATGGTGTCTATTTTAAGGATGCCCTTCACGGGATTGCTGCCGGGGGAGGCTCCAGGGGAAGCGTTATAATTAGAACCAGCGACGGCGGACAGAACTGGATTCCACTCGAAATCCCAATGGGCCCGACACTTTATTCACTCTCGGCTATTGGCGACGAGGTCTGGGTTGCCGGAAGCGGCGGTGCAATCATGTACTCACCGGACTTCGGAAACAGCTGGCAGCAGCAGATGGTAGTTCCAAACGTGTCTTTGAATGCCATTCAGTTTGCTTCAGATAAAATTGCTTTTGCCGCGGGCAGCGACGGATCTTTCTTTAGGTCTACTGACGGCGGTAATTCATGGAGCAATAAATATTTAAGGATAAACCATGTTTCGCCCGACGTACAGGACATCTTTTTCCTGAACGACAAGGTCGGCTACGCATCTTTTTCTTATAAAATGATTGCAAAGACGACAGACGGAGGTGACTCATGGAAAGCCGTTCTGGCCGATACAACCGATGCTGCACTGGCTTCCTATGGAATCTATTTCTTCAACGAGCTCTCGGGCTACGTTGTAGGTAAATCAGGCAGTAAAATTGATGCTATATATAAGACCGTCGATGGGGGCCAAAGCTGGGAGGCCAAAACCGGACTCCTTTCTGCTAACCTCAGGGACGTGGCGTTTTGTGACGAAAACAGGGGCATCATTGTAGCCGAGGGCCTTAAGGGCATGTATACTGCTGATGGCGGAAAAACCTGGAATCCCTCGAAGTTTAACGGCCTTACGGGGAAAACTCCGAACTTGATGAAAGTAAGCTTCCTTAGTCCTTCTAACGCGGTTGCCGTAGGAAATACCTGCATCTTTAAGTCCTCCGACGGCGGCGCAAACTGGGATTATGTTGCCGTGGATGGACTCATTGAAAATCTTACGGGACTGACTTTCCAGGATGCCCAGAAGGGATGGGCGGTTGGGACATATATTACCACGCCAAAAAAACTTGGAATTTACCAGACGAACGACGGCGGCAGCAGCTGGTCGTATATAACGGATACCACAGTATTTACTAAAAATGAAACCGTGTATAACGTCGCTCTGGATAAAAGCGGAAACCTTTGGATCAGCGGCTCAAAGGGAGCTATCTTTACCAATAGTTCAACCCTGGGCGTTGAAACCGGCAGGGGACAAAAGCCCGGAGCTTATGCCCTCATGCAGAACTACCCCAATCCCTTCAATCCCTCAACCGTGATTGAATACAAAATGGCTGAAAACGGTTTCGTCCACCTTGGAGTTTATGATCCCTTGGGCAGGCTAGTAGGGGACCTGGTAAATGAGTACCAGAGTGCCGGTACACATAAGGTTAACTTTGACGCCGGAAGACTTTCCAGCGGGGTTTATTTCTACTCTCTTGGCGTAAATGGAAATCTGATAACAAGGAAAATGTCTATAGTAAAATAATTTTCAGGGCAATAGGCAGACTCGTCTCATGCTCAATTGCCCTTTATCGTACTTTTAATAAGAAGGAAATAAATGCACTTTGTGAGATCTTTATTTTTAGGTTTTATCTGCTTTTGCCTGATGTATTCCATCAGCATGGCCCAGATCCCGGGGGGATATGAAAAGGGGCTGTCTACAATCAGCAAAAAAGAGATTTATGAGAGTATTTCAGTTCTTGCTGCCGACAGCATGAAAGGTCGCCCGGCAGGCAGCCGGGAAAATCTTACTGCAGCAAGATACATTGCAGAAAGATTCAGGCAGTACGGCTTAAAGCCGTTGTTCAAGTCGACAAGAAAAAATATAAATAAAAATGCCGACAATGAGGATGTATCCGACCTTTCGGCCTCGGACGACCCGTCGCAGGATGACCTGTATCTTCAGAAATTTGTGATCAAAAAGTTTAAGCTTTCGGATAATAACAGCCTCAGCATAAGCAGTAATTTTGCAAACGGGAGTTCAAAGCTTTCATATAAATACCTGACCGATTTCCTGGTCCAGTTTCCCGTTCCTGAAAACCTTAACACCTCGGCACCCATCGTCTTTGCCGGATACGGGATCGACAAGGGGGAAAAGGGCTACAGCGATTACCTGGATAAAGACGGGAAAAGTCTGGATGTAAGAAATAAAATTGTAGTGGTTGTGGATGGTTTCCCGCAGGAACGCGATACCTTAAGCCTTTTTTCAAAATCCAAGAACGCTCTTTACCGGAACATTCTGCGGAAAGCAGACCTGGCGCAAGAAAAAGGGGCTCTGGCAGTAATTGTTATAGGCTCTCCTTTTAAGAATGAACCCCCGATGAACATCAGGTGTGAAAAAATGCTGCACAACTTTCAGAGGGAAACTTTCTGCATCCCCGGCCTGGAGAAAAGGGAGATTCCAATAATCTACGTTTCACAGAAAATCCTGAACGACCTATTTGAAGGCAGCGGAAAAAAGGCAGTTGAGATTCTGGAGAACATAGACAAAAGCCTTAAGCCTGAATCCTTTGAAATAAAGGACAAGACTCTGAGCCTTGAAATCGGCTTTGACGAGGATATGCTGAAGACACAGAATGTCATTGGCGTAATTGAAGGTACCGATCCGGTCCTGAAAAATGAATTTGTCGTTATTGGAGCCCATTATGACCACATAGGTCTGGGCTATTACGGGACGAGCGACAAAAACAGCATCGGGAAAATTCACAACGGTGCCGATGATAATGCTTCGGGCGTAAGCGGACTTTTGGAAATTGCAGAAGCGTTTTCAAAGTGCCCGGCTAAAAGAAGCATACTGTTCATCTCTTTTTCAGGTGAGGAGAACGGGATGCTTGGTTCCAAGTATTATGTCAACTCACAGCCACTTAAGCCTCTGGACAAGACGGTAGCAATGCTGAACCTGGATATGATTGGCCGTAATGAAAGGAATGAATTGTGGTTGGGCGGGGCATTCTACAGTACAGACATAATAAAGGTTGCCGAAAGGGCAAACAAAGAAGTTTCTATGAATTTACTTTATAATACAGGTCTTTATACACTCGGCAGCGACCAGGCTTCTTTCTTAAGGAAAGGAATTCCGTCGCTGTATTTCTTTTCCGGGATACATGAGGATTATCATATGCCTACGGACGACATAGAAAAAATTGACGTCCAGAAAGTGGAGAATGTATCGAAGCTGGCATACTTAACGGCATGGATTTCGGGAAATGAAGCTGTTAAAGCTGCATTCAGGGAAGTATCGATGAAGGAAAGAGCCGAAATAGTGCGTGAATCCAGGATTCGCCAGGAAAAGTTAAAACAGAATAAGTAATGCAGAAGTTTTAATAATTATTATCAATCTATAGCATGGAGTTATTACATGAGAGAAAACCTTAGGTATAAGTTGAGATACTTTATACCATTATTAATTGTTCTTTTAGTGTCTCAGTTAAGTGCCGCACAGAAGAAGACCAGCTACGAGGAAGGCAAGCTTTATAAGCATGTCTTGAAAAACGGGCTGGAAGTTCTTACCATAGAAAGGCACATTGCCCCTTTGATCTACCACCAGCTGACATACAAGGTTGGTTCAAGAAACGAAAGACTTGGAATTACAGGCGTTTCACACATTGTTGAACACATGATGTTCAAGGGAACAAAAAGATACAAAAAAGGCGAAGTATCAAAGAAGATTTCCGACAATTCCGGCATCTTTAACGCATTTACTGCAAATGATATGACGAGCTACTTTGAATATCTGCCAAAGAATAAAATCGAACTGGCTATGGATATTGAGTCAGACAGAATGCAGAACAGCTCTTTTGATCCTGCCGAATTCAAGCCCGAGGTGGAAGTAATTAAGCAGGAAAGGAGAATGAGGACTGAAAGCACTCCAAAAGGCATTTTTGCCGAAAGCATGAATGCAATTGCTTACGACAGTCACCCGAACCGCGATCCTATAATCGGCTGGCCGAGCGACCTGGACCACATCTCCAGGGACGACGCCTATAGTTATTATAAGACCTTCTATACACCGAATAACTCGTTCCTCGTGCTCGTTGGTGATTTCAACACCGATAAGATTATGGAACTTGTAAAGAAATACTATGAAAAAATACCTAAGGGTCCTGCAGTCAGCGACATTTATGCCATTGAACAGCCCCAGAAGGTAAGAAAAACTTTCACACTTTCTCACAACGACATTACTGAGTCCTCATTCAGGATGTCCTTCCACGCTCCCTTGTACAGCGATTCTGATGCTGCCGCTCTTAAGGTTGCAGGTATGATTCTTTGCGAAAAGAGCAGGGATGCAAGGCTTTACAAGAGACTGGTTGAAAAAGCACAGATTGCCTCTATGGCCTCCGGCGGCTTTGGAATGACTAAAGACCCGGGACTTTTCTCAATCGGTGTAGGCATGAAACCTGATAGCAGCATGGACCGTGCCGAAGAGATGATCTGGGATGAAATCGCTCTCATGCAGAAAGAGCCCGTTAGCGACCATGAGCTCCAGAAGGTCAAAAACAGGTACAGATTTGGTGAGGTTACTTCCTATACAAAGAATGCCGACATAGGTTCAAGATTAAGCCGTTATGAAGCATTCTTCGGATATGGACTTATGGATGAGTTTTCAAAAAGGGTTCATGACGTAACAAAAGATGACATCATCAGGGTTATGAACAAATACTTCAGCCCTGAAAAAGTGACAATCGGTTACTCTGTTCCAAAATCAAAGGTCAAAAAGGGCAAGCAGGCCGGCGATTCCAAAGAAGGAGCCGCAATTCAAGGTGACGACGACAACGCAACAGAGGAAGTAAAAGAGCTTCCGGAAAACGAATTCTATTACAAGTCGCCACTCGCCCTCTATGATATGGTCAGCGGAAACGGTCTTGGTGAACTGATAAAGCCCAAAGAAATTATGCCCTCAATTAACGTAATGAAGCTCGATAACGGCGTAAAGCTTTATGCCATAGAGAACCATCTGGTTCCGGCTCTTACAATCGTTGGCCGTTTTGAATCGGGCAACATACTCGAGGCAAATGAAGGCAAGCAGCCAGGTATCTGCAACGTGCTTGGCGACGTTATGTCCAGAGGAACTGAAACAATGTCATACGACGAACTTTCCGAAAGAATGGCCTTCCTGCCGTTTTCCTTCCAGATAGGCGGAAGCTACAGAGGCTTTACGTTCCAGGGCTATTCATTAAATGACAATGCAGATGAAATGATGAAAACCACCTTTGACATCGTAACACGTCCGGCCCTCAGGCAGGAAGACCTTACAAAGGTGAAACCAAGATATGAAATCTCTGCCCGCAATCAGATGAAGCAGACCAGCATGCAGGCATTTTATTACATGTACAACAAGCTCTATGAAGACCATCCTTACGCTAAGGTAAGGCCAACAGAAGAGTCGGTAAAGAGCATTACTCTTGACGACATCAAAAAACTGCACTCAAAGTATTTCCGCCCCGAGAACATGACCATACTTATGGTTGGGGATATGAAGCCTGAAGAAATGAAGGCTATGGTTAACAAGTATTTCGGTCAGTGGAAGAATCCTACTCCTGCTCCCGAAACTGTAAAGATTCCTGCATCCAAGGATCTTAAAGGTAAAGAAATAAAAGTTTTCACCGACAAGGATTACACAGAATGCACCATTAACCTCGGGTTCAACACATTCAACAACGTTAACCCCGATGAGAAAGAAACCATATCTGTCCTTAATTACATTCTTGCCGCAAGTGCCCTTACTTCAAGAATGGGTATCGAGCTCCGCGACAAGCAGGGACTCATATATGGACTTAAGAGTGAATTCTGGGCTCCTACGGACAACATCGGTTACTGGAAATTCAACACAAAGACCGGTCCAAAGAATGTTGAGAAGGTAATAACCGGCATATTCAAGGAAATCAGAAAGCTGCTTGACGGCGGAATTACGGACGAAGAACTCACTGCTGCCAAAAACCGCCAGCTTGGAATGCTGCCTTTTCAGGTTGAGACACCGGATGACGTTGCCGGCGTTGCATGGGATATGATACTGGATAAGAGACCTCTGGATAGTTTCGACAAGAAAGGCCAGAGAATCCTTGCAATTACAAAAGAGGATGTGATGCGTGTGGCTAAGAAATATTTCACGCTCGATAAATTCATTCTTGTTGTCGATGGCCCGATTGAAGAACATTCACTTGACCATCTGGTTGACAAGTTATAAGGCTGAAAAAAATTATTGCCTTAATTAGTTAAAATGCCAGAATAATCCCGGGCCACAAAGAAGGCCCGGGATTACTGTAAAGGCATTTCTAAATAGATAAACGTAAAACAAATTGAAAATTTATTTTTTCAGGAGACGGTTTCAGATGAAAAACAAAGTCAGGCTCATTTTCCAATTTATCTTTCTGGGATTAGTTGGATACGTGGCCATAAGGCCGGCCTTTGATAAGGGGTATGCGGCCGATTTTGAAAAATACTGCCCCTATGGCGGAATTGGCTCTTTTATGAGCAAATTGAACCAGGGCACAATGGCTTGTACAATGGGCGAGGTGCAGGTTGCTCTCGGTATCGGACTTTTGATTGGCGTGCTGCTTGTTGGAAAACTCTTCTGCAGCTATGCTTGCCCGATCGGTACCGTCACAGAGTGGCTTGGAAGGCTGGGCGATAAGCTGAAAATACGCCGTGAAATGCCTAAACTACTTGACAGGCCTTTCCGTGCGCTGAAATATGTGGTGCTCTTCCTTGCGCTTTATTTTACAATGACTTCGAGCGAGCTTTTCTGCAAGGAGTTTGACCCTTATTTCGCAAGCGCCAACCTTTTTGGCAACGGAGATACGGTCCTTTATCTGGCTGTTCCGGCATTTGTGCTCGCAATTCTCGGCGCCGTATTTTTCAGACTCTTCTGGTGCAGGTATCTCTGCCCGCTTGGTGCTATTAGCAACGTATTTATGAACGTCATTGGTTCAGGCAGTGTCATTATCCTTTTCATCATTGCTAAATATTTCATGCCCGGACTGGGTTATGTATGGCTCGTTGGTGGACTGGCAGCTTCTGGTTTAGTTACAGAGCTTGGCTTTATGAAGAGCTTTTTGAGCCCGCTTCCTAAGATTACAAGGGATGCCAGCAAGTGCACTTCATGCGGCCTTTGCGACAGGAAATGCCCGCAGGGTATCATGATTTCAAAGCTTGAGAAGGTTAACCACATCGATTGTACTCTCTGCTCGGATTGCGTTAAGACATGCCCTAAGAAGGACACTCTTACAATTAACAACAAAAAGAACCTGAAGCACCTTGCTCCTGTTGCTTTTGTTGTAATACTTCTCTTAAGTCTTGGAGCAGCAAGCCGTCTTAACTTTACTACAATTTCAGAGCGCTGGGGAAATTTTGCTTCCGTTTCTAACGTCGCAACATATGAACAGTCAGGCCTGAAAAATGTAAAGTGCTTCAGCAGCTCAATGGCCTTAAAAGGCAAGCTCGAAACCGTTGAAGGGATCGTTGGACTCGATACATGGGCAAGCGCACATGCAGTAAAGATTTACTACGACCCGTCGAAAATTACTGAACAGAAGGTAAAGGCTTCACTCTTTACTCCGACAAAGCAGGAAGTCCACCTGTTAAAGGATCCTTCGTTGACAAACCTGGCAATGTGGCAGGTTGGCGTTAACCACCTGTTTGACCTTTATGACTTTATTTATCTTACTTCTGCCTTAAAGCAGGATCCCGCAGTCTACGGTTTTGAGACGCATTACGGCGAACCAATTATGCTTACGGTTTTCTATGACGCTTCAAAGACCAACCCTGCAAAAATTAAACAGAAGGTTGAGCTCAAGGAAGTTGAAGTTAAGATGGGTAAGCTGATTCAGAACGTAAAAATAGACTTTGAAGTACAGGATGACGGCAAAGTGCTAGGCAGCATTGCAGTTCCTGACTACAAAAAGCGCATTTTTAAGTTATATGACAGGACATTTAACGACTATAAGGAATACGACAAGTCGCAGCTGGAAGCATTCGTCTTCCCGATGCCTGAGTCTACAAACCCTGCCTTAAGACAGAGGTTCAGTTCCCTGACAAGCCACCTTTCGGCTGACCAAGGAGTTGTTCGTTTCTCAACCCGGTACCTGGATGTACCGAGCGCTATTATTTATTTTGATCCTTCAAAGACTAACGTTGAAAAAATCAAAAAGGCTCTTGGAAAACCTGTGCTGACTATTTTTACTAGCGACACAGAAACAAAGGATATTCCTAATCCTTTCCACATTAAACCTGATGGAAAGACGCTTAAGGCTTCAGAGCTTTCTATTGACGAGGATGAAAAAATCTGACCTGAAGTGAGAGAAAATAGCTACAGGAAAGGGGATAAAAATCGGTAAAATATTCTTTGGCTTTTGATATGGATCACAATGCCGGTTGAAAAATGGCAGATAAGTGATAAAAAAGCTTAAACTTTATTGATTTATCACTTCAGTTTTATTAAAATATTTTCAGGAAGTCCAAAAGAAGGAATGAAAAGGCGAGAACTGAAGAAAAACTGATTAATTTCTCCTAAAAAGATGACTCCCGTCAGCTAAAACACATAAGGGAGTTTTTGAGATGCCGCCCGTAAAAAGGCGGCATTTTTTTTCTTCGTCACTCCAGGCCTCCTCTGAGCAGATACAAAATTGACCCCGCGCTGTTTTGCCGCTTTTTTGTTTTACGATTTCTTTTTAATTTACTGGTGTTTTCTAACTCAATATCAGTTTCAAGCAATGATAAGTTTCAGACAGGCAAACGAATTAGTCATTAACGCATTAAAAAAACTCACTCCAGGAACGGAACTGGTGTCCATATTGGATGCGCAGGGAAGGACAATTGCTGAGGACGTTACCTCGGACGTGGACCTGCCTTCATTCAATAATTCCGCCATGGATGGCTTTGCCATCAGGTTCGATCAGTCCATTAGAAGCTGGATAGTAAAAGGGGAAATCCAGGCCGGTAATTTCACCAATTCCGGGAATTACAGCAGTTCCGGCAGTCTGGACAATCTTTCTGCCGTTTCCATAATGACCGGCAGCAGGCTCCCGGATGGGTTTGATACCGTTATTCCGATTGAAGATGCATTTGTACGTGAAGACAACCTTATACTTAATACTAATGCCAGACTTGTTAAAGGGATGAACGTCTCAAAGAAAGGGCAGGATGTCTTAAAAGGAGAGACTGTGCTAAGGAAAGGCACTTTTCTTAAAGCTCCGCAGATTGCAGCACTTGCCGCATGCGGGAAGTCTCAAGTAAGGGTTTTCGAAAGGCTTAAGATAGGAGTGCTCGTAACCGGAGACGAACTTATCCGAATTGAACAGACTCCTTCTGGCGACAAGATTCGGGCCTCAAATCTTTATTCCATTCTTAGCGCTATAAAAGAAATGGGGATGATTGCACTGAACTTCGGAATTGCCAGGGACAACAGGTCTGAAATAAAAGCTGCAATGGCCTTTGCACTTGAAAAATGCGACGTGCTTGTTACAACAGGTGGCGTCTCGGTAGGTAAGTACGACTTTGTAAAGGATATATCCGGTGAACTGGGTATAGAAACCGTATTCCATAAGATAAACATAAAACCGGGGAAGCCCGTGCTTTTCGGTGTAAAAAGGGATAATGGGAGGCTTCAACCCGTATTTGGCCTGCCCGGAAACCCTGTCTCTTCACTCGTAACCTTTTACCTCCTGGTCAAAGCAAACATGCTGAAATGCTTTGGACTTGATGAACTTACTTCAGTTAAGGCAATCCTTAGGGGTGACATAGTGAAAACAGATTCCAAAAGGCATTTCATAAGGGGATTTCTTGAAAGGGATGAAAATGGGAACGTATCTGCAAGTCCCGTTGGGCTTGAGTCCTCGGGCAATCTTGTGCAGATGAGTGTGTCGAACTGCCTGATAGTAATTGAGGAAGAAAGAATTAACCCTTTAAGCGGTGAAGAAGTAGAATGTATAATGATATAACAGCAGCAATTCTTTCAGGCGGCAAGAGTACCCGAATGGGGGAGAATAAGTCCTTCCTGAAGATCGGCGGCAGGACCGTAATTGAGAGGGTAGGTGAGCTTCTGGAGCCCATGTTTGGTAAAATTATACTGATTACAAATGAGCCCGGGGAGTACAGTTTCCTTAATGTTGAGGCATTCAGAGACATTTATCCCTTCAAAGGACCCCTTTCAGGAATACATTCAGCCCTCAGGAATTCAAAAACGGATAGATGCTTCATCATCTCCTGCGACATTCCGCTGATGAAAAGGGAAATGATAGACTACCTAGTTAACTACAAGACGGATAAAAAAATAACCATAGCGCGCGCGGGCGGATTTATTCAGCAGCTTTGCGGAGTCTATCATAAAGGCAGCATTACCGAGGCTGAAAGAATTCTATTGGCTGTAAATCCTGCAGCAGAAGTAAGAGCACCGGGGCAAAGAGAAAGAAGGTGCAGCGTGCTGGAACTTGTTGACAGGACTGGCGCCGAGATAATAAATGCAGAAGACCTGCCATTTTATACCGATGAGATGTATTTCAACATGAATCGTAAAGAAGAGTTTGAATACGTAAAGTCCAGGTTACAGATCCAGGGCGGGTAAACCCTTTTATTTAGCCCCGGATTCAGTCTGGTATACTCCGTTTAGCACAAGAATCTCGTCATCAATAAAAATTTCACCCGACCTAATAACCCTGGCAAAAATCCCTTCTTTCGGCATAATGCAGTCGCCTGCTTTTTCGTAAATTGCACAGCGTGCGTGGCATTCTTTGCCAATCTGAGTAACTTCAATTTCGGCATTACTGCCGATTTTAAGCCTCGTTCCGATCTTAATTTTGCTCAGGTCCAGGGACCTGGTGGTAAGGTTTTCGGCAAATATGCCGGGCTTAAGCAGGGGAAGTCCCAGTGTTTTCATCCTTTCAATGCTTTCAAGTGCAAGAAGGCTTACCTGCCTGTGCCAGTTGCCCGCGTGGGCGTCTCCTTCGATTCCGAAGTTTTCAATGAGCCTGGCCGCAGGAACGTTTGTCTTGGGAATACCCTTTTTACTGCTGATTGAAATTGCACTTATTTTCCCTTTTAAGGAGTCATTCTCCATACGTGTAGTCTCCACTTTTACCCCCGCTTTTGTGCAAGAGCTTTATGCCTGAAATAACCATCGACTTGCTTATGGCCTTGCACATGTCGTAAACCGTTAGTGCAGCAACCGAGACTGCAGTAAGGGCTTCCATTTCAACGCCTGTTTTTGAAACTGTTTTTGCCTCTGCAGTAATTACTACGGATTTACTTTCTTCTTTTAGTTCGAGCCTCAGACTGATATTTGAGATAAATATATTGTGGCAGAGGGGAATGAACTCGTAAGTCTTTTTTGCGGCCTGAATTCCTGCAATTTTGGCAACCGTAAGGACGTCCCCTTTTTCCACTTCATTGTCCCTGATTTTCCAGAATACTTCCTCTCCAAGTATTACTTCTCCAATAGCCACTGCCACGCGGTCTGTATCGCTTTTTTCCGTAACGTCAACCATCTTAGCCTTGCCGTTTTCATCAAGGTGCGAGAAACTACTCATATTATCCTCCTATATTCTGCATGGAATTCCTGTTTCCCTGAGCGAGGCTGCCAACATCCGGGTGCTCTTTTTCTTTTAACTTCATGGCTTCTGAAATGAGCCTTATTAGCTCAATGTCATCTGAGCCGTTGCGAAGAGCAGCCTTAAGGTCAATTTCGCTCTCCTCAGGGTCAAAAAGGCAAAGCTTCATGCTGCCGTTTGCCTTTATTCTAAGTCTGTTGCAATTAGCGCAGAAGTGCTCAGAGATTGGCCTGATAAAGCCTACTTTTACCTTATAGCCTTTTACTCTGTAAAGGTCTGCTATCTGATGCCTGTCCTCAATTTTTTCAAGAATAAACCTTTTTTCAATATGTCTTCTTACCTCTTCAGAGCTCACGAATGCCTCTTTTGTCCAGCCGTTATTCTGGAAGGGCATGAACTCAATAAACCTCAGCGTTATGTCGCGATACCTGAAGAAATCCACAAAATCTGCCGTCTCCAGATGGTTAATGTCCCTGATTACAACGGTGTTAAGCTTAAGGTTTTCAAATCCGGCCTCCTCAAGGCTGGAGATGCATCCAAGCACGTCCTGAAGCTTATCGGATCCTGTAATGTACTTAAAGACCCCGGGGCACAGTGAATCGAGGCTCAGGTTTACCCTGTCCAGACCGCATTTCTTCAAGGCTTCAATATTTTCCTTAAGGAGTGTTCCGTTGGTGGTAATGGCAAATTCAAAGCCCGTTTTTTCCTTCAGCGGCGCCAGGGTCCAAAAGAACTTCATTATATCCTTTCTTGCCATGGCTTCGCCCCCGGTAAAGCGGACTTTCTTTATGCCAAGCCTGGTCGTGAAGACTCTGATGATCCTGAGTAACTCGTCAAAGCTCAGAATCTCACTTTTATCCAGTTTATCGCGTGCGTTGATCTGATGAGGGGTGCAATAGATGCATTTCAGGTTGCACTTGTCTGTAAGTGAAACCCTCAGATAGTCGTGAATTCTGCCGAATCTGTCTTTAAGCACCAGTGTCATATGATTTCCATTAAATCCAGGGATAATTAAAGAACCAGCAAGGCAACTATGGCTGCACCAACTACAATTAAGATAGGGTGCAGTTTAAGCCAGTACGTCAAAGCGAAACCAAGTACAATAAAGATAACCCCTTTCCAGTTTGAAAAACTTGAGAAAAGATAGCGTACCATGATTGCAAGTATCATTCCAATAACGGCAAACTTTATTCCTTCAAAGCCTTTGAATACATATTTGTTCTTCTCAAATTGGCTATAGAAATATGCAGCCAAGCTGATAAGGGCAACAGGCATAAACATGTTTCCCAGGTTTGCTGCAACTACCCCCCAGACTCCCGCAACTTTATATCCCGTGTAGGTCGCATATTTAACCGATATTGCCCCCGGAACCACCTCTACCATGCCAAGGACTTTCAGGAACTCGCTATGGCTGAGCCAGGAGTGTTTCTCAACGACTTCAGCTTCAATGAGCGGAACGAGCGAATAAGCTCCTCCAAAGGAAAAACTGCCTACCTTGAAAAAGGAAACAAAAAGCTCAAAGAGGTTATTTATCATTTAAGACTTTTCCTTCGCGCCAGAAGGTTTATCGTTTGTAGCTGCTTCAAGAACATCATCCACCCAGTTCATCCCGGCCATCGTAGAAGGAAGGCCAATTGTGGGCAAAGCCAGCATAACCGCGTGCCTGATTTCCCCCGGCGTAAGTCCCGATTTGAGGGCCTTTCTCGTATGCGAGTGAACCGCTCCTTCCATACGGGCTCCTAAGGATATGGCAAGCTTAACAATTGCACGCGTTTTTTCGTCAAGAGGACCTGCCTTTTGGACTGCTTCTCCCAGGCTCTCGTATGCCCCGGCAACCAGGGGGTAATCTTCCGTAAACTTCCGGTACCTGTTGGGTATTTCTGCCACCTTAACCTCTTGTTTGTCTTTTGTTAAAATAAAATATAAATCCCCTAATCGCAATAATGCCTCATTCTTAAAGAAACTCCGTATTGCTTCAAAAGAGGGAAAATTAAACATGCTTTTCAATATTTTTTCTGTTAATTTTCTTTGTCCAAAATGAAGCAGCTGCCTCAGGATTGTCTCAAATCGGAACAGGACAGGCGGCCCCGGTACTTTATTTGCAACAAAATTGATCGTTTTGCTTGGCATCAAAATTGAATCATTAATCCGTATGTACTTTTATAAGAGGGGATATTTTATCCTGAATCCGGATGCATGAAAAATCAACTGACGGTTTGATAAAAGAAAGACAAAAAAAATGAGTAAAAACAAGGAAATACTGCGCGGGAAAATTATTCTGGATAATTTTGAAAAGCCGCACGAAGACAATGCCACTGGAAATAAACTACTTGCAACAATAGTTACTACGGGAATAGTATCCTTTGTACTGATTGTTACCATAATGTTTACTCTGCCCATAACCGGACTTTCCTACAGTAACCTGTTTGTATTTTCTTCTATCGTGTCACTGGTAATTTTCCTGTTTGTACTGCTCTTTAGGTATTTTTCAATCCTCGGGATGGCATATCTTTATATTACAAAATATACTGTGGAGAATAAGGGAGACTTCTTTCCCTTTGTTTCCATTATTGTTCCTGTTTACAATGAAGGGAAAGTTCTTAAGAACTCTGTTACTTCGCTGCTGGACCTGGATTATCCTAACTACGAGATCATAGTTGTAAACGATGGCTCCACGGACAATACGAGACAGGTAGGCGAGTCTTTGGTTGGAATCCATAAAGGCAGGCTGGGCGATGTAAGGGTTTCTCTTATAAATAAACCGAACGGCGGAAAATCAAAAGCCCTTAATGCAGGCATTCAATTCTCGAAGGCCGATTTTGTGCTCTGCATGGACGGTGATTCACAGCTTTCGACAAACACCCTTAAATTCGGCATAAAGCACTTTACCGATCCTTCAATTGGTGCCGTTGCAGGCAATGTTAAGGTCCTCAACAGAAAGAAAATGCTCACTGACCTTCAGGCTCTGGAATACGTTGAAGGCTTGAACATGCCCCGCAGCGCTCAGAGCCTAATAAAGCTGGTTAACATTATTCCGGGACCCGTTGGAATCTTCAGGAAGAAAGCAATTCAGGATGCCGGCTGGTATTCGAGTGATACATTTGCCGAAGATGCCGACCTGACGCTGAATATAATGGCAGCAGGCTGGAAAATTTATTATGAGCAGAATGCCGTTTCTTATACCGAGGCTCCGGAAACACTGAACCAGCTCCTAAAGCAGAGGTACAGGTGGACCCGCGGCATTCTGCAGTCAATCTTAAAGCACAAAAAGCACCTGTTTAACCCGACACTTAATTTCGGAAACTCGCTGGTGCTTTGGTCCATGTTTTATGAGGCCCTGATATGGCCTGTAATGAATATTTTTGCAAACCTGTTCTTTATTGTTGTCGCACTGATCTACGGCATGAGTAACCTTCTGGCATTTTGGTGGGCTGGAATAGCGCTTCTGGATTTAATGACAGCGCTTTACTGTGTCGCGGTTGAAAAGGAGGATATACGCCTGGTGCCTTACGCGTTTATATACAGGCTGATCTTCATTCTGATGATTGATATTACAAAAGCTATGGCTACGGTTGAGGAGTTCCTGGGTATTGAAATGAACTGGGGCAAACTGGAAAGAATAGGAAATGGATAATTTTGAAAAACACAGAGGTATAAAATGGAATTAATTCCGATACTATCGTTCATTATTCTGGTGGCTACTATAAGCACGTTTATTCTTGCCATCGGAGCCTACATACTCTACAAAATGCGTGAAAGGAAAGGGCGCACTTCCGCTGCTCCTGTGCCGCGTTATATTGAAGCTGAACTTTTGACGCCAAATCAGGCAGCACTGCAGCAGGGAACTCCTGCAATGCAGGCCGGTAATATGATGCAGCCCGGTGGACAGGTAATCTACCAGGAGCAGTATCAAAGACAGGTCCCTGAGATGCGGACTCCTGTACTTCAGCCGCAGCAGACTTCACAAGGACGTACAGTTGCCCAGCAGGTCCACGCAAGGCAGCAGGACTACCAGATGCAGCAGCCCTCAGGCGATGAGTACGAAGAGAATCCGGCTAATAAAAAATTCATGAAGTATACCTCTGAAGGCTACGTGCCTGTTAATAAAACAAAAACCGGGGAAAATCTGAAGTGGCGATAAAAACAGTAAATAGGATTAAAGTAAATCAGCTTATGATTATTCTGACGGGGTTGGTAATACTGACCGCTGCGGTGCTCATATTCCTATTTATAATCAAAGGTGTTTACGGGAACTACAACATCTCTGAAATTCTCCCTACGCGCGAGAATCTCAGCCTTTTGAGCTCCGACGGCGAGTCTTCGGCTGCCATACTTTATTCCAAGTACACGGAAAACCTTTTACCGCAGGGAAGTACCTGGCTGAACGATAATATCAACACCTGGAAAAACTTCCTTCGCTCCTCCAAGATCAGGGGGGAGGTCATTAGCGATCAGGCCATTGAACTCGGCGAACACTTTAAGTATAAACTCCTCATACTGCCCGGGGCAAAATCCCTAAGCGACAGGGAAATTGCCCAGATCAAGAGATTTATTGAAAAAGGCGGCAGCGTTTTTGCAACCAGCGGAACTGCCTCTTTCTCAGACAACGGAAAGTGGAGAGGCTGGGATTTCTTCAGCGAGGTTTTCGGCCTTAAATTTACGAAGGAAATCATGCCCGATGAGTTTACAAAGATCCATACCTTAAGAGGCGGGCTGCCGCTTACGGCAGGAATACCTACGGGCTACCCTCTGAAAATTGCAACCTGGGACAGGCCCATGGCCTGTGAAATCCTTGACCCCAGGACCACACAGGTAAGCTTCTGGTACAACTTCAGAACCGAGCTCGGACTGGTCAGGGAAGAGGTAAGTAAAAGCGCCGGAATTGCTTATGGCTCCTACGGAAACGGCAGGTTCATCTGGATGGGCTTTGAACTGAACTCCGTCATCGGGCAGCAGGAAGACTACATTAATTTCGGCAGGCTTTTCCAGAATTCAATTAACTGGCTGACTTATTCACCAACAGCTTTTGTAAGAGACTGGCCTGGCACGCATGAGTCGGCAGCCGTATTTATGCCTGTCATTGGCGCAAATGCATATAACGTTCAGAACCTTTTCGGCATAATCAGCTCTGAGAAAACGCCAATGACCTTCTTCGTCGACCCCGCATCTGCCGAGGAGAACAGGGACATACTGAAAAACATACATTATTACGGGGAGCTTTCGCCAATTGTGGACCTGGGCTACCTGACTTCAATTAACGATACGATAAACAAACTATACGACTTTAATACACAGCTGAATCATTTTAACCAGTCCAAACTCGGACTCTCAAGGCTGCCGGGACGCCCGGGCAAGGGAGCTATTCCTCTGTACGGGCTTTATGACGACAACTCTGTACACGCCCTTATTAATGCCGGGTATAACTATATTATTACGGATTCTCTTACAGACAGATCCGTTCCGAAGACCATCATCAAGGGCGACAAACGCATAATAGCTTTTACCAAGACCGCAAGGGATGATTACGAGGTCATTAGAAACTATGGACTTACTGACCGTGAGTTCCAGCTTTATACTTATGAGGAAGACATAGACAGGCTCCTTTTTGAAGGCGGACTCTATATCTTTAAGATGCATACCGACTACCAGTGCCAGCCGCAGTATGTGGATGTGGTAAGAGAACTGATCAGATACTTAAGACAGAAGAATATCTGGATTACAACCATTTCCGAGGTAAGGGACTGGTGGCTCTCGAAATCGAACCTTGAAGTAAATGCCGAGGTCAGGAGCTCAAGAAGAATTGCGGTCGAGGTTTCAAACCCAGGAAATTTTCAGGTAAATGACGTGGTCGTACAGGTAAACCTTAACCGGGATATACATAACCTTCAGCTCTCATCCGATATATTCGGAACCAGGATACCTAAGTACAGCTTTGACAGGAAAAACCAGATACTGAGACTAAAAATTGACAGAATAGATGCTGGTGAGGCTTTTTCATATTTCGTGGATTTTGACAGCCCTGCAATTTAATTGTTCCCGTGCTGCCATAGAAAATAGGTAATGAAGGGAAAAGCAACTTAGAAAAACGGCATTTTTAGAGCGCAAGCGAGGCTTTAATGAAAAAAAACAATTTACATATTTTATTTATACTTTTTCTGGCTTTAATGCTGGGCGGCGGCTGCGCCGATTCAACTAATTCCCCGGATAAACTGGCTCCGGCTCTTGAAGTCTATAAACCTGCCGTCAATGATACGGTAACCGTGGGAAAACAGACTATAGTTTATGCTGCCTCAGATGACCAGAAGGTTTCCTTCTATGAGCTTTATGTAAACGGAAAGTTTGTCTCTCATATAGATTCAAATCCCGACGGGACAAATCCCGTGATTTACTGGAACGTGGATTCTTCTCTTATAAACACAAAGGCTAGCTATTACATAATTGCATACGACGAGGGGGGCAATTCTACAAAAAGCAAGGAAATAACGGGCATTTTCGTTGCCGAAAGCCATGAGCCTCCGCGTGCCCCGTCAAACCTGGAACTAAGAAAGTTCAACAATACCATATTTAATCTTACCTGGACAGACAACTCAAATAATGAGGACGGGTTCGAGTTATGGCGCAAAGACGGGCAGGATGGACAGTTCCATATAGTATATACCGCTATCCCGCGCAATAATACTTCAGCCAACGACCAGGTGCCCTCAGAAAGCGTTACTTATTATTATAAAATCAGGGCCTTTAGAGACACCATTAAATCCGAATTCAGCAATATCGTCGGCACGACTGGCTCGAACAGCCTTATCCCGCGTCCGGTCAGTCTTACGGCAGAACCCAGTAAGTCTCAGGTTAAGCTCGACTGGATTTTCCCCGGTGCCTCTGAGAACATTCTGGGATTTGAAATTGAGCGCAAAGGATGGGGCGACTATTCTCAGCTTGCCATAGTACTGCCCAGCGTAAGGCAGTACGTGGATACAAAGCAGATGAATGCCTATCAGATCTACACCTACAGAGTCCGGGCTTTTACGGGAGAAGGAAAATCTGACTGGTCAGACGAAATAGCTGTTACAATACCAAAAGAGTAGGATAACCGGGCACAGTGCTTATTTGGGCTGCACAGGAGGGAATTTTCCGGTGCGAAAAATTCTGTCTTTCTTTTCCGCCTGGAGCAGCTCTCTGCGATAAACCAATTTATGACATTAAAAGCAGACATATTAAGGATTCTAAACGGACTGAAAGTCCCGGCTTTTGTCGTGGATAAAGACGGTAAGGTTTTGCATTCCAATTCTGAAGGTGAACTTCTCCAAGTGCAGGGACATAGACTGCGGAACATAGGGGAGATTTTTACGCCTGAGTGTGCCGGGAGGGTAAAGAACAGGCTTGCAGAATGCATCGGCTACTTAAATTCTTCAACTTTGAAAAGCATGGACACTGCTGCGGCCATAAAAGAGCTAAACGGCAAAAGCGAGGCCGAAGTATCCTTTACGGCTTTTGAGTCTGAAGATAGTCTTTCTTATGCCGTATGCACGCTTAAGTTTGTACACATGGAAAAGAAACCTGAAAAGTTCGAGTTCAGTTTCTCCCCGGGGGAATTCAATGAAATAATTGAGGATGACGCCTTAATTAAAATATTTGAGGAAATCAAATCCTCTTTCCCGTTCACCTTCCTGGGCAAGAACAGGCTGCAGAATGAAATAAATAAACTGGACGAGTTTTTCTGGCTCAAAGACAGCGATGGAAAATACTTGCTGGTTAATTTGCTATTTTCACAGTTCCTCGGCCTCAAGCCTAACCAGATTGAGGGAAAGCATGAAACGGAATTCTTTCCGAAACACATGACTGAGATGCTCCTTGCGGTTGACAAGTACATAAAAGATACGGCAAACATGGTAATCAGAAACGGATTTCCGCTTTACCAGCTGAACGGAGAAACTGCACGAGTAGTTGAAGTCCCCTTGTGCGATCTGGATAACAAGGTAATTGCCGTCATGGGTTTCTCGCAGAAAAGCTATTCTCAGGCTCCTGGAGGAAAGTTTAGCCCGGAACTACTGTTCGAAAGCGCCATAGGCCTGATGCCCGCTACGGTTATAATTGCAGATAAAGATGGAATAGTAAAGAGTAAAAGCGGAGAGCTTGCAGCGCTGAAGACTTCTGAGGTCTACCCGGGGGTAACCTTAAAGAGCATACTGCCCCCTGAAATTTGCTTTGAGGCCGATAGCTTTATGCACGACGAAGCCCTGGACACTCTGGAATTGAAAAAGAAGGTCACGTCTGGCGCAAAAGCAATTCCTTTTGTTTTTCACTTAAGAAAGATATATAATTGCAGGGGAAAACTGGAAGGGTTCCTGCTTTTTGTTGAAGAGGAGCATAGTTTATCAGCTAACAGTAATACAATAGGGAATAACGAAAAGATGTACGAAATCTTAATGCAAACGAGTCCTGAACCGATGTTTATTTATGACATCGAAAACCTGCGTTTTCTCGACGTAAATCAGGCTGCACTGCAGGTCTATGGCTATTCCATGCACGAATTCCTGCAGATGGATCTGACGGATTTGTATGCTCCGGAAGATATACAGACACTTTTGGACTCCTCCAATTCCCGCAATAAAGAAGGCGTCTTTACTGGCCCCTGGAGGCACAGAAAAAAAGACGGATCTTCACTGCTTGTGGAGATAAGCAAATCGGCATTCGACTTCCAGGGCAAAAAGGCCCACTTCAATATTGTAAAGGACGTCACACAGAAAGCGGAACTTGAGAAGAATTCCCAGTTCTTTAACGCTGCTTTCAACACTGTAAGCGACCCGATATTTATTACTGATCCGGAAGGCTTCATAACAAAAGTTAACGACTCTGTTACAAGCCTGCTTGGATACAGCAGGACCGAAATGGATATGCGGCCTTTTCTTACGCTGGCTACCGACAGCTACAGGACAGAGATAAATACTTCCATATTCTATTCCAAATCCAAGGTGCCCGTCAGCCTTGAGGTTGAACTGAAAAAGTCGGACGGATCTGCCGTTGAAGCTAAACTGGTTGCCCTTCCGGTCCTTGGCTACGACGGGCAGGTAAGTTCCTTTAGTGTTGTTGCCAAAATAAAACAGAAAGCCCAAAGTGAAGTTGGAATTTATAACGCTGAAGATTCAAGACAGGCAAGAGTCAAGCCTTTTGAGGATTCTTCTTCTCCAGTAAAAAAGAGCGCAAGCGGCAGCATTGATCCCGGATTCCTGTCCAGCATGTTCCACGAGATACTGACCCCGATGAATGTAATACTGGGATTTATACAGGAACTGACTGAGAATATGGAGTCTCCTACCCAGGAGCAGAAGGAATCCATAGATATAATCAATCAGAACAGAGCCATACTTATGCAGACCATGGATTCTGTGCTTGAGTACTCGCATATTGAACAAAACAGGGTGGAGATTACACCGCAGAGGGTCTTTTTTACCGAGGTCGTGGACAACCTTCAGAAAGACCTCAGCCGCCTGATGGCAGAAAGCAAGATACTATTTAACTATGGGAAAATCTCTACTTCCTTGAGCTTCGAGACGGACAGGCAAAGGCTTGAGTCTTTCCTTGCCATGTTTATCAAGATGGCCATGCGCATTACAAGGGAAGGCAATATTTTCCTTTCGGCCTATCAGTACGACGACCAGCATTGCCTTATCAGCCTGAAGGACAGAAGGGCTTCCATTTCACCTTATCTTCTTGAAAACATTGCCTTGCTTTTTACGGCCGATGAGGACAAAATTAAAAAGGATTTCGGAATTTCCAGGCTTACACTCCGGCTTGTACGCCGCCTGATGGCGCTTCTGCATGGAAAAATTGAAGTGGTAAAAAGATCCGGAGAGCCCGCCGAATTCGGCTTCCTTTTCCCGCTCGTCTTTCAAAATAATGGCCTTGAGCCTGAAGGCGCCTTAGACGTAGAGGAAGAAAAGGGGAGTCCTGAGCCTTTAAGATCCCAGCCTGATTATGAAGAATCACGCTCCAGGACCTCACAGGCTAAAGAAGATGAGATGGATATAATTGAAGACGGTGAAATTGCAGCAGACCTTAAACATGCTCTAAGAGAAGAAGAACCGGTAAAGATGTTCGAGCCGCAGATCCCAAAAAAAGAAACGACTGCACCCCCTGCCTCCGGCGCTGAGGCTACAGTAACAGCGAAGCCGGAAGAAAAGCCCATCCCTTCTTCGCCTGAGTTCGACCTCTCACGTCTTCAGTGCCTTTATGTCGAGGACCAGATCGATTCACAGATACTCTTCAAGGTGCAGATGAAGGACCTCAAGAAGGTGGACTCGGTGGCAAGCTTTGAATCTGCACTGCCTTTACTGGAAGAGAATAAGTACGACTTTATCATCATGGATATTAACCTTCAGGGAGAATATAACGGCCTGGATGCCCTGAGGATAATCCGCAGGATGCCCGGGTACAGGAACATCCCTGTAATTGCCGTTACGGCTTATATACTTGCAGGAGACAAAGAAAAGTTTATTGCAGCCGGATTTAACGGATTTATTTCCAAACCTGTCATGCGCGACAAGGTTATGGACGCTCTCAAAAAAATCATCTGAAAAATGCCGCATAAATAAGCTCCGGAAGCCTTTTACAGAATTGTCTTTCCGCGCCCGGAGCTTTAAGTCCGGAGCTTTAAGTCCTGTAAAAAAAGGAGGACGGGCTTTTATCTAATGACTCCTCTCAGCTGCTAGAGCAATTTATCCCCCAGTACTCATCATATTCTTAAGCAATTACCGCACTTTCTTTAGAAATTGAATTTGTCAATATTGACAAATTATATTTTCTTGTTTAAAATTACCATACAGATGTATGGTAATTTTATAAAAACAGAGATACATACAGATATCGTTCCGGGGGAGGAATATCATGCCGCGCAGTCTGACAGAAATCCAGAAGAAAATACTCGACTTTCTCATCGAGGAAAGAGCAGTCGGGGGGAGAGTGCCTACGCTTTCTGAAATTGCAGAGAGGTTTGGCTATAAGAACCGGGCTACCGTACAGCAGCATCTGCAGGCCCTTGAGAAGAAGGGCTACATAAAAAGACACCCACGGCTTTCGCGCTCAATTGAAATCACACTTGAGGATAAGTACTTTGTACCCAGGCCCGTCCTGGGAGAAGTTGCAGCCGGAAATCCACTGGTAATATATCCCGATGCAATAGACACGGTGGAACTGCCTTCAATTGCAAGAATGCCGAAGGACTCGTTCCTTCTCCGTGTAAAAGGGGACAGCCTTAAGGATGCATATATCTTCAGCGGCGACTTTGTTATAGTAAATCCCAATATGAATCCCGTAAACGGCCAGATTGTAGTTGCCATACTGGACGGTGCCGCCGTGGTAAAAAGGTTTTATAAAAAGAGCGACCACATTGAGCTACATTCGGAAAATCCCGAGTATGCACCCATAATCGTGGAAAGAAAAGGCCATGTCTTCAAGATATCCGGCGTTGTGGTGGGGATATACAGAAGCATGGATAAGAAAACAGTATAAGGAGGACCTTTCTTAAATGACTAATATCTATATCGGAACCGCCGGATGGTCCTACAAGGACTGGGTCCCAAACTTTTACCCAAAAGGACAGTCGGGAAGTTTTGACTGGCTGGAGTTTTACAGCCGCTACTTTAACCTCGTGGAGGTTAATGCAACTTATTACGCTTACCTGAGCCCCAAGGCAGCTGCGGGCTGGGTGGAAAAGGTCGCAAAAGCCGATCACTTTCTCTTTACGGTAAAGCTTCACCAGGATTTTACGCACGCAAGGAAATTTGAAAATGCGAACATAAAAGCCGTCCAGGCGAATCTGGACATCCTCTCGGATGCCGGGCGCCTTGGTGGGCTGCTCATCCAGTTCCCTTATTCATTTGCCTTTGACTCTGCAGCCCTTGAGCACATAAGAATATTAAACGACCTGTTCGCGAGCTATAAGCGCTTTGTGGAGGTAAGGCACTCCTCGTGGATTAACCAGGAGGCTTACGGCTTTTTCCACGAAATGGACATTTCGCTTTGCACCATAGACCAGCCCCAGATAGGGCGTTCGGTCGCTTTTGAACCCATCGTTACAAACGCCAGTGCTTATTTCCGCTTTCACGGACGTAACGTCGAGGCCTGGAAGCAGTCGGTGCATAACTTCGGCAGGGATCAGAGCTACGAGCAGGCAAGTGAGAGGTATAAGTACCTTTATTCACCGGGCGAACTGGTGGAAATTGAAAATAAGATAAAAGAAATTTATGACAGGGTGAAGGATATCTACGTCGTAATGAATAATCATCCCAGCACCTACGGAATTGTCAATGCTTTTGAAATGATGCATATTCTGAGAGGAAGGTCGAGGGTTACCGTACCGGAGAATGCCATAAAGGCGTTCCCAAGATTATCTCCAATAGCTCAGGCAGGTTAAGAAACAATATATGCGCACAATATTTCACCTGGACCTGGATGCATTTTTTATATCGGTTGAACGCATACTCGACCCGACTCTTGAAGGAAAGCCCGTCATAGTAGGCGGGGACCCTCACGGCAGGGGAGTTGTAGCCGCCTGCTCTTATGAGGCCAGAAAGTACGGCCTTCGTTCGGGCATGCCTATACGCGATGCATACAGGCTCTGTACACACGGAGTCTATCTTCACGGGCACCACCAGGAGTATTCAAATTATTCGCAGGCCGTAAAAAGGCTGCTGGAAGGCTATGCCCCTCTTATAGAGCAGGCGTCCATAGATGAATTCTATATGGACTTTACCGGGTGCAGCAAAACATACGGGCCTCCTCTGCCTTTTGCCAGGCGCCTTCAGGAAGAAGTGCTGCAAAAACTTTCCCTGCCGTGTTCAATTGGAATAGCAAGCAACAAGACGCTTGCCAAGGTGGCCTCAGACTTCATGAAGCCCCGGGGAATTACTTTTGTATTACCCGGAATGGAAAAGGAATTCTTAAGGCGCATGCCCGTTGAGGCCCTGCCAGGCGTAGGAAAGGTTACGCTCAGGGAGCTTAACAGCAAAGGGTTCTATAAGGTGGGCGATATAGCAAACCTCTCGGAGGAGTACCTCAACGTGGCTTTCGGAAAGCATGGGCTTGACCTTTGGAACAAGGCCAACGGAAGGGGCAACGACTGCCTCAGCGTTTCTTTTGAAAGAAAAAGCATATCAAAGGAACATACATTTGGTGAGGATACCTCGGATAATAAAAAGGTGGAAAAAGTGCTTTTCGGCCTGACCGGGCACGTCTGCCAGTCGCTCAGGGACAGGAACTGGCAGACCTCAACCATCAGCATTAAGCTCCGTTACTCTGATTTTAACACCGTTGTAAGATCCAAGACAACCCTTCCAACCGATGACGACCAGGTGATCTACCAGACGGCAGCCGACCTGTTCCGCAAGGCCTGCCAGAGGAGGGTTGCCGTAAGGCTTATCGGTATTCATTTAAGCAACTTCTGCGAAGCTGCGGAACAGGAAGGCCTTTTTGATGCCGGCGGGCCCTCCAGAAGAAAAAGAATGCTGAGCGCGGTTGATGCGCTGAGGAATAAGTACGGCTATGCGGCTCTTTTGCTGGGGAAAAACTGATGGAAAAGACGGGGGAGAAAGCATGAAATTTACCTTAAAGCAGGCTGGGAGTACCTTTACGTGTGCTGTCGCTTCATAACCACTCTTACTATTCCATGCTCCAGGGTACAATGTCCCCGGATCAGATTATTGCCCATGCAAAGGCTTCAGGGAGCTCTTATGTTGCCTTAAGCGACAGAAATAATATGTACGGACTTATACAGTTTGCAAAGAAAGCTTTTGCAGAAAACCTTAAGCCTGTACTGGGGGCTTTAATTGATGACCCAAAAGACAGAACCTTAAACGCGCTTTTTATCGCCCGGAACAACCGGGGTTATTCTCAGCTCTGCAAGCTGATTACTGCAAGAAACCTGAAGGAGGATTTCGCGCTTCAGGAGGTCTTCAGCAGCGACATCAAGGATTTTTTCGTCATTTCATCTTCTCTGGGGCTCCTTAACAAGATCAAAGGATGCAAGTGCTGGAAGGAGAACATTTTTGCCGAACTGATAGTAACAGAAAGACGCAGGAGAAAAACAAGGGAACTCTATGAGTTCGCCAGGGCTAACGGCCTGCAGATTGTGGCCTCGCACCCGGCTTACTTCCTGAAGCCGGAGGATTATGAACTGCACCGGGTAGTTACTGCCATCAGGCTGAATTCCACTCTTTACAACCTCTGCAGTGAAGATTTAGCCGATGAGGAGTACTGCCTCAAGTCTTCGGAGGAAATGGATAAGCTGTGGAAATCCCTGCCCGAGGCACTCTGGAACATCGGGCGTATTGTAAGGGAGTCTAACGTGGAGCTCGACCTGGGGAGCCGGAAATTTCCCGTATTTTCACTTCCCGAAGGGGAGACCTCATTTTCTTACCTCTGGAAGGTGGCCTTCCGCGGCCTCGAGGAAAAGTACAAGCCCATCACCGAAAAGGCCATTAAAAGGCTTCAGCACGAGCTGGAGGTAATTGAAGAACTGAATTATGCCGACTATTTCCTCATCATATGGGACGTAATAAGGGAGGCGCGTAAAAGAGGGATGGTTTCCATTGGACGCGGCTCTGCTGCAAACAGCCTCGTATCCTACTGCCTGGATTTTACGCAAGTCGATCCCCTGTACCACAATTTTTATTTTGAACGCTTCTTAAACCGCGGGCGCAAAAGCCCACCTGACGTGGACCTGGACTTCTCCTGGCAGGAGAGGGACCAGATAGTAAAATATATCTATGAAAAGTACGGCTTTAGCCGTGTTGCAATGATTTCCACTACCGTAACCTTCCGGGCCCGTTCGGCCTTCAGGGAAGTAGCCAAAGCCTTCGGCATTGCGAACGAGGAGATCTCGCGCTACAGCAAGTTCATCCCTTGGACAAGCGCGCAGAATCTGCCCGGCATTGCAGACAAGTTCCCGGAGACAAAGTCACTGGATTTTAGCACCGAACCTTGGCGCTCAATAGTCCGTATTGCCTCCCGCCTGGCAGATTTCCCCAGGCACCTGAGCGTCCACCCGAGCGGAATTGTAATTACGGACCAGCCCATTACAAACTATGTAGCGCTTGAATATGCAAAGAATAAAGGGCTGGGACTTATAATTACACAGCCCGACATGTACTCCATTGAAGAGATGGGACTCATAAAAATTGACCTTCTAAGCCAGCGTTCGCTTGGTGTGCTGAAAGACACACTCCTCAGGATAAACAGGGGTCCTTCTGCTCCTGAGGGCAGCCTTACGGATGATCATTCCAAAGTCCGTGTCTTCCGGATAAATTCGCAAAACTAGGGGGAGTTTCCCCCGTGTAGGGGAAAATCCTACAGAAACATTCCATAAAATCCCACAAAACTTTCAGAAACATCCCTATACCAATCTCCCCTTAAATCAACTATTTTGGTACATCTGTCACTTATGAATTTACGTTTTGATAATATGAAACAGGAGCAAACAATGTTGTGGAATTTCTTTATACTATTATTTCTCTGGCTCATCGGGATGTCCAGCTCATTAACACTGGGAGGCGGAATCCATTTACTCCTTATTCTTGCTGTAATTTCCCTTAGCAGGGAGTTTATAAGGGAAAGAAGGGAAAAATTCTTCTAAGATTAAGCATTCCCGCCACTGCACACAAAAACAGATTTGCAACCATCAGGTTTTATGCAATGGGTGAAGTCATTTATATGAATTACGCAAAGAGAAAGGGATGAAAATTCTTGAAAGTCACGACAGGTTAAACAGGTACAATTCCATTGCCCAGGTTCTAAGTGTGAACAGGGCAGTAGTTGCTTACAGCAGGGAACTTTCCTTTTCCACCTCAAAATTCTGCAAAGTAGTTGAAGTCATAAGAAAAAAACAAAAAGAATTTAATTTAGAGCATCGCTCCGGGCAGTTAAAAACGTTAAAAATAAAAGACGAACTGATAATAATATTGTCAGCCGTTTCGGGTGCTCTTTATGAATTTGGCAAAGAGACTGGAGATCCCGGACTTAAAAACCTCTCAAAATGCGGCCCGAAGGGGCTCTTTGCCATGGATGAGAATCTTCTGATAAGTAAGGCAGATGAAACCTACAGACTTTCAGAAAAATACTGCCGGGACTTGAAGGAGTACAATATCGGGAAAAGCAGCCTGCAGTTCCTGAAAAGTAAAACCGCCGAATTCAAGGAAGCCCTCCGTGAAAACAGTTCGAAGTATTATTTTTTGAACCATTCCATCGTCATGCTCGACCGGCTTTTTATGCAGGCAGATGAAATTCTGAAAAATATAGACGGTTTTGTTGAAGTTTTAAGCAGCAACCATTTACAGTTCAGCAGGGACTACTTGAATATCCGCCATAGTAAAAATAATTAAAACCGGCAGAAAATCACCCGCCGGCGATAAACAAAAGCGCTTTAATCCTGAAATTCGCTGAATCCAAAACCCAGATAATTCATCTTTCCAAAACCGCACTGGTATCCTACCCTTATCAGCTCAGGATTTCCTTTTATTCTAAAAGGCACCACGTTTCCTAAAACAGCATAGTTTTTCTGGTTATATTCCAGCATAAATTTCGGTTTTAATTTTTTGCTCGTTTTTTCATTTGCGTATATGTAGTTCCTGTCCCACTGGAAAAAAATAAAATCATTACTTACCTGTGAATTGTAAATTGATTCATATTTTCTGCAGAGGTCCTCTTTTATCAGCTTACTTACCGTGCGTATGTCATCCCTGTAGGAAAAGTAGATGTTTCTCAGCACGTTTTTAATCATCTTCTTGCCGGGAAGGATAATGGGGGATTTGGGGACAAAAATAATATCGTCCCTGAAGAGAGGGTCCTGTATGGTTTCCACCTTGGTGATTAAAAAAGTCGTCTGCGACTGCCCCTTCTGAATAATCAGTTCCTTGTCGGACAGCCTGTCAATCACGTTACTTTTTATATAATCATTGATCAATGGGAAAGAAATGCTCAGGTGCGCATTGTTGCTTCTTAAAAAGAGCGTCTCTTTTTTGTGAAAGACATTTTCGAAGTGCAGATTGAAGGTAAAAAGCCCGAAAGGTTTATCGGTTGCCCTGAAGCCCTTACTTTTCAGATAATCCTTGAATTCAGGGGTTTCAAAACCCAGGAGGTTAGAAATTTCCTTTGAAACAATCGCATTGTAGTTGTACGGGAATTCTTTCTCCTTAATTGCCTTCAATTTAAGTACTAAACGCATAACCCTCTCATTTTAGAAAAAACCAGCTGGAAACAGAATTATGATAACTAAAATACCAAGCTAAAATATTTTACAATTATTATCAACCCATATTAAATTTTAACTTTTCTGTTAAATCGGATTAAAGCAGAAAAAAATAAAGGCAAAGAAGCAGATTAAACATAAAGCGGGTCTCTCAAAACTGTTCAACCTCTTCTTTGCCTTTAGTTTTAGGACATTGGAATTAATTTCTTTTTATATACCGGAGCCAGACTTTCAGTTGTGGACAGGTGCTCTTTAACGTTCTTGTTTGTTTTTCTAAACTGGGCAAAAATATACTGCACGGTGCGTATACTCCAGTGATCCATCCTAGCCAGCTCATTGTAAGAAGGAACATAAATATCGTTGTGCTGACTAAAATACTTTCTGTACGAATACAGCTCCATGTGTATGCGTACTAAGTACAGTACAAATACCCATACCAGAAACAGCCAAAACAGTTCCATAGGTAACCTCCCTCTCAAATAATGCTTCTTTATCCCTGGATGATTGATTGGAAAAAATTAACAAAAAAACATGCCCTCTCTGAAAAAACATAATGTTATGTAACAAAAAATCTTTTTTGCTTATAAAAATAAGTGGTATAGAAAATTATAACCGGGCAAATGGAGTATAGTTTTTTAATAATTTCCCCTGGGGCGATGGTCATTCAATCCTGGCTTGATAAAGAAGTTTTCCTGTCTGGTCGTTTACATGAGTATCTAATTATAATATAAAACTTAATTTCATATACGCAAATCAATCCGAAAAAAAATCTTGCAAAAAAACTCGCAAAAATATTTCTTTATTGCCTCGTGCTCTCAAGGAAAATTGCTTTATTTCAGTGATTTAAGGCATTGCGAAATTTGCATAGGCCTTATGAGTACGGGCCTTTGGAGTTATATTTTTTTGTAATTGATCTTAGCCCGCGCTGAGGCTCCAAGGGGCAGGCCGCGCGTTTTCAGCGGCCTGAGGTTTGCTGCAGTTCAGGAATTGTAAAATAAAATGTAGAGCCTTTGCCTTGTTCGGAATCTACCCAAATGCGGCCGCCATGATGCTCAACAACTTTCTTGCATATGGCAAGCCCAATGCCTGTTCCCGGGTATTCGCCCCTTTCATGCAGGCGCTGGAATATGACAAAAATTCTTTCATGATAATCCGGCTCAATGCCAATGCCGTTATCCTTAATGGAGAACAGCCAGTCTTTATTCTGAAAAGAGCAGCTGATGCTAACCTTAGGCTTGTCGTGATCGTGAAATTTAATGGCATTTATAATAAGGTTTGAGAAAAGCTGTTCAATCTGCATGGAGTTGGCAGAAATAACGGGAAGCCTTTCGAAGCTTATGCTTGCCTGATTTTCCTGGATGAACAACCTCAGGTTTGAGAGCACCTTCTGCATCACTTTATTGCAGTCGACAGGTCCAAAGCTGCCGTTTCTGGCTGAAAGGCGTGAATAAAGCAGGAGGTCTCTTATCAGGTGCTGCATGCGCATTGCGCCCTCGACAATAAATTCAATGAACTCGTCGGCGTTGGAATCGAGTTTATTGCGGTATCTCCTTGCAAAGAGCTGCGTAAAATTGGACACCATTCTTAAAGGTTCCTGAAGGTCGTGTGAAGCAACGTAGGCAAACTGTTCAAGGTCCTTGTTTGACCGCTCAAGTTCAGTCAGAGTGTGTCTTAATTCCTCTTCGGACTTTTTCCTTTCTGTAATATCCAGTACCGCCCCAAGCACTTCGTCCATGCGCCCTGAGTCATTTATGACTGGCTTACTTTTACAAAGGACATGCTTCTGTGTCCCGTCGGAAAGAATCAATCGGTATTCAGCTTCAAAAGACTTCTTGCTCTCCAGGGGTTCTTTTAATGTCCTTTTGAAAACTTCCAGGTCTTCTTTCATTACACGGCTTTTAACCTCTTCCATTGCAGGGCTTTCGGAGGATGGCTCCATGCCGAAGATCCTGAAGAGTTCATCTGAAAAGTTCAGGCTGTTCTTTGTAATATTATACTGATAGCTCCCCAAATGTGTAAGGCGCTGGGCTTCGGCAAGGAGCTCTTCTTTCTGCCTGAGCGTTAATTCGGTTTGCTTTCTTACGTGGATCTCGTGCAGGTTATTGCTGTAAAGCCGTGCATTGAAAATAGCCAGCGCAATTCTGTCTGCAATATTCTGCAGGAAGAACTGGTCATCGAGGCTGTAAGGATGCCCCGGCTCATCTCTCGAAATATCCATGGTTCCGATGAGCTGGTTTTCGACGCGCAAGGGAACCATGAGGAAGCTGAACGTCCTGTAGTTTTCCGAATATGGGAAAAACTCTTTGTCGCATGCGCTGATGAGCTTTTCTTTTGTAACGTTTGCAATTAAAACGGGCTCTCCGGTTTGAATTACGTAACCTGCAAAGCCTTCATCTAAAGCCTGGGTGTCGGATTCAAATATGTTTCGCAGGAGTTTTATTTTGTCGCAGTCGGAATTATAGAATGCCGCGGGTTTAATCCACTTCTTGTCATCCGAAGTAAGTCGGATGATTGCGGAATCGCCGATCAGTTCGGCAGTATATTTAACGGCCACGCTGAGCACAGCCTGGTAGTCGAGAGTAACCTCGTTGAGCTTTTGTGAAATTCCTGCCAGCGCCTCTGCACGGTACTTCTGGTTGTATATCTGTCCTTCTGCTTTTTTTCTTTCTGTAATGTCGCGTATGACGCTGACGATAAGAGTAAGTTTTCCGTTTTCATCATAGATCGGGTTGACGTAATGTTCGGAGATAAATATATCCCTGTTTTTCCTCCTGAGGTGGAATACCGTCTCATAGAAACCTTTGCTTCCGAGGGCTTCATTTGATTCATCCAGGAAGCGGTTGTGCATTTCCTCGTTGACGTGTAGGATTTTCACGTCCTGGTTATCAAGCTCGTGTTTTTCATAGCCGAGTATTTTTTCTGCTGCCTTATTGCAGTCGATTACCTTCTGCGAAACAGGATCGATCAGCAGCACTGCTTCATTCAGGCTGGAGAAAACGCTTTTAAGTATTCTGTTAGACTGTCTTAATTCAGATTGTGAACGTATCTGCCCGGAAACATTAAGAAGCGATACTATCAGCCCGTTTACTCTCCCCCTGGTGCCGAAAAGAGGAACCAAGTCCCAATTCCAGTAATTGGAATCCTTTTCCACTATGCCCGGTGCACAAAGAGGGCGTTCCTGCAGGTAGAGAGGTTTCTTTGCCTTTATGACCTCACTGAAAAGCACTTTGTCATCCTCTCTTTCTATGAAATCAAAGTAGTTCTTTCCGGCAAAGAAGGATTCTTCTTCAGAGAACATGCGTGCGAAGGCTTTATTGACCCTGATAATTGTAAAATCGTTTTTGAGGTATAAAAACAAAAGGTTCGTGTTATCAGAAATTGTCTGAAGCAGGAGGTTGGTTTCTCTTAGCGTAGTTTCGTGCTTCCTGCTATGGACAAGGTAGAGAACTATCAGCCATATAAGTAGAATTTCTATCCATCTGCTAATTAAAACCGTTTCCGACCTGTATTCGGAATGGATAAGCATGTCTGCCATTATGAGCAGCGAGGTTACTGCTGCCAGCGCATTTGTATAGGACCTTGGATATCTCCAGAATATCATCAGCAGCGGCAGTACATACAGAAACCCTACGGAGTAGGGAAGAAATATGTCCGTTATAAAAATGCATAATGTGGCAAGAATGGACAAAAATAGCAGTGAGCCCTTTTTACTATTCTGCTCCATAGTGCGATCCCTCTTTTTGTGAACTGCACGGGCCATCTTAAAGTGGACCCGGAAGGCAGTTTTGCTAAAAGTTATGACAATTATTATTTAAAAACAAGTAGGAGTGGACATACCGGGCTACAAAACAGGATATCATGCCGGATTAGATGTGCCTTAAAGGTAATTAGATAACTGGCAAAGGGTCCACAAGGAGAAGAGCTCAGAGTTAATAAGCGGAAGGGAAAAAGGCCGGCGGATTTAATCCCATCCGGCCTTAAGGAACTTTATTTAATGTAGCCTTTTGCCTTCATCAGCTCTGCACAGAGTATTGCCCCTCCGGCAGCACCGCGGACGGTATTGTGTGAAAGGACTACGAACTTATAGTCAAAGAGGTTGCACTTTCTGAGCCTCCCGATGGAAACAGCCATTGCCTTGTCGATATTCCTGTGGAGGCGTGGCTGCGGGTATTTTTCCTCCGTAAAGTAATAAATGGGTCTTAGGGGTGCAAGCGGAAGCTCCAGATTCTGAGGCTCGCTGCGGAAAGCCTTCCAGCATTCGATGATTTCTTCTGCCGAGGCTTTCTTTTTCAGGTTTACCTGCACTGTTTCCATGTGTCCGTCAAGTACGGCAACCCTGTTTGTCTGTGCGCTTATTCTTATGTCCACGTCCTTTATGGAATCTCCATCCAGGCTTCCAAGGATCTTTAAGGGTTCTGACTCAAGTTTTGCCTCTTCACCGCCTATAAAAGGAATTACGTTGTCTATGCTGTCCAGGCTCGAGACGCCAGGGTAACCGGCGCCTGAAAGTGCCTGCATGGTTACTACATTTACAGCTTCAAGCCCGAAGGTATCCAGTAAGGGCTTCAAGGCTATTACCATTCCGATTGTGGAGCAGTTAGGGTTTGTAACAATTGCGCCTTCTCCATATTTCTGGCATTTGATCAGTTCCAGGTGACCTGGGTTAACTTCCGGAATAAGGAGCGGAACGTCGTTATCCATGCGGTGGTTTTTGGAATTGGACACGACTATATAGCCATTCTTTGCCATGTCGCTTTCTATGTGTCCGGCAACACTTGAATCTAGTGCCGAGAAAACCAGGCGGCTTTCCAGTCCCGGCTCGCACTTTTTGACTTCGAGATCAGCGACCCCTTCGGGTATGGGTGTAGGCAGAATCCAGTTAACCGCGTCTTTGTACTTTTTCCCGGCGGACCTGTCTGAGGCCGCAACTTCTGTCAGATTGAAATATGGATGGTTTTCCAGAAGCTGGATGAATTTCTGTCCCACGCTACCCGTAGCGCCAAGAACCCCTACATTTATTTTTTCTTTTTTTTGCAAGTTAAACCTCTTGTAATATGTCTGTTAAAATATCAATACCGGTTTTAATTACGGAGTCATCCGGCAGGAACATGGGTGTATGAAGACCGTATTTGTTATCCCTCAAAGTTCCGAGCCAGAACATAAAAGAAGGGTAGAGCTGAGAGAAGAAACCAAAGTCCTCACCGGTCATTTTATATCCGCAATCCACAAATTTATGATTTTTTGAGAGCTTTTCAGAGAGTTTTCTGAAAAGTTCTTCATCTACAATAACTTCTTTATAGAGAGAGCCGTTTTCAATTGAATATTCAATTCCCGTTTTTTTCTTTACATACTCAAGCTTTGAGACAATTTTATCAAAGAACTGTTCGTTTTTTCTGCTGTTGAGGGCTCTTATTGTACATTCGGCCCTGGTAACTGATGGGATTATGTTCCTGGCAGTACCGGAAATAACTTTCCCGTAGCCGAAGATTATCTTTTCGTCTGAATGCCTGAGCTCTTGCTGAATTTCATCCAGGAACATCCTGAATGCATCAAAGGAGTGAATCCCGTTTTCCGGGAATGCCACGTGGGCGCTTTTGCCATGGATGCTGATGTCAAGCTCGTAGGCTGAAGCAAACAGAACGCCTGAAGTTGAGGCTACAGTTCCCAGCGGGTATTCATCAGTTACATGAAGCGCAAAGGCTTTCTTTATATCAAAGCTTTCAAGAATGCCGGATTCAATTACCTTCCTGGCCCCGCCTCCTCCTTCCTCACCCGGCTGAAAGAGGAAAACCATGTTCCTTTGGGGCTTTATTTGTGCGACATGCCTGATAAAGCCGTAGAGAATTGAAGCATGCACATCGTGTCCGCATGCGTGCATATTATTGTTCTTTGATGAAAACTCCACCCCGGTCTCCTCCTTAATTGGAAGAGCATCAATGTCTGCTCTGAACAAAAGGTAATCACCGCCGTTAACCGTGTACTCAATGACCAGACCCGTTTCCATAGGCCGGTGGATTACTAAGCCATCTAGCTCCTCCAGATTCCTCTTCAGTATATTCGTCGTTTCAAACTCATGAAACAACAACTCCGGATTCTGGTGCAGGGTATGGCGCATTTCAATGGGCGTTAACATTTACCGTGTCCTTTATAATACTAATTCCAGTTTCTAATGGTGCTGTTACTTAATCTCTTACAGTTTTAGCCTTTTCTACAGGTTAAACTCTTTTACCAGGGCTTCTACTGCGGAATTTTTGTACTGTTCTGCTATGAGGCAGGAAATAGCAATTTCCGAAGTGGTTACAAGCTTTATTGGAACGTTCTGAAGAGCCTTAAAGAAACTTGAGGCTACACCTATACCGGAGCGCATTCCGATTCCAACTATGGATACCTTTACGTATCCCGTATGATACTCCACATTCCAGTCCTTCAGGTCGGAGAGCACCTTACTCAATGCCGCCTGGAGGTGTTTTTTCTTGCTTTCAACTATAGTAAAAGAAACAACCAGATCTGATTCCGAATTTATGATTGAAATCATGTCTACGTTTAACCCTTCTGTAGCAACTTTTTCAAATATCCTTCTTACCAGGGAATAATCCACCGGCAGGTGTTTTATGAATACCTGTGTCTGGTTCTCCATCAGGCTGCAACCTGTAACGACAGGCTGTTCAATTATGATATTTTCATCAGCCACAAAACTACCCTCCTCATCTGAAAAAGTCGATCCGCAATAAATTTTGATCCCAAACTTTTTTGCAATTTCAACTGACCTGCTATGGAGTACCTTTGCCCCGAGGCTTGCCATTTCGAGCATTTCGTCGTAGGAAATGTACTTTATTTTTTTTGCATTTGGATGCAGCCTTGGATCAACCGTATAAATTCCCGCCACGTCGCTATAGATCTCGCAATCCACTCCAAGAGCCGCTGCAAGTGCCACAGCCGAGGTATCCGAGCCGCCGCGCCCGAGCGTGGTAACCTCACCTTCCTCGGTTATGCCCTGGAAGCCGGTTACGACGAGCGCGTCCAGCTCCTGCATCATGTCAATTATCTTTTTTTTGTCGAAGCTTACTATTTTTGCTTCATTATATCTTGCCGTAGTCTTAATTCCGGCCTGAAAACCGTTCAGGGATTTGCTTTTTATTCCCTTGCTCTGAAGCGCCATGGCTACCAGGGAGGCTGAAACCTGTTCCCCCGTGGTAAGGAGCATATCGAGCTCCCTTGGGTCAGGGGTGCTTGCAACCTCGCGGGCCAGCCTTATCAGGTTATCCGTGCTTTTACCCATTGCAGAAACGACGAGTATTACCTTGCCTCCCGCCTTTACTTTTCCGGCTATCTTTTCTGCAATCCTCAGTATTTTTTCAGAACTTGCAACCGAACTTCCGCCATATTTCTGAACGGTTATCTCCACGCTAATATCTTTATAGGTTTCTCAAAGCATCAATCAAAAGGGTTTTGGATTTTGTCTTCTCATCCACTTTTTTTACTACCCTTGCCGGGATGCCCGCTACGACTGAGTTTTCCTCCACGTCGGAAATTACAACCGAGCCTGCCGCAACGACGGCTCCACGGCCAACTCTTACGCCTTCGAGCACTACCGCGTTGGCGCCGATTACGACGTTGTCTTCTATAATGACGGGGCTGGCGTTCGGGGGTTCTATTACACCCGCTATTACGCTCCCGGCCCCGATGTGGCAGTCTTTTCCAATAATGGCTCTTCCGCCAACGACGGTATTCATATCAATCATTGTACGTTCACCAATGACAGCCCCGATATTGATTACGGCGCCCATCATTATGACGCAGTTATCCCCGATTTCAACCATGTCCCTTATTATGGCACCCGGCTCTATCCTCGCGTTATATTTCCTCAGGTCGGCAAGCGGTATTGCCGAATTCCGCCTGTCGGCTTCAATTCTTAAGCTTTTAATGTGGCTCTTGTTTTTGTCATAAAAGCCTTCAAAAGAATCGTATTCGCAGATCATTACGCCGAAATCTTTTCCCCCTACAAACTCTAAGCCCGTAAAGTCAATTTTATCCAGCTCTCCTGCGATAAAAACCTTCAGCGGGGTTACTTTCCGTGAAGAGGCTATAAAATTAATTATTTCGTATGAATCCATTTTAAGGGTCTTTCTTAATTATTTTGAAAAAGAACGTCCTTGAAACTGTAAAGGCCAAACTCCTTCTGCACAATGAAATTCACGGCCTTTAGAACCCCTTCGGCAAAAGTCCTGCGGCTTGTGGCGCTGTGGGTTAACGTCAGCACCTCTCCAAGCCCTCCGAAAGAGACCGAGTGTTCACCTGCAATGTTTCCGATCCTCAAGGAATGAATGCCGACGTCTTTGCCAATGGCATTTCTTAACATCAGTGCCGTTCCCGAAGGTTTATCTTTCTTGAACCTGTGGTGGGTCTCTGTAATTTCAATATCCCAGTCAGCGAGATTGTCACTTAAAAACTCCACGCATTTTAAGAGCATCTGTATGCCGACTGAATAGTTATAGCTCAACACTGCCGGAATTTTCTGGCTGACCTCATTTATCATGCTGAGCTGCTCATCTGTATAGCCCGTAGTGCCTATTACAAGGGGGCTATTCATTTCACGCGCCAGATGCAGCGTTTTCTCCAGTGTCTCGGGGGAGGAGAAATCTATTAAAACTTCAGGAGTCCCTTCCTGCCAAAGCCCGCTTTTATCGTATTTTAACACGGCTTTGTTTCCGGCCTCTTGCATTAAGCTTTCGATTTCAAGGCCCATTCTTCCCGAGGCTCCAACAAGGCCGTACTTAATCATTCTCATTTTCACCCTCTTTATTATTAGGCCATGTAAGGCTAAAAAAAGTTATTTAGCGGCTAATAGACTTCATCAGAATATCCGAGGTCTTTTCCGTAGCCTTAGTCAGCGGCAGCCGCAGGACATTTTTGCAGTAGCCCAAAAGGCTCAGGGCGAACTTAACCGGAATCGGGTTTGTTTCAATAAACAGGTCGTTCATTATTTTTAGGTATTTTGCGTTAATTTCACGTGCCAGTGCCCAGTCACCCTTAAATATTGCATCCGTAATGCTTACCATTACCCCTGGAAAAACGTTCGAAAATACGGATATGACCCCATTGCCTCCCAGAGCCATTATAGGGATGGTCTGGTCGTCATTGCCCGAGAATACCAGGAAATCCTCCGGCTTCATTGCCATGAGTCTGGCGATCTGTGAAATATCCCCGCTGGCTTCCTTTACGCCTATTACGTTTGGACAAACCTCATGAATTTTAAGTACCGTCTCGGGCAGCAGGTTCATTGAGGTCCTGCTTGGGACGTTATAGATTAAAATTGGCAGGTTCGTCCTTTCGGCAATATACCTGTAATGTTCAACAAGCCCTGCCTGCGTCCCTTTATTATAATAAGGGTTTACAATCAGCAGTCCGTCGGCCTTAAAGTCTTCCGCTATTTTATTGTTCTCTACAACTTTCTTTGTATCGTTAGTGCCCGTACCTATAATGACGGGTACCTGCCTGTCTACTTCAACGATAACTGTCTCTACAATCTTTCTTCTTTCCTCATCGTCAATTGTTGCAGCCTCTCCGGTTGTTCCCAGCACAACCAGTGAGTTGATGCCGCCTTCGAGCTGAAAGCGGATGAGTTTCTTGAGAGCTTGGTAATCAACTTCAAACGACTCCTCAAAAGGCGTAATCAGGGCTGTCCCGGTTCCTTTGAACATAAGTTCTCCCGAAAAAAGTTTTCAAAAGAAAAGTTTTTACAGAATAAACACTAAAAGCATGAGTAAGAACAATCTATCTGGCAAATATAACACATTAATGTAAATTTTGAACTCTAGGAATCGGGTTTCAGCCCTTTAAAGTCTTTGAATTTTTAAGTATTGGCTACGGGATTTTCTCTTTTTAGCGCCGGCCTTTCTTCTTCCTGGAGCTCCATATTAATTGCCACGCCTGCCCTTGCACCTTCGGCAGCGGCAACAACAACAAACTTCACGTCCTTTGTTATATCCCCGGCAGCAAAGATACCCTTGATATTTGTCTGCTGCTTTTTGTTTGTCGGTATAAATCCCTTGTCGTTGAACCGGCAGCCGAGCATTTCGGCAATGTTCGACTTCTGCTTCTGCCCAGTGGAAAAAAACATAACGTCACGTTCAAGGGATGATCCGTTAACGAAAACTATCCTTTGCAGTAAGCCGCCTCTGCCTTCCAGGCGGGCTATTTTACCGGTATAGATTCTTACATCGTGCCATTCAAGGGTTTCTTTGTCCTTACGGCTCAGGCGGGCAAACCCGTCTGAGACCAGTATGACGTCATTGCTCCAGGTCTTAAGTGAAAGTGAGAGTGCGAGGGCGGCTTTACCCCGCGCGTAGACCGCGAACCTCGTGTCGCGCACCTCCCAGCCGTCGCAGTAAGGGCAGTGAAATACGCTGGAGCCATAGAATTCATCAATTCCCTCGATTTGCGGTATGTTATCCGTAATGCCGGTGGCCAGCAGGATTTTTTTTGAATAGAACCTTTCACCCTCCGAGCTGACGACCTCAAAGCCCTGAGTGTGGGGGATTACACTGGAAATTTCCATCTGGCATTTTTTTATGTCGTACCGTTTCAGTTCTTCACTTCCCAGGCGAAGAAATTCCAGGGGCTTTATTCCGTCGCGCGTAAGGTATCCATGCATGAATTTGGCCTTGAAGTTTCTCGGCCTGCCGCTGTCGCAGATAAGGACTCTTCTGCGGCTGCGCCCGAGGACTATTGCCGCATTCAGCCCCGCCGGACCGCCGCCGATAATAATTACGTCATAATTGTTGTCCATCTTCCTAAAACCGGATAATTCTGGCAATTGAAATACACTCATTTATTTGTAAAGATTTATTCGGTTAATGTCAACGAAGGAATTCTGTCGCTTTGGTCGCTGCTTTACTGACAAAGCACATCTTTCTGACATCCTGGAATATCGCTCAGGGAAGGAGAAGAGTATGCCTAAAAATGCCCTGACTGGCAAGACTCCATCCTTCCTAATTAAGCTTTTTCTTGCCTTATGGAGCAACTTGCAACTGGAACAAAACTCTTCAAGATGCCGGGGCATTATATAAGGGAAGAATTTCTCAGAGAAAGTATTATCTTATTGTATAGCCCGGTTGGAAACCTATTATAAAATGAGGGGAAAATATGAACCTTGCAATCCTGGCTGCTGGCGAGAGCTCGCGCCTTAAGGCAGAGGGGCTGAAAGTTCCAAAGCCGTTAATAACCATCAATGGGGAAACCATAATTGAAAGAATCATAAGGCTCGGCCTTCAGAATGGGGCGGCTTCCATATACTGCATTATAAATGAAGAGGAGCTCCTGCTGCGGGAATTTTTCATCTCTGGTGACTTCGAGGTGCCGGTAAAGCTCGTCATCAGGACTACCGAGAGCTCGATGCACAGCCTTTTTAGCCTGGCTCCTTATCTTACTGATGAGCCTTTTCTCCTGACAACCTGCGATTCGGTCTTTGACGCGCTGGAATTCAGGAATTTTGTCTCTTCCGTTAAAAACAGCACGGGAATCCAGGGTACGCTTGCCGTGACTCAATATATCGACGATGAAAAACCCTTGTGTGTCAAAATGGATTCCGGGAATAAAATTACCGCCTTCAGCGATCGGCAGGAGGGCTACCTTTGGGCTACAGGCGGAATCTACTATTTCTCGCCTGAGATATTTGAAATGATTAAGGCGGCGCATGAGCTGAAGATTTCCCGCCTGAGAAATTTCCTGAGGCTTCTTTTAAGTAACGGCTACAGCCTGAAGGGTTTTCCATTCTCCAAGATAATTGACGTGGATCACCTGAAAGACATAAAGGCTGCCGAAGAATACCTCTGTCCTTCTGAAAAGCCGGGGGCTTAAATTCAATTTTAACAGTCTCTATTGATATAATAACAAAAAATCGGTATATAATTTATTAGGCAATGAAGCCTGAGCTTAGTTCTTAGAAATACCTTCCTTAAAAACAGTGGAGAGCCAGGATATGAAGTTAAAATTTGCAGGCATCCGGCGGAAAACAGAATTTTCTCCGAATCACGAAGTAAATGACCTTGCAATTATTAATTGCACGGCCGAGAACTTAATAAAGCTGGGAGCAGATGTTAGAATATATGATGAAGACACAATTAGCCCGGAGCTCATAAAGGAAGACCTTATATTTTCCATGGTTCAGGGCCCGAAGGGAATTCAGGAACTCTTCAGGATTTCAGAACGCGGTTCCATGATAATCAATTCCCCGGCGAGTGTCTATTCGTGCTACCGCTTTAACATGCTTAAGATGCTCTCGGGCGGGGGAATTCCTACTCCCAAAAGTATCCTGACCTCTACGGAAATAAGCCTCAACGGCCAGATAAATGAATTCAGCTCGGAAAGGCTCTGGGTTAAAAGGGGGGACGTGCATGCCGTTAGAAAAGAAGACGTTATCTCCGTCCCGGCTGAGCGCAGTGAGATAACAAGCACGCTTGAGGAATTCCACAAGAGAAAAATCGACAGGGTCATTCTCCAGGAAGACATCCCCGGGGATACCGTTAAATTTTACGCCGTCAGGGAAACGGGATTTTTTTACTGGTACTATCTATCCAATGCTTTCAGCAACTGCTTTACAGAAAACGCCCTAAGGCAGCTGGCCGAAACTTCGGCCGAAATCCTCGGGCTTTATATCTACGGCGGTGATGCAATCATAATGAGTGACGGATCTATTATTGTCATAGATATCAACGACTGGCCGAGCTTTGCTCCTATAAGGGAAGAAGCCGGCTATCATATCTCCAATTTATTATTAGCCAAAGGGAGGGAATTTGTTAACAGCAGACTTTAAGCGCAAATACGCTTCCATGAAAACAGAGGTGCCCGGGCCAAAATCAAAAGAACTCTTCGAGTTTGAACAAAAACATATCTCGCCGGGTATCCAGACTATCGCCACTTCTTCCAAAATTGCTGTTGAGAAAGGGGAGGGGGCAGTAATTGAAGACGTGGACGGAAACAGGTATATCGACTTTTTTGCCGGGGTCGGTGTGGCAAGCCTTGGCTACAACCACCCGAAATACGTTAAAATGATGCAGGAGCAGGTCTCAAAAATCCACGTCGGGAGCTTTACTTCCAGGAACAGGGCCGGGCTTTCACAGCTCCTTTCTGAAGTGGCCGTAGGTGACCTCAGGCGTACGCAGTACTATAGCAGCGGTGCCGAAGCCGTTGAGGCGGCTTTGAGGCTTGCCAAGTCCTATACCGGCAAGTCGGAATTCATCGGCTTCTGGGAAGGATTTCACGGCAAGACGCTCGGGGTACTGGGACTCCTGGGGGATAATTTCAAGCACGGTCTGGGGCCCCTTCCTTTCGGCAGGTATCTTACTCCTTATGCAAACTGCAGGCATTGTCCTTTCGGGCGCACATTCCCGGAGTGTGATTTTATGTGTGTGGATTTCATAAAGAAAAAAATAAGGTACGAAACTACAAACGACGTTGCGGCAATTGTTGTTGAGCCCATTCAGGGTACGGCAGGAAATGTGGTCCCCCCGGAAGGCTTCCTCCTGAGGCTGAGGCAGCTTGCAGATGAAATTAAGGCCGTTCTTATTGTTGATGAAATGATTACCGGCTTCGGCAGGACAGGAAAGATGTTCGGCTACCAGCACGATAACGTGGTGCCGGATATTATTACGGTAGGCAAGGGGTTCGGGGGCGGATTCCCGATGACGGGACTTATGTCGAGGGATGAGATTATATTTTCAAAACCTTTTGCAAACCCCAGCGGTAGCTCTTCGAGCTACGGGGGGAACCCCCTGGCCTCGGCATCCGCATACGTCACGCTTAAGACGATAATTGAAGAAGGACTGGTTGAAAATTCCGCGCGCGTGGGGGCTTTCATGCTCGAAAAACTGAAAACATTCAAGGAAAAGTTCCCGTTTGTCGGTGAAGTGCGCGGGCGCGGACTAATGATCGGAATGGAGCTCGTCAAATCACCCGGTTCCATGGAAAAGCTGGATAAAAAATATACACAGATGATTTTCCGGGAATGCCTGAACAAAGGACTGATTGTAATGGGCTACAACCCGGACGTAAGAATCAATCCGCCGCTCATAATAAATGAGGAAATTGCCGAAGAGGGTATTGAAATAATGGAGGAAGCCTTTAAGAATGTCGCAGATAGAATTGTCGTATAAAACAAGGGACGTTGAAGAGTTCCTGGACGTTTATTTTTACCGCCCCTTTGGATTTCTGATTGCAAAGGCATGCTGGAGGCTTGGCATTAAGCCTAATGCAATTACCACTATGGGCATGGTAATTGGCGTTGCAGGGGGACACCTGCTATTTTATAACAATCACTGGCTGAACCTTTACGGCATTCTTCTTATTATACTGAACGAGGCCTTCGACAGCGCCGACGGGCAGCTTGCAAGGCTTTCCGGAATTCACTCCAGGTACGGGCGGATTTTTGACGGCTTTGCGGGCAACACGGTCTTCCTGAGCATCTATATCCACCTGTGTCTGAGATACATTTATTCAGGCGGATCGTGGTGGGTGTTCCTCCTTGCAGTCATTTCCGGCATATGCCACTCATACCAGAGTGCAATGGCCGATTACTACAGGAACGGGTACCTGCACTTCGTGGTCTCGGTCAAAAAAGGGGAGCTGGATAAACATAAGGAAGTCCTGAGGAGATTCAGGAGCCTGAGCTGGAAGAAAGATTTTCCCGGGAAATTCCTCCTGATGTTCTATGTCAACTATACGCGCCAGCAGGAGAGCCTTTCAGGAAACTTCCAGAAGCTCTTCAGCCGCAGCGCCGAAGTCTTTCAGGATAGTATCCCCGAGGGATTTAAGAACACGTATAAGGAATATAATAAGCCACTGCTCAAGTACTATAACATACTTACGACCAATACAAGGCAGATCTGGCTGTTTATTGTTGTGCTCCTGGATAAACCAATCTTCTACTTTTTCTTTGAGCTTACGCTTCTGAACATACTTCTTGCCTGGGTTACAATAAAACAGGAACATCTCAATAAAAAGCTTCTTCTGAGGCTTGAGGATTTCAGGTCGGCTAAAATTAGGGTGGAGAAATAATTTGCTTAAGGGAGCGATAATAGGGATGGGCAAAATAGCCCAGGAAGCCCATATTCCTGCTTTTCTTGACCGCCAGGTCTTTAGGGATGCAAAAATCATTGCAGCCGTGGATGAGAATGGCCGGATGCTAAATCTTGTGCGCTCAAAGTATCCTGAAATCAGGTGCTACAGTTCGGTTGATGAGATGTTTGAACGCGAGGATCTGGACTTTATCGATATCTGCACTCCGCCGGGAACTCACGCGCACATGATTGAAGAGGGGCTTAAAAGGGGAGTCCACATAATATGCGAAAAGCCCTTTGTCCTTGGCGCCTTTGATGCCGAGAGGCTCTACCCTTCAATTGCCGGGTATCAGAAGGTCTTTATGCCTGTCCACCAGTACAAGTATTCTCCCCTATGGAAAGCCTTTAAGGAGGAGGCTTCAAGAGGAACATCGGGTAAAAACTTCATACAGTTTAATGTGTTCAGAACTGAGGCCGATAGAGGAATTGCTTCTTTAAATAAAGGCTGGCGTACAGATCCTGAACTTAGTGGCGGCGGAATTTTATCCGACACAGGGGTGCATTACCTATATTTGTCGCTATGGATGCTTGGAGAGGTTAGGAGTATTACGGCAAGAGCGTTTTCCATTTCCCACACCGAGTACAGCGTTGAAGATACGGCGCTTGTGGTTCTGGAGTCTGAATACGGAGTTGCACAGATCAGCCTTACCTGGGGCGCGGACAGGAGGCATAACAGTGCCTGTCTTGTAAACAGCCGGAGCAGCCTTGTTTATAACGGCTCCGAACTGATAAGAAACTTTTTGAGCCAAAGCGAAAGGATTCCTGTCCCCGATGCTTCGGATAAAAAAAACTATATTTCGCTCTACGTCTCATTAGTGCGGGACTTTTTAGGTCAGGTCAACTCCGGCCTTAAGGATAACTGCCGTCTGGATGAGGCGTACAAAAGCATTAAGCTGTTGGATTCGTGCTACAGGGCAGCAGTAACAAACCGGACAATTACTTTTTAATGCAGAAGAAATTATTTCCCATATTGTATGTCGTCGGCATTGCCATTTTTGCCCTTCTTATCTGGGACTTCGGAATTGACAAGATCATGGTCAATATAAGAAAGACAGGCTGGTGGTTCCTGCCCGTTATTGCACTCTGGGGAGTTATATACCTGATCAATGCTTACGGATGGCATATTATACTGGGCGAGGACAGAAGCAAGGTTGCATTCTGGAGGATATACGGCATAAGCCTTGGAGGCTTTGCAATAAACTACTTAACCCCGTTTGTCAACCTCGGGGGTGAACCCTACAGGATTTACGCCCTGAAGGAATTTACCGGAATCACCAAATCGGTTTCTTCTGTCACTCTTTACAGGATGCTGCACATTATATCGCACCTGATCTTCTGGCTTACTGTAATACCTGTAACCTTCTTTGTTATTCCGGTAAGTTTTAACTTTGCAGCGGCTTTAATGGCACTGTTCCTGGTAATTTTCTTAATGCTGGCTTTTGTTTTTACGCGTCATAGGCTTGGAATATATGAGGCTTTGTCGAAGATTATTCTGCACCTTAAATTCTTGAAGTTCTTAAATAAAAAGCTCGAAAAAAATAAAAATAACATCGCAGAGATCGACCGGCAGATAAAGGACCTTTACGTCAACAGGAAAAGGACGTTCTATACCGTTCTTTCACTTGAGTTTTTTGCGCGCATACTGGCAGCAATGGAGTTTTTCTTCATTTTTCGTTCCATCGGTATAGACATCTCCGTCTTTCAGGCTCTCTATATTCACGGGGCTTCATCGCTTTTTCTTAACATCCTGTTCTTCATGCCGATGGAGTTCGGGACCAGGGAAGGAAGTCTTTACATTACCTTAAAGGCTTTCATCCCGGATGCCGGTGTTGGAATCTATATCGCCCTTGTTAACCGCATCCGGGAACTATTCTGGATACTGATAGGCATGCTGCTCATACAGTTTAACAACAGGAAATTAAAGAAAGAAAACGCCATTTATTTGCGAAAAAGCAGGATTACTTCATGAAAGCGATAATATTTGATTTTGGCGGCACACTCGATTTGGATGGAATTCACTGGAGCATAAAGTTTTTTGATGCTTACTGCAGGGCTGGGCTTTATGTTCCGGAGAGGGTCTTCAGAAATGCTTTTATTCTCTCTGAAAGGGATATGAAAGGACAGCTCAGCGTAAATGCAGGATTTCAGGAGACTCTCTTTAAGCAGGTCTATTTTCAGCTAAGGCACCTGATGGAGGATTATAACTTAAGATTCTTTGATGAGCCGGCCAGGATTGCAGAAAAGATTTCCTATGAGTGTTACATGGATGTGAAAAAGAACGTAAGTGATACACGTGAAATCCTTTCACGCTTGTCTGAAAACTATGTGCTTGGCCTCATTTCGAACTTTTACGGCAACCTTAAAAGTGTGATGGAAGAGCTGGAACTGGACGAATTCTTTTCCGTTAAAATGGATTCAGAGCAAACGGGCTTAAGAAAGCCCGACCCTAAGGCCTACCTTTACCTCTTAGACAGGCTTTCATTTACGCCGGAGGAGCTCGTAATGGTTGGCGACTCCTATAATAACGACATTCTGCCTTCGAAGAATCTGGGCTTAAATACCATCTGGCTTAAGTCCGGGAGCTGGGACTGCCCTGAGGATTATTCAAAGGCGGATTTTCTTATTGGCAGTTTAACTGAAGTGGAAGATACGGTATCAGTAATGGAAAGGATGAATTACCGCAAAAGACTATTATCTTGCCTGAAGTAAGTGATATCCTTTTTTTTTGAAGGCCGCGCCGGGGTTTATTCTTCCCATGCGCGGCTTTCCCTTTATTTTGAATACAGCTCCGCAGCTTTCTCTGCCGAAGAAGTAATGCCTTTGATGAGGGCCGAGCTGAAACCGTTGTGTTCCATCTGGTTTAAGCCCGCAATTGTGCAGCCCTGTGGAGTTGTAACCTTGTCTACCTCTTTTTCAGGATGGCTGCCAAGGTTAACAAGAAGCGACGCCGCGCCTTTTGCCGTCTGGGCTGCCATTAAAAGGGCGTCTTCGGCGTGGAACCCGATTTCTATTCCTCCCTGTGAAGCCGCGCGTATGGCTCTCAGGAAAAATGCAATCCCGCAGGCGCAAAGTGCGGTTGCAGGAACCATCAGTGATTCGTCTATTACGAGTACTTTACCGACAGATTCAAATATTCTTTTTGCCAGTTCAAGGCCGCCTTTGCCGGCCTCATCGGTGCATATGCACGTCATGGATTCGCGAATGGCAATTGCAGTATTCGGCATGGCCCTGAGAACGGGAATGCTCCTGTTTTCAAGTTTCTTTCTGATGTCTGAAATGGAAGCCCCCGAGACCACGGAAATAACCGTGTGCCTTTTTTCGTCCAGGGAGTCCTTTATCTCTGAAAGGAGCCCATCGAGCTGCCGGGGAGTTACGGCAATAATTATCACGTCACTTTTACTTACAGCCGAAGCATTGCTTAGGGCTGTAGAGAAACCCTGATCCTCAAAAATCTTCAGGTGTTCTTTGCTGCGCCTTGTTACGGTAACTTCCACGGCCTCAAATATTCCGGACTTTACGAGTCCGTTTGCTATTGCCGAACCTATATTCCCGCCGCCCAAGACTGCCGCGGTATGTCTTTTCTCTGCCATCTTTAATCCTGATTCTTAAACATGAAAACAATATAATAAAATGTTCCGAAGAATACTCTGACTTGAAAAGGATTTTAAGTGCGTGTGGAACTGATTGCATTGTTTTTCAGCGCTAATATTTGTTTTTTGAACGTAATATGGGAACCTCTTGCTGACTGGTTTTTGAACATCCTTATTTATAAGGTACTGCCTATGGTGGAAATACCAAAGTACAGGTCACTGCTGTTTCTGGATGCTATGGATAAAGAGAGTGGCGGCCTGAACGTAATAATAGAAACTCCCAAAGGGAGCCGGAATAAATTTAAGTATACTCCGGCTCTGGACATCTTCAAGCTCGACAGCACGCTCCAGGCCGGGGCCAGCTTCCCCTTTGACTTCGGATTTATTCCTTCGACGCTTGGGGAGGATGGCGATCCGCTGGATATACTGGTTCTCATGGACCAGTCGGTCTATACCGGATGCCTGGTGCCGGCAAGATTGATCGGGGTAATTGAAGCAAAGCAGATGGAGAAGAAGGGAAAGTTCGAGCGTAACGACCGTCTTATAGGAGTATTTGCAAAATCCCACGCCTATAACGACATAAAAAGCCTCCAGCAGCTGAATAAAAACGTCCTTGAGGAAATTCAGTTCTTCTTTGAAACGTATAACAGGTACAAGGGCCGTGAGTTCAAGCCTCTTGGACAGTACGGCCCGAAGCAGGCAATGAAATTAGTCAGGCAGGGGATTAAAACTTTTAATGAGAAATACATCTGAATAAAAAATATTAAGTAAAGGAATTTCATAATGGAAAACGACAATAATTATGTAAATGACCACGGGGATGAGGACCAGGGCGGACGCAGGCCTGACACCAATCCCGGGGAGTTTGAAGGTGAAAACGAGGTAACGGGCTACGGGCATAAAAGAAGGCCAAAGGATGAAAAAAAATCTGGCAGCGGCCTTGAGGAATATAACGAGAAAGAGCAGGACAAAAAAGACTCTGAGCCGGATCCGTTTAATGGACAGGATAACGTGCAAAATGAATAAAATGACTCTGCCGGGGAAGGTGCAGAGACCTTTTCCCGGCAGAAACTGCTTTTTCTTTCTGCCCACCTATCCCTTCTAAGGCAAAGAGTCAAGAGTTCCGGGAGAAAATTTTTTTTTTTTATTTTTGATTTTTCAGTCCAAATAAATAACTTCGCTTCTGAAGAAAATGAAAATGTATGCTCATATCAGAGAGCTGAAAAATAAAATTATAACTGAAGGGAGTAAAATTGAGCGCGGATATTAAAGAATTAAGCAGTGTCGATTTCCTGGATAATTACAGGGAGAAAAAGCAAAAAGGTCCCGTAAAGAGGGAATTTGTCCTTTGCGAAGAAATGAAGTTCATGGCGCAGGAGATCATAAGCGAAGAGAAAATTGACGTGCATCCTGCAAAAATAGAGTACGTAACCATCGAACCGAATATCTCCAAGAGCACGGCTGCAAAATGCGTCAAGACGGGCAAGGAATTGAAATTTTTCTCGAACCTTGACTATGTGATCGAGGTTTCAGGGGAACTCTGGACAGCCCTTGACAAGGAAACGAGAAGGATACTGCTTGAGCATGAATTAAGACACATACTGGTCCTGCAGAACGACAAGACCGGCGACTGGAACTTTAAGCTCAGAAAGCACGATATCCAGGATTTCGGTAGGATTGTCTCAAAGAACGGCGTCGACTGGATAAAGAAGGTAAGGCTCTGCTTAAGCTCACTTTACGACATGACTCCGGCTGAAGAGGACAACATACAGATGTAATTGTCTTAAGGCTTGATTTTATTTTTGGGATACAGAAAAATAAATTCTGTATCCCTTTTTTTTAATTCTTAGCGGTAAAGGTAGTACTTCTTTGAAAGTTTCTTGAATGAGTCTATATCCTTGTCAAGAAACGACTTCAGGTCCTCAAAGCGCATTTTCTCACCGAATATTTTCCTGACCTTGTCTGTTCCGGCCACCTTGTCAAAAAAGTCGATCCTGTCTTTCTTTGCCATCTCAAACGGGTTTTTGTCGGGATAGAGCTCATTGTTTGCCTGCATCAAAAGGAATTGAAGCGAAAGCAGGTTAACCTTCTTCATATCCAACAGGTGGATCTGGACGCCGTGAAGTTCTTTTTTCTCATTGGCGCCGTAGAAAGGCTTAAAGGTAATCGGCCTGAAGAGTACCCCTTTAATGCCATAAGAGTTCATCTTGTCTGCCAGTTTTTTGCCGTCTATCCATTCGGCGGCAAAAGTTTCAAAAGGAATCGTGTAGCCCACGCCTTCTGAAATTACGCCAAGCTCACCCAAAACCCCGGTTGTAACATAATATTCAGGCGTATCATTGTGGGGCACGTGCGGACTTGCAGGAACCCATATGAGCCCGGTTTCCTTAAACGACATGCTGCGCTTCCAGCCTTTCATCGGGACGACCGTGAGCTTGCACTTGATTCCGCCTTTAAGCATTCCTTCGTCGTTAAGCATCCTGGCCAGTTCGCCGCAGGTAAGTCCGTAAACATAGGGGATCTTGAACTGGCTTACAAAAGAGATAAATCCGTCTTCAACCAGATTTCCTTCCACCTTGAGCCCGGTTAAGGGATTCGGCCTGTCTAGAACGACAAACTCCTTGTTGTTTTCTGCCGCGGCTTCCATTGCAACACCCATTGTGCTGATGTAAGTATAGGAACGGCATCCGTTATCCTGTATGTCATAGACCAGCACGTCAATGTCTTTTAACATCTCAGCCGTAGGTTTCCTGGTCTTTCCATAAAGCGAATAAACAGGAAGTTTTGTCACGGGATCGGTGTAAAAATCCACGTGTTCACCGGCTGCATAGTCGCCTCTTACGCCGTGCTCGGGCCCGTAGAGCGCAACAAGTTTAACACCGGGAGTCTCAAAAAGTATATCTATAGTAGACTTTAGCTGCTGGTCGACACCGGTAGGATTTGTAATTAAGCCTATTCTTTTACCCTTAAGAACGTCGAAATTTCTTTCCTTAAGTATATCGATACCTGTTTTAACCTTCATGGCCTGAGCCTTCAGGCCGGAAAAGGCCAACAGTAGAACTGAACACAATAGTACGATTTTTTTCATTACTTTAACCTTTGAATGATTTTGTCCACGATTGAAGCGCTTTTTGTCTTTACGTCATTACACAGTATTTCAGCGCTTTTTAAGAGTTCTCCGGCAATCGTCTGATTTTTCAGAGAACTGCAGTTAATTAAAACATTAAGGAATGCTCCCTGTACGGCAGAGGCTAAGAGTAGGGCTGCCACGCCGGCATCGGAAAGCGAATTCTGGTTGCCTTTCTCCGCTACCGAATCTATGAGCGGAAGCACGTCATTGCACAACCTTATTACCTCGGAAGGAACTTCCGCTGCCTGGAACGTTGCCTGGTCAATTTTCTCCACGCGCTGGGCCTTTTCTTCTTCGGTTTCCTTTGGCAGCTTAAAGGCATCCATGACCCTGTCAAAGGCTTCGTTGTCTTTTTGTGCCAGGAGAATGAACTTTTCCCTGAAGTCTTCCAGGCTTTTTCTTACTTCAAGCATCTCGGCTTCGCTTCCGGCATACTTCTTTTTACCGATTGTAAGATTGCAGACCATTGTTCCAAGGCCCGAGGCCAGGCTTCCCAAGAAAGCCGATACGTTGCCTCCGCCGGGGGTGGGGGAGTTGGAGGAAAGTTCGTCCAGGTACGATCTTATTGACTTCGAGGTATCCATTTTTTCTCCTGTAAATTGTTTGGTTTCTTCAGGCGGTTTACATTCCTGAATATTTATATCATATAATCGATTATCTTTTGTTCCGGAATGAAAGGATTAAGCGTCGAAAGACCCAAGCGTTCAGTTGCAATTTCCACCAGCTTTGTCTCATTTGTCTCCTTGTTTTCGCTGTAGAATCTTCCTGCCATTAAAAGAGCTTCAAGGGGTACAAGTCCTACAATTTCGCTTCCATCCACCTCAAGGCCGAGCCTTTTGGCTTCTTTCTTTACTTCCTCAAAAGCCAGGTGGATTGGCACAATGGTATAGTTCTTAAGATTCATGGACACCTGTGTAATACCGTATTTCTCAAGATAAACACCCATTGCCTGAACTGTCTTAAGGCGCCCCGGGATCCTGATTGCCTGTCCGTCAACCTTTACTATGTTCCCGTTTTCATCTCTTTTCGGCTTGCCCGTTTCCCTCAGGACTTCAGAGATTTCTTTTGAATGTTTGATATCAGTAGACTTTATGTTTACGTTGTACGCAATAAGGAAGAATCGTGCCCCCGTAACGAGTGCCCCGAGTTTTGTGTTAAATTCAGCTTTACCGAAGTCGGGTTCCCAGGAAGGATCTTTCAGCTTTTCCTCGAGGCCTTCATATTCGCCCTTTCGTATGCTGGAAAGCAGTTTTCTCTGTGGATTGCGGCTGGCTTCTTCATAAAGGTAGACGGGAAGGTTTAATTCTCCGGCAATCCTTTTGCCGAACTCTTCAGAGATCTTTACGCATTCCTCCATCGAGGTGTTTTTAACAGGAACAAAAGGTACGACGTCTATTGCCCCGATGCGCGGGTGTTCTCCTTTATGCAGGCGCATGTCAATTTCCTCTGCTGCAGCCTTGCAGGCGGCAATTGTTCCTTCAAGAATTCCGTTTTCATTTCCAGCAAGCGTTACAACAACTCGGTTATAATCCCTGTCCGGCTCCAGGCTTAAGAGCTTTACCCCCTCAATTTTCTTTACTGCACCGGAAATTGCCTCAAATACGGCCGGGTTTCTGCCTTCACTGAAGTTGGGTACACATTCAATTATTTTCATAAAGATAGCCCTTCTTTGAAGTTTGGTTGGTTTCTTGTATAAATTACGCGCCCGTTTTTAATTGTCATTACGTTCAGGTTCTTTCCCACCTGGTAGACTATGTCGGAATATTCAGTTGTGTCGAAGACCGCAAGGTCGGCCTTCTTTCCAGGTTCAATGCTCCCGGTCTCCTGGCTTAAAGCCAGGGCTTTTGCGGCATTTATTGTCACGGCCGAAATTACCTCTTCAATTGTCATCTTCATCTTTATTGCCGCAAGGCTCATAACAAGGTTCAGGTTTGCTATGTGTGAAGACCCGGGGTTATAATCCGTTGAAATTGATACGATTGCCCCTTTTGAGATCAGGCTGCGTGCAGGGGCAAAGCCGTAGTCGAGGAAAAACGAGACGCCCGGAAGAAGTACGCACACGGTTTCCGTAGCTGAGATTTTCTCGATGTCAGTTTCCTTAATTACCTCCAGGTGGTCCAGGCTCGTTGCGTTGTATTTTATTGCCAGGTCAACCCCGCCCATGGCATTAAACTGCTCGGAATGCAGTTTGATACTGAGTCCAAGATCTCTTGCCTTACGGAAGATCACCTCAACTTCTTCTTTGCTGAAAGCAGTTTTTTCCAGGAAAGCGTCGCAGAATTTCGCCAGGCGGTGTTCTGCAACCTCAGGCAGCATTTTTTCATTTATCAGCCTCAGGTAGCCTTCTTTATCCGAACGGTATTCGGCAGGGAAGCTGTGGGCTCCCAGAAAAGTCGGCACGATGTCAATTTCGTAGAGTGTGTTAAGGTGGTTTATGACGCGCAGAAGCTTAATTTCATCCTCTGTACTCAGCCCGTAACCGCTTTTAATTTCAAGAGTTGTAATTCCCTGCGTAATGGCGTATTCAATCCTCGGTCGGGCAATTTTTACCAGTTCCTCAAAACCGGCATTCCTTACGGCATTGACCGTTCTTGCAATTCCGCCGCCTGAACGGGCAATTTCTTCGTAGCTTACACCCGAGAGCTTCTGCCTGAATTCATCGGCTCTTGAGCCCGCGAATGCCAGGTGAGTGTGGCAGTCGATTAGCCCGGGGAGGATTACCTTGCCTTCCAGGCTGATTATATTCTGGAAGCTGCCAGGCTTTATTTTTGAAGAAGGAACGATATCTTTAATTATGTCATCTTCAAGCACCAGAGAGCAGCCTTCAAGCACGTTTACTTCCTGCATCTCAGGGCCGCGCTTAAAGTTCCTGCCCGAGGTACTGACAGTAACAATCTGCGAAGGAGAAGACAATAGTGTAATCATAAGATATAATCCCGCCAAAAACTTATGTCGGTTGAAAAAATTATTTCTACAGGGTGAATAAATATAAATAATTGCGCGTTCATTTGTAATACTCTGATGGGGAGTCCTCGTCCTTTATTTTAATTTTAAAAAGCAAAAAGCCCATTTTGAGTAAAAAAGAGGAATATTTTGGCTATAACTCGATAATTTTGTAAATTGCACTATTAAAAATAAAAGGACTTGGAAAATGCCGCCATCAAGAAAGCTGAAAATTCTTTTTGTTACTTCTGAAGTTGTTCCTTTTGTTAAGACTGGTGGACTGGCTGACGTTTCAGCAGCTTTACCTCAAACTCTGACTGAACTTGGGCATGAGGTTAGAATTGTTGTTCCAAAGTATGGCGCTATTGATGAAAGAAGGTTTAAGATTCATGAGGTCGTCAGGCTAAAGGATCTGACGCTTAATATCGGCGATAAAGACGTGGTCTTTTCTCTCAGGTCTTCCTTCTTGGTGGGGCAGAAAGCCCGGGTCCAGATTTATTTTCTCGATAACTACGAATATTTCGGCAGCAGGCAGGGCCTGTATGTCGACCCTAATACCGGGACGGACTATCCAGATAACGACGAACGTTTTATACTCTTAGCACGCAGCATTTTTGAACTGATCAATAAGCTCGGCTGGATACCCGATATAATACACGGCAACGACTGGCAGACAGGCCTTATTCCGGCATACCTGAAGACGATTTATAAAGACGATCCTTCGGTGGCATCGGTTAAAAGCGTTTTTACGGTCCATAACCTCGCATACCAGGGCTTTTTCCCGAAAGACGAGTTTTATAAGACGGGGCTTCCCGAAGAACTGAATTCCGAGAAGGGAATTGAGATATACGGAAGGCTTAACTTTATGAAAAGCGGCCTTATGTTCTCAGACGCAATTACCACCGTAAGCGAACGCTACGCCGAGGAGATTACAAAAGACGAGGAGTTGAGTGCAGGCCTTAAAAGCGTTCTTACAAAAAGGAAAAAGGACCTGTACGGAATCATTAACGGAATTGATGACAAGCTTTGGAATCCGGAGACCGACAGTCTGATCCCGAAGAAATATTCAGCCAGGACTTTTGACGAGAAAGCTGAAAATAAAAAGGCACTTACTGAAAAATTTGAACTTCCTTACGACGAAAATATACCGGTTATCGGATGCATTTCAAGGCTTGTGGATGCAAAGGGTTTCGACCTGATTGCCGCAATTATCGAAGACCTGATGCAGATGAATCTTCAGATGGTTCTCCTTGGTACCGGCGACAGGAAATACCATACATTGTTCGAGGATATTCATTCTAAATACCCGCAGAAATTCTCCTGCTACCTGGGTTTTGATGACGAGCTGGCGCACCTGATTGAAGCCGGGAGCGATATGTTCCTCATGCCTTCACGATATGAACCCTGCGGGCTTAACCAGATGTACAGCCTTATGTACGGAACTGTCCCCGTTGTGCGCGAAACAGGCGGACTGGCCGATACGGTCGATAAATACAACGAAAAGGAAGAAACGGGAAACGGATTCGTTTTTAAGAAATATGACTCCCCGGATCTCCTCAGGGAAATTAAAAGAGCCGTAAAGGTTTTTGGCGAGAGAAAAGCCTGGACTAAAATTGCGAAAAACGGCATGAAGTCCGACTTCTCTTGGATGGCTTCTGCTAAGAAATATGTGGAATTGTACAAGAAAATTTTAATTAATGATTAATGGCTAATCATGCTGTGTTTTTTGACCGGGACGGAACCTTAAACCTGGATCCCGGCTACCTGGGAGAGGCTGAACAAGTTGTGCTTCTGCCCGGCGTTGCAGAGGCTCTGCTGAGATTGAAAAAAGAAGGCTTCAGGATTGTTGTAATATCAAATCAGTCCGGCATTGCACGGGGATATTTTACTGCCAAAGAGGTTGACGCTGTCAACCGGAGAATAAATGAGCTCCTTAAGGAATCGGGTGTTACTGTGGATGCTTTCTATTACTGCCCTTATCACCCGGACTTCAATACTCCTGAGGAATGCAGGTGCAGAAAGCCTTCGCCCCAACTGGTCTTCATGGCCGCCAGGGACTTTGATATCGACCTCGGGAGGTCTTACTTCGTTGGCGACATGATCTCGGACGTTGAATGCGGTATTAATGCAGGGGTTAAAACCATCCTGCTAAAAAATACGCTCAAAGAGGAACAAATTTCAGGCTTGCTTGTAAAAGATAAGCTCCCCAACTTTATTGCTGAAAATTTAATTGATGCGTCGGATTTTATTATTAAAGATTTTTCCGGAGGAAATTGATTGTACTCAAAGTTTAAGTATATATACCTGCTGGTCCTAACTGGCTTCTCAATGTTCCTTACTTCCTGCAGCGATGACCCTACGTCGACAGGATTGGGACTTCTGGACAACTACATAGCTCTTAACGCGGACAGCTCGGTTCAGACTGAGTCCGCTTCTTACTTCAGGACGGCTGCACAGCTTTCCTCTTCAGACAGGATCCTCTTAGGCAGGCACGGCAACCTGAAGGCTTCAATGCTCGTTCAGTTTGCCCTGACAACAATACCAGACACGACGAGAAATGCACTTAAAAACGGCACGCTCAGCGTCAAGTCCGCTACAATTGAAATGTCTCCTGTCTATACGATCGGAAGCAGCAGCGCAAATTTCGACTTCTCGGTCCATAAAATTAAGGATTACTGGAGCCAGTATTTTACTGCCGATAGCATTTCAAAACTCTCCTATGATGCGCCCAACCTGAAAACTTCACTCGACCAGGTAGACACACTTTATACGATGCACCTGGATAACAATGCAGTTGCAGAGATGCTTAAGGATTCAAACTACGTCTATAGCAAAAATTACGGGTTCTACTTCGAACCAAGCTCCAACTCGGGCAGGATTGTAGGATTTCAGGCCATAGCCTTGAGTCCCATAAAATCGATCATGTATATGAAAGTGGTCTTTGCAAGGCAGGCGGGAGGCGAATACACGCTGAGCTTCAGCGCAAATAACGACCTTCATACCATTTCCGGAACAATGCCACAGGTTTCATCCACAGATCTGGTCGTTCAGGGCGGGCTTGCCGTCAGCTCCAAGTTCATGATCAGTACGGCAAACATACCTGAAGACGCCATTATCAACAGTGCCATCCTGGAACTGACCGTAGACACGCTTAACAGCGTTCTGGGAAGTCCCGCCTCGAACTATCTCGTCGTTAAATTTGTGACCAATGGAAGCACAAATTCTTACGACTCGACAAAGACGACCGTACTTAACAGGTCGGGCAATGTATTCTCAGGAAACATTGCATCCCACATTCAAAGATGGGTTAATCACGAGGCAAACAACGGACTGATGATTTCTCTTGGCGACGAGGTCAGGTCAGCTGACCTTTATTCGTTTCTTAGCAGCAACTCGGCCAGCAGGCCAAGGCTCAAGATCCTTTATACAGCAAAAAAGAAGTAGTTAAATATTCCTGAACAAGGTTAAAATATAATATGAAATTTTTAAGACCAATTATCATTCTAGCTTTTCTTTCCTCTTTTGCATTTGCACAGGGCGGATCGGTTTACTCCAGACTCGGTGCCGGGGAACTGGACCGCGCCTATTCAGCACGCAGACTCGGTCTCGGAGAACTTGGCTTTGCCGTCAGCGACAGGGATTTCATCGGCACCTTAAATCCTGCCGGATGGACAAGCCTTAATCTTACGCGCTTTGAAATTGCGGTTAATTTCCAGGACCTGAAGATGCAGGACAACAATAATAGCAGATATTCAACTCTTACACGGTTCTCTGGTTTTGTTCTGGGCGTTCCCCTCGAAAGAAGCCTCGGGTTGTCGCTTGTGGCAGGAATTACTCCTTATACAAATGTTAATTATCTGGTCAGGCTGAAGGGGCAGAACGTCGATAGCCCTTATGACGTTGACTATGAAGGCAGCGGCTCCATTACAAAGACCTTTATCGGTACTTCTTACCGGCTGCCCTTTGACATGAGCCTTGGCGCATCTTTCGACTACTATATTGGAAACCTGAATTACTATTCAAGGATTAATTTCCAGAACACCGACTTTACAAATTCGGAATACCAGACTCAATATAAATCCTCTGGCCTCGGAGGCACTTTCGGCCTCATATCAAACGACTTTTCAAAACTCCTTAACCTGAGTTCCATTTCAAACCTGAGACTTGGTGCTTCATACAGCTTCAGAAGCGAATTCAATGCAGACAGCGGTGAGGTGCGTACGACATCGCTTGGTACCAGTACGCTTACTTCCAGCAAATCCAGGCTTCAGCTTCCCATGAACTTCGGCCTGGGACTTAGCTTTGTTTATAATAACTCTTTTCAGTTCCTGCTGGACTATTTCTACCAGCCATGGAGCCAGTATAAGTTTAACGGCAAAGAGTTATCAGGCCTCAGGGATGACCATAAGCTGAGCGCAGGAGTCGAGTACAGAAATCCAAATGCAAATGCCCGCGGATTCTGGGAAACACTCATGCTCAGGGGCGCACTCAGCTATGAGAAGACTCAGTACCAGTTAAACGGAAAGGGAGTCGACCAGTATTCGGTTTACGGAGGCGTTTCACTGCCTCTGGAATATGAGAACACTCTGGACCTTGGCCTGCAGTACTCAATGAGGGGATCGACCGAGAATAATCTTCTGAAAGAAAATATTTTTAAGCTAAATGTTACTTTAAGCCTTGGTGAGCTCTGGTTCTTCAGACCACAGGGAAGGTAAATATTAAACAGGATTAAGAATGAAAATCGCTATTGCATCTGATCATGCGGGTTTCCGATATAAAGAAATCATAAAAAAGTATCTTTGTGAAAAAGGTTTTGAGGTTTTAGATCACGGCACTGCTTCTGAAGAGTCGGTGGATTATCCCGATTTTATCAGGCCCGCAGCGCTTGAGGTCGCAATGAACAAGGTAGACAGGGCCATCGGGGTTTGCGGCAGCGGGATTGGAGTTTCAATTGTCGCCAATAAAGTCCGCGGCGTCAGGGCTGCCCTGGCTCTGAATGAGCAGATGGCAGAACTCTCTGTCATGCACAACAACGCCAACTTTCTGGCTCTTTCGGAAAGGTTCATTGACGAAAACTGCCTCCTTAAGATCGTTGATGCGTGGTTGAATGCGAAATTTGAGGGGGGAAGACACCTCAGGCGGGTTAATAAAATTGAACAGCTGGAGAATTGATCCGTTCAGGCATTAAGAGATTCCGGAAAAGGATAAATTATATTATAAATAAAATTGAAGTAAATTATGATGAACAATTTGCAAAACGACAGCGAGATTTTCGAAATTGCAAATCTCGAACTTTCACGTCAGCAGAACAATCTTGAACTGATCGCTTCTGAAAATTTTGTCAGCATGGCTGTCCTCGAAGCAGCCGGCTCGATCCTTACGAATAAGTATGCCGAAGGCTACCCTGGAAAAAGGTACTACGGCGGCTGCGAATACGTCGATATGGCCGAAAACGTTGCCCGCGAACGCCTCAAGAAACTCTTTGGCGCAGACTATGCCAACGTACAGCCCCACAGCGGCTCCCAGGCAAATATGGCTGTCTATATGACACTCATTCACCCCGGGGATACAATACTTGGACTTAACCTTGCACACGGGGGCCACCTTACACACGGATCACCCGTTAACTTCTCGGGCCAGATCTACAGGGCTGTTTCTTACAGCCTGGACGAAAAGACACAGCGGATAGATTATAACCAGGTAGCTGACCTGGCAAAAAAAGAAAAGCCGAAGCTCATCATTATGGGTGCAAGTGCATATTCAAGGGACTGGGATTACGCAAAATTCAGGGAAATTGCCGACTCCGTTGGCGCTCTTTTAATGATGGATATGGCTCACCCGGCAGGCCTTATTGCAAAGGGGCTTCTTAATAATCCTCTTCCTTACTGCGACGTGGTTACCTCCACGACACACAAGACCTTAAGGGGCCCAAGAGGCGGCATAATTCTGGTCGGCAAGGACAGGGAAAACCCGCTTGGCATTAAAACTCCTAAGGGCGACCGCCTTAAGCTGATGTCTGAGATTTTCGACAGCATGGTTATGCCGGGCGTTCAGGGCGGACCTCTCATGCACATCATAATGGCAAAGGCCGTTGCCTTCGGTGAAGCCCTGCAGGATTCCTTTACGGATTATGCAAAGCAGATAATAATAAATTCAAAGGCACTTGCCGCAAAGCTCCTTGAGATGGATTACAACATTGTTTCTGGCGGTACGGATAACCACCTCATGCTCGTTGACCTTACGAACAAGAACATTACCGGCAAGCAGGCTGAAAACGCGCTCGGACTTGCCGGAATAACGGTCAATAAGAACATGGTGCCTTTCGACAAGCGCAGCCCGTTTGTCACCAGCGGCATCAGGATCGGGACCCCTGCTGTTACGACAAGGGGAATGAAAGAAGCCGAAATGGAAACCATTGCCGCCTATATTGACAAGGCCATAAGGAATTATGAGAATGAGGAGGTCCTTTCCTCGATAAAAGGCGACGTAAAGAATCTCTGCTCCGGTTTCCCGCTTTATCCTGAACTGGGCGCTCTTTCTTTTAAGTCTTAATTTGTAAGTAAATAATCTTAATTAGGGATGGCAGTTTCTCCGGAGAAACTGCCATCCGAATAAAAAGAAACATTTGAGTTTGGAAAAAACAGATTTGTTTGACACTGATAAGCCTCAGCCCGGCGAAATGTCATTCCTGGATCACCTGGAAGAGCTAAGATGGAGAATTATATATTCTCTTATAGGAGTTATCGCAGGAACGGTCATCTGCTGGATATATAGCGACTTCCTCATAACCAATATACTGCTTGCCCCGGCTACCAGGGCAGGGATAAAGCTGCAGAACCTGCGCCCATTCGGACAGATATTCCTGTACTTTGAGATTTCAATGATAGGGGGTATAATACTGAGTCTGCCAAATCTGGTCTATCAGCTCTGGAAATTTATTGAACCTGCCTTAAGAAACAACGAGAAAAAGTACATAAGCGCAATTGTGCTTTTTACTACCTTCTGCTTTCTGACCGGAATTGCTTTTGCTTATTTCGTAATGCTTCCCCTGACATTTGGCTTTGCCGCAAACTTTGGCTCCAAGGCCATAGAAAATAATTTTGCAGTAGATGAATATCTTTCGATCATTGTAAGTATAATGCTGGGTGCCGGTGTGGTCTTTGAACTGCCGATGCTTTCTTTTTTCCTTTCAAAGCTGGGCATTCTGAAGCCGCAGATCATGAGGCGCTACAGGAGGCATGCTATAGTGGTTATAATGATTCTGGCTGCATTCCTTACCCCGGGAACCGATCCCGTTTCGCAGCTTGTTTTAGCTGTACCATTGGTTTTATTGTACGAAATAAGTATATTCGTATCTAAAATGTCACAAAGGAAATCTTGATTAAATCACAATTATCCGATATTAGTTCTCCGATTAAGACTGAACTGGAGTGTTTTAACGACCTTTTTAAGAAGTCATTAAGATCCAGTGTCGGCCTGGTCGATCTGGTCACAAGGTTTATTCTAAAGCAGAAGGGGAAGAAAATACGTCCTTTGCTGGTGCTCCTTTCTGCCAAGGTTGCTGGTGGCGTGAACGAGAGGACGTACCGCGGCGCAATACTCGTGGAACTTCTGCATACTGCAACGCTAGTGCATGATGACGTGGTTGACAATGCAGACAAAAGACGGGGCCTGCCCTCAATTAATGCCATCTGGAAAAACAAGATTGCCGTTCTCATGGGTGACTACCTGCTTGCACGCGGACTGATGATTGCTATTAACGGAAAGGATTTCGATTTCCTGGGCATAGTCACCGATGCCGTAAAACGCATGTCCGAAGGAGAGCTCCTGCAGATAAACAAGACCCGTAAGCTCGACATAGACGAGGACACATATTTCAGGATAATTTCGGATAAAACTGCCTCACTGCTTGCCACCTGCTGTGAAATCGGTGCCGTCAGTGCCACGGAAGATAGCCGGCTTCATGCCTCGATGCGAAAGTTCGGGGAATATATTGGAATCGCCTTCCAGATTAGGGACGATATACTGGATTATGTGGGTACCTCGAGCATTATCGGTAAGCCGCTTGGCGGGGACATAAAAGAGAAGAAAATTACACTCCCGCTTATTTATGCCCTTAAACAGGCAAGTCCGGCTGAAGCCTCTTCCATACTCAAAATGATAAAGAAAGGGAGCAAAAACGACGGCGTGAAAAAGGTCATCGATTTTGTAAAGAGGCATAGGGGAATTGAATATGCAATTGAGACTGCTCACAGCTACTCAGAACGGGCTAAGGAGCTTTTAGACCAGTTCCCGGATTCTGAAGGGAAGCTTGCCCTTTTGGCACTGGTGGATTTCATAATTGACAGAAAAAATTAAAATTACCCGGTAAAGTTTTCTTCAAGGACTGATCTTCTGCTTTTATTTTAGATCCGTCCTTTTATTTTATATACTGAAATTGCACCGGGGTTTAACAAAAGTAAAATTACTGTTGAAATTTTACTTTTTATATTTTACTTTCGGCGTATAAGAGTTTTTAATTAGCCTTAAAGTCAGCGTAAAATGATATTTTTTAGCATTGGTAAAAGAATAAAGGACTTCTCTAAGGTAAGAATATACTCCTTTGTGCATAGTTTGACCCATAATGAGGGTGGGGAGGCTCAAGGCCAGGAATTCCAGGTGGAAATTAAGAGGCTCTACTATCCAAACGGCAACGTTAAGCTTGAAACAAACAACAGGAACGGAAAGCTCGACGGCATTGCAAATTACTACTATGAGTCGGGAAACCTCAAAGCCCGTGAATTCTACAGGGACAACAGTATACACGGCCTCTCCAAATGGTATTATGAATCGGGCGAAATTAAAAGCGAACGATACTATAAAGACGGGACGCTGGTAAGCAAAAAAGATTACGACAAAAACGGCAGGCCGCTTGAAGCTTAAAAACTAAGCCAGTATTATTAACGGCGCCTGAATGTGACCTTTTTACTGTTGGGGGAGGTAAAACCCCGCCTGGTCCAGGCTTATTTTATTTTCTATCTGCTTTATATTCTTCTACAATACTTATCTTTTCTTCATAAATCTTCATATCCGCAAATTTCTTCCCCGTTACACCTCACTGTTTTGACTTTTAATCTGATTTTTTTATCTTAAAATAGTTCCACACTATGTGAATATTTGAGGGCAATAAGTAGTTTCCTGAACCTTTAAGCTTCAGGCCATAGCAAGGGGCGGTTACATTTCGAACAATTATTTTTACTTAAGAGCGTCAGGCTTACCGATCATAGGAAAGTTCTTACATCGATAGATATTGGTATATCCTCAAATCTATTTGTTAAGGAAGAAAATGAAAAAAACTTTGCTGGTGAAAAAAACTGTGCTCGATTATACACTTAAAGTCAGGCTGCCTCTAACCATTTTCGTCATTTTGAGCTCCATTGTGCTGACTTACTTCATCTCCCGTCCCGAGCGCGACGGCGTTGGTTACGGACCCACTCAGCCGGTTAATTTTTCACACAAGCTCCACGCCGGGTCAATGGGCATAGACTGCCGTTATTGTCACACCGGGGCCGACAAGTCCCGCCACGCAATGATCCCTTCTGTCAGCACTTGCATGAACTGCCACAGCGTGGCACGCAAGGACAGACCCGAAATTATCAAGCTCACGAAATTTTATGAGGATAATAAGCCGATTCCCTGGAAGAGGATACACAGGGTGCCGGACTTTGTATACTTTAATCACAGCGTTCACGTCAACCGCGGCATCAAGTGCCAGACATGCCACGGACAGGTGCAGAATATGGAAGTCGTGGCCCAGATGAATACATTCGTTATGTCCGCATGCCTGAACTGTCATAGGAATGCCCCTCAGATGCTGCCGTACATAAATAACGTAAAATACGGACCTCAAAACTGTTTTGCATGTCACCGCTGAAAGAAAAAGGATATGACTATGCCTGAAACAACAAAAACACTTCAGAGACGAAAGTTTTTTGGAAAACTTGGCAAGGGACTTACAGGCCTGCTGCTTTTATCGGCTTTCCCGGTAAAGTTTTTTCAAAGTGAAAAGAAAGAAATCGCGTCTGAAAAAAAAATCAGAATTATCGAACATCCACTGGCAGTAAAAAGGAATAAGAAAGGTTTAAGAGGATGAACAACTCAAAGAATGAAAGCTCCGGTAAGGACTATAACTACTGGAGAAGCCTGAAGGAGCTGAATAATAACCCCGAAGCATTTGATCAGAAGGCAAATGAGTTTATGAAGGGGGTTACCGATGATTTTGAAATTTCAGGTATGAGCCCGGTCTCGAGAAGAAAGTTTTTAGCCTTGCTCAGTGCTTCTGTTGCCTTTGCAGCCTCTTCGTGCACTAATTACCACAGCCACGGGGAGATAATTCCATACAATAAAAAGCCCGAGGAGGTAACGCCCGGCATCCCGAACCTGTACGCTTCCACGTGCACGGGCTGCTCAAACGCATGCGGCATCCTGATTAAGACGCGCGAGGGAAGGCCGATTAAGGTGGATGGCAACCCCGATCACCCGGTAAATAAGGGGAAAATATGCGCCATCGGACAGGCAAGCGTCATAAACCTTTATGACCCCAACAGGCTTAAAACGCCGGTTGCAATCTCTCAAGAGGGGAATTCTTCCATAAACTGGAAGACAGTCGACGAGGGGATGATTGCAGAGCTTGAAAAGGCCTCCTCATCAGGCAAACAGATTGCCATAATTTCAGGCAGGATATCCTCTCCTTCGGAAAAAATGGTGCTGGATAACTTTATTGCAAAATACCCCACTGCAAGGGTCTACTCATACGAATTATTTGAAAACGGCGTACGCAACGCGGCCTGGAACCGCTCTTATGCCCCGGGTTCTTTCCCTCTTATTCAGTGGGACCAGGCTAAAGTTATTGTCTCTTTGGAAGGGGATTTTCTTGCTAATGAAGGGCATGCAATTGAAAACATACAGATGTTCTCAAAAGGGCGCGATGGCTTCTTAAACAAGGACTTTAACAGGCTTTACGTCGTTGAAGCTACAATGACGCCAACAGGAATGGCGGCCGATTACCGCCTGAGGCTTAAACCCGACAGACAGCTCGATTTTGTATTAAGCCTCATGAATGAAATTGGGGAAAGGACAAAAAGCTCCATAAAAGCTCCTTCCGGCACATCTTCACTAAAGGACTTTGTCAAAAATGAAAATATGCTGGCCGGGACTGTGGAACATCTGGTGCAGGACCTTATAGATAACCGGGGTTCTGCAATCGTATATGCAGGAAGCCTCCTGCCCGAAGATGTTCACGTTGCAGTAAACGCTCTTAATGAAATGCTGGGTAATACAAGGCTCTACAGAACAGACCAGGCGGAAGTTCTGCAGATTCCATTTGCACAGAAGCAGGACCTGGAAAACCTTGTCGGTGAAATGAATAAAGGTAACGTGCAGGTAATTATTCACTACGACACGAACCCGATTTTTGACCTTCCACAGGATTATGGTTATGCCGACGCGCTTAAAAAGGTGCCTTTCTCAATTGCAATGCTGGAACAGGAAAATGAAACCTCGGCTCTCTGCAGGTATGCTCTTCCGATTAGCCATGACTTTGAGTCGTGGGGTGACTTCAATACAAGGATGGGCATCTTCAGCCTCCGCCAGCCCGTAATTTATCCCTTGTATTCGACACGCCAGAAAGAGGCCATTCTTCTTAGCTGGGCCTCGGGAGACAGCAAATTCTATAAGGACACGGTCTATCACGATTTTATCATGAATAACTGGGAAAAAGGCCTTTTTGCAAGTGCGAAATCTCCATTGGACTTCAGGACTTTCTGGCTTACTGCGCTTGAAAACGGGGTTGTCGTCCTTCCTGAGAATGCCCCCGCTCCGGCCGGTTTTAAGGCTGCAAGCCTCTCTGAAATTAAGCCTCCTTCAAAGGCAGGCAGATATACGCTTTATCTAAAGGGAAATTATTCCATTGGGGACGGGCGTTATGCAAACAACGGGTTTCTGCAGGAGCTGCCGCATCCTGTTACAAAAGTCGTATGGGATAATTATGCCTTTATATCACCAAAGACGGCCGAGGAGTTCGGCCTGGAGATGAATGATATGGTTGAAGTTAAGGTAGGAAGCCGAAAGCAGGAGTTTCCCGTATTTATACAGCCTGGAACGGCAGACGGCGCTGTTGTAGTCGAACTGGGCTACGGCCGGAGAAAAGCCGGAGAAGTTGGGACCGGCACAGGCGTTAATGCAAATATACTTATGAGTAAAGACGCCCCAGTGACCCCTTTTATTTACAATGACGCTCAAATCAGAAAGGCTTCCGGAGCGTACAAGCTTGTTACTACGCAGGAGCAGCATACAATTGAGGATACCCGGGCAAAGGACGCACACAAAAGGCGCGGAATTATCAGGGAGGGAACGGTCGATGAATACAAAAAAAATCCGGGGTTCCTGGAAAAAGAAGAACGCGAAAAGATCAGCATGAATAAGAACCCTGAATACCTGGGAGTAAAGTGGGCAATGGGCATAGACCTCAATAAGTGCGTGGGCTGCAATGCCTGCGTTACGGCCTGCGACATCGAAAACAACGTCCCGGTTGTAGGAAAAGAACAGGTCGACAAAGGCCGGATAATGCACTGGTTCAGGGTGGATCGTTACTATTCTGGAACTGCCGAGGACCCGGTATCCTACACTCAGCCGATGCTCTGCCAGCACTGCGACACTGCCCCGTGCGAAAACGTATGTCCTGTTGCTGCAACTACACACAGCCCGGACGGCTTAAACCAGATGGTCTATAACAGGTGCGTTGGTACAAGGTACTGCTCAAATAACTGCCCATACAAAGTCAGGAGGTTTAATTTCTTTAACTTCAGGGACCATTTTGCCGACGGATACTACCTGCAGGAGCCGGTTGAAATGGTCTATAACCCGGAGGTTACCGTAAGGTCGCGCGGCGTAATGGAAAAGTGCACCTTCTGCGTGCAGCGCATAATGCAGGCAAGGGAAAATGCAATTGAAGAGAACAGGGAACTGAAAGGTTCCGACGTTCAGACCGCCTGCCAGCAGGCCTGCCCGTCCGAGGCAATAGTCTTTGGAGATGCAAACGATCCAGATTCCATAATCTCAAAGTTCAGGGCTCACAACCTTGGCTACCACGTCCTGGTGGATCTGAATACGCGCCCTAACATTACTTATCTGGCCAAATTAAGAAATATTCATCCGGAGGTTTAACAAAGTGAGCATTGATTATTCAAAAGAATTTTCAGTCATAGAGGGAAAACCAACCTTAGCCGAAATTAACGATCTGATCGCGCGCCCAACAGAGACCAGGCCGGACAGGGGATACTATATTGCGCTTACTATTACCTTAAGCATGCTTTTAATAGGTATTGTCTGCCTGGGGCTCACCTTTTACTACGGCATCGGGATGTGGGGCAACAACCAGCCCGTAGGCTGGGGCTTCGGTATCGTGAACTTTGTCTTCTGGGTCGGTATTGGCCACGCAGGAACACTCATCTCGGCAATACTATTTCTTTTCAGGCAAAAGTGGAGAAACGGTATTGCGAGGTTTTCCGAGGGTATGACGATTTTTGCCGTCATGACGGCAGGAATTTTCCCTCTCATACACGTCGGGCGCCCATGGCTTGCGGCTTACCTTTTCCCATACCCGAATGAGCACGGAATATGGGTAAACTTTATCTCTCCGCTGGTATGGGACGTCTTTGCGGTCTCGACCTACCTTACCGTTTCACTCATCTTCTGGTATGTGGGACTGATACCCGACCTGGCAAGCCTGAGGGACAGGACGACGGGAAAGATTAAAAAGCTGATTTACTCCGTATTCAGCCTGGGCTGGAGGCACTCAAACAGGCACTGGCACCATTATGAAATGGTCTACCTCGTGCTTGCAGGCTTCGCTACGCCACTGGTACTTTCGGTGCACACTATTGTAAGCTTCGACTTTGCAGTTTCGGTCCTTCCGGGCTGGCATTCGACAATTTTCCCCCCGTACTTTGTTGCCGGTGCCGTTTTCTCCGGCTTTGCAATGGTACAGAACGTGCTTATTGTAGTAAGGAAAATTTTCCACTATGAGCACATAATTACCATCGATACCCTGGAGAAGATGAATAAGATAATTCTTCTTACGGGAAGCATGGTGGGCTACTCTTACGGAATGGAGTTTTTTATAGCCTGGTACAGCGGAAACCCGGTCGAACAGTTCGTTTTCATTAACCGCGCCTTCGGACCCTATGCTTGGGCGTACTGGATCATGGTTACCTGTAACGTAATTTCGCCGCAGCTCTTCTGGTTTAAGAAGATCAGAAGGACGATTCCTGTGATGTTCGTAATCGGGGTCTTTGTAAATGTTGGAATGTGGTTTGAAAGATTTGTAATTGTCGTTTCATCGCTTTCCAGGGACTTTCTGCCTTCAAGCTGGCGGTACTTTACCCCAACGCCGGTCGACCTGGGAATTTTACTCGGAAGCTTCGGGTTCTTTTTTACATGGATACTCTTATTCATAAAGACGCTGCCTGTAGTCTCAATTGCTGAGATTAAAGGGGTCATTGAAGGCTCACAGATTGAACACCATGCGGCAGAAGATTCAACTTCATTCAGGCCCCGGCAGCAGGAGGGTATGTAATGGATAATAAATTGTTGTTTGCAGTAACTGCACTTTTTAACTCTCCTGAGGAAATTCTCCACGCCGTAAGGGAGGTAAGGCTTGCCGGTTATACGAAATACGACGTCAACACGCCTTATCCGCTGCACGGCATGGATGGTGCAATGAAGCTGAAGCCTTCAACCTTAAGCTATGTGGCCCTCGTACTGGGGCTCACGGGCACTTTCTCGGCTCTGTTTTTTATGTGGTGGGTCTCTGCAGTAAATTACCCTCTCGTAATTGGAGGGAAACCCTACTTCTCACTGCCGGCATTTATACCGATTACTTTTGAAGTGACGGTTTTACTTGCCTCAATCGGAACCGTGGTAGCAATGCTTTTTATTTATTTCAAGCTTCCAAATAACAGCTACCCCCTGCACGACACGGAATACATGAGGAGCGTTTCAAGCGACAAGTTCGGTATTGTCATACTGGCAAAAGACCCTCTTTTTGATGAGGATAAGGTAGTCTCACTCTTTAAGGACCTCAGATCAGGCAATATAACTTCCGTTTACTATGAGACAGAAGAAATAAATGTAAGGCATACCGTCTTCGAACCCAAGTTCTTAAGTTTCATGGCCGCAACTTTTATCTTTACGGCTGCATTAACTTACTTCAGCCTTAATTACATACTCTACTGGCAGCCGTTTAACTGGATGTGGTTTCAGAACAGGGTAGATGCACAGTCAAAAAGCACATACTTTTCCGACGGTTTCGGAATGCGGATGCCCGTAGAGGGGAGCGTTGCAAGGGGATTTATTCCGTATCCATACAGGGGCGACCAGGCTTCGGCATCAAAATACCTCGTAAACCCGCTTGTCGCTTCAAAGGAAGTCCTCATCAAAGGACAGGACAAGTTTAACACTTTCTGCAGCCCCTGCCACGGCTACTTTGGTAAAGGGGACAGCCGCCTGAGAGGACAGTTCCCGGCTCCGCCGAGCCTGCAGTCTGAAAAGGTGAGAAACTACAAGGACGGCGATATATACCACATTATTACCGTAGGACAGAACATAATGCCATCTTATGAAAAGCAGATTACGCGCGAGGAAAGATGGGCAATTATACATTACATCCGTGCGCTTCAAAGATCCCAAAACGCCAAGGAGTCTGACGTAAAATGAGCTTTAATCAAGAAAACTTAAACTACAGAATAAAGGAATTTCCAAGAAGCCTGAACCTCCTCGGCTGGGGGCTTCTGGCGCTTGGAGTCCTGCTGATTGTCGTTTCTTTCTTTGTCGACAGGACGAGGAGCTCTTTTAACATACTGGTTTCTTTCATGTTCTTGATGAGTATCGGCCTTGGATCTTTGTTCCTCGTGGCCCTTGAATATGTCGCCGGTGCGGTCTGGAGCACACCCATTAGAAGAGTAAGCGAGTTTTTCTCAACCATACTGTTTGTTATTCCTTTGCTGGCAATACCTCTATACTTCAGCATGCACGAGATATTTCACTGGAGCCACACGGAAATTGTAAGGCAGGAGCCTGCTTTAAGCAGCAAATCGCCTTACCTGAACGTCCCGTTTTTTGTAATCAGGACCCTGGTTTGTTTTGCAGTGTGGCTTTTGTTTTACCTGCTAATAGTAAGGAACTCTGAAAAGCAGGATAAATTAAAGGACCAGGCGCTTACGACAAGAAACATCAGATTTTCAGCCATCTTCATGCCTGTCTTTGCCATTACGATCACACTTGCAGCAGTTGACTGGATGATGAGTCTGGAGCCGCACTGGTTTTCAACCATATTCGGGGTTTATTATTTTGCCGGGACCATACTGGCTGCCCTGGCCTCGGCAACAATTGCCGTAGTCTTTTTTATAAAAAGGGGTTACTTTACAAACCTCAGGGAAGACCACCTCTACAGCCTGGGCGCACTGCTCTTTGCTTTTGTAAATTTCTGGGCCTATATAGCTTTCAGCCAGTACCTCTTAATCTGGTATGCAAACCTGCCTGAAGAAACAACGTGGTTCCTTTTGCGCTGGCAGGGAAGCTGGAAGATAGTTTCAATTGCGCTAATAGTAATTCACTTTGTTATTCCTTACTTCGGGCTGCTCTCGCAGCCTTCAAAGATGAACCCGGGGCGCTTGCTCTTCATGTCGGTCTGGATACTCTTTGCTCACCTGTTTGACCTTTACTGGTTAATTATGCCGACCTTCAGTCGTAGGGGCGTTGTACTGGGCTGGATGGAATTTGCTTTCCCAATTGCTGCCGTAGGTATCGTAATTATACTGTTTACTTTGAAGGCAAAAAATACAAACATTGTTCCTATTGGCGATCCGAAGCTGCAAAGAGGCCTGGATTTTAGACTTTAACTTAGGGACGAAAAAAACATGGAACAAAAACCGCAAATTGAGGAAGAAATAAATTTCCGCGACGTAATACGGAATCCCAAAAGGTGGTTCGGGCTGATTTATCCGTACTTTTTTGTGATCATACTTATCGGGGGATACTATTTTGTGGATCACTTGAGCATTGCCAACCAGAATGACGTTGCTCCGGCATTGCCAGACTCGGCAAACGTCTTTATCGACGTGAAACCCACAAAGGCAAAGGCCTCACAGGGAGTAGACATAAAACAGATGCTTAAACCCGATGAGGCAATGATAAGTAAGGGCAAAAGCCTCTTCCAGGCAAACTGTTCTTCCTGCCACGGCACCAACGGCATGGGGGATGGCCCGGCGGGTGCGGCACTTAACCCTAAGCCCAGGAATTTTCATGCTGCCGAGGGCTGGAAAAACGGCAGACGCGTAGCCGACATGTTCCAGACGCTGCAAAAGGGAATTCCGGGATCTGGAATGCCCGCATTTGAATACCTCCCGGCATCCGACAGACTGGACATAATAAGCTACGTACGTACTTTTGCAAACGATTTCCCCAAGCCTTCGGAGCAGGAACTCTCTGATCTGGACAAGACTTTTAACCTGTCCAAAGGAACTCAGGCGGCCTCACAGATCCCGGTTTCCGAGGCAATTAGCGCAATAAATTCCGAGGCACTTCCCAGGATGCAGAATATTTACTCTGTTTTATCTTATATTAATAATAATGCAGGGGAGCCCGGATCGCGCATATTTAACGCCGTAAGCTCCAACAAGCTCAGAAGCCTGGTCTATCTCAGCTCTTCAGAGGACTGGAAGTCAAGCCAGAATGACTTCATCCGTACGGTTACTTCAAATACTGATGTGAACGGCTTTATCCCTGCAGTGGTAAATCTCAGCAGCAAAGACTGGAATGATCTATACCGGTATTTGTTGAGTTCGTTTTCGAAAAGGAGTTGAAACATGAGAAATTTAAACGGGGGAAAGGCTATCCTTCTTTTCATCATATTCTTCCTTTCTTCCCTTGACCTTAATGCACTGCAAAAGAATAGTACTGGAAAAGTCGGAATAGATGAAAAGCTTGGCAGTTACGTTCCTCTGGACGTTACTTTTAAGGATGAGAACGGTAAGCCGGTCACGCTTAAAAGCATGATTAAAAGGCCGGTAGTACTGGCATTTGTGTATTACCATTGTCCCGGCGTCTGCAGCCCGCTTCTAAGCGGGGTGGCTGAGGTGATTGATAAAGTGGACCTGGAGCCCGGGCGGGATTTTGACGTCTGGACGATCAGCTTTGACCCGAATGACAAGCCAAAAGATGCAAAGAAGTGGAAAAGTGACCACATAGGGGCCATGAGGCGCCAGTTGCCTGAAAGCGCGTGGACTTATATGACCGGTGACAGCCTTACGATTCACAGGCTTACCGATGCCGCAGGCTTTTTTTACAAGCGCGACAGGGGAGACTTCATTCACATGGGAGCACTTATCGTGCTATCCCCGGAGGGGAAAATCACCAGGTACATCTTTGGAACACAGTTCCTGCCTTTCGACCTTAAGATGGCTGTCATTGAAGCCCAGAAAGGTGAAACTACACCTACGGTAAACAAAATACTTGCCTTCTGCTACAGCTACGACAGGCAGGGAGGAAAATATGTCTTTAATGTTACAAAAGTAATTGGGAGCTTAATGTTATTCTCTGCTGTTGTGCTCTTTACGGTTCTGGTCCTCAAAAGCAGAGCAAATAAAAGTAAAGGAGAGGAGTTGAAACATGGCTGATCATGTTATCCATGGAAATTATGTGGATTTTTATGACGAGAAAGGGCCCCGAAAAGGAATCCTGGCCTGGATTCTGTCGACTGACCATAAAAGAATCGGATTGATGTACCTCATAGCCCTGACGACATTCTTCTGCATCGGGGCTACAATAGGCGTTTTAATGAGACTTGAAATGCTGGGGCAGGGAAGGACAATTATGGGTCCGCAGACCTATAACTCGCTTTTTACGCTGCACGGCCTGATCATGATTTTCCTGTTCGTAATTCCGGGCATTCCTGCCGTATTCGGCAACTTTTTCCTGCCCATTATGCTCGGTGCAAAGGACGTGGCCTTCCCGAGGCTGAACCTCCTGTCATGGTGGCTTTACATTACGGGCGGAATCTTTGCCGTTTTGTCGCTCTTCCTTGCCGGAGGACCAATTGATACGGGCTGGACTTTTTATGTCCCTTACAGCCTGAGAACCGGAACGGACGTCTCCTGGATGATTCTTGCCGCCTTTATACTCGGATTTTCATCAATCCTGACCGGACTTAATTTTATTACAACCATTCACCGCATGCGGGCTCCCGGCATGGGCTGGTTTAAGATGCCCCTGTTTGCATGGAGCATTTATGCTACTGCCTGGATTCAGCTCATTGCTACGCCAATTGTAGGCATAACGCTGGCACTGGTTGCAATTGAAAGAATCTTTGGCGTGGGACTCTTTGACCCTACGCTTGGAGGCGACCCGATCCTCTACCAGCACATGTTCTGGATCTATTCGCATCCCGCGGTCTACATTATGATTCTGCCTGCAATGGGCGTTGTTTCGGAGATAATACCGACTTTTGCGCACAGGACAATCTTCGGCTACAAGGCAATTGCAATTTCAAGCCTTGCAATTGCATTTGTGGGATACTTTGTCTGGGGCCATCACATGTTTGTCTCCGGAATGAGCGACACCTCAAGGTGGATATTCTCTCTTTTTACTTTCCTTGTTGCAATACCGAGTGCAGTAAAGGTATTTAACTGGACGGCAACGCTTTACAAGGGTTCAATTGACCTCAAGGCGCCCCTTCTTTTTGTGCTGGCATTTATCTTTGTCTTCTCTATCGGGGGGCTTTCGGGCCTCGTCGTTGGCGCCCTGGCAACAGACGTTCACCTGACGGATACATATTTTGTAGTTGCACACTTTCACTTTGTGGTCTTTGGCGGAACAGGGTTCATTTTCTTTGCCGCATTACACTACTGGTTCCCGAAGATGTTCGGAAAGCTTTATAACGACAATGTCGCCAAGGTTGCCATCAGCATGATTACACTTGGATTCCTGATGCTCTACTTTACGTTTTTTATACTGGGATACCAGGGAATGCCCAGAAGATACTACGATTACCTGCCTCAGTACCACTGGGAGCACGTATTTGCCACGGTTGGCTCGTGGGTCATGATCTCCGGGTTCATAGTGATGTTTGTAAATCTTTTCATTGCCTTTAGGAAAGGCCCCAGAGCGGGCATGAACCCCTGGGGAGGAATGACACTGGAATGGACCGTTCCTTCTCCTCCTCCCATGGAGAACTTCGAGGAAATTCCGGTTATTACACACGGTCCGTACGACTATCATGCCCAGCAGGAGGCAGAACAAAAGCAGGAAGAGTTTAACCAATCAGCGGAGGATGAAAAGTGAGTAAAGTCCCTGGTGCAGTAGTCGAACAGCCCGCTCTTCCGGGCAGTCATGCAGACGGCAGTCACATGCTTGAAGAAGGGCACCATCATGCCGACAAAATGGGCGCTAAGATCGGGATGTGGCTTTTTCTTCTGACGGAACTCCTTCTTTTCGGCGGTATGTTCTTAATATACGGCGTTTACCGTTATATGAATAACGAGGACTTTCATGCAGCAGGGCAGGGAATGAATACAATCATCGGCGCCTTTAATACTGTCATACTTTTAACCAGCAGTCTTACTGTTGCCATGTCCATAACAGCCCTGCAGAAGGGGAATAAGAGACTTTCAATCACGCTTTTGGGCTTTACGATTTTCTTTGCCGTCTGGTTTTTGATAAACAAGTATTTTGAATGGTCGCATGAGATCCACAAGGGCATATACCCGAAGTCTCCTGAACTTACGAGCCGTTCCCCGGGAGAAATCCTTTTCTTCGGGCTTTACTACGTAATGACGGGTATTCACGGCCTGCACGTCATAATAGGCATCGTTATACTCAGCTTTATGGTAGTTTTTATAGCAAAAGATAAGGTGACGAGCTCTTCATATACCAAACTTGAAAACTCGGGACTCTACTGGCACCTGGTTGACATAATATGGATATTCTTATTTCCTCTTTTTTATTTATTACGATAAGGATTAAACATGGCTACGGATGGCACACATAACGATTCACATCCTCATATTGTTAACTACGGCACATACGTACTTATATGGCTGGCTTTGCTGGCCCTTACGGCTGCAACAGTTGCCGTAGCAGGAATTAACTTTGGAGGCGTCACACTGTGGCTTGCAATACTGATTGCCTCTGCGAAAGCTACCCTTGTATTAAATGTCTTTATGCATATAAAGTTTGATGACGTCGTCTTTAAGGTGTTTATTGCAATTGCCATAATGACGTTGCTGGCAGTCTTTATTTTTACATTTGCTGATTACATATTTAGGTAAGGGGAAGTTAATATGTCTGGAGCTTCTAGTTACGCGCAAACAGTCGATAATTCGTTTATCTATATAGTAACCATCTCGGTAATAATATTACTGGGTGTTACTGTTGCAATGATTTATTTTGTCATCAGATACAGCCGCAAGAGGAACCCGAAACCTGCCAACATAGAGGGGAATCTTGCTCTTGAAGTAATCTGGATTACGGTGCCTACGCTTCTGGCCCTGTCGATGTTCTACTACGGCTTTACAGCCTTTGCTGAACTCAGGAAAATCCCTAAAGACGCCATGAGCATCAAGGTTACAGGACAGATGTGGAAATGGAGTTTTGCGTATGCAAACGGGAAGAAGTACGACACACTCTATGTGCCGGTTGATACACCTATAAAGCTGGAATTGGCGTCACTCGATGTAACGCACAGCTTTTATATCTCGTCATTCAGAATAAAGGAAGACGCAGTGCCGGGTAAGAAAACTTATCTGACGTTTACCGCAACCAAAACAGGTAACTACCAGGTAGAGTGTGCCGAATACTGCGGCATGAACCATTCCTACATGCTGAACCATGTTATAGTAATACCAAGGGAAGACTTTTCAGCCTGGTTAAACCGGAACCCAAATAATGAACCTTCGGCGGCTTCAAATGCCCACGGGGGTGTGTCCGGCGGCGGTGCTGAAAATGAACCCCAAAACTCAGGCTCCGCGCAGGATGAAACCGGGGGCTCAAAGAATACAAATTCAGCTCAGCCCCACCAGGGCGGCAGCGGCATTCAGGGCAGCCAGGATATGCAGCAAAAAGGCGGTGGGGCTAACGAGCCCAAAAAGCAAGAATGATCTGTGGTTGCAAAACAAATTCAACTTTACAGCTATAATTTCATAAATAATTAATTTAATTGCTTAAAACAGCACGTATTAACCAAAGAAAGCCGTTTTTTTTGAATAGACTTAATAACAAAGAGGGAATTATTCCAATATTGCTGGAACTGGGCAAAGTCCGTATCACTCTTTTTGTCGCGGTATCGACTTCGGTGGGTTTTATACTTGCCGCGGGAAAGCTTAGCTGGCAGGCATTTTTTGTTACACTCGGCGTGTTCCTGCTTGCCTGCGGTTCATCAGCACTGAACCATTTCCAGGAAAGGAATACCGATGCCATGATGAGCCGTACAAAGCAGAGACCGATTCCTTCAGGCGCCGTCAGCCCTTTTGAGGCTCTTATTGTGGTAATATCTTTTTCTTTATCGGGACTGGTAGTTCTCTATTTTTCTGGGAGCCTCAAGGTTGCACTCCTGGGCATGCTTGCGCTTTTATGGTATAACGCCTTTTATACGCCGTTAAAGAAACTGACCGCCCTGGCCGTAGTTCCGGGCGCTCTGATTGGTTCCATTCCGCCCGTAATCGGCTACGTTGCAGCCGGCGGAAAGATGACCAATCCGGAAATCCTGGCCGTAGCGCTGTTCTTTTTTATCTGGCAGGTGCCTCATTTCTGGCTCCTGCTCATGATTTATGCAAAGGATTACCAGAGAGCGGGTTTCCCTGTTCTTACGGACCTTTTCAGCACGAAGCAGCTGACCAGGATTACATTTATGTGGATCGTGGCGCTTGCCGTAAGCTGCCTTCTGATCGCTCTTTTTGGCGTGGTGAAGAACCCCGTCATAAATATGCTACTTGTACTTGCCGGGGCGTGGCTGGTCTGGGATTCGAGAAAACTGATTATGCACAGTTTTGAAAAAATGACGTACAGGTTTGCCTTCAGGGAGATTAACATTTATGTCCTTTTGGTTGTGATCCTTCTTTCCATAAATAAGCTTTTTAATTTTTAATACAGGATGATCCATTATGGAATTTCTGAACAGGCTTGTAATACCCCAATCGGCAGAGAATCTTGAGCTCCTGAGATATATACTGATTCTTGCACTGGTACTCTTACTGCCTTACCTGGCATTCTTAAAAGGGGTATCGCTTTATTCTGTTGCCTTTAACCTCCTGGGAAGAAGAAACGGCAACGAAAACTATCTCAGATTTTCGAAAGATCTGATAGACGTGGTGACATTTAACAAGAGCATTGCCCTTGTGCTTGGAATAATTCCAATTCTAAGCCTTATACTCATCTATTCGCAGCTTTTACACGCCTCGAAGATGGGAGTTGTGGGCTTCATGTTTACAGCGGGACTCTTGTTTGTGCCGGCAGTTGTATTGATTTATTCGTATAAATATACTTTCAACCTCGACTGGCTTTTAAGTATGGCTTCCTCCTCCGGAAATACCCCGGCGGAAGGCGTTCCGGAAGAGCCTAAAATGGAAAGAAGCGAGGTCGAGGCCTTTACGAAGTCGAACCTGAGGGTGAGCAGGCGTTCAGGCATATGGGGAGTAATACTGCTTTTTATGGCTTCCTATTTTGTTATTTCGGGCATACAGCTTTCATTTGAACCCGACATGTGGAGCCAAAAGCACACTTTCTTTGGACTTATTTTCTCTATGAGTGCGATATATAAATACATATTTTTCCTCATCTCAACCGTTGCGGCTACAAGCGGTGCAATACTGTTTTATTTTTTCTCTTGGAAAAAGCAGGAGGCAGAAGCCGGTGAAGCGAAGGAGGATAGATACAGAAATGAAATCAAGAGATTTAGCCTCATAAGCGGCATATGGGCTGTTGTGGTACTGCCGGTCTTTATTCTCCTGAGCCTCTTTATGGTTCCTCACGGGGCGGTTTCGGATTCGTTTTTCGGCCTTTCGCTTTTAATTCTCTTTATACTGTTTGCGCTTGGACACTTTTATTACATGATGCTTAAGCAGTCCGGGGTAAACTACAGCGCATCCATATTCTTTCTTCTTTTGATTTTCTTCGTGCTTTTTACGGTCAACGACCAGGTGGCCTTCAGCTACGCCACTCAAAGGCACGAGCTGGCACTGGCATCAAACTACGAGGCAATTGTAAAGGAAAAGATGGAAAAAGCCGGTAAGGGCCCGGCAATCAGCGGAAAGGACATATTTGACGGCAGGTGTTCTGCCTGTCACCGGTTCGACAGGGTGCTGGTTGGCCCGGCCTATAAGAATGTGCTTCCTAAATACGAAGGACACCGCGACCAGCTGACAGCCTTTATTTCGAACCCTACGAAAAAGGATCCTGCGTTTCCGCCCATGCCTAATCAGGGCTTAAAGCCCAGGGAAGTGGAAGCAATTGCCGATTACATAATGAAAACCTACAAGCAGTATAAATAAAGTCTTTCTCAAGCAAAGAAAAATAAATAATACTACTCTTAAGCTGCCCTGAAAAGGCAGCTTTCTTGTATTCAGCCTTCGTGCTTTGTGAGCTTCCTGAAAGTCTTCCCGGATATTCCGTCTTATTAAGGTAACTCCTTTATTTATTTGCACTTCCGGAAATCCCGGCCTAAACTGGATCTTGAGTCGGCTGATTAAGATTGACATTATTTGATAAATTAGATAAATTTGACTCTTAACAACAAAATGTAAATAGTACATGATTGAACAATATATACCCATATTTCTTGTCATTGGCGTTTCTGTGGTCTTTAGCATGGCTGTCATTGCATCTTCAAAGCTTTTCGGTCCCCAGAGGCCGGACTCAGAGAAGCTTTCCACGTACGAAAGCGGCATGAAGCCCGTTGGCGGCGTGAGGGAGAGAATTTCCATAAAGTACTACCTGGTTGCAATGCTCTTTATTGTTTTCGACATCGAAGTGATATTTGTCTATCCCTGGGGTGTTGAATTTAAGAAACTTTTGGGTGAACAGGGTATTTCTGCACTCGTTCCGATGATTATATTCCTGGTAGTGCTTGAACTTGGTTATTTATATGTTTATAAAAAAGGCGGTCTGAAATGGGATTAGAAGCCAAACTGACTTCAGATGGTTTTATAACGACAACCATAGATGCTGTAATTTCCTGGGCCAGGAAGAATTCCGTGTGGCCCATGCCTATGGGCATTTCGTGCTGTGCAATTGAAATGATGGCTTCTGCCGACCCGAAATACGACCTCTCGCGCTTTGGAAGCGAGGTAATGAGGTTCTCTCCAAGGCAGTCGGACCTGATGATTGTTGCCGGGACAGTTACATACAAGATGGCAAAGGTTGTAAGGAAAATTTACGACCAGATGCCCGACCCGAAATGGGTGATTGCAATGGGTGCCTGCACCTCCACGGGCGGCATGTACCGCACATATTCAGTAGTGCAGGGCATAGACCAGTTCCTTCCGGTTGACGTTTATACCGCCGGGTGCCCCCCGCGTCCGGAGAACCTGATAAATGCACTCATGGAAATCCAGGAGATCATTTCAAAGACCCGCGGAAGGGATTTCCAGGATAAGCCGCTTTTGGATATGGGATTCTCAAAGCAATAAAGCCCCGGCATTTCGGGGTTTTTGATCCCGCCGGTTAATTCAGATTTTTTTTTATCGCCTTACTCAAAAGTAAACTATGGAATTAAAAGAAGTAATTATTGAAAAGCTAAACCGCACCTTTAAGGATGCTGTCCTCGAGGTGACGGATTTCCGCGGCGACCTGGCAATAACGATTTTAGCCGGGGAAGTCGTAAAGGTTGCCAGATTCCTCAAAGAGGACAGCGACCTGGAATTCAACGTGTGCGAGGACGTAACGGCTATCGACTGGGCTACACGTAAAAACAGGTTTAGCGTGGTCTATCACGTCTATTCACTTAAGCACAGGTTCAGGCTGAGATTGAAAGTTAACCTGGAAGGCGAGACAGCAGAGAGTGTGACTTCCGTTTGGGCTTCTGCCAACTGGTACGAAAGGGAAACTTTTGACATGTTTGGAATAAAGTTCACCGGACACCCTGACCTCAGGCGCGTTTATATGCCCGAGGAGTTTGAATATCACCCCTTAAGAAAGGAATTCCCGCTTTTGGGTATACCAGGTTCAATACCATTACCGAAGAAATAACAATATGGATAACAGAATACATAAAGAAGAATTTGATTCCAAGATCCTTAAGGCGCTCATGGCGGATACGGATATCAGCATCGATGACGCGCTTGAAAATGAAATGATACTGAACATGGGTCCCCAGCACCCGGCTACACACGGCGTCCTGCGCCTGCTCCTGAGGCTCGATGGCGAAACCGTCATGGCGTGTGTTCCGGAACTTGGATACCTGCACCGCGGCTATGAAAAACTGGCTGAAAACATGTCCTACATGGAGTTCATACCTCACACAGACAGACTCGACTATACATCAACCATGTGCAACAACGTGGCCTACGTTCTGGCCGTGGAAAAGCTTGCCGGTATCGACGTCCCTAAAAGGGCGCAGTATATAAGAATGCTCATGGCCGAGCTTTCACGCATTGCGGGGCACCTGATTGCAATTGGAACTTTTGCAATGGACGTTGGTGCTCTTACGGTTTTGCTCTGGGCCTTCAGGGAAAGAGAGAAGATACAGGAGTTTTTCGACATGGTTGCCGGCGCCAGGTTCACCACCAGCTACACGCGCATTGGCGGCGTTGCCGCAGACGTTACCGAGGAAGCCATTGCTGTAATTAAAAACTTTGTGGATAACTTTGACCCCGCAGTTGACGAAATTGAAAAGATACTGAATACCAACAGGATATTTATAGACCGCCTTGAAGGCATCGGTTACCTTTCAAGGGAAGACGCCATAAGGCTCGGCGTTACAGGACCCAGCCTCAGGGCTTCCGGCGTTGAACACGACCTCAGGCGCTCAAATCCGTACCTGTTTTATGATGAAATGGATTTTAAGATCCCGGTTTATACCGAAGGCGACTGCCTTGCACGTTACTTTGTCAGAATTGAAGAGCTGAGGGAAAGCGCAAAGATTGTGCGCCAGGTGCTCCAGAAAATGCCCCAGGGAGATGTAAGGGCGAACAGCCCGAAGAAAGTTCTTCCCTATAAGACTGAGATATATACAAAAATGGAAGAGCTCATTCACGACTTTATGCTCGTCAACTTCGGAATGAACCCACCCGTCGGCGAAGTTTTCAGTGCAGTTGAAAACCCGAAAGGGGAGCTGGGGTTCTATATCGTAAGCAGGGGGCAGGGCTCACCATGGCGCTTTAAGATCCGTTCACCTTCGTTCTGCAACGTGCAGGCTCTTCCTGTCATTATTAAGGGTTGCATGATCTCAGACGTGGTTGCAATAATTGGAAGCATTGATCCTGTTATGGGTGAAGCCGATAAGTAAGCATATAAAGAAGTTAAGTCTTTTATGGGCTTAAAGCAATTAAACATGAATTTTTACTTTTAGACTGAAAATAAATGGATTTTAAGTTTACAGAAGAAAACCTTTCGAGAATTGAATCCGTAAGGAAAAAATACCCCGATTCAAAGGCTGCCCTCATGCCCGTGCTCTACATTGCACAGGAGCAGAACGGATATATAACACGGGAAGTAATGGACGAGGTTGCCCTGGTGCTCGGAATTAAGGCTGTTGACGTTCTGGGCGTGGCTACGTTCTACACCATGTATCATACCTCTCCTGTAGGAAAATATCACCTGCAGGTATGCACAAACGTTTCCTGCATGCTCAAAGGCGGCTATGAAATGCTTGAGGAGACGGTAAAAAAACTGGGCATAGGGGTAAATGAAGTTACTCCGGATGGCAAATTCTCAATTGAAGAGGTCGAATGCATGGGCTCTTGCGGAACAGCCCCCATGATGGCGGTTAACAACGACTACTTCGAGAACCTTACGAAAGAAAAACTAAACGAAATTTTGGATTCCTTAAAATAAAAGAACCGAATGGAAAAAATTTTATTACTGGATATACCCAACTATCACCGTATAGATGTTTATAGAGAGCACGGCGGATATGAAACCGTAAAGAAGGCCTACAGCATGAGCCCGGATGAGGTAATTGACGAGGTGAAAAAGTCAGGCCTCAGGGGCCGTGGCGGCGCATCCTTCCTTACGGGGCTCAAGTGGAGCTTTATGCCGAAGACTTCGGACAAGCCAAAATATCTCTGCATTAACGGGGATGAAAGCGAGCCGGGATCGTTCAAGGACCGCCAGATATTTGAGTTTAATCCGCACGCCCTCATTGAAGGCGCCCTTATTGCGTGCTATGCGATCCAGGCAAAAGCAGCCTATATTTATGTGAGAGGAGAATATCATAACTGGATAGAAATGCTGCAGAAGGCTCTGGACGACGCTTACTCAATGGGACTTGTGGGGGAAAAGATGAAAGAGACTTTCCAAACGCCCTATGAATGCAATATTTACATTCACAAGGGGGCCGGAGCCTACATTTGCGGCGAGGAATCCTCTTTGATGAATTCAATTGAAGGCAAGCGCCCTTACCCCAGGGTGAAGCCTCCTTTCCCGGCACAAAACGGCCTCTGGGGATGCCCGACCACGATTAACAACGTTGAAACAATTTCAAACATTCCGGCAATCATTAAAAACGGCTGGCAATGGTTCAGCCGGATTGGTGAGCCCAGACACCCGGGAACGCTCCTTTTCGGCGTGAGCGGGCACGTAATGAAGCCCGGCGTATATGAGCTTCCTTCGGGCGTCTTGCTGACTGACCTTATCTATAATTATGCCGGTGGAGTGCCAGGAGGAAAGAAAATTAAATGCGTGATCCCTGGTGGCTCCTCAATGCCGCCATTAAGAGGAGACCAGATTGAAGGCGTTAAAATGGATGCCGAAAGCCTCAAGGCTGCAGGCTCTGCTATAGGAACCGGCGGCGTAATTGTGATGGACGAGGACACGGACCTTGTCAGGGTCCTCGCCAGGATTACAAAATTCTATTACCATGAAAGCTGCGGGCAGTGTACCCCATGCCGTGAGGGTACGGGCTGGATGCTTAAGGCACTCAACAGAATTGCAAGGGGGCAGGGGACCACTTCGGATCTGGAGCTCCTAATAGACGTAGCAAAGAATATTGAAGGGAACACCGTATGCGCCCTCGGCGATGCCGCTGCTTGGCCGGTTAAATTCATGATTACAAGATTCAGGGATGAATTTGAAAAGGCGGTCAAAAAAGAAGTTGTAATGCCTGTAGCCAGCATGGTTCACTCCATGAGGCATACTGCGCTCCCGCTTGCGGAACTGAAGAAAAACTAGTATGGTATTTTAAGCAGAACTTAAAAGCCGGCAAAAAGCCGGCTTTGCTTTTTTTCTTCGGATAAATGTTTATTTTTATGAAATTTTTAGCTCAATTTTAATATGGAAGAATTAAAACACGTTACAATTTTTACCGACGGCGGAAGCCTTGGAAACCCGGGACCCGGCGGATATGCCGCAATTGTGGAGTATAAGGATAGAAGAAGGGAATTATCCCAGGGCTACAGGCTTACTACTAATAACCGCATGGAGCTCATGGCCGCCATTACGGGTTTAAGCGCTCTTAAGGAACGCTGCAAGGTTACACTCTATACGGACTCCCAGTACCTTGTAAACGGAATAATGAAAGGCTGGGCCAAAAGGTGGCAGTCAAAAGGCTGGATGAGAAATAAGACCGAGAAAGCCGAAAACGTGGATCTATGGGAAAAGCTCCTTGGACTTATTGCTTATCACGAAGTTGAATTTAAGTGGGTAAGAGGCCACGCAGGCCACACTGAAAACGAAATGTGCGACCAGCTTTGCAAACAGGCCGCCCAGGCACCGAATCTTCTGGAAGACACGGGCTACAGGAGAGCGTAATAGAAAAATGAGATAAAGAAAAATGGGGGCAGTGCTTTGGCTCTGCCCCCATTTACTTTATTCGGAGTAATCTAAAGTTAGGATTTGGACCTAAGATAGAACAAAGAATTTCTAATTATATAAATATCTGTGAGATAATCCCGCCAATCAAAAAGGCGAAAACCCATGTGCCGCTCCAGATTATTAGACCCTGCTTCCAGCCTCTTTCCTTCAGCATTATGACAAACGAGGCTATGCAGGGGACGAAGAGCGTAATGGTTGTTATAGCCACGGTTATCTGCATGGGGCTCAATGTGAGATGGAAAAGCCCTGCCGCCCCGAAATCCCTTCTCACCATTCCCATAACAAAGGCGTTTGCGGCTTCCTTGGGCAGCTTAAGCCACAGTGTCGTAAATGGCTCAAGTATGTTCTGCCATACGGTTAAAAGCCCCGTAAGCTCCATTATTCCCACCCCAAGGGCACCGACAAAAAACCAGAAGCTGGCTTCCTTCATAAAGCCATAAGTCCTGTAGAACATCTTCTTAAATATGTTATCGAGCCTTGGAAGCTTCATTGAAGGGAGGTCTATAAGAAGCGGTGAGCTTTCACCGGGCAAAAACCTGTTCAGCAGGGTTGAAAGCACGATAAGGACCGTCAGTATTGTAACCACATAAATCGTAAATGGTACCGCGCCTGCCATGCTCATTAAAACTGCAATTACCGCCAGCTGTGCCGAGCAGGGAATTACAAACTGCAGAATTGCCGTTACAATTGTCTTTTCTCTTTCTGTTCCAAGTAGCCTTGTTGTAATTGTTGCCATCGTAACGCATCCGAAGCCGAGTATGAGTGGAATTACGGCCCTGCCGTTTAAGCCGAGCTTGTTTAAGGACCTGTCCAGCATCGTTGCCAGGCGCGGCAGATAGCCCGAATCTTCCAGGAGAGCCATTACAAAGTAAAATGCCGCAACCAGTGGCAGGAGCAGGAACAGGAGGTAAGTAATCGTCATTGTGATTATGCCGAACTCACCAAAGAAAAGCTTTACAAAGGGGTTCTTAAATTCAAATGAGGTGCTTGTCCCGTGCGGGGCGGATACCCTTTTGAACTCCGAAGCCTTCTGTATGTCGTTATTAAGCCCCTGAGGGAAGCTGAAGTCTTTTGTTGAAACCGTGTTTCCGTTGTCATCCTGAAAATCCACCTTAATATCCACGGGTGTAAACTTTCCGACGAAGGATTTGACGTGGTACTCAAATTCTCCTTTTCCAAGCGTGGTTTCGGTGTACTTGACCACTCTTTGGGAAATGAAGTCGCCTATGAAAAAGTAGACCAGTACGAGTACAAAAGCCAGTATGGGAAGTCCCGTAACGGGGTTGACCGAGAGTCTGCCGAGCTTGTTGAAAAACTCTCCCTTTCGGGAGTCCTCAAATTCAACTTCGCTTACAATTTCATTTACCGTATTGCGCCGGTTGATGTAAATTGCCTCCCTCTGGTCCGCTGTTCCCGGTTCAATGCCGTGCTTTTCAGCAATTATTTCGTCTCCTTCGAGTATAATCAGGGCTTCGGCCTGTGTGCCGACGCGGTTAAGCGTATTGTGCAGGAGGTGGTGCAGTTCAGGCGACTGGTTGCCTTCACGTGCATTTTGTATTGCATACTCCAGCTTATCGAAGCCTGATCTGGTTACAGCCGAGGTTTCAATTACCTCTACACCCAGGAGCTCCGAGAGGCGTTTTGTGTCAATCTTAAGCTTTCTTTTCTTTACCTCGTCGCTGAAATTCAGGAATACCGTTACCTTTTTTCCCATTTCAATCAGCTGCATGGTAAGGAAGAGATCGCGTTCAAGGTGAAGCGCGTTTACAACGTTAAGTACTATGTCGCCCGAGAGTATGATGTCCCTGGCTACTTTTTCCTCGTCGTTAAATGAGGATACCCCGTAGACGCCCGGGGTATCGAATATCTCGTAATCTTTATACGTCCCTTTCGTAATGGAAATTGTCGTGCCCGGGAAATTGGAAACGTCTACGTACATTCCACTTAAGTAGTTAAAGAAAAGGGATTTCCCGACGTTCGGGTTGCCCGCAAGAACAACCTTGTTACCTCCTGAAGCGGAGCTTAAGACTTCCTTGACCAGAAGGTGAGGGTGGCAGTCGTTGTGGGATTTATTTATAATTGTATCGGATTTCATTTTGTCTTACTGTTTAATGAGCAATCTTAGTTTTCAATTGTAATCTTTTTTGCCAGGTCGTATCCTATAGCAATTTCCTGCCTGCTTTTCTGCAGAACCACAGTGCCTCCGGGCAGTCGTTCAAGGCAATAAACCTTTGAGCCTTCGGTTATTCCAAGCCTGATGAGCTGTACTTTAAGTAAACCCTGGGGGAGTGAACGCACTGTAATGTAAGTGCCTTTTTTTGCCTTGTCTAGTGTATTATTCATCTTTTTTACTGCAATTTTTGTCTGAGCATTTGCCAAAAATGTTAAATGTATAGTTCGTCATCTCAAAGCCGTTCTGCCTGCAGACTTCTTCAATGATGGCTTCAAGCCTGGGTGTACTGAATTCAATGATTTTCCCGCAGGTTGTGCAGACGAGATGCTCGTGATTCATTTTTCCGAAACAACTTTCGTAGCGGTTCATATTGTCGCCAAAATTTCTTTTGGAAATAATCTGACACTGCTCCAGGAGCTCAACTGTATTGTAGACAGTGGCCCTTGAAACGCTGGAGTTCATTTTTTTCATGGCGATATAGAGGTCGTCAGCCCCAAAATGACCCTGATAGTCCAGGGCGGCATTTAATACCTCAAATCTTTCAGGTGTGATGCGGTTTTTCCCGTTTTTCAGGAATTCCCGGAATTTTTCTTCGGCTTCTGCTTTCAATTTCGTATTATTTTTTTATGTTATTTAGATTTAGTCTGTGTAAAAATAGAATTTTTGTCCTTTATAATCAATAGTATAGAATAAATTTATCTGTTTTTCTTTTCCCATAGAACAATTCTTAATAATTTGACCAAAGAGGCAAAAAATCTTTGAGTTTATCCGGGATTTTCATGATCTTATTGTAACTTACACTATTTTCAACAATCTAATAGGAAGAAAAGGATATGTCGAAAACGTTTGAAATCATTGAAATTGTAGGAGTTTCCTATGAAAGCTCTTCAGAGGCGGTAAAAAATGCCGTCATGGAAGCAAACAAGAACCACCCGGTAGCATGGTTCCACGTCGTCGAGGAAAGGGGCCGCGTTACACAGGAGGGGAAAGTGGAGTTCCAGGTTGCCGTCAAAATCGGCAGGAAAATTTCAGAATGATGTAATTCCTCCCGAAAGGAAGTTCAAATTAAATTCATGGCAGGAAAGGTACAATTTACCTGGAACTGTTAATACGGAACTTCTTTTTAATTGTAAAACGTTAAAACTTAAAAAAGGAGATAATATGCTCAAAGAAGGCGATAAAGCACCTGAGTTTTCATTAAAGGATAGTAACGGAAATACAGTTTCTTTGAAGGATTTTCACGGGAAAAAAGTGGTACTATATTTTTATCCCAAGGACGATACTCCGGGCTGCACAAAGGAAGCCTGCAGCTTCAGGGATAATCTGCCGGAATTCGGGAAACTGAACGCCGTGGTTCTTGGTATCAGTGCCGACTCTGAAGCCTCGCATAAGAAGTTTGCTTCCAAGTACGAGCTTCCTTTTACACTCCTGAGCGACCCGGATAAACAGGTTATTCAGGAATATGAGGTCTGGAAGGAGAAGAATCTGTACGGCAAAAAGTCCATGGGAATTGAGCGCACAACGTTTGTTATAGATGAAAATGGCAGAATAATGAGGGTTTTCCCGAAAGTCAAAGTCGACGGCCACGTTGAAGAGGTTATGAACGTAATCGGCAGCAGAAAAGAAACAGTAAGCTGAAATATAGGGGATGGGGCCTTAAAGGCCTCATCCCAAAAATCTTCAAAAGTGGCTTTTCAGTGCAATAAATGAGAAAGGTTATCAGAAATGCTATATGTTACCCGCAGGGAAGTCTTCAGCGCATCGCACCGCTTGCATAACCCAAAGCTTGATGACAATGAAAACAGAAGTATATACGGTAAATGCAACAACCAGTACGGACACGGGCATAATTATATCCTGGAGGTAGTAATTGCAGGGGAAACTGACCCCAAAACAGGCTACCTTATCGATATAAAATGCCTTAAGGAAATAATTTTAAGAAACGTTATTGATAAAGTAGACCATAAGCACTTAAATTACGAGGTGGATTTCTTAAAAGGAATTATACCCACAACAGAAAACTTAGCCGTTGCCATATGGAAAGAGTTAAAAGATAAAATCACTTCCGGCAGGCTTTTTTCAGTAAAATTATACGAAACGGAAAATAATTATGTTGAATACAAAGGAGAATAAGGGCATAAATCTGGACGTCGTTGAGGCCCAGGTAAAGATGCTACTCGAGGAACTGGGTGAAGATCCCCACCGTGAAGGGCTCTTAAGAACCCCGCACAGGGTGGCTAAAGCCTATGAATTCCTGACGCAGGGATATAAAAAGGACATAAAAACCGTCTTAAACGGTGCCATATTCGAGGAGCGCTATGATGAAATGGTGGTTGTAAAGGACATAGATTTCTTCAGCCTCTGCGAGCATCATCTGCTGCCGTTCTACGGCAAAGTGCACGTGGCTTATATTCCCAATGGCAAAATTGTCGGCTTGAGCAAGATCCCGCGCATAGTTGAGGTCTTTGCCCGAAGGCTCCAGGTACAGGAACGCATGACACAGGAGATAGCAGATACAATAAGGGATTTCCTGGAGCCAAAGGGTGTAGCCGTGGTCTCTGAGGCACGGCATATGTGCATGATGATGCGCGGGGTGGAGAAACAGAATTCTGCCGCTATGGCAAGCGCCATGCACGGGCTTTTTAAGGAGGATGCCCGTACGAGAGCAGAATTTCTGAACTTAATCTCGCATAACAGATACTGATATGGAAAAAAAGGAGCCCGTGGTTTGGGTCACAGGTGCAAGTTCCGGCATTGGTAAAGCAGCGGCAATTGAATTTGCAAGAGAGGGCTTTCAGGTTGCCGCTTCCTCGAGGCATGAAAGCCGGCTGAGGCTCCTTGAAAAAGAGCAGGGCAGTGAAAGCCTCATTCTTCATTTAATAGCCTGCGATGTCAGTTCACCTTCCAGCGTAGAAGAAGCTTTAAGTAAAATTATATCCCGGACGGGATTGGAGGTCAGCTGCCTCATAAACAACGCCGGGGTTACTTCCTTTAATTCGGCAGAAGAGGACTCTGTCGGGGAGATTAAGAACATCATTGAGACAAATCTTTTGGGCTCAATCTACGCCATAAAAGCCGTCCTGCCGGGAATGATCAAAAGAAAAGAAGGCACAATAATTAACGTACTCTCAACTGCCGCCGTGGAGGTCCTTAAGGGTAGCAGCGCTTACTCTGCCTCAAAGGCAGGATTGCGCGCTTATTCGGATGTCTTAAGAGAAGAGGTCCGAAAGTACAATATCAAGGTAATCGATATCCTCCCGGGGCCTACCAGAACGCCCATGTGGCCCGAAGAAATGTTAAATAAATTTGACAGTAATATGATGGCTCCGGAAGAAATTGCCCGGCTCATGGTATCGCTTTACAGGAACTCGGGGAGCCTTGTTCTGGAGAAGGTTATTATGAAACCAATTGGAGGAAGCATCTGATGGATGAGGAAAGACAGGTATCAATTGTAACGGGTGCAGGCAGGGGAATTGGAAAAGCCATAGCTCTCCGCCTGGCAAAAGAAGGTCACAATGTCGCCATATTCAGCAGAACCGAGGGCCAGCTGCGTCAAGTGCAGGAAATGGTTGCACTTACGGGCGTCGGCTGCGTCTATTATGCCGGGGATGTTGCCGACGAAAAATTCGTTAACTCCTCTGTAGAAAATGTCTTGGCGCGGTTTGGTAAAGTGGATTGTTTGATAAATAACGCCGGGATAGGAATATTTAAGAAGTTAGTGGATTCTTCGCTCGCAGATTTCAGGCGCCAGATAGACACAAATCTGGTTGGGGCATACCTTTTTTCAAAGGCCGTTCTTCCTTCAATGATTAAAAGGAAGTCGGGCTCCATAATTAATGTAGCCTCGCTTGCGGGGAAAAATTCGATGCCGGGCGGCACCATGTATTCATCCACAAAGCACGCTCTTCTGGGCCTTGCTCGTTCACTAATGCTGGAGGTAAGGGAATATAATATAAGGGTAGCCTCCGTCTGCCCCGGCTCTGTGGAGTCGGAATTCGCCAGGGGTTCCGAATCAGACCCCAGGAGCGCCTCAGGGATACTAATGCCCGAAGACGTTGCCGAGACTGTTATGAGTATACTGAAAATGCCCGTGCGTGCACTGATAAGTGAAATTGACCTCAGGCCCTCAAATCCTAAAAAGTAAAGCTTCGTAATCCCTCTGAAGTCCTGGCTTTAACCTTTGTCGTATTTGTATGGTTATGCCTTCCCTGTGGGATAGTGACACCGTTTGTATGTTGGTGGAAATTATTTATATTTGGCTAGCCATACTGTAACTTTTTTATCAGGTGTTTTCTATATGAGAATTGTTTCTTCATCTGTCCTGCTTCTGATTTTGTTAGGAACGGTTTGTTTTGCCCAGGCTGAAAGTGGGGCTTATGTTGCGGCTGCCGTAAAAAGCGGATCAATCGTTGGACGGAACAGCCTTATTGCCGGAGGAAGAGCCGGCTGGAGTTTTGGCAAAAAGATTTTTCTTGGCGGGGCGTTCTACAGCCTCGTAAATGAAGTTGAAATGGACCAGAAAGATCCCTTAACCAACCGGAAGCTGCTGGCAGGATTTAACTGCGGCGGTCTTGAACTGGAATATATCTATCCCTTAAACGAGCTATTTCACGGATCCATCCTTCTTTTTATGGGAGGAGGCGGACTGAAGCCTAAGGCTAAAGACCTCTCGGTCCCTCATACGAGCTACTACGGTCAAAGCCTCCTTGTCTGGGAGCCGCAGGTAAATGTCGAGCTAAACCTGACAAAGCTTCTTCATCTGGGGCTCGGAGTGAGCTACAGGTTCGTAACAGGTGTGGATGGCTATCAGGGGCTACAAAATAAAGATCTTAGCAGCGTTAACTCACTTATTACTTTAAGGTTCGGCAGCCTTTAGAACTGCTTTATTTTCAACCATGAATGATTAAATTAACCCGAAGCGGTGTAAGGAAAATGCCGTTTAACCTGGAAATAAATATGCCGAAATATATTTTATTGTTTGTTCTTTTTTTTTGCTGCAGTTCTGCATCGTCGTCAGCGGCAGCGGAGCCCTCAAAAGGGGAAAGCCTGCTTCAGTCGGACTCAACTGTAAATGATCCAAAGCCCGCTAAGTACCTGTCACTAAATGAGTTTACCTATGCCGGTGAAAGGCGTTACATTTTGGATGGATCGCTGCCACTTATGAAAACAGAGATAAAACCTGTTACCGCCTCAATTGTAGGCGGAATTTACCTGGGAGCCATAGTAGGCCTGCACATCAATCAGCGTAATGCCTGGTGGAAAGACAACAGGCAGGCTTTTCATTTTCAGGAGGACTGGTTCTCTGCTGTTCAGGTGGATAAGGCAGGGCACTTCTTTGGCGGCTACATAACTTCATATGTAATGGGAGAGGGCCTTCTGGCCTCGGGCATCAGCTATGAGTCTTCGGCCATATGGGGAAGCGCGCTTGCACTTGCATACCAGACTTATGTTGAAACTGAGGACGGTTTTGCAAAGCAGTGGGGCTTCAGCCCTTCGGACTGGTATTTTGACCTTCTTGGCGCAAGCTTTTTTCTGGCGCAGCATTATAACCCTTTGCTTCAGAATGTGACCCCAAAGTGGCAGTTTGTCCCTTCGGAATGGACGGGTAAACCGATAATCTTGCGCCCGAGAACGTTTATAGATGACTACAACAGCTCAACTTTCTGGTACTCTGTAGACGTATATAATCTGCTGAATGAAAACGGGAAGAAATACTGGCCTAAATGGCTTAACCTTGCCGTTGGCTATGGCGGCGACGCAATTGACGCGAATCCTGATCCTAACGGTCCGCCCGACCAGCTTTCCGTAAGGCGGTATGTCCTGGGTCTGGACCTCAATTTGGTGAGGCTTTTGCCTTCGGGAGGCTGGTTCTGGAACTGGGCGAGGCAGAGCCTGAACTATATTAAACTTCCTGCACCGGCAGTGGAGTTTACGGAAAAAGGGACGAAGTTTTATGTCCTCTATCCATTCCGCTTTAGCCTTGGAAACCTGAGGTTTTAAGGAAGGTGCCGGAGGAGATTAAATCTTCCGGCACCCATTTTAAGAAAATCAGCTCCCTGGAGCTATAGTGAAAATAACAGGGGAACAGGAACTTAGGGCACCATGGCGCCTCTTCCTGCCGTAAAGAGCGTGTACCATTCCTCTCTTGAAAGCTCAATTTGATCTGCCTCTGCACAGGCTCTGATCCTTGCAGAATTTGTAGAGCCAACGATCGGCTGAATTTTTGCAGGATGCCTCAATATCCAGGCAATTACAATGGCCTCGGGACTTACGTTTTTCTCCTCGGCCATCTCACGAATCCTGCGATAAGTATTTTCAACCAGTTCATTGTCTTCCAGGGCGGGTTTACCCGTAAGAAGTCCCTTTGCCATCGGGCTCCAGGCCTGCATCGTGATGCCATGAATCCTGCAATATTCCATCGTTCCTTCACCGCGGAGCTGGTGTAAGGGTTTTCTCTGGTTAGTTGTAATTCCTGCCTCTACCAGGTCCGGGTGTAATATGTTAAGTTCCATCTGGTTAACAACCAGGGGCTGCCTCAGATACTTTTTCAAAAGGTCAATTTGCATGCCGGTGTGGTTGCTGACGCCGAAATAACGTACCTTGCCATCCTGGTATAGCTTGTCAAAGGCTTCTGCCACCTCTTCAGGTTCCACAAGCGGGTCCGGGCGGTGCAGCAGCAGCAGGTCCAGGCGGTCCGTTTTTAGGCGTCGCAGGCTCCCTTCAACCGAGCTTATTATGTGATCATAGCTGAAGTCGTAGCGCTGAGGGTCCCCCTGACGGGGTTCATTCATGAATCGGATTCCGCACTTCGACTGCAGTATTATTTTCTCCCTCAGTCCCGGCTCTTCTTGCCAGATAAAGGAGAATACCTCCTCACTTTTCCCCCTTGCATAGATGTCGGCATGATCGAAAAAGTTAATTCCTTCCTCCAGTGCGGTACGGATTGTAACTACTGCACTTTTCTTTGTATCCTCATCCAGCGGTTCGTTATTCCAGGTTCTGCCCATGGTCATGCATCCAAGCGCAATTCTTGTAGCCTCAAGGTCTGTTCCCGGGAGCTTAAATTTTTTCATTTCCTAATATCCTCATTTGATTTAGTGAAGCTGGGAGATAAATTCCCAATGCATAATTTGAAATCTTTTTATATTTTTACCGGACAATTTTTTGTCTTTACTGTAGCCGCATAGGCGCTTAAAACGTTTTCACGACTATTATCTTACTACAGTAAGCTCTAATATAATAAAATATATGAAATTAAGAGTTTTATCTTTTTTATTCCTGCTCTCCGGTCTGGTATTTCCTCAGGAGTATTCATACAAATACTATTTTGACCATTATCAGGGTAAACCGGCGACTTTTTCCACCTTTGAGGATAAAAGGGGATTTCTCTGGTTTTGCATGTCAATTGGCGTGCATACCTTTGACGGAATCAATATGAAAGAGTTCTTTAACCACTCCGGGCTACTAAAGAAGAATGTCTTTACAGGAATGCAGGACTCAAAAGGGAACTACTGGTTTGGAACGACCAGCGGCGCCGTTAAATACGACGGGTTTAAGCTCAAGGCCTCAATAAGGCTGGGCAAAATTAACTCCCTAGTAGAAGACCCATGGGGGAGCATTTGGGCTGCGGGCGACAAATGCATTGCAAGGTTTTATAAAGAGAAATGGACCAAAATTACTTCTGCGCAGGATGGACTGGATGTCTGCCTGGTCAAGAATGTAACGCGTGACTCGAAGGGTAACGTCTGGTTTATTGACCGCGCCGGCATACTAAGGTACGATGGAAAATCATTTTCCAAGTTCTATCAAAGTACGATGGGCAATGCCATCTACTGCGACAGGATGGACAACCTCTGGTTTGTGACCCATGATGAGCTCATAATGTGGGACGGCAGGAGCTTTCACAGCCTGCTTAAACTTGAGAGTTACGACATAAAGGCTGTCTTTTCAATTTATTCGGACAGCCGCGGCAACACCTGGCTCTGTACAGATAACGGCTTGTTCAGGTATGAGGATCACGTGCTTACTCCGTTTTACATTACGAGCGATTCTTATTTCAAGAGCGTTTTTTCCATCTATGAAAGCACAGGGGGAGTTCTCTGGGCCAGCATGCTTACGGGCATCTGCAAAATGACCCCGAAGAACTATGAAATATTTGATTACAATGACGGCCTAAACATTAATCTGATAACCGGAATTTCACGGGATAATTCAGGCAACCTGTGGCTTTTTAGCTACAAGGGAGGGGCTTGTAAATATAACGGCACTTCTTTTAGCCGGAATCTGCAAACCGGAAATATTAATCCTGCCGACATTGTTTCGGTATGTGCGGCAAAGGACGGATCGGTCTGGTTCGGTACAAGTAAAAACAGCGCACTCTTCAGGCTTAAGAACGGAAAATTAAGCAGCCTGCCTCCGGTCGAGAAAATGAGCAGAATTGAAATGATCTTTGAAGATTCCGATGGTAAAATCTGGTTCTATAACAGCGACCATATTTGCTATTACGACGGGAAAAAAGTGTCCGAGTGGTCTTCCCTTACACGGGGAAAAAATGAAAAGATCAGTCTTTTTTCAATGTCAGGTGGCAGAATCTGGCTGATTAATAAAAAAGGCATTATAAGCGCCGATTATAAAGTATTCATTCCCCAAAAGCCCAGGGATTCAAAAAAGGGATTTGACTTCAGCACTTTGGCCGTTGATCAGTCTGGTAATATATGGCTTGGGACGCTTGGCGACGGCATCCTCAGGTATCTTCCGGAAAAAAATACCTTTGAGCATATAACTACAAAGCAGGGACTTATTGACGACTACGTGACCTCGGCTGTCTTTGATAAGCAGAATAACCTTTGGATCGGCACAAGAACCGGGCTTAGCGAATTTAACACCATGGAATACGAGCGTTCAGGAAAGACCATCTTCAGGAATTTCGACAGCGATGACGGCTTCCCCCGCTGCAATGCTGATGCCATACTTTGCGACAAAGAGGGCAACATATGGATTGGAGTGCTGGATAAACTTGCCAGAATAAGCCTCCAGGGGACAAAGGAGCCTTTTTTAAGGCACCAGCCAGGAGTTTTTATTTCAGACGTCAGCTTCCTTTATGATACAACCAATGTACTTTCTTTTGCAGACGGAGCTGAACGCTTTACCGGACTGCCTGTTAATCTCAGGCTTCCCTACGACAAGAATTACCTGAAAATCTCATTTTCAGGCATCGATTACGCAAGTCCTGAAGACGTTCAGTACCAGTATAAACTGATCGGGCAGGACAGTCACTGGTCGCCATTAAGCCGCTACAACGAGGCTGTATTCCGTAACCTGGAGCCGGGGAATTATACTCTCATGGTTATTGCCCGCAGCAAAGACGGCCTCTGGAGCCCCAGGGCTGCTGCCTTCAGCTTCACCGTATTGCCTCCTTTCTGGAGAACATGGTGGTTTTTCCTGACTGTAACGCTTGTGCTTATTGGACTAATTTTCTCGTACATCAGGCTCAGGACCAGCGGTCTTGAGAAACTGGTTGCCTTAAGGACAATGGAGCTTAAGGAGGAGAAACAAAAAGTTGAAAATGTAAACAGTGAGCTGGAAAAAAGCAGGTACCAGCTCGTTAAAATCAATGAGCTGCAGGCTAAGTGGCTTGACGACCTGGCTGAATCGGAACGCTATCTTAAAGAAGTTAACAGCAGCAAGGACAAGTTTTTCTCAATTATTTCGCACGACCTTAAGAGCCCTTTTAACGCGCTGCTTACTTATTCCGAATCCATGCTGTCAAATATAGACCAGCTTTCCCGGGAAGAGCTGAAGGATTTTACGGTTAAAGTATCCAGGTATTCCAGAAACGTCTATAACCTGGTCGAAAACCTGCTCGACTGGTCCAGAATACAGACGGGGAGAATTGAATACAATCCGGTGGAAATGGAAATTCTTCCGGCAATAAAAGATTCTATTATGGTACAGGAGGCCAGTGCCTCCAAGAAGAAAATTGCACTCATTAACAGGCTGAACCGTGAGATAAAGGTTTTTGCCGATAAATACATGGTCTCAGCAATACTGAATAACCTCATTTCAAACGGAATAAAGTTTACGCAGACGGGCGGAAGAATTGAAATTAGTGCAGAGTGCGAGGATGGATTTGCCAGACTCATGGTTTCAGACACCGGCATCGGTATGCAAGAATCGGAAATTGCCCGCCTTTTTAAGATCGACTCCCACTTCTTTAAAAACGGCACCATGGGGGAAAAGGGAACCGGACTGGGACTCATACTCTGCAAGGAACTGATTGAGAAAAACGGGGGAGTCATTTCAGTGGACAGCAAGCCCGGGCAGGGGAGTGCTTTCAGCTTTACTCTTCCTCTGGCCTGAGAAAAGCCCTGCTGAAGGTTAAAAATCGGGAAAGTAACAGAAAACTCCGCAATGGCGAACTATTACGGAGTTTTCTGCCTTAAAGTTCAGACCGTCGGCTTGGCTGCCTTTCTTGAAGTTGTTCTTTTCCTTGTGGTCTTGGTAGCTGCAATGTTTTCTGAAGGTGTTTTCCTGGTTTTTCTGTATTCTTCGCCCACCTGCCTGTATTTATTGATGCTTGCCTGTATTGCAGCCTGAAGCCTGTTTACTGTGCCCGTGGTGGCTGTAAGGGCACTGTTATAGATCTTTCCGCTCGTGTCCTTTATAGTGTCCATCGAAGTATCGAATGTCTCAGCAATGTTCTGTCTTAATTCTTTGCCGGTCTTGGGAGTAAAAAGGAAAGCAAGTATGCTGCCTGCGGCGCTGCCGATGAAGATCCCTGTCATTAGTTTTTTGTTGCTTTTACGTCTGCTGTTAAACATATATTCCCTCGTTATTAATTGTTACTATTCCTTCAGGAAGCCTGTTAGCTGTTATAGCCATCGTTTTACATTATATTATATAGCTAAATAAAAAGTAAATCAAGGTCCAATGAAATTATTCAATCCTATACGGTTTTCTGTTAAATCCCGCGCCGCAGTAATTACGATGCCGGAAAAAGAAAAAGGGAAAGACACATTCTTCTACCGGCCTTTCCCTTTTTTTTGTGTCTAGCTGTTTTTTTAGCTTATATGTTTGAGCCGGTATTTTCTTCGGCCAGCGATTCTTCGACCATCTCCTTGCTGGTTTTTACCTTCTCTGTTGCATTCCTGTAGGAACTGATTCCGGCATTAAAAGCAGACTGGATTTTGCTTATTGCTCCGGTTGTAACATTCTTTGCGCCGGTATAAATATTGGAGGTTGAAGTTTTTACCTTTTCCACTGAATTATCCATCGTGTTTTTAATATCTCCCCTAAGCTCCCTTCCGCTCTTGGGGGTAAATAAAAATGTCAGTATGCTGCCGGTTGCGCCGCCAAGTAAGACGCCAGTAATCATCATTTTAGTCATCTTCCGCCTTCTAAACATAGTTGCCCTCCTCAGTTTTAATTCATTCCTTGCGTTCTAATTCGTACAAGCTGAATACTGTTTGTAATATTATATACGATAAATCCCTATAAGTCAATATTATAAATAGACTACGCCACTTAGCTCTTAATTGAAAAGCTCACCGAAAAAATTGTGCACACACACGGGGGAACGGAACTCTTTTAATATTCATGCGTCATAATTATTGAGCGCTCAAAAAGAAAACATTTTTTTTCGAACTTCTCTTTTTAAGGGGTGGAAAAATGAAAAGGATAGCCTTAATTCTGTCCGGGGCGCTTTGCGTTCTATTCTTCGGCTTTTCAAATGCCAGAGCTAACTATAACCCCTCATCGCAGGATGAGGAGTCGCTCCTTAAGTCAATAAGATCAGAGGATCTTAACGAAAGAGTTAATTCCGCCTTTGCCTTAGGCGAAATAAAATCTTCAAAAGCCTTGATCCCTCTGCTGAATATGCTACACAGTGAGACCTCCGACGGCGCAAGGATAATGGCAGCGTTATCGCTCTATAAGCTTGGAAAGCAGCAGGGGCTCTATGCAATTGAACGTGCGGCTATTTTCGACAAGAGTGAAAGGGTAAGGAAAATGTGCGCTAATTTCTACAACGATTACCTTCTTAACAAGAAAACTGACAAACCCGATATTGAAGAGGAACTGTTGAAGGCCGTCAGTTCAGATGACTTTGATGCCCGTGTAAGTGCGGCATATTTGCTGGGGGAGATGAAGTCGTCTTTGGCAATGATTCCTTTAATGAAAATGCTTCGTGAGGAGGAAAACGATGGTGGAAAACTTATGGCTGCCTTATCGCTCTATAAACTTGGCAAAGCTCAGGGCATCTATGCGCTCAGAAGAGCTTTTGAATTCGATGAAAGCAGCAGGGTTAAGAGGATGTGTGCTATTTTTTACAATACATACCAGATCAGTGAAAAAAAGTAATATCTTCCGGAAATAAAGGGCTGTAAAACTGTTTATGGCCCTTTTCTATTTACTTCCACCCCACAGCAAAGGGACTGGGCGTTTCCCCCTTTCTTTATTTACACCAATTTCTTATATAAATACTAATGGCACTGCAAGAGGGCAGTCAGATTAAATTCTAACAATATTTTTCAAATTCCGGAGAAAAGCATAAATGAATGAAGATAAATTGAACAGCGAAGGAAATTCGGCTAAAATTGACAATTTTACCGAAAAGCTTGAACAGCTGCACGACAGGCTGTGGGAATTGTACGACGAGGCAGATGAACTGATGAAAGATCAGAATGCGGTAAATGAAATCAACTATATATCTCACGAGTCGGCGCTGGCGGCAATGGCTTCGGTAAGATACGGCCTGGATATTATGATCTCTATTTGCGAAAGCAGCCTTGAATATCTTGGCGTTGAATTTGAAGACGACGAGGAAAACGAATAGACCTTAGAAAATGTGTGCATCTGAAAAATTATACTGCGGAAGCTTTGCGGAAAATAAAATAATAACTTATCATAAAGGAATAAAATTTCAGGAATTTTAAACCGGAGGAAAGGATAAATGGCTATTAAGGCAAATATTCCGCAGTATAAGGCTAACCTGCAGGCCGAAACGAACAGTTCAGCCCTCTACAGGGCACTGACTGAAACAGAAACAAAAGAAGAATTAAAGAAAGTATACTCAAAACTTGCCGAATCTGAGCAAAAGCACGCTGATTTCTGGCGCGAACAGATCATTCAGGCAGGAGGGAAAGAACCACCTGTAAAACCCGACTGGCGCACCAGGACACTCATATGGCTGGCAAAAAAGTTCGGACCCCAGTTCATACTATCCACAATTGTTGAAATGGAAGAAAGCGGCGGCGACAGCTACAGCAAGCAGCCGGAGACAAAAAAGACCACAATGGCCTCCGAAGAAAAGTCCCACGGGAGGCTTTTCAAGGCTATGATGAGCACGCTGCCCGGCGGACTTGAAGGCACTCAGATTGCACGCTTTGAAGGCAGGCACAAAGGCGTCGGCGGAAATGTCCTTAGAGCAGCGGTTTTGGGGGCAAATGACGGCCTGGTTTCAAACCTGAGCCTTGTAATGGGCGTGGCCGGTGCAGCCGAGGGGGCTTCACTTTCAAACGGGACGATACTTATTACAGGATTTGCAGGGCTCCTTGCCGGGGCTATTTCAATGGCGCTTGGCGAATGGCTCTCTGTTCAAAGTTCACGCGAGCTTTACCTGAGGCAGATGAGCATTGAGGAAAATGAACTTGAAGCCAATCCTGAGGAAGAACTGGAGGAATTGTCTTTGATCTACCAGTCAAAGGGCATTTCTGAAGAGCATGCCAAAATGATGGCAGGACAGCTTGTAAATAACCCCAATACTGCGCTCGACACGCTTGCCAGGGAAGAGCTTGGCATTGACCCTGAAGAGCTGGGCGGATCGGCCTGGGAGGCTGCCGGAATGTCATTCATGCTTTTTGCCCTGGGTGCCATTATTCCCGTAGTGCCGTTCATTTTTACCTCTGGAAAAGAAAGCGTAATTCTGAGCCTCCTATTGAGTGCCCTCGGACTTTTCGGAATAGGAAGCGCAATTACGGTAATGACGGGTAAGAGCATATGGACTTCAGGCACAAGGCAGCTTATCTTTGGGCTCCTTGCGGCCGGTGTTACTTTCGGCATTGGATGGTTTATGGGCGTTTCACTGGCAGGATAAAAAGCATTAAAACGTAATTATGCTCTTGATAAAGGCGTAGCATCTCGCGGCAGCTGCGCCTTTTATGAACTCTCCTTCATTTCCTTATCTGCAGCAGGAAGCGTGAAGCTGAAGGTTGTGCCCTTGTTTTGTTCACTTTCCACCCGGATCGTCCCTCCGTTCTTTTCGATGAACTCCTTGCAGAGTATCAGTCCCAGACCCGTACCTTTTTCGTGTGCCGTTCCCTCGGTTGAAAGGTTGGAATCTATCTTAAACAGCTTATCAATCGACCTCTTTTCGATCCCTATTCCCGTATCGGCAACAGAAACCCTTACCATGCTGTCTTCTTTCTTGAGGGCAGAAATGGTGATCCTTCCGTCGGGATTTGTAAACTTAATTGCATTGGATATGAGGTTCTGCAAAATGCAGTGCAGCATTTTTTCATCAGCAAAAACCGCGATGTCCTTGTCTATGCGCTGTTCAAGCTTTATGCCCTTTGTTATGGCGTTATTCTTCAGCAGCGAGAAAACATGATTGACCTGTCCGGGAAGGCTCAGGGCTTCGGGGTTGAATTCCATCCTTCCTGTTTGTATTCTCGACCAGTCGAGGAGGTTTTCAATGAGGTTGTAGATATTCTTGACGGAAGTATTAATGTGAACGATGAAATTTTTCACCTCATCTGTCGAAAACTCGTCAAAATCCTGCATGAGCAGGTTTGTAAAGCCCATAAGCCCGTTAAACGGGCTTTTTAAGTCGTGTGCAATAATTGAGAAGAACCTGTCTTTCTCAGAAAGCGATTCCTGCAGCTCTTTTTCAGACTTTTCAAGCTGCTCGTTTAATCCCGTCAGTTCTTCGGTCCTTTGTTCAAGCAGATACTTGTGAGTCTGAAGGTCAGTCGTATACTCAAGGAGCTCCTCTTCAACGGTTTTCTTGTAAATGGCAGAAGCTATCTGTTCAGAAACAAATGTCAGTATTTCCTTTTCTTTTTCGCCGTATGCGTCGGGGTTTTTATAATCCTGAACTACCATAACACCGGTGATCTTGTCCAGCACCTTGAGTGGAACTCCAAGCCAGACCTTGGATGGTGTTCCGATTATTTCAACTTCGCCCATGTCCCTTAAGGCAAGATCCTGTTTTTCATCTATCAGGGCACCCTGTCCTGTTCTAAGGACATATTCAGTAAGGCCTTTGCCGACTCTCTTGGATTTCTGCGGGGGATCAAATTCGTCTACAAAGTACGGGAAGCTGAGCATTTCATTCATCTGGTCGTAAATTGCAATGTAAAAGTTTTCTGCCGGCATGAGGTCCTTAATTATTTCATGCAGCTTGCTGTAGAGCATATTAAGGTCGGAAGTAGTATTTACGGCTTCCGATATTTTGTAGAGTGCATTTTTAACCTTTTCACTGCCTTTTCTGTCCGTTATGTCCCTCTGGATTCCAAGATAACCATTGATATTGTGCTTTTCGTCCAGAATGCAGCTTAAAGAAGCCTCAATTGTAACCAGCCTGCCGTCTTTTGTCTTGTTTACCAGTTCCCACTGCACGGGCTGCCTTTCTGAAAGAAGTTTCCAGATGTGTGAATACTGTTCCTGAGAATGAAATCCGCTTTTTAATATGCGGGGTGTGGCTTTACCTACAACTTCATCCTCCTTGTAGCCATAGAGCTTTGTAAATCTTGGGTTTACAAACCTAATAATGCCTTCGTCGTCCGTAATAAAAATTGCCTCGTTCGAACACTCAACCGCCTGCTTGAATTTTGCAAGGATTGACTCGTTTTCCTTTCTTTCCGTGACATCAATAATGACAATCAGCGTGGCCGGTTCTTTGTGGTAGAACATATCCACACCCCTGATGATTGCGGTCTTTTTCTTTCCCGACTTTGTAATAATCTCTGTCTCATAGTCGGCCAGGATTTTACCCAGTGCTCTTTGACTCTGTATTTCAGAAGCAAATGCTTTCTTATCATCGGCAACAAAGTCCAGTACCGGCTTATCTATAAGCTCGTCAATTGTATAGCCCGAAAAATCTATTGCCGTATTGTTTGCGTATACGATCCTGCCTTTTTTATATACAATTACAATGTCAGGGAGGTTGGATATTACGGCTTCCGAGGCCTCCTGGCTTTCCTGAAGAACCTGTGCGGCGCGTTTGTGTTCAATTGCCATTGCAACCTGCGTGGATACAAAGGCAAGGAATTCCTCATCATCCTTTGTGTACTCAAGATTCTCTTCGTCATAGATCTGAACAGCAAGTACTCCTATGTTTTTCTCGGTGTAGGTTTTCAAAGGTACACCCAGCCACTGAAGTGAAATGGTTCCAAGCTGTTCAACTTCGTTTTTATCCAAAAGCTTGTGAAACTTTTCCTTCGTAACCAGAAGAGGTTTTCCGTATCTGAGGGCATATTCCGTAAGGCCGCGGCTTAATTTCTGGGGACCGTACTGGCTGAGCTTATCGGGGGAGTCGTATTTATCCACGTAGTATGGGAAACCTAAGGTTTTACTCTTTTCATCTTGCAGGGCAATATAAAAATTGTCTGCCGGAATAAACTCTTTTAATATGGTATGCACCTTGGCAAAAAGCTCATTCAAGTCCTTGGAGCTGTTTGCGGCTTCGGAGATTTCATAGATTGCGGACCTCTTTTTTTGCTCCTGCTTATTCTTGTTTACATCCCTGAATACTGATATAAAGAAGTCAGCCTTACCTTTGCCGTTTCTTATTGCAGATGTGCTCACCTCGCTTATAAACCTGCTGCCGTCTTTCCGAATAAGGGTGTATTCAAGCCCTTTTGCTGAACCTTCCGTTAAGAGCTTCTGATGAAATATGAGCGCCTTCTGCCTGTCCTCAGGAGCAATCAAGTCAAGAACGGGCCTGCCTGTTATTTCCCCGGCATTTTGATAGCCATGAATTTCCAGCGTGACGGGGGAGACTTCCTTAACAATCCCATTAAGGTCCATTACAATGATGGAATCCATTGAGGTTTCAAGAAGTGTCTTAAACATCTCTTCGCAGCCATAGTCTGACTGCAAAGGTGCGTCACTTTCAGAGGGTTCGCTTAGGGTTTTCTTATTATGCATTACAATTTATAAATATTTACCTGAAATGAAACTTTTCTCTTCCTGGAAAAACAGGAAGATTACCCGGTCCGGAAGGCAATTCGTACTTTCAGGTCTGAAAAAGTTTTCCCGGTATTATTCTCGAACAAATTGTCCATAAATTAAGGGGAAAAATTAATATATACAATAGTAATGGCCTAAAAGTAAAAACATTATTTTGGGGGCGATTATTTGAGGATTGTGCTATATCCCATCTGAATTCCGGCTGCTATTATGAGTGCTGCCAGTATCAGCCTCAGGGTTTTGCTCTTGAGGCTGTGGCTTATACTGGTTCCAAGATAGACTCCTGGAATTGAAGAGCCTATTGCCGTGAGTGTCAAAAGAAATGGTACCTGCCCGGTTAGTAACTTGCCCAGGCTTGCCGCAAAAGCAGAAAGAAGTACAATGCCAAGCGTAGAGCCTATGGTGATTCTGGTCGGGATCTTTAAGAGCACCATCATTAAAGGGGACAAAAGAAATCCCCCCGGGGCGCCTACCATGCCGCCAAAGAAGCCTACGAGTGATGAAATTAAAATGGCTTTTTTTCTGCTGAACTCCCGGTTTCCAAAGTCATTCTCATTCTGGACGGGGTGCTGGAAAAGCATCATCAGGGCCCCAAGAAGTGTCATAATAGCAAAGACCGCAATTACCATCCTTGCAGAAACCAGGCCTGAGAATGCCGCCCCGAGGAATGAGGTTAGCGTAATTGGAAGTCCCATGGTCCGGATAAGGCTGTTATTTACGGTGCCTCTTTTTCTGTGCAGAATCATTCCGAACATTGAGGCCGCAAAAACCTGAAGCGAGCTCATGCCTGAAATACTCTTTATGCCTGGCCCATGGATCCCAAAAACAGGGGGGATGTAGAGATAAGCCGGAATAAGCAGGACTGCTCCTCCAAGTCCAAGCATGCCTGAGACCACGGAGGTCAGGAAGGCTATAAGAGATATAATCAGGAATTCCATTAACTGTAGCTCCTGAAAAGATCCGGATCTTTTAGGATGGAGGGTTTTATACGCCTCTTCAATTCTTTTAAGTCCCGGTCTTTTCTATTTTCTGCATCCAGGCCGACGTGCCACCCTGAAGGTTGAATATGTTTGAAAAACCTTTTTTAGACAGGTAATGAGAGACCTCATAAGAACGGTTTCCGGACTGGCAGATTACAACAACTTTCTTGTCTTTGGGAATTTCATTGATCCTTCCTGTAATTTCACCGGTTGGAATATTTTTAACACCCGGAAGCATTCCAAATGCCAAAAGCTCAAAAGGCTCCCTGACATCCAGGAGCAGCAGGTCTTCTCCTTTTTCAATCATACCAGCCAGGTCGCCAACAGAAAGTTGCATAAAAGGCTCCGTGGAACTTGATACTCTTTTTGTACCGCATTGAAGTGTCATTTTACCGCTGTTAGAAGCCTCTTCAGCAATGGGTGGGAAGAAATCTCCCGCAAATTCGATGTATTCATCTTTTGTCATGGCCTTAAGGAATGGGTTATTCTTCTTTTCTTCTGAAAGTAAAGAATACTGGTTGTTTTCATAGTCGTGCCCCGGGTAGATTTTAGTGTCTCCTGGAAGCCCCAGGATCTTGTTAAAAAGGCTGTCGTACTGATCCGAAGGGTTTCCGCCCGGAAGGTCGCTTCTTCCGGCCTGTCCAACCAGGAGCAGGTCGCCGGTAAAAAGCATGTCGTTAAGCCTGAGGCATACGTGGTTGTCCGTGTGCCCGGGGGTAAAGAGAACGTTCAATTCCAGCCCTCCGGTCTTAATTACATCACCTTCGCCTACGTACCTGTCAACTTTCACCTTGGCATTGGCCCTCAGTATGTTTCCAATTCCAAACTTGTCGCCTTCATCAACTACTTTCCATTTATTTTTTGTGTCGGTGTGCATTATTACCTTTGCGCCCGTAAGCTTTTTAATTTCCCCGGCAGCGCTGATGTGGTCTGCATGAGTGTGTGTATCAATTACGTATTCAATCTTCAGTTCAAGCTCATCGGCCGTATAAAGAATCCTCTCCAGGTCCTCAATGTTGGGATCAATTACTACGGCCTTTTTTGACCTCTCATCAGCTATAAGATAAGTTAGCGTACCCGTGCCATCATTCGACCGGATCTGCCTGAATATCATGCTTCCTCCAAATAAGTTTTGAGTTTGCTTTCTCTTAGAGCGTTCTTTCTTAATGTGATTCAGTACAAGTCCAAAGGTTTCAGGAGCCCCGAAAAAAGCTGTCCCTCACTTAAAAAGGGGAAAAAGTCCGACAAATTTCTTATTTTTACTCTCATTCAGGCGGCATTTATGTTTTTCTTTCAAGCATCATTAAGTTTTTATGCATTACCGGATCTTATTACAGTTTAACTTGTTACAATTTGCATGAATATAAAGAAGTGTTTATCTGATGTCACATAACCGGAGTCAACAACACGCTCATGAGCACTATCACGGGCCAGCAGGCGCATATAACAGGATATTTGCCCTGGGCATAGGACTGAATCTGATATATGTTTTAGTCGAGGCGGCATTTGGATTTTCCATAAACTCGCTTGCTCTAATTGCCGATGCAGGCCACAACTTAAGTGACGTGCTTGGACTTGTCCTTGCCTGGGGGGCATCGCTGCTTGTGCAAAGGCCTCCGACGGAGTACAGGACGTATGGTTTCAGGAAGACTTCCATCTTCGCCGCACTGCTCAACGCCGTAATCCTTCTTATTACAGTCGGAATGATCAGCTTTGAGGCAATACAGAGATTAAGAATGCCCGAGGGTACACAGGGTGGAATAATGATTATTGTGGCGTTCATCGGGGTTTTAGTTAATACCGCAACGGCAATCTTATTCCTCAAGGAAAGGAAGACCGACCTTAATATTAAAGGTGCGTTTATGCACATGGCTGCCGATGCAGCCGTATCACTGGGTGTTGTGGCCTCTGGTATAATTATACTTTATACCGGGTGGGAGCGCCTGGATCCTATACTAAGCCTTGTCATTTCACTGGTAATTGTACTTGGTACCTGGGGGCTTCTAAGGGAGTCGTTCGACCTTGCTATGGATGCCGTTCCGGCGCACATTCCGGTTCAGGAGGTAATTAAATACCTGCAGAAACTGCCCGGTGTAAAGGAGGTGCACGACCTGCACATATGGCCCCTGAGCACCACTGAAACGGCTCTTACGGTCCACATTGTCAAACCCGATGCCGAGGTAAATGATGAACTTACCAGCCGCATCTGCCGCGAACTGCACGATAAGTTTGGAATAGATCATCCGACAATTCAGATAGAAAAAGCCTCGACGTCTAAGACCTGCAGGACGAGCAACGTATAATGTAGACCTGTTAATTACAGCTCCAGGGCATAATTGAGCCTTGTTTCCTTGACAATATACGTGTTAAGTAATATATTGCCGCAATTTCCGAGTAAGTCTTTAACTACAGGAATTATAATGATTTTGCCCGGCATTAAAGCCTATTTTGCCCTGATTCAGTTCAACGCCCTTAATTTTGGCTTGTTGAAAAATATAATTTTAGCTATTGTTCTGGGCGCAATTGCCGCGGTTTTTTCCTTCAGGCTGAAATTTCTTACAAGGAGCGGTTCCCGGGCTGCATTTTTACTCGCTTTACCGCTCTTTGCTCTGGGTGGCTGGAAGTGGTCTGTTCCAATGATATGGTTTTTCCTCTCGTCGAGCATTTTGTCACGGGTAAGGAAAAAATGCAACTCTGGCATCGACCTGTACTTTGAAAAAAGTGGTGTGCGCGATTACTTTCAGGTTTTCTCAAACGGCGGACTGGGTGGAATTCTGGTCATAATGGCCTATTTTTCCGATTCCGGTCTATTCTACACGGTTTATATCGGCATGCTCTCTGCTGTCTGTGCCGATACGTGGGCTACGGAAATTGGAACCTTGGCAAGGACAAAAACGTATAATGTACTGAACTTGCAAACCGTCGAACAGGGCAGCTCTGGCGGAGTATCCATACCCGGAACACTAGGTTCGCTTTCCGGGGCGCTGACGGTTGCAATTTCCTCGGCAGTGTGGGTAAATGAGGGATTAATTCTGTACTTTTGTACTATTGTTTTGGCCGGAATCTCAGGTAGCTTTATTGACAGCCTGCTGGGTGCCACTCTTCAGTCAGGATTTTACTGCAGCATCTGCGGCAAGCTTACTGAAAAGAAGTTTCACTGCATGAGACCTGCAGTCCATAAAAAAGGCATTTTATGGATCGGCAACGACTTAGTTAACCTTACGGCCGGCATAACCGGCGGAATTTTTGCAATTATTTTTCGGAATATATTACGGTAAATATGAAAAATATATTACTGACATTCTTACTTATTTTCTCGCTTTCGGCTTTTAGCAAGGCGCAGGTTGTTAATTTACAAAAACTTCCTGAACACTCCACGTCCGTTACAAATATACCCGAGGCGTATTCCAAAGCAATGGCTGCCTTTAACAGCGGCGACTATGTAAAGGCTTACAGGCTCTTCGAAGGCTTTTATGCAGAAAGGGGTGTTGACGAGGAACTCTCTTCTTCGGCAAAATACTATATGGCTGAAAGCCTCCTGAGGCTGGATCAGGTTGATGCCGCAATTGCTGCATTCGGGTATTTTACTGCCAAGTACACAGAATCAAACTTCCGCGCCGACGGCCTGTACAAGCTTGGAACACTTTACTACAGGAAACAGGAATATGCCAAGGCACGTGAGACTCTAAGGCTACTTATTGAGGATTACCCGTATAATGACTTTGTAGGCTCGGCGATGTACCTGATCGGGGATTCATACTCGCACGAAGGGCGCTTTGACGAGGCCATAGAGTTCCTTAATGACGCCATTAAGGCCAGAAACAACATCAGTTATAAACCTAACAGCATTTACCTGCTGGCCAACATCTACGAGAAAAAGGGGGATTACCGTCAGGCTGTAGCCAATTACGACACTCTTCTTGCTTACTATAAAACAAATTCTCTTGCACCGCATGCACAGATCAGAATTGGACTCTGCTACTTTGAGCTAAAAGAGTACGACAACGCAATCCTGGAACTGAACGACCCGCTTATTAAGGAGCTCCCGGACAGCCTCCAGACCGAGGCAGAGTATATTCTTGCAAACTCCTACTACAGGCTGAGAGAATATAAGGACGCGCAGGAGACATATAAAGCAATACTAAATGATTCTCCAAACAGCCCGGTCATAAGAAACGTCAAGTACGGACTTGCCTGGGTATATTTCCAGCAGGCAAAGTACGAGGATGCCTATAAGCTCTTTTCATCTCTGACGCGAAAAGGTGCAAGCGACTCAGTTGCGGTTAAATCGCTCTTCTGGAGCGCTGAGAGCAGGCGTTATGCCGGAAAAGATGACAGGGCAATTGAGCTTTACGAGGAGTTTCTGGACCAATACCCTGAAAGCCCGCTTGTTCTGCAGGTAAGGTATTTAATCGGCGTGGTTAAATATAAAACAAACAAGGAATCCGCTTCGGAGGAATACTTAAAAGATGCCGCGAAATCCAGCGATGAGGCCGTGCAGGGCCGTGCTCTGGCAGTTCTTGGTGAAATAAGGCTAAGGGCAAATGACTTTCCGGCGGCAAAAAATTACTTCACCGAAGCCCTTAACCTCTCAGGGCTCGCCCCTGAACTCAAGAACCGCTGTCTTCTTGGACTCGGCATTGCGGATTATTACCTGAACCATTTTGATGAGGCTCTTAGCTCGCTTAATAAACTTGCCGGCGAGGCTCCTTCATTTGAAAGCAGCAAAACCCATTTCTACCTGGCGGAATCCTATTTTGCAAAAAAGGACTTCAAAAGGGCTCTTAAGGAATATAACGCCGTTGGCGACAAGGAAAAAGAGCTCATTCCTCAGGTGCTCTATGGAAAAGCCTATACATACTTTAACCTGAAGGAGTTTCCGAACTCGTCTTTTAATTTTTCTGAATTTTTAAGAAGGTACAAAAACAATCCGCATGCCACGGATGCAAAGCTGCGCCTTGCAGACAGCTATTACGGTGAGAAGAAATTCTCCGAGGCCAGCCGCATATATAAAGAGGTGTTCCTGGCCGATAACAGCATAAACAACGATTATGCTTACTACCAGTATGCACAGGCTCTCTATAAAGCCGGCAACACTAGCGAGGCAATAAGGGAATTTTCAAATCTCCAGGAGAAGTTCCCGGATTCCAAATATGTCGCCGAGTCGCAGTACATCATAGGCTGGATCTTCTTCCAGAAAGGGAACTACCGCCAGGCAGTTGCAAGCTATCATACGTTATTAAGCCATTACCCGTCGTCCTCGGTTGTCCCGATAACCTATAACGCTATCGGTAACTCGTATTTCAATATGGGAAACTACGATTCTGCCATAGTCTATTACAAAAAAGTTGTAACAGGATATCCTGCGAGCAATTATGCCTTTGATGCAATTGTGGGCATAAAGGATGCCTACATGGCAGATGACCGCCCGGATGAGGCTGTTAGTTACATCGACGAATATGTGGGACAGAATCCCCAGGCCTCCAATATCGACCAGATACTCTTTAGGAAAGGGGAGATGTATTTTAACCTCAGGAACTACGAGATGGCAAAAAAGAGCTACAAGGATTTCGTCACCAGGTTCCCACAGAGCTCACTCATTCCGGATGCTTACTTTGCCATAGGCAAAAGTGCAGAAATCCTGAAGCAGAACGAGGAAGCCCTCTATAATTTTAATATTGTCTTTAAGAACTATCTCATGACCGACCCCGGCACGGCTTCTGTGCTTGAAATGGGGAAGATACACTCGGACCTGAAAAACTATGACGCCGCCATCAGCATCTACAGCACTGCAATAGACAAGTTCCCGCCTGAATCCCAGAAGATACCGGAGATAATGTTTAACAGGGCAATGGCATACATTTCGAAGGGCGACCTTCCGAAGGCTTATGACGATTTTAACTATCTAATACAATATTACACGAGCACTGTTTTTGCGGATAATGCCAAGTTTGAAATTTCACTCATTGAACTGGCCAGAAAGAACTACGAAACGAGCGACATGCTCTTAAAGGAGCTTTCCGAGGCAAGGACCGACGAGCTGGGAGCCAAGGCTCAGTACTACTACGGGGTTTCACTATTGCAGCAGAATAAAATTGATGACGCCATTTCGGCTCTCGTGAGGGTCAAATTTGCATTCCCCGGATTCGATGAATGGCTTACCAGCTCTTATCTTAAGCTGGGTGAATGCTACGAGAAGAAAAACGACAACGCCAAGGCCAGGGAGATGTATTTGCTGGTGGTGAACCATCATCGTAACGATAAATTCGGAGCTGAAGCACAAAACAAATTACGGACACTGGACTAATATGATAAAAAAAATAATTTTACTCGTTTGGGCTCTTCCTGTAATCCTTTTAGCCCAGGAAAAAACAGAAAAAAATCAGCAGAACGTTGAACTGCCTGAATTCGTCATAACGGGCGTTGAAAGGGTTAGCCTTCCTACTGTCAGCAAGCCAAAAGCTGAGCTCGTTCCGATGCTTTCAGAGGAGTTCTTTAAGCCGGTCTATTCTCCGGAGGACCTTCCGATTGCAGAAATCCCTAATCCTGTAAAAAAGGAAATTACATTTAACTCCAAAGACCTGACCTATAAAGGTAAGCTCTCTCTTGGCGCCGGCTTCTACAGGATTCCGGGTATGGAGCTTACTTACGGAACAAATTTTGACGGCGGAACCTTCTTCGGAAGGACCTATTCGTTTCACGACAGGGCATACGTGCCTGATGCAAACAGAAGCGCCTTTGGAATTGACTTATCGACTTCCTTCTTTTCGTCCGACACCTCGGGTTTCCTGCCCGGGACGGTCTACAAGTTGGGAGGCGCCTATGACGTTAACTCATTCAATTTCTTTGCTTCGGATAACGCAGGCCTGACGAGAAATATGCATAAAGGCAACCTCAGGGCTTCAATGTCGAACCTCATAAGCGACTATTTTAAGATAAGTCTCGACGCAACGGACAATATGCTTTACTTGAGTGATGCCAACTTCGGTGAAAACCTGCTCTGGCTCAAAGGAGGCATTGAAACAGGCTATAACGGCTTTAAGATTGCCGGAGACGCAAACGTAAAATACCAGAACATGAATAAGGACATAAATGGCAAAAGCGCCGTTGGATTCTTTGACGGAAGGGCTTCGCTGAAACTGAAACCCACAGGCGACTGGCAGTTCGGGTTTGGACTCTATTATGCCACTTCGGACTCCGGCTGGATGTTCATGCCGCAGGGGTTTTTCTTCCTTAAGATCAACAGCCAGCTTTCACTTCTTGGCGAACTGATGCCCCAGGCCGACTTTTTGACCGTGGGCGACCTGGCCGGAGTAAATGAATATTACGCCATTAACAAAGGTCACGTATTCCAGAAAAGCCCTTTTAATCTTAATGTAGCGCTGAAGTATGAGTTCGATACGTATTTCGAAATTGAAGGCGGCATTAAGTTCTCGAAGTTCGATAACTTTGCATACTACAGTATGGAAACCTCCGGCGAGCGGATTACAGGAGCAGCCGAAAATAACGCACCGGTAAATGGAATCTTTGACATTGAAACCGCAAAGGCAAACAGGTTTACCGGTTATGGCAATTTCCTGTTCCATGCAGGTCCCTATGGCTCATTTTACGGAAAGTTTGAGATGGAGGATTTCCAGGACTCTCACGGCATGAGAATTCCGTATAATTCGGTGATCCGCTCAAGCCTTTCATACGGGTATAATTTCCCGTCACTGGAAGTTAAGGCTACACTGATGCTGAACTCCTCTTCATATGCAGACATTGATAACAGGATTGAGATTCCGGCCTATGCCGACATGTCGCTTCACCTGGGCTATAAACTCCAGGACAATCTCAACCTCTTTGGTCAAATAACGAACCTGTTCAACAAGAATAACTACAGATGGTACGGCTATAAAGAGAAGCCCTTCGACATGGTTTTAGGAATTGATTATAGGTGGTAAAACAATTAAATAGGTCTTAATGCTGGCCTGTCTTTTGATTTTGTGTGCGATTTTACTTTAATTCGCAGAGTGAATTTAAGCCAGTTTTTCGGGAAAAACAAAGATGAAGAAAGAAGAATTAGTAAACATAATTTCCCAGAGGCTTTCCTCTCAGGGAAGGGAAACAACCGTTGCTTTCGACGTATTTTTACAGAAAGTCGCGGAATCCCTGGAGGTAAATGAATCTGTAAAGATTCCCGATGTGGGGATATTTCAGCTGAAGAGAAAGGGCAATTTGTCTGCCGCGGATTCAGCTGCCCGGGGAAAAAGTTCCTTCTACCTTTTGTTTGTGCCGCTCAAATTCAACAGGAAAGATAAAAATGAAGTACTGGCTTTCCAGGTAAATCCGCGCAACGTGAAAAGGGCTGAAATTGACGACGAGGTCTTCAGCCTCAGCGTCGACCAGCCCGTAATACCGGTAACAGAACAGGCCAGGAAGGACTTTCTTGTCCATTCCTCATACCTCATGCTGCAGAAGAATTTTGAGGACAGGGTGGAAAGCATCCTTTCAAACTCCGTAAACTTAAGCGACTTTGAAATTGAATATAATTTTTCTTCCATGCCTGAAGAAAACAGGGGCGAGTATCCCTCAGGTATGGAAAAGGAAACTCTTAAAGAAGAAAGTGAAAGCATTCCATGGGATTTCGGGGAAGATGAAGCTGTAGAGGAAAGTGTTCCTGAAGAAAATACTCCGGGGACTGTTGCCGAAGGGTTTTCAGACGAAATCCCGGGCTTTGACGCTGCCTCAAATGACCTGCAAAGTGATCTTCTGCCCGTAGACGCCGAAATAAGGGAAGTAAATGCCCCGGAAGAAAGTGTGGCTGAAGGGGGTAGTGAAACTGACGAAGAAAGTGAGACCGAAGAAGTATTAAATGAAATAATGCCTGAAGACGGGCTGAAAGTTCCGGATGACCTTTTTAAGGACCTGCTTGGTGAAGCTGAGCTTACGGATGCTGAACTTGATGAAGCAGCGCCTCAGGAAGAGGAAGTGCCTCGGGTGGAGGAAAAGCTTCCCGGCAAGCAGGGTAATAGTGAGCTTGGCGAGGACTGGTTTACTCTTCAGGAAATAGACGAAGAAATTCCTGAAAAGATTGAAAAAGAAGAAGAGCCTGCCGAAGACTTACCCGCTCCTTTAATTGACGACCAGGTGGAAAATATTGATGATAAGCTGGAACTTCTTTCCGAAATGGAAGCAGGGGTGGAAATCGACCCATTTGAAGATTTTGCCCTTGAAGAAGAGTCTGCTGAACCTGAAGAAGTCCACGAAACTGATCTGAGCCAGGAGGAAGAAATTCCTCTGGAAGAAATTCCTATGGAAGAAAACCCGGTTGAAGAAAAGCCCTTAGAGGAAGAAGAGATCCCGCAGCAGGAAGATATCCGCCTTGAAGACAGCGAAATGGACGGCATAACTCTGGAAAATAAAAACATGCCCGGGGATGAGGAGGAGCCTGAACGCAGGGTTAAATACCCCGGGACGTTCTGGATTATACTTTCGGCACTCGTGCTCGTTACATTAGGCGGAGTCTATTATTTCTTCTTCATGGGGAAAAATACGATTTCTTTGCCCGACTTTGCAAAGAAAGGAGCTCAATCCGGGCAGGCTGTCGCCGACGGGAAGCCCCAGGTAATTGAAAGGGATTACAGTGTTCCTGTGACAGTTTACAAGAAGAGCAATGAGGAAAGTAATCATGACCTTAAGGAAGGGGAGAATGAAGCCCCGAATACTGAAGTGAATAATACTGCCGAAGGCAAGACCACTCAGGAGAACAAAAACACTGGCCTTAAGACGGAAACTCCGCAAACTGTTCAGGGGAAGAAAACAGAAAATAAGCAGCAGGAAACTAAGGCACCGGTAACAAAGCTTCCCGGGAAAGGCCGCCAGGCAAACATGGCAGGCAGTAATCCGGTCGCAAAGCAGAATGAAAGCCAGGGCGAAGTCTCAATTCAGCCAAGAGGTGATTCGAAAAATAAACTCATTAAGGAATTTATTTTTACAGACGGGAAGGGGCGTTATACCATTCAGGAATCCTCCTGGCAGTCAGTGTCCGAGGCAATCAAGCGCGTGCAACATTTCAGGAGCCAGGGATTGGATGCCTACTATATGAAGTATGCCCCGAGGGGAGGGAAAGTCTGGTACAGAGTAAGAATCGGGGACTATTCTGCGCTTGAGGATGCTGAAAAGACGCTAAAAAGGCTAAAGTAAAGGAATTATTATTAGCGGTTATAAACTAGAAAATTAAATTGTTTGACGATGACTTATCCAAAAATAAAAAACAGTTCTTATCTGATGTCTATTGGGGTGCACGGGCTTTTACTTGCCGTTTTTCTTTTTATAAGGGCAAGCCTCCCATACACTCCTCCAACAGAATATGTTGAGGTTGGTTTTGGTACTCCGGGCGGTTCCGGAGGCGGAGGCAATGGTGAGACGCAGGTAGTTCCTGACGATCCTCAGGCCGGCCCCCTGCCCGGGCAGAGGGCGCCGCAGGATGTTGTGGTACGCGAGACAAAGAAGGGTGAAGATATTCCAAAGGTCGAAAACCAGAAGATAAAGCCGCCCTCCGAGGACCACATTACCTCAAAAAATGAAAAAAGCAATAATGAGACCCGTCTGGCAGGCAAAGGTAGTGCATCAAAAGATGCATACAGGACCGGCAACGGCTCGCCTGCAGCAGGAATTGGGAACAACCCCCTTGGCTCTGGAATAGGGAATGGTTTTGGCAGGGGCTCGGGTAACGGTAACGGCTCAGGTGACGCCGATGGTGACGGGTACGATATATTCTGGGGCGGCAAGGGGAACAGGAAAATCTACAGCTACACGCTTCCGAAGTATCCCGACGGCGTATCAAAGGAAATTGACCTTAAGCTGAAATTTACCATACTTCCCGACGGTACCGTAGGAACTATAATCCCTTTAATGAAAGCCGATACAAGGCTTGAGAACTCGGCAATAAGTTCGCTCAGGCGCTGGAGATTTGCTCCGCTGCCCCCGGGGCAGAAGCAGCTGGAACAGACTGCCGTTATTGTTTTTCCGTATCGTCTTCGCTAACTTCTTCCTTTTCCTTATCCCCGCCGCCGTAGTAGAGCTTATAGAAGAAGTATTCTGCTATAGATAACAGGAATAAGGAAAAGGTATCCCTGTCGAAATACAGGCCGAAGCCTTTGGGTTCCATAAGAGCCCTTGCAATCATCCCTGTAACTGCCCAGCCCACGGAGAAAAGTATTACTATGAGTGCGACGTTTGATAATGCGGAGGAAATGGATTCATCCTGCCATTTTTTTGTGAAAATTACCGTAATAAAAACCAGGTGTACGAAAAATATAAATGCTGTTAACATATTTATTGAATCTGCTTTTTGTTTCTAGAAATTATTGTCTTCTCTGTTTTTTCTCCTGTTTATGACCTGCATCCCGATCAGTCCGCCAACAATGCCAAAAATTGAGTTTACGACCAGGCTGCTCATGAAAACAGAAAGAGTATATAGCATGGAGAACCCGTATTTATTGATTTCATCCACAACTTTGTACATTATATCCATTACCTCGCGCGCAAGCGAATCGGGATAGACACCCTGTAGCATGTTCTCAAGCTCAGGCAGTGATCCGGCAATTGAAATCTCTCTGGTCAGAAAGACAATCAGCATATCGAAGGCCGTGCCGAAAAAAGCGGCAAAGATACCTGTGGCAAGTCCTAAAAAAGCTGCCTGAGATGCTTTTATGTCTGCTTCACTTCTGTTGGCCTTCTGATTAAGAACGAGTGCAAAGTAGGCTGCTACGGGTATAATAAGACAACATGAAAGGGTTTTAACAAGCGGAACAACGTTAAGAACACCTGCAGCAAAGCCGCACACCAGAGCCGGTAAATATTTTTTCACTTAAAATTCCTGTCCTGAGATTTTAATTCTACAATAAGTTTTTCAAAAGCTTCCAAAATATAAAAAAATCCCGTTGAACCTAAAAGCAGCCCTGTAAGAAAAGCAGCCATTTTGGAATAATTATATATTCTAACAGAATGTAAGGCGACGTCAAGGAGCATCGGGATGCACGAAAAAAAAAGGTATTTTATGGGTAGCCTGTTCTTAAATGCCATAAATAAGGACGCGGTGGACGTAATGAAAATTCCCGTATAAATCCCAAAGCATCTTGAGCATACGAGAAGAGGGTGCCCCAGTATAAAAATCGTTTTTTCTGATATCTGATGGTATACGTGTGAGTAACAAAGCTGACCAAATAAATATAGCCCTGCCGGGAGCTTAAAAAATGGGACTAAAACATTCAGAAAAATTCCCGAAAACCAGAAGGAAATCAGGAAAAACAGGAAATATTTATTCTTAAGACGCATTCAGACACCCGGCCGTTATATATTGTTTCTATTATAGGGGTAAAAATATGAATTTTTACAATTTCAAAGAGGGTAAAAAAAGTGATAAATGGATAATAACCTTGAAAAAATCTTGATTAACAGTAAAATTACCTTTATATTTAGTTTTCAAAATTCATGGAGTTGTAATGTCAAGAGTATGCGATATTTGCGGTAAAGGTCCCATGTCAGGTCATAACGTAAGTCATGCTAACAACAGGACAAAGACCAGATGGCTTCCTAACCTGCAGAATGTAAATGCTATTGTAGACGGCAAAAAAACAAAATTGAAAGTTTGCACAACTTGCCTTAAGAGCAATAAAGTTGTAAAAGCTGTTGCATA
>JAAXKQ010000024.1 GCA_025612245.1 Ignavibacteria bacterium
AAGAAGGTGGTCTATGCCTTTATCGCCACACTCTCTTTCAGCCGCCACAAGTACGTCGAGTTTGTCTATACACAGAACGAGAAGAGCTTCATTCAGTCCCACATTCATATGTTCCGATTCTTTGGCGGGGTACCCGTAACAATAAAGCTCGATAACTTAAAAAGCGGAGTAATAAAGCCTGACCTCTATGATCCTAATCTAAACAGGGCCTATGCCGAGATGGCAGAGCACTACGGGCTTTTTCTTGACCCCTGCCGTGTAGCAAGTCCACAGGACAAAGGGATCGTAGAACGTGACGTTCAGACCATAAGAGAAGAGTTCAGGAAAATGCTGGCCCTAAATCCCTTGCTTACTCTTTCTGAGGCAAATGAGGGGATACTGAGCTGGATAGAGAATCTTTACGGCAGAAGGAAGCACGGCACAACCCAGGAAGAACCTTATACTCTGTTCCTTAAGGAAGAAAAGCCCAGGCTTTTGTCACTTCCCATGGATGAATATGAAATATCGGAGTGGAAAATGGCTACCGTGCATCCTGATCACTACATACAGGTAAACAAGAAAGCCTACTCGCTGCCTGAAGTATACATAGGAAAAGAGGTCATGGTTAAAATAAGGCAGAATACCGTAAGCATTTATTACAACGATGAACTCATAAAGCAGCACATAGTCCCTTACGGCTTCCGTCAGACAGACATAAACGACTTCCCTGAGCATATGCGCCACCGCCTGGACACCGGGATGCCGTTCTACTTAAGGGAAGAGGCCCAGAAGATTGCGCCTGAATTTGAAAAACTGATCGTCAAAATACTCTCTCCCAACGCCTACATTAACCTAAGGCGTGCCCAATCCATCGTAAATATTGCAAAAGGGTACCCCGGTGAGATCATTAAGCTTGCCAGCATGACAGCTCTGGAGGAGTACTCAAATGTTCACCCGAAGCTCTTTAGAGCGATCATAGAAAAGCACCAGGAACTTGAAAGTGACAAGGAATCTCACGAGATGAGCCTTTCACTTGAAACAGAAAGCTTTGTCCGCACTTCGGACTATTTTACACACTAACAAAAAGGAATGTTTTATATGCCCAACTACTCAGAACTTGTAAGACAACTCAAAAGCCTTAAGCTCTCGGGGGCAGCCGAGACACTGGAAGTCAGGATAATGGAAGCCGAGCAGAACAGGCTCTCATACTCAGAACTACTGCAGATGATAGTAGGTGATGAAATCCAGACTAGACGGAACAGAATGCTCCAGAGGCTAATAACAAATGCAAAACTTGAGTCCTCAAAGACGCTTGAGGCATTTGATTTTACATTTAACGCATCCATCAATGCCCAGCAAATAAGGGAGCTTTCACTCTGCCGCTTCATTGAAAAAGCCGAGAACGTCTTCTTCATTGGCCCTACCGGAACAGGGAAAACCCACCTGGCCAAGGCACTCGGGCACTCGGCATGCAGGAAGTATATGACCGTACAGTTCTTTAACTTCCATGACCTCTTTGCCCAGCTCTCAAAGGCAGATCTTTCGAACAAGCTTGAAAACATGTTAAAAAGTCTGATCAAGGCAGAGCTTTTAATCATAGATGACTTTGCCTTCAAGAAAATAGACCAGAAATATGCCGAATACTTCTACGCCGTTATTGACCAGCGCTACGGGCTTAAGTCTACCATCATTACGAGTAACAGGTCTATTAGTGACTGGGCCGGGATATTCCCTGACCCCATAATGGCCAATGCCCTAATGGACAGGCTCTGCCACAATGCCCATCAGATTGTAATTAAGGGAGAGTCTTACAGGAGGAAATCAAGGCCGAAGAGTTAAACTACTTGAAAGTAAGTTTTCTTTGTTTTATATATCGCTAGCTAATTAAAATGGGTGGGGAATACTTTTGATCCACCCTGGGGAATACTTTTGACCCGGAGGTGGGGAATAGTTTTGGCCCTCGACACCCAAACAAATAATTTACATAATCTATTAAATATTTTGCAATTTGCCAATTTATGAAATATTCAATAATACTTCTGTGTCTTTTAACAATATCTTGTTCTACAGAAAGAGAAACAAGTAAGAAAAGTGCCTCACAGTTATCAAAAGCCCTAATTGAATTTAATGTCTCAAAGATTGATACAACAAATGTAAGCCTTAAGAGGTCATTAATATTAAGTGATACTATTCATCCGCAAATGTCACAGATATATCCTAATCCATTTTCACCAGTTTTTATTTGGTATGCTTTTTTGCCATTTGCAGATTCACTCAATTTACAAATTGATTTTGATAAAGTTGATTCAAGTCTTAAGCCTCTAAATAATGAAATATTTAATAAAGGATATTATAAAATTGAGTTAAAATCATTTAAAGCTCCTGCTGGAGTTTATTTCTTTAAGGCAAGGTATTGTGATTCCATATTTGTAAATAAATTCATATGGTTACAGTAATGAAGAGTAAAAGTTCGACTTAAAAGTTGTATAAACCACTATAAAGTAATATATTACATTCAAGTCTTAAGAAATCGCCAAAGTATTAAAATAAGAGTTTGATTTGAAAATAGCCGGAATAGGTTTGTAAGAGTTTGGCGACTCTTTAGGCTTACTAATTCGGCTATTTTCTTATTAAAATGTTCTAAAAATTGTGTTTAGGTAATTAAAAAAGTAATTAAGTGTCGGTAAGCTCTTGTAAACTATGGTAGAGCAAAGGACTGAAAATCCTTGTGCCGGCGGTCCGATTCCGTCTATGTCCACAGGAAAATGCAAAACGCTGATACAGACAGCGCTTTTTTTTATTTTAACCTGAATCTTTTAGATTTGTTCTCAAGACTTTTTAGGTAAAACTGATGCCTGGAACATCAGAATAATCCAAGGCCTCAATTTAACCTGAGAGTACAGGAAAACACTAAATTTTTGTTTCACTAAGCAAAATTCCATTATGAATGAGAGTAATATAAAACTTCCATTTGGCGTTGATGGTATTTCCATTACACTTATTTATCTCCGCAAATATGATAATCAACTTGATAACTCCTTTTCTCAGGTTGATTATCTCCATACTTCTCGTTCTCCAGCTTTTCAAAGCGATAAACAATTGAGCGAAAATAAAAGACTTCAATATGAATCCGGTATAAACAGTTGTGTCAATAAAATACTGGAGACATCTGCAAAATGGGAAGATGCGGATATAATCGTCTCGGCTCCATCAAAATCAGATTACCAAAAGCCGTATTTCGATAAAGTGAAACTTAAAACATTTAATGCAAAAGATTTAACGGAAAAATTCTCCAAAGGCATTAGGGCGGGAGATCCTGGCAATTTTAAGAAATTTTATTCGGAATTTCATTTTGATAAAAAAGAAATGAAGCCCATTCATTACAATAAATTGTTAATTGTCGACGACGTATACTCAGATGGCAAGACGGTTTCTGCTATTGTTAATAAACTTGTATCCGCTGAAATTACTTTTAATAGCTATTTCGTAATTTGCCCATTGCTAATTGAGCACAAAGACAAAATTGATTATAGTAAGTTTATTTTTACGCAGTATCCTGAACATCCTGTAAATGATAAATAATTTAATCCCAACCGCCGGTTCAGGAAGGTTACTGAATCCAAAACCCGGTTACAGAAGGTAGTATCTAGAATTAAGTGTAAATGATTTATAATTCAATCCCGGAGTGGAGCCCCAGGGGCGGACAGCGGAGGGATTGAATTTATAGTGACTCTGGAAGTTAACCAGAGGAATCAATAAATTAAATCATCTACAAAGGAGGGATAGATACGATGGAACTGACCAAGGAACAGGTTGAGCAGTTGCAAAAAGACCTGGCCTAGGCCAAAAACTATTCTGACCTCTTGGGCAAGTATGGAGCCATAAGGAAGCTCCTTAAATCTTCAGTTTCTCTCTGGAGTTTACCTTAAATTCTAGACAGACTCATTCCACTCTTCAATTTCCATGGCCCAAAGCATCGAATTGTTCCAATGACACGAACTGAGTTTTTCATAGGTGCAATATCTGAGTTCTTAGAAGTTTCTAATTGCTTTTTCAATTACTTCTGGCAATCCGCTTTGTTTGTAGAACTTGGAATGGGGCACAATGTCGGCCTTGAAATTCTTAACCGCCAACTTTTGTCCGGTTATATAATGCACTGCATATTCATAGATTAAATCATCAGCCGAATTATAATGATCCGGGTCGTAATAATTCATTTTAATATCGGGTTCAACACCATTGCCTTCTAGCGGCAGGCCGTTTGTATTATAATATGCCGCCATTGGAACCGAATATACCGTATTATCCGGGAGTTTGAATTCCGCCGGCGCCACAACACTTCCTCTTGTAGTCTCACCTACAAGAATTGCATTATCAAAGTGTGAGAAGGTTTCGGCAAATATTTCGCCTCCGCTGCCGCAGGTTTTCCCAATGAGTACTACGACCTTTTTTGTATACTGCCATGGCCCTTTAGGCTGTGCTCTTACGTATTCCTTTGGCGCAAAATCATCGTGAGATGGACCGTTCCTGTAAAGATAATAACCGACTATGGTTTCTTTACCTGCAAACCTGTTCCAGAGAGACTCGCATACCAGCAAATTGCCGCCGGAATGCTTTCTTAGGTCGATTATAATACCCTCGGTTTCCCTCAGGCTGTCCATCGCCCTGGAAAAAGCAATTGTATCAATTGACTGTTCAAAAAAGTCATTAAAAATCATATAGCCTATCTTGCCGTTCCTTTCCCATCCCCAGTGTGAATTTTCCTGATTCCAGTTTGTCGTACTGATTAAACGCGATAAAAAGACCGGATTGTCGTTGGCGGATACCTGTTTTATATACGAGTGTGTTACCCTGCCATCGGGAGATAATAAATAGCAATGCTCATCTTTTAGAACACTAAGCATTTCCGAAAGAATATTGTCCCTTGCTGAGGCGTCCATATTTATATTGAACTGGTCCTTATACACAGTATAAGATTCTTTCCAGTTAACCTTTTTGTAGCTGAACAATGGATAATACTTTTCATAATTCGCCCATACAGAACCAAAATCTGCCGCATAGCCTGTCTCTTCTGGTGAAGTAATGCTATGTTTGCATCCGGTGATAAACACAATTAAAAGTAATACAACAAGAGATTCTAAGCGTTTACTTTCAGGTAAAATAACGCTTCTGGTAAGCATAATTCTCTCCGTTTAATTGATCAAATGAGTGCAGGTAATCTGTATAGTAGAATTTATCTCTGTCTTATTTACCTCTTGTGGCACTCGGAAAGTAAAAACGCCGAGGAAATGCATTAAAAAGACGGGCAGCTTTAATTTTGAAGCTATCATAATTTACTCTATAAGTTATTTTAAGTGCTGTTACTTCAAATATAAAAGAGTAGAATTATTGCTTTAGGTATCCTTATGGCTGTTATATTTCCAATAAAGTTAATATTTAAGAACTTAAGATGCAACCGCTGGCCTGTCTATATTCAAAACTTGTGATAGCAATTTAGAAATGTCAGCACAAACATAATTGGTTTATTAACAAATGGCTTTGGGGTTAACGGAAGGTAAAGTTTCATTATCAACCTGTGGGGTCCTGCAGCTGTATATGATTTTGGAAACGCCAGGCAGTGTAGCTGCATTGAAAAGTGCTCGGGCAAAAGGGAGCAGAAAGTATTTGCTTCATATTTACTTCAAACCTGAGATAATCAATAGATCATCATCTGATGCTTTATGTAATCCGCTTTCGAATGCTGCTGCTGGTCATTGCTTTTTACACGGCTTGCTTTTGAAATTTAATTGACAGGAATTCTGAAATAGTTTATACTTTATCATGCTAAATTACTTGGGATATGCTTTTTTCGGCTCGACTTCCCATTTATCAATTGACCTCAACAAAAATATCTGCCGGTTTGCTGCGGATCATTAGCCAGGCGAACTCCAAACCGCAGTATTCAGCTACGCCCCAGATCCTCCCGTTCCGTCTGGAACAGTGAGAGATGTATGTTTGGCGGTGGGATAAAGAGAACGCATTAGTCCGGTCTCTTCATTCTGCCCGCTCACATTTTTATAACTTAAATGTGGAGGAGTTATGTCATCCCTTGATGAGATTCAACTGCCCGAGGATGCTTTACGCCTTGTACTTTTATACAGGCGGAATGCACCTCCCGGAGAGGAAATTACTTTGCGCGAGGTAATCCGCGTAAAAAAGACCGTCATGCCTTCCGACAGGCTGCCCCTTGAACTCGACAGACCGCTCTCGGGCTTCTGGTATGAATTGCGAAATGCCGCCGGAGACGTGCTCTACAGGCGCATTATTGGTAACCCGATTAAAAATTCTATCGACCTGCCTGCCGAAAAGGAACCTGATCATCTCGTCCATTATGAATCAATTCCGGACGAGAAAACATTCTCGATTCTTGTTCCCGCTTTTGCCGAAGGCACACAGCTCATTCTCTTCAGCAGCCCGCTGGAGCCCTCAGCCAGAACATCATCCGTAGAACCTAAATGGCGGATCTCACTGCCGCCTCAAAAGAAAGAGGAGGTGCACCATGGGAAGTAGTGACGGAAAAGACATCAAAACAACTAAAATCGTGGATAAGGGACCGGCAAAGGACTGCTTTAATGTGGTGCTCATTGCCGAAGGCTTTAAGGCCGATGAACAAATACTCTTTGAGCAGGACTGCGATACATTCATAAAAGCTTTCAACGGCACAAGTCCCTTCAGCGATTGCGGTATGGGAATTAACTTTTACCGCATCAATATCAGCTCAACCGACTCCGGCGCAGATGATCCAGCCGACTGTCAGGGTGGCAGCGGCGCGGCTCCAAAGACTTACCTGGATGCCACCTTCTGCACCGGCTATCCAAAGATCAGGCGGCTTATCGGTTTCGATACGACGCTGGCTACACAGCTCCTTAACAAGGAAGTGCCTGAATGGGACCAGGCTCTGGTCATCGTAAACACTTCCATCTACGGAGGAGCCGGAGGTGGTATCGCCATTACCAGTACCACAAGCGGCTGGACATATATTGCAATTCATGAGATGGGGCACGCCGCCTTCGGACTTGGTGATGAATACGGGTACTGGGGCGGATGCCCGCCGCCGTCTGAACCGGCTTTTGAACACCACCCGGCAATTGAACCCGTCTACCCAAACTGCACTATTGAGAAACAAAGGGATAAGGTTAAATGGCGCAACCTGATACTTGCCACTACGCCTGTTCCTACAACGGTGAACTCCGACTGTACGAAATGTGACACACAGGCCGACCCCATGACTTCCGGAACAATTGGGCTCTACGAAGGGGCTAACTATCACCACTGCGGAGCATACCGTCCCGCGTACGACTGCATGATGCGCAACTTCGCGGATTTCTGCAGCGTCTGCTCACAGACCATCCGTAAAAAACTGGCTCCCTACATTCATGAAGCCGATATTGCCATTACTCCATGGGGCTATGCGCAAACGCCGCCTCAGCAGCCGCTCTGGCAGACCCCGGATATCTGGGGCAGCCCTGTTGTTAACCAGGCTCAGAACGACCTGTTCGTGCGTGTCCGCAACCTCGGCACTAAGATTTCCCAGCCCTTTAAGGTTAGGGTGTCTTTTGTGCCCTTTACAACGGTGGTCGACCTGGCAAATGAAATCCTGATCGATGAGGTTAGCCGCCCGGCGCTTCCTGCTGGCGGCACGGACCTGTTTTCGGTTAACTGGGATCTGACGGCGCCCAAACTGCCCGCCAAGTACGCCAACTTCAATCATTTCTGCGTCATAGCACAAATTAATGCTAAGGAATGCAACATAACCAATAACCAGGCGCAGAATAATTTCATTAACGTTCCAATCAAACCCGAAGCCGCTCCGCTGCCTCTGCGCTTCGAAATCGCAAATCCATGGAGACGGCGTGCCACGGCCAGGCTGGTCCTAAAAAGCGACGAGGATCAGCTGATGCTTGAACCATTGAACTTCGAACCTGCAGCTATACCTCTTTCACCGGGCGAAAGGCGTACTGTTGAAGTGGCTTTGCACCCGGCAAAAAGGAGGAAGGATATAAATGCCATCTTCGAGATTACGCAGCTGCTGCGTGCAGAGGGAACAGAGGATGAACAGACTCTAGGAGGCATCAGCGGATTAGTTACTTCGAAAGCCGAACACCCGAAGGTTGCCGAACCAAAATGCCCTGTTTGCGGCGGCCACCGCTTTGTTGGTAAACCCCTGGATCAAATTGACGGGACAAAAATTTCAGGGGCAATTATTTATTGCGCTTACTGCGGCGAAATTCTTACGGCCAGCCTGAAATAAGAGTTCGTAAAAAGGCTGTAGCCCGAAACTGCTACTCCAATAGAGGCATATAAAAGAGGCTGCTAAACACGCAGCCTCCTTTCAAAGCATAAAAGCTCCTCCATCCGGCGCTTGACTATGTAAACCTGGTTTGTTAAATTATTTCCGGCATTGCTGGTTTATGAAATCTCAATTCTTAATAATATAGGAGAAGTAAATATGCCATTCAGAATCAAACCGTATTTTCTTTGCTTAATTATTCTTGTCTCATTTTTTGCCGGGTGCAAAAAGGATACTGATCCGGCTTCCCCCTCGGCAACTAAAATGAATCTTAATTACACGCTTAAGCCCGATTCTATTGCTTTAATTGCTGTTAATGACATTCATGTAAGTGCCTCACGGGACGGACTTATCTCTAACTCGTCCTTGTTACCGGACCAGTTTTACGTCCAATCCAATACGCAGGTGCACCTTAGTAATGCAGGGTTATGGGTTTCCGCGGTTCAAGATAATGCCCCGCGCGCAAATCTCAATATCGGCGGTTTTAGCAATTATACTTCCAAATGGGACGGCAATAACCTGGGTGTCTTTCATATAACACCTGAAATTCTAAAGAATAATATTTCAAACTGGCCCGCTCAATACGGCGCCCCGGTGGACCAGAACGGAAATCCGGCCATCTATGGCGATGAAATGCTCTTTTCATGCCTGAAGGGAACCGTGAATCCTTCCCAAATGGCCCTTAATAGCCCAATTGAAAATTTGAGAGTTACACAGTCTGTCTATGCTTATCAAAGGTCCGACCTCAAAAACGTAATTTTTATTAGATATGAACTGAAAAACATGGGCTCGAAAGACCTCAATGACGTCTTTGCTGGTTTCTATAGCGACGTGGATATCAATACCGACCAGGTGAATAATGCCATTGGATACGATGCCGCAAGCGGAATGACATATACTTATTTTAACCCGAAGGACCCGAATTCTTCAAAATTCATAAACTGCGTCAGCGGTAACGTATTCCTTGAGTCTCCAGTTTCCGACAGCAGATTCCCGTATTCAGTTACTGGTCATAGGATGATTGAAAGGGACTATGGCGCAAAGGACTCACAGTTCGGCGAGCTCCTCGGGAATGCTGTTCAGGCATTAAATGTTCTTAAAGCCCTTGGCAATGACGGCAGCAGCATGATTGACCCTGTTACAAATACTCCTACTATTTTTGCCTTCACTGGCAATCCTCTTACGGGTACCGGATGGCTGGACCAGTCTAGAGACAGCCGTAACATGATAACAACAGGGCCTTTTAACCTGAAAGCCTCTGAAAGCAGAGTCATTACAGTGGCTATGGTTACCGCAGGTGAAAAGGAACTTGGGGCAAGCCTTAATAAGCTAAAATCTCAAATTGATCTTATACGAAACGAAAGGTCACTCTGGAGCTTCCCGGTTTCCAAACAGTAATTCCTCATGCCGCCGGTCCGCTTCGGCTACTTTGCCGGAGGATAAGACTACTGCCCGGGAAGAATTTTGAAAGGGCAGTGTAAATCCACGGCTTGTAACCGGGTCAAAGGACCGGCACTTTCGTCCTGTTATCGACGGCACTGCCTGTAAAATGAGTTAAAAACAAAAGTCGCTGCTATTATCAGGCGGTAAAATTGCCCGGAGGCGGTATAAACCGTTTTTTATTGCGGCTTGTCAAAAATGCTGTCAGGGAATTTTTGATTAAGGTCAATGTTCCTCATTTGTAAAAATGTCCTTTTACATAGATTGTCATAATTCCAGGCTCTTTTATACTGAACAGGCAGTAAATAATTATGCCATACCCATTCCTGAAATCCGCTTTTGTCTTCAAAAACATCGCACAGTATGCTCCCCATATTTTCTTTCCCTACGTATTGCAGAGGCTCCTCAAGCTGGCTTCCTAGAATCTGCCGGATTTCATGGTTATATGCATTTTTAATATATTCTATGTCCGTATTTATGTTGGCCGCTTTTCCGCTCGTGCTTTCCCAGGATAGTTTTTTACCGATGTCATACACGGTAATATTCCGGCCTGAATTTCCCGCAACATACTGTATTTTCTTCAGGCGGCTTTGATCGATGTAGTATTCAGTTTTCGCTACGGAGGCATTTTCGGTATGGCCATTTACTATAGAAGAATCACATATTATGCAGTGGATTGAGGCTATTCCCTGTAGCCGCATTATTTTATTTGCTGGCAATGTATTCTCCGGAGCCGGTTCGGGCTCCCAGGGATAGTTATAAGGCTGGCTGGGGGAGAGCTTACAGGAATGGGCAGAAACCATAATGCAAATAGTACACAAAAAGACAGCTGCTTTGGTAAAGTTTTTCATTTGCAGTCCACTTGGGTATAAATGATAATTTAAATTTAGAAAAACTCAGCCGGTTTGCAAAGAAATAATTGCGGCTTCTTAATAATTGAGCCTGGAAAATATTAACTGGAAAATATCCTGCAACTTTCCTAAACAGTGACCTCTAAGGTCCCTGAGGCACGGGAAATGAAAGATTTCCCAAAGGACGTGCAAATTGAAACGGTTGATGATTCGCTCAGAGGGTTCGGATTTCCCTTAGGCCGGCGCAAATTTACAAAAGAAATAAAAAATGCCAAATTGTGTAATTGGGAACGGATTCATGCAATCCTTACGTTATAAATTTTTTTTGCACATTTTTGCAAATCTTTTTGAACTTTCTTAAGTTTTGAGGAATTTTTTTGGAAATATATTAATGAAAAACCCTTTTAGCTTCAAAGGAAGTATCGACAGGACTAAATATTTTTATACCTGTATCATTGCATATACAATAGTAATTGTCTCCGTTATATTAATTATTGCGCCTTTATTCAACAGCTGCTCCGTGCTTAAAGCGGCAATGTACGTCTTTATTGTTGCTTCACAATGGGCTGTTATTGCCGCTTCAGTAAGAAGACTTCATGGCTGGGGACAAGCTGGCCCAAAAGAACAAGTCTGAGGCTCTGGAGGCTGGCTCCACCATAAAAAAGGGATTTTCCCTTTTTTAGAAGAATGCGACAGAAATTTTTACTATTTTGCAATTAAGAGAATTTTAACTAATTTATTTCATTATCAACATTTCAATAAGGAGATTTATGCGTAAGCAGGATTATGTAGCCTTAGTTAATTCAGAGCTTGTGATGTTACGGGATATTGCGGTTCCTACGGTATCCGGGGGTGCAGAAGTTTACTAAAAGCGCACTGAACGCTCGCTTTGTGCGGCGGTTTAGTCAGCGTATCGGTCCTGACGAAAAAAAAAGGAAAACAGCCTTTGTTAATGCCTGACTGAAATTTCAGCCGGACTATCCAATTTTTTCAGGATGCACTTTACTTTTCACCTTTACTTCTGCTTATTTTTCAGGCCCCTTTAAGGAAACTAATGCTGAACGGGTATTAGACCTGCTGTGCAGTTATTTCCTTATGCCTTCAGAATTCCGGTATTTCCAGAGCGGAGAACCCATGGCTCCCGGCTGCCTGTTCCGTTGTTATCCAAAATAATAACTATGGAATAAGTTACTCATATCCCGGCATCACCTCACTTTACAATTCCAGGCGTAATGTATCTTACAGCCAGGAAATACCATTAAAGAATTAACAAATTCACTACAATTTTGAAGGTTAAAAAATGCAGGATTTATATAAACTCGGTTTTAATGAATTTTTCAGCAGCGGGCTCGATATGGATAGTTACAATGGCTTCAAACCTGCGCGCGTAACTTCCGTAAATAAAAACAGTTACACCGTCTCCAACGGCAGTAAAGAAGCTTTTGCCGAAGTAACGGGAAAGTTTCTCTATAACTCCGATTCTTCAGCCGGTATGCCCGCAACGGGCGACTGGGTACTGGCGCAGTTTTTTGACGACGACTCCTTTGCCGTTATTCATGAAATATTTCCCCGTAAGTCGCTTCTGAAAAGAAAAACCGCAGGGAAAAAAGTAGAATACCAGATAATTGCGGCAAATATAGATACAGCCGTTATCGTGCAGGCCCTGGACGAAAATTACAACCTCCGCAGGCTCGAGCGCTACCTGGTAATGGCCAACGAATGCAGGATAAAACCTGCCGTACTTCTCAGCAAAAGCGACCTGGCCTCGCCCGAAGAGGTTAAACTGAAGGAAACGGATATCAGGAAAATTGTGCCCGGTATTAAAATTGCTTCTTTCAGCAACAATATTTCCGGGGATGTTGAAAGGATCAGTTCATTTTTTGAGCCCGGCAAGACGTACTGTCTGCTTGGTTCATCGGGAGTGGGGAAGACTTCTCTTCTTAACAACCTCCTTAATCAGGACCTGTTCAAAACCGGTGAGATCCGGGAGAAGGATGGCAGGGGAAAGCATACTACAACCAGGCGCGAACTGATCATTCTGGATAACGGAGCCGTTATTATAGATAACCCCGGAATGCGCGAACTGGGTATTATTTCGGCTGAGACCGGCCTGGATGAAACTTTTGGCGAAATTTCCGCTCTTGCCGGGAACTGCCGCTTTAATAACTGCACTCATACGGTTGAAAAAGGCTGTGCGGTGCTGCAGGCCATTCAGGAAGGGACCCTTTCGAAAGAGAGATACCATAATTACATGAAAATGCAGAAGGAAACCGAATTTAATGAAATGTCCTACACGGAAAGACGCCAGAAGGATAAAAAGTTCGGTAAATACGTCCACTGGTACCTGAAGCATAATCAAAAAAAATAAACTTCTCCCCAGAGAGGAGCCTGGGCGCGGGGAAGCATCGGCAAAAAGAAGATGTTTCCCCGGCACTCCGGGCTAACGGTGAAAAAAGGGGGGTAAATTACTTACATAGTCTTTAAGCGGAAAATTTCTATATATAAGAGTTCACATTCTGTGCAAAAAGAAAGTGAGGAGATGAAATTGAAGGTCTCAATTCTTATTATTGTTCTATCAGCCGTTGTATTCCAAAACGGCTGCATGAGAAAAAACTCCAATCAAAAAGAAAGCAGGGTAGTAATGAATTCTCAGAATGAACGTGAAAGCGGAAATAAATACGAGGTTGCTACTTTCGGCGAAGGCTGCTTCTGGTGCACCGAAGCCGTGTTCCAGAGGCTCAATGGCGTCATAAAAGTCGAAAGCGGTTATTCCGGAGGCATAGTCAAAGATCCAACTTACCGCGAGGTATGCTCCGGGCAGACCGGGCACGCTGAGGTAAGCCGCATAACGTACGATCCGGATAAAATCTCCTACGTGGAGCTCCTGGAGGTTTTCTGGAAAACGCACGACCCAACCACATTAAACCGCCAGGGGGCAGACGTGGGCACGCAGTACAGGTCCGTTATCTTTTACCATAACGACGAGCAGAAACGCCTTGCACTGGAATATAAAAGAAAGCTTGAGGAAGAAAAAATCTGGGATGACCCTATTGTCACGGAAATAAGTCCCGCAAGGGAGTTCTATATGGCTGAAGAGTATCATCAGAACTACTACAACAATAACACGGCCCAGCCTTACTGCACTTTTGTAATTACGCCCAAGCTTGAGAAGTTCAGGAAGGTATTTTCCGGAAAAATAAGGAAAGTAGCAGAGCCTTAAAAAGCTCCTGCCTTAAGGCTTTTCAGGTCTCGTGTTTTTCCATCAGGGGCTGGACCTCCCCGGTTTCTTCAATAATTACGGGGTAACCTTCCAGCTTCTGCGGTATCTTTTTCTTGTGAAGTGCTGTTTTCTTCGAAACCAGCACTGTAATGCACTCACGTCCGTCTTCCAGCTCGCCAATATAAACCCCGTTTACATCCGGAATTGCCATCAGTTCATCCGTGTGTGCATTCATAACCTCTTCAATAGAACGCTTGTGTTGCGTCCTTAGCGTATCCATTACGGGTATACTGCGCCTGTGTTCACTTTTGCACCCGGTGTACAAGGCTGAAAACGTATATGTAAAAATAAAAATTACGGATAAAAAATTTAGCTTCATTACTTTCATTTCATGGTTAAATTAAGGATGTGCTTCAAATCACAATATGCAGATTATGCTATTAAAGCAATACCGAATTTTTAACATGAAATGACTTGCTCTTAAAACCTCCCGCAAATGGGAGGGCGCATATTTACCTGGGACTGATGTTCTTTTTAACCCTTCCGCCCATAATGAGCAGAACGGAGCCGGATATGAGTAGTAGCCATCCCCAGCTCAGACTTATGGGGTCGTAACCGGCCCAGCTGTTCAGGCTCGATTGAATGAAGAAGATGGAAATGAAAATTATTATGCTGATAAAAAGCGTCAGTATGCCGCTAAAAAGCAGTCCGGCGTACTTTTTCCTAATTACGAAATAAAAGGACAAAAGTGCCAGGACGGCAAAAGAGACTACCAGGAACGCAATGTCCAGCCAGTTCCAGAGCCCGTTATCCAGGTGCAGGTTGTGCCAGACGGGGAAAAAAGTGATTATTCCGCCCTTCAGGGCGGCCACCGGCAAAAATCCCGCAATTATCAAAATTGCCGAACCAGTTAAGGCCTCAATCTGATTTTTGTTCATAGCCCCTCCCGCTTTTGTTATTTCGTTTATTTCGGTATTTTTAAATAATCTAATTCTTTTTCAATAAAAGAACAATTACATTATAAACAGTACAACAACTCCAAAATTAAATTCTTTAAGGTTGAATTATCATAATCAGCTTTTTATATTAGCACATAAAATTAAGGATTCTTATGCAGTCTGATGTATTACTTCAGGGAAATTTTCCCAAACTAAAACTCGTTAAGCAGGGGAAAGTAAGAGAAATCTACGACCTGGGTGAATATTTTTTATTTGTGGTTACCGACAGGCTATCTGCATTTGATGTTATCATGGGTCAGGGCATCCCCTACAAAGGCGAAGTACTAAACAGAATCTCTGAGTTCTGGTTTAACTTTACGAAAGATATCATTCCAAACCACCTGGTTTCAACGGATATAAAGGATTTTCCAAAGGAATGTCAGGAATACGCCTCTCAGCTTGCAGGACGCTCAATGCTCGTCAGGAAAGCAGAAGTCATTCCTATTGAATGTATCGTTAGAGGCTATATTACCGGCTCGGGGTGGAATGATTACCTCAGGACGGGCAGGGTCTCTGGCATTGAACTCCCGAAGGGGCTTCAGGAATCTGAAAAGCTCCCGGAACCGATCTTTACTCCTTCTACAAAGGCCGAGATCGGAGAGCACGATGAAAACATCACTAACGAAAAAGCCAGGGAAATTGCGGGCGAGGAAGTCTATAACAAAATTAAAAATGCAACTATTGCCATCTATAAGGCCGCTTCGGAATTTGCCCTATCAAAAGGGATCATTATTGCCGATACAAAAATGGAATTCGGCGTCTATAACGGGGAGGTAATCCTGGTCGATGAACTCCTTACGCCCGATTCCTCGAGGTTCTGGCCTTTGGATAAATACCAGAAGGGGAAGACACAGGAAAGCTACGACAAGCAGTTCGTGCGCGATTACCTGGTCTCAACAGGGTTTAATAAACAGCCTCCTCCGCCTCCGCTTCCGGAGAATGTCATCAGGGTTACTAGTCAGAAATACCTGGAGGCACTTTATAAGTTAACAGGGAATAAAATAGCAGATTAAATGGCTCCAATTCAAATTAAAATTAAAGATAAAAAGTATCTGTTTATCAAGTGGCAGGACTCTTCCGAGAGTTCTGTCCGACTTACCAGCTTAAGACGCATATGCCCTTGCGCAATGTGCAGCGAGGAAAGGAATAAGCAGGGTAAGGACTATATTCCCATCTATAACGATGACCAGGTGACCATCCAGAACCTGAAGCTGGTTGGCTATTATGGCATTAATGTCCAGTGGAAAGACGGGCATAAGCTGGGTATATACGAGTACGGGTTCTTAAAAAGAATAGCCGAACCGCAGTAACAGTGCCGGGGCCTTATTGTGGGCGAGCACGCAGATTTTTTACTAAATTGTTTCTAATTGTAATCGGAATTTAGAATAGATGGTATTACCAAATCAACTGACCGTTCTGAGAATTATATTAACCCCGGTATTCCTCTTTCTCTTTATCTCAGATGAGCCGCTGCTTAAACAGCTCTCTCTGGCCGTCTTTATTGTTGCTGCCGTCACCGACTGGTACGACGGCTGGCTTGCGCGCAAGTTTAACTACATTACCAACTGGGGCAAGTTCATGGACCCGCTGGCAGACAAGATACTTACTTCTACTGCCTTTTTTGCCTTTGTTTTCCTGGGGGTACTGCAATTGTGGATGGTTGTGGTTATCGTATTCCGCGACTTTATGGTGACCTTCCTCAGGCTCTATGCCGATACGAAAGGTGAGTCGATGTCAACAAGCTACATGGCAAAGTGGAAAACATTTATTCAGATGGCTTTCATCTATTACCTCCTTGCAGTTGATACGCTTCAGACGGTGGGCTGGATTTACAGGGGCAATGAAAGTGTATTCAGGATGCTCATGAACCCGGAACTCATTTATATCTGCATGCTCGTTATTACAATCCTCACCATCTATACGGGTGTTGCATATCTTTTTACCAACAGGAAACTTTTTTTAAGGTTTTTCCCGAATGAAAAATAATTTTTTTCTGAAGATTTTAGGATCCGGCTTTTACACCGGATATATTCCATTTGCCCCGGGCACGTTCGCAAGCCTGGCCGCGCTCATTCTTTACTACCTTATCCCGGGCTTTGAGCTGCCTTACGTCTTGATCCCCATGATCGTTGTTTTTGCCGCCATCGGAATTAAGGCCGGCGACAGGTTCGAAATTATGTACGGGAAGAAAGATCCATCGCAGTGCACAATTGATGAGGTCGTGGGCATGTGGATTTCGCTGCTCTTTTTGCCGAAGAGATTAAATTATGTGATTTTAAGCTTTATTATTTGGCGGATTTTTGATATAATTAAACCATCCCCGGCCAGAAATGCCGAAAAATTGCCCGGCGGGCTCGGCATTATGCTTGATGATATTATAGCAGCAGTTTATTCTTGTATTCTCGTTCATTTAATAATTTTTCTTTTTTAGCAAAACAGGATAAAACAAGGGGAATTTATGCAGGCGCAAATCATTACCATTGGGGACGAAATCCTCATTGGACAGACCATCAACACAAATGCCGCATATATAGGGGAAGAACTCACCAAAATTCAGATCGCTGTCTCAAAGACGACCGTCGTTGGCGATGAGGAATCTGTCATTCTGCAGGAATTTAAGTCAGCATTTGAAAATAACGACGTTGTTATCGTTACCGGGGGCCTTGGGCCGACGCACGACGACATTACAAAGGATTGCATCGTAAAGTTCTTCAATACGGAACTCGAAATGAATTATGAGGTGCTCGAAGACGTCAGGTCCATCTTTCAAAGGCGCGGCCGCCAGATGGCAAAGATCAATGAAACTCAGGCCCTGGTGCCCAAAATTGCGCGCGTCATACGTAATACACGCGGTACTGCACCGGGAACCTGGATAGAAAAGGATAAGAAAATTTTCATCTCTCTGCCCGGCGTGCCTCACGAAATGAAGGAAATGATCGATACAGAGGTCATTCCGGGAATCGCAAAACTCTACAAGCCTGAGAACCATTCCATTAAAATCAGGAACCTCTTAAGCACGGGAATTGCAGAATCCACGCTCTTCGAAAGGCTCGGCAACATCAGTGAGCTCCTCGAAGGCGCCAAACTGGCTTTCCTGCCCAGCCAGTTCGGCGTTAAGATGCGTATTACGGCAGAGGAAAAAAACGAAGACCTGGCACTGAACAAATTGAGCGAAATTGAGCAGAAGATCCGCTCACTTGTCGGAAGATATATCTACGGAATTGAAAATGATACGCTTGAAGAGGTGGTCGGCCGCCTGCTGCTCGAAAGGGGACTTACAATTGCCGTTGCCGAATCCTGCACCGGGGGCCTCATAAGCCACAGAATTACAAATGTTGCAGGCTCCAGCAGCTACTTCGAGCGCTGCGTGGTTTCATACAGCAACGCAGCCAAGGTGGAAATTCTTAACGTAAACGAGAATACAATTGCACAGTACGGCGCCGTTAGCCTTGAGGTTGCCCGACAGATGGCCGAAGGCGTTAAATCCGTAAGCGGAACAGACATCGGCCTTTCCATAACGGGCATACTCGGACCCGGAGGGGCAACCAGGGAAAAACCGGTCGGACTGGTCTATATCGGCATCTGCAATGAAACGCTCTGTACGGCAAAGAAATTCCAGTTCTCGGAAGACAGGCTCTTAAACAAGGACAGGGCCGCGCAGGCGGCACTTGAAATCCTGAGAAGGCACCTCCTGGGGATACCTTACGATGAATAGGCTTTTTGTGGCTTTGAAGCTGCCGGATGAGGTAATTGAGAATATAGTTTCCATGAGGGACTCAATTAACCCCGAAGTTGCTTCGGACTTTAGGTGGGAGGAGAAAAACAAGCTCCACCTGACGCTCAAATTCCTGGGCGATACGGAGGAGGAAAAGAACGGAAACGTGATAAAAATTCTCTCCCAGGTTACCTCCTCTTACAGCAGAATTTCTCTTGAGTACGACCGTTTTGGCTTTTTTATGCCGCGCATATTTTGGTTCGGATTACGGGCCGAAAACGCACTTTTTGAGCTCGTCAAGGATATAAATAATGACCTGGAAATACTCGGCTTTCAGAAGGAAAACCGGAACTTTAAACCCCATATAACGCTTTTACGTATTAAAAGAAATCTTAGCGGGGAATTTGTCTCTGCATTCAGGAATTTTCAGGTGCCCGGGCGCAAATTTTACGCAAGTGAAGTTGCCCTGATGAAAAGCAAACTTCTTTCGGGCGGTTCTGTTTATTCGGAAATTGAAAGGTTTAATTTAACATAATCGGAGAAAAAATGGCTAGCGAAAAAGATGAAAAACTAAAGATCCTTGGCGATTCCATTGCTGCAATTGAAAAGGCACATGGCAAGGGATCCATTATGAAGCTGGGTGATGGGGTGGTTATGCCCGTGGAATCGATTTCCACAGGGTCTATTTCACTCGATTATGCACTTGGCATCGGCGGCGTTCCAAGAGGCAGGATTGTTGAGATCTATGGCCCCGAATCCTCGGGAAAAACTACCGTCTGTCTGCACATAATTGCCGAAGCTCAGAAAGCCGGCGGTCTGGCCGCTTTCATTGATGCCGAGCATGCCCTCGATATACAGTATGCCCATAGACTGAATGTGGATATTCAGAACCTGCTCGTTTCACAGCCGGATTACGGCGAACAGGCACTGGACATTGTTGATACTCTCGTCAGAAGCAATGCACTCGACGTCATCGTAATCGACTCGGTTGCAGCACTGGTCCCGAGGGCTGAGATCGAAGGCGAAATGGGCGACGCACACATGGCCGTTCAGGCAAGACTTATGTCGCAGGCATTAAGAAAGCTCACGGGAGCAATCGCAAGGAGCAAAACCTGCGTTATCTTTACTAACCAGTTAAGAAGCAAGATCGGTGTCATGTTCGGTAACCCTGAAACTACAACTGGCGGTAATGCCCTTAAGTTCTACGCCTCCGTTAGGCTCGACATACGCAGGATCTCTGCAATCAAGGATGGCAACGACGTCATCGGAAGCCGTACAAAGGTTAAAGTGGTCAAAAGCAAGGTCGCTCCCCCCTTCAAAGAGGTGGAGTTCGATATTCTTTATAACGAAGGTATCAGCAAGACCGGCGATGCGCTCGACCTGGCGGTGAACTTCGGGATCGTCAAAAAAGGCGGCGCCTGGTTTACTTACGGCGAGGACCGCTTCCAGGGCAGGGAGCAGTTCAGGCAGAAACTCGTTGAAACCCCTGAACTCTACGAGAAATTACTCCTGGACGTGAAGAAAAAACTCGGCATGATCAAATCCGAGGAGCCCGAGGCTGAAGCCGAACTGGCTGAGGCCGGACCCGCGGTAAAGGAAAGAAAAAAATAACATAAATAAGGCGGCTTTTGCCGCCTTTTTAATAGTGTCCTTATGAAAATTGAATCGATCTCAGAAGCAAAAAACAATATTAAGATCCTGCTCGATAACGGTGAAAAGCTGTTCTTAAGGCTGGAGGTATTTCTTAAAAGCGCCCTCAGGAAAGGCGACGAGATTTCCGAGGAGGAAATCTCCGGACTCATCAGGCAGAATCAGTTCTATTTCGTAAAGGAATCTGCCTTCAGATTCCTGGGGCGCAGGATCCATTCCGAAAAAGAGCTCCAGAGAAAGCTCTCGGCAAAAAAATACGACAAGGAGATAATTTCTCAGGTCTTAAGGGAGCTCAGGGAAAGCCACTACCTGGATGACGAGCAGTTTGCCAGGGAGTTCTCCGAGGAAAAGATAAGCAGGAAAGCCTTCGGGCAGAATAAGCTGAAGGCGGAACTGAGAGCACGCGGGGTCTCGCAGGAGATAATAGACCGCGTCCTGGAGGCAAAACCGGCTGACGTGGAGTTTGAAAATGCATTAAGCCTGGCCGAAAAGAAGCTTTCTTCACTGAAAGGCAGAAACCTGGACGGGAAAAAGATCACTCAGAGGCTTTATGCATACCTTTTATCCAAGGGGTTCGATTACGACGTAATTAAGGCCGCTGTTGGCAGGCTCAATGCCACAGGCGATGATGATGAGGAGGAATAAATCCCTGAAAACAGGCCCTGATGCCGAAATTGGCATTAATCCTGCATTTCATTTATCAACATGGTTGCATATCTTTATGTCATTTAATAATTTTATGTACCACATTAAAATTTTTACTGAAAATGGAAAAATTTACCGGCGTTGACTATTTAAATATTGACAGTCTTTATAGCGAGGAAGAACTGCTGGTCAGGGACACTGTAAGGGAGTTTGTTTCCGGTGAAATAATTCCAATCATTGAAGAATATAACCGCAAAGGGGAATTCCCAAGGCATCTGATCCCTAAGATGGGAGAGCTTGGGCTTTTCGGCAGTACACTCCCACAGCAATTCGGCTGCGCAGAAATGAACAATGTGGCTTATGGCCTTGTAATGCAGGAGCTCGAAAGGGGCGACAGCGGAATCCGCAGTTTTGCTTCCGTTCAGAGCGCCCTGGTCATGTATCCCATTTTTACATTCGGAAGCGAGGAGCAGAAGTCCTTCTGGCTTCCCAGACTTGCGTCTGCCGAGAAAATCGGATGTTTTGGCCTTACGGAGCCCGACTTCGGCTCAAACCCCGGGGGCATGGTAACGCGCGCAGAGAAAACCGAAGGCGGATATCTCTTAAACGGCGCCAAGATGTGGATTACAAACGGTACGATTGCCGACGTGGCTGTCGTCTGGGCAAAGCTGGACGGCGTTGTTAATGGCTTTCTTGTTGAAAAGGGGAGTAAGGGATTCAGCGCTCCGGCGATGAAGGGCAAGCATTCACTGAGGGCTTCAGTAACCTCGGAACTAGTTTTTGAGGACGTCTTCGTCCCCGAGGAGATGAGGCTTCCCAGGACAGGGGGCCTTAAGAGCGCTCTTATGTGCTTAAACCAGGCACGCTACGGAATTGCCTGGGGCGTCGTTGGCGCTATGATGGCCTGTTACACCTCAGCACTCGATTACGCAAAGTCCAGGGTGCAGTTCAGTAAACCCATTGCAGCCTACCAGATGACACAGGAAAAGCTGGTCTATATGCTGAGTGAAATTACAAAGGCACAGCTCTTAAACTACCGCCTCGGGCGAATGAAAGACGAGGGAACCCTGAGGTTTACGCACGTCTCTCTTGCAAAGAGAAACAACTGCGAGAAGGCGCTTGAAATTGCGCGCATTTCCCGTGAAATTCTAGGCGCCAACGGCATACTGGATGAATATCCTGTCATGCGGCACGAGGCAAACCTCGAGTCCGTGAAGACTTACGAGGGTACGCACGAGATGCATACTCTCATTGTGGGGGAAGACATAACCGGCTACCCGGCTTTTGAATAAATAAACCTGCACGTGTCCGCTAAAGAGGCGGATTTTTTTTATAAATTTGAGGATCATATGAATACAAATAAAGTTATTACTGATGGCTTGACCTTTGACGATATACTTTTAGTGCCCGCAAGATCAGAAGTCCTGCCAAGGGAAGTGGATCTGACGGCAAGGCTTACCCCTGAGATTACACTGAATATTCCTTTCCTTTCAGCTGCAATGGACACGGTTACAGAATCAAAAATGGCAATTGCAATGGCTGTCCAGGGCGGCATTGGTATTATTCATAAAAACATGACCATAGAAAGACAGGCCGAGGAAATAGACCTCGTTAAACGCTCGGAAAGCGGCATGATACTTAAACCTATTACGCTCGATAGCGAAAAGACGGTTGAAGATGCTATGCAGCTCATGGAAAAGTACCACATCTCAGGCATTCCTATCGTGGATAATGCCGGTAGGTTAATAGGAATTCTGACCAACCGCGACCTCAGGTTCGAGCCTAACGTTCACCTGAAGGTAAGGGACGTTATGACAAAAGAAAACCTCATTACGGCACCCGTCGGTACGGACCTTGCAAAAGCCGAAAAGATACTCCAGCAGTATAAGATTGAAAAGCTCCCCATAGTAGATAAAGGCGGCCTTCTTAAGGGCCTCATTACCTTCAAGGATATTCAGAAAAAGAAAAAGTACCCTCTTGCCTGCAAGGACGAGCACGGAAGGCTCCGCGTTGGCGGCGGCGTTGGCGTTACACACGACACAATTGAAAGGGCTGAGGCTCTCCTGAAGGCTGGTGCAGACGTAGTAGTTGTTGATACGGCTCACGGCCACTCGATGGGTGTAATTAAGACAATTAAGGAGCTGAGGAAAAAATTCAAGGACGCACAGCTTATTGCAGGCAACATCATATCGCCTGAGGCGGCACACGACCTTATTGAGGCCGGCGTTAATGCCGTCAAGGTCGGCATCGGTGCCGGATCCATCTGCACCACACGCGTTATTGCAGGCGTTGGCGTCCCGCAGATCTCGGCAGTAATGAATGTTTCCAGGGAAACCGGCAAAAGAGGAATTCCGCTTATTGCAGACGGTGGCATAAAACAGACCGGGGACGTTGCCAAGGCAATTGCCGCCGGGGCAGACACGGTTATGATAGGCGGCATGTTTGCCGGCGTTGATGAAACTCCGGGCGATACGGTCCTTTTTGAAGGCAGAAGCTTCAAGGTCTACAGGGGAATGGGTTCTCTTGGAGCAATGAAAAAAGGAAGCAGCGACCGCTACTTCCAGGATATGGAAGAGGACATTAAGAAGCTCGTGCCCGAGGGTGTCGAGGGCAGGGTCCCTTTCAAAGGCCCTCTTTCGGAAACCATATACCAGTTCATCGGGGGGCTCAGGGCCGCAATGGGCTACTGCGGTACAAAAAATATCGAAGAACTGAAGGAAAAGGCTCAGTTCATAAAAATGTCAGTTGCGGGCCTGAGAGAAAGCCATCCCCACGACGTTATAATTACTGATGAAGCTCCGAATTATCATTCATGATTTGTTTTGCATTGTGATATGGACCTCTATATAAGGGCGGCTTTCAAAATTAGAATTTACAGGTAAAAATGTTCAAAGTACTCGTTATTGCATATTATTTCCCTCCCATGGGCTTAAGCGGCGTCCAAAGGACGCTTAAGTTCGTCAAGTACATGAAAAAGTACAACTGGGAACCAACCGTTCTTACAACCGGAAATACCGGCTATTTCGCGCACGACATGTCGCTCATGAAAGAGTGCGAAAACGCCGGCATCAGGGTCGTGCGCACCGAAGGGCTGGACCCATATTCAATGCTTTCAAAGTACAAAACAATTAAAATGCCTCCGGAATGGCTGAGAAAACTTCTCAGCCGCCTGAGCAAGACTTTTTTCATCCCCGATAACAAGATCTTCTGGTCCAAAAAAGCATACGGCGTGGCCAAAGAGCTCCTGGAAAAGGAAAAGTTCGACATAATCTTTGTTACCATTCCTCCTTTCTCAGCCTTCAGAATGGCATCGCGCCTGAGCAAGGAATTCGATATTTCACTTTTTGTGGACTACAGGGACCTCTGGACGGGTAACCAGTTTGAGTTCAACCTCACGCCTTTGCACAAGTATATCCATAAAAGGATGGAGTACAAGGCGCTTAAGATTGCCGACAAGGTTATTGCCGTCAACAGGAAGGTAAAGGAAAAGCTCCTTAATTCATTCCCGTTTCTGACTTTTGAGGACGTAATCATTCTGCCTCACGGCTACGACGAAGAGGATTTTATAGACGTAAAGCCGGTACCGAAGGAAAATACAAAACTGCGCCTTACGCATGCGGGCATTTTCTATGAGTATATCACTCCCAAATACCTGCTCAAAGCATTTAAGAAGCTTTCCGAGGAAAGACCCGATGTGGCACAGAATTTTGAACTCATATTCCTGGGACACCTGAGGAAAGAAAACGTAGGCCTGATCAATAAGCTGGGGCTCCAGCAGTACGTGAAAAACCTCGGATACCTGGATCACAGGGAAACAATAAGACGAATCGTTTCAAGCGACGTTCTCTGGCTCATGGTTGGCAAAAAAAACAGCGCCGATGCGCATACACCGGGAAAACTCTTTGAATACTTCGGTACTCGCAAACCCGTTCTGGCCTGCCTTCCCGACGGGGCAGCAAAAATGGCCGCTCAGGAATACGGCGCCGCTTTTATTACAGAGCCCGATAACGTTGAACAGATCAAGCAGGCACTCCTTAAGATGCACCAGCTCTACAAGGCGGGCAGGCTTCCAAAGCCGAATGAAGATTTCATACAAAAGCACAGGCGTGAACTGTTTACAGAACAGCTGACTAAAAGTTTTCAATTTTACTTAAGGGCATTATAATGCATGTTGTAGTTATTGGTTCAGGCGGAAGGGAACACGCCATTTCATATAAAATCAAAGAAAGCAAAGCTTTAAGACGTTTATATAATATCCCCGGAAACCCCGGTACAGACACCCTGGGCGAAAATATCAGCCTCGACGTCTCTTCTCAGAAAGAATTGCTGCAGTTCTGCAAGGACAATACGGTGGACCTGGTTGTTATAGGACCTGAAGTGCCGCTGATGGAAGGACTTGCCGACACGTTAAGACTAGGGGGTATCAACGTCTTTGGACCTCAGGCTAATGCCGCGGTAATTGAAGGGGATAAGGCTTTTGCCAAGAACTTCATGAAAAAATACAATATCCCTACGGCGGACTTTGTGGTTTTCGACAAGAAAGACTACGGGAGTGCCAAAGAATACCTTGGCAAAGTTAAATTCCCTGTTGTCGTAAAAGCCTGCGGCCTTGCCGCCGGAAAGGGAGTTTTAATCTGTAAGGACAGGCAGGAAGCCGAAAGTGCCTTAAGAGAATGCTTCGAGACCTCCAGCTTCGGCTCAGCGGGCGACAGGATTGTAATTGAGGAATTCATGACAGGGCAGGAGGCTTCTGTTTTTGCCATTACCGACGGCGAAAACTTTATCTGCCTGCCTGCAGCTCAGGACCACAAGCGCATTGGCGACAACGATACCGGAAAAAATACCGGCGGAATGGGCGCTTATGCACCGGCTCCCATTGTAACACCCGAAATTCAGGAGGAAATTGAACGTAAAATCATTTCCCCGGTGCTAAAAGGCATGAAAGCCGAGGGTCGCCCTTTCTCAGGGTGCCTTTACTGCGGACTCATGCTTACAGAAGAAGGACCCAGGGTCGTGGAATTTAACTGCAGGTTCGGCGATCCCGAGACCCAGGCGGTTCTACCCGTGCTGGAAGGGGACTTTTTGTTGCTCCTTTATTCGGCGGCAAGAGGTAATCTGGATAAAAATGCCGTCAAGTATTCCGGCGGCTCGGCTGTCTGCGTCGTGGCGGTTTCGAGCGGATACCCCGAGAGCTACAGGAAAGGCTTTGAAATCTCAGGCCTGGAGCATGAGGAAGATGGCGTTATTGTGTTTCACGCAGGAACCAAAAAAGATAGTGATAAAGTGGTAACTAACGGCGGCAGGGTCCTGGGCGTTACTGCCTTCCTTAATAAAAACGACCTTAAAGCCTGCAAGGAAAAGGCCTATAAGGCGCTTGAGAATATCCATTTTGAAAACATTTTCTTCAGAAAGGACATTGCCGATAAAGCCATAGGAAAAATACCTTCTAAATTCTGATATCGGTTAAAACTTAATCAGGAAATTGTCTTTCCCGGGGGAAAGGGAAATATATTGTTTCATCCCCGTTCCCCGGGAAAAAATTCCAACCTCCATAAAAAGAAAAACTTATTTTTTAAGGCAATACTGAATTCTTACAAAAATTAGCCCTTCAGCTTCAGCTCAAATATAGAAATTTAATCATTTTCTGTTTAAGTTTGACCGACACACAATTACTGAAATATTTGAGATTGCAAGATGAAAGTACGTTGGGTAAAGTTATTCATATTGGCTTTTCTGGCATTTAACAGTTCGGTTTTCTCACAGTCAGCACTTAATGTAAAAGACAGCCTCGGCAATTCACTTTTATTTATAAGGAGCGACGGTAATATAGGCCTCGGTTCGATGAACCCGCTCGTAAAACTCCAGGTTATGGGGGACGTAAGGTCTTCTGTCCTCTCTGGCACGGGTGCAAGGCTCCTTTTTGCAGACGATAGGGGCACCATTTTTGCTCGCGGCACACTCCCAAAGCCCGGCTGGTCGCTCTCGGGAAATAAAGGCATAAATTCAGACAGCAACTTCATCGGCACACTGGATGAAAAGGCTCTCATATTCAAGACCGGGGGCAGCAGGCCCGCGAATGAAAGAATGAGGATACTTCCCGAAGGAAATATTGCCGTTAACGGCACCAGCTTCAGGGCGGGCGACCTTTTCTCGGCCTATGGAACGGGCTACCCCAATGCAATTAACCAAACCGAAGGGCTTTCGGATTACCCGGTTAACGGATACTCCACGGGGAATTTTTCCGGTATCTACGGCGAAAACTCGGGTCCTGGAGAAGGGGTGCTGGGTGTAAATACCTCATCTGGAAGCGGAGTCTTTGGGCAGAATACGGCCTCCGGCTTCGGCTTAAGGGGCATTTCGTTTAATGGATTCGGTGCTGCCGGCTTTTCAAGGGGCATTGCTGCTGCAGGATTACTGGGCGTAAGCCAGGATCCAATGGGAACAGGCCTTTTGGCAATTGGCAACGGCCTAAGCGGAGGACTCTTTCTAAAAGAGGGAGCAGGACTGAGCTCAATTGGAAAATTTACCGGACTTTTTGCCTTTGCCTCAGATTCCGCTGCGGGGACGGGTATCATTGGCACAGGGAACAATCTTAACTATGCCTCAGCGCTTCAAATGGGATCGGGCCTCTCCGGAAACGGGAGATATTTCGGCATAGCGGGCTTTGCGCACAGCGATACTTCTGCCAGGGAAAAGTGGGGTGGATATTTTGAAGCCTCGGGTGCCCCGGATGCTTATGCATTCTTAGGCGGCAGACTTGGAAAAACAGACTTCGGCATACTGACCTTAGGCACAAATGCAATTATGGTTAAGGACGGGGCGGGGCAGAACAGGGTTATGTTCAATACGGCTTCTCCTGAAGTGCTGCTCGAGGATTACGGGACCGGCCAGCTTGAAAGGGGATTTGCCCACGTCAGCCTGGACTCGCTTTTCTCGGGTGCAATTGTAATAAACGACGTGAACCCCATGAAGGTCTTCGTTCAGGTTGAAGGCGACTGCAACGGGGTTTTTGTAGCGAATAAGACGAAAGAAGGCTTCGACGTAAAGGAGCTAAGAAACGGAAGGTCACGCGCTGCATTCTCCTGGCATGTAGTTGCAACCAGGGCAGACCTAACAGGTCCTGAAGGCAGCATAATGACAGACTATTCAACTCTCCGTTTTCCTGCAGGAAGTAGAAGGCCTGCTTCAACGGTTATTGAAACTTCAAGGGTTAATCTTGGTAGCGAAAAGATTACTGAGAAAAGTAAAAAGCAGCCCTCGGAATATAAAAAGCCCACAGTTAAGAAAAAGAAAAGATAAAAGGGGCTTTCTCTGCCGCTGCTCCAGGCGCACGCTCCAGGTCATTATTTGAGCAGCAGCATTTTCTTTATCTGTACAAAGCTTCCTGCCGTCAGCTTGTAGATATAAGTGCCGCTGGCAAGGTTGGAGGCATCAAAATTACACGTGTAGCGCCCTGCAGACTTAAATTCACTGATGGGCTGTGCTACCAGCTGTCCCTGGATGTTAAAAATGGAAAGCGTTACCATTGCATCCTCAGGAATTGTATAGTTTATTGCAGTTGAGCTGTTAAATGGGTTGGGGTAATTTTGCCCGAGGTCGGCCAGAACCGGCTTCGAGATTTCAAGGGTTATAGGTTCTGAATACTTTAACTCCCCGGCGCTTCCGTGCATTGCGAGCCTGTAGGCATAAAAGCCCGGCGTAAGGCTGTTATCAATAAAAGAATACTCCTGAAGGGTGTTGCTGTATCCAAATGCCTGAACCTCACCCGTTTTCTGCCAGTTGTAGTCGCGTGAATTCTTATTGAAAAGTGCCGAGCGCTCAACGTCGAAAGTGCTGCTGTTGACTTCAGTCAGCGTCTCCCAGAGGAGAGTCACGTGGCTGCCAGATTTGGCAGAGGTAAAGCTGGAAAGGTCAACCGGTATCGGGGGTATTTTGCCGATCGTCCAGTCGGCCGAAAAATTTGTCACTCCTTCAATGCTGGCTGTATGCTTCTGCTGGTCGAGCTTGCATTGCGGAAAGTTCCACCTTCCGGTAAATATCCCAAGGTTATATTCCTCCTCGCTTCCGACAACGTCATCCGGAAGGTAGTTAAAGGTCATGTCGGCCTTTGAGATTCCGTCGCTGTCAATTGTCCAGTATCTTTTCAGGTTCTTTTTCCCGATGGCATTTGGATGTATGCCCTGGAACTCCTTTACCGTGACGCTGCCTGAGCCCTCGGTGGCCTTAATTACAACAGGGGCATAGCCTCCTTCAAGGGTCCCCATTTCAAAGACCTTTGAGGTGGAGTTTGGAATTCTTTTTCTGAGCGTTCCGATTACAAAGCCTCCCCCCGTCCTTCTGACCGCCGAATATGCGCCGAGCGAAAGGGTGTAAAAGTCCGTGTTAAGCCTGGCTGAATTGAGCAGAAGATTCCCCTTCAAGAAAACATTGCCTTTAAGCGTGATAAGTCCGGTCTTGTTTATAATTTCCAGGTTGCAGAAGGTGGCATCCATGCGGTTTGTGATAGTCTGAGGGACCTGGCCGTTAAGAGTAATCGTGCTGCGCCCGGGGTAAAAGCTTCCCTTATTGTTCCAGTCGCCGCTGACTTCCATGTCAATTTTATTTTGGATTTCCAGCGAACAGCCGGAAGAAATTTCTATACTGCCCTGAGCTGAAATGTCATTTGAGATAATACAAAGTAAAAATATGACTGCAATTAAATATTTTCTCATCATCAATAAACTTAAATCCAAATAAGAATAGACTAACCGGACAAAAATATTTAATTATGGGAATATATGCAAAACTTCCGGCGGTGCCTTAAAATATACATGTGAAGTGCATAAAACGCAAATACATATCAGCCCGGAGGCCAGTGCATTTTGCGTCCGCCCAGAATGTGCAGGTGCAGGTGCAGTACATCCTGGCCGCTTTCGGGGCCAGAGTTAATCACTACGCGGAAACCCTTTTCAGAGATGCCTTCGGCTCTTGCAATTTCATTTACTGCATCAAACAGTTTGCCAAGCAGCTCGGCGTGTTCTGAGCCCTTAATTTGCGTGGTATTTTCAATTTCCAGCTTTTTAGGGATAACTAAAATGTGTACGGGAGCCTGGGGATTAATATCCCTGAAGGCCAGGACGTCTTCGTTCTCGTATACGATTTTGGCAGGGATTTCCTTGCGGATTATTTTCGAAAAAATAGTCTCGCCCATGTTATTCTCTCCCTTTTTCTATGTCGTATTTTTTCATCTTTGCGTACAGGTGGCTTCTTTGAATGTCCAGAAGCTCTGCCGTCTTGCTGATGTTCCAGTCATTTGCCTCCAGCTGCCTCAAGATAAAAGCGCGTTCAGCCTTTTCCTTAAAGTCCTGGAAGGAGTTATTTATGTTCATAATGTCATCCATGCCTGAAGGGGAGGGGGGAACGACCTTAAAGACGTCCTTATCCGTAATTTCCTTCTGAGGCATCATGATGATAATTCTTTCTATAATGTTCCTCAATTCGCGCACGTTGCCGGTCCATTCAAAGCTCTGGAGGGCCTTAACCGCGCCCGGTGTAAACTTTACGGGCGGAATCTTGTACTTTGTATGGATTTCGTGTGCAAAATGCGCTACCAGAAGGGGAATGTCCTCAACCCTGTCCTTAAGAGGTGGTACCACAATTGGTATGACGTTAAGCCGGTGGTAAAGGTCCTCCCTGAAGTTTCCTTTTTCTATCTCCTCTTTCAGGTTCTTATTGGTAGCAGATATGATCCTGACGTCCACGTCAATTTTCCTGTTACCCCCGACTCGTTCAATTTTGCCGTCTTCAATTGCCCGTAAAACCTTTGCCTGCGCCTGAAGGCTCATATCCCCGATCTCGTCAAGGAAAAGTGTGCCCTTGTTTGCCAGCTCAAACTTCCCGATCCTCTGCTGGAAGGCACCCGTAAAGGAGCCTTTTTCGTGCCCGAAGAGCTCCGACTCTATGAGCTCATTTGGAATGGCTGCGCAGTTGACTTCTACAAAACTCTCTTTAGCCCTCTGGCTCTGGCGGTGGATTTCCCTTGCCACGAGCTCTTTTCCGGTGCCGTTCCCGCCTGTAATTAAAACCCTTACGTCTGCCTGTGCAACGCGGGAGATTACCTGAAGGACGTTCTCTATGGCCGGACTTTTGCCGATGATTACCGAGTTTTCATTCAAGCTTTTCTTGAGCTCCTTATTCTCCTTTACCAGCTTTACCTGGCTTAAGGCGTTGCGTATGCTCAGAAGAAGCTTATCGCGGTCGATTGGCTTTTCCAAAAAGTCGAATGCCCCGAGCTTGGTTGCCTTTACGGCATTTTCAAGGCTGCTGAAGGCAGAAATTATTATGACGTTGACGTCGAGCTTCAGCTCTTTTAATTTATTCAGGACTTCAAAGCCGTTCATGTCGGGCATTTGTATGTCCAGGAGCGCAACGTCGAAGCTTCCCGAGGTGAGTTTTTCCACGCCCTTAATAGCCTCTGTTGAATAATCCACCTCGTAGTCCTCGTACTCGAGTATCATTTTTATGCTTTCGCATATTTCTTTTTCGTCGTCAATTACTAAGACAGAGTTCATAAATTATATCTGAAAAAAATTAAAGGATACGTAAGGAGCACTTCCGAAGGAAGCACGTCTTCATTTTTTTTTAGAGCCTTTCCAAACATTTCCCCGAGCTCGTCTGCTGCAATATCCCTTGGGTCGGCCGAGGACTGGATGTAGAATTTTTCTTCGAATTCTTCCACAAAGATGCCAATTATTTTCGTAAAATCAAATATTCCGGAGCTGTATGCAAGATATGCGCTCCCGAAAAAATGAGCAAGCTTATCCCTGTCGCCTCCCTCATCTATTGGGGAATTGTAGAACAGGTCGCGCGGGAGATGGCTGTTCTTCAGGTGGAATATGCTGTCTCCCGGTGCGTAGAAGGGGATGTCTACTTTCAGCTTTATTAAAGGCAGTATTACGGGCACCTTCTTATAAGGAACCGTGGCGAAGGTAAGCGAGAGGAGCGCTTTAGAGACGTTGCCATCATAAAGCCTGAGGGCATGGTGGAAAAGTGTGTCCGTAAGCTCAAGAGAACCTCTATGGCTCTGAAGCCCCAGGAAATAATCCGAGGCAATGAATCTCGAAATGGAATCCACCGTTCCGCCAAGCCTTGTCACCTGAGCCTGAAGAGGCAGATGGACAAAGGATAGCATCAGTATCATTACCGGCAAAACACGGCTGAGGATATGTAAAAAGCGCTTATGCATTTTCAGGTTTGTATTACACCCGGGTTAAATCTCTGTATTTCAGGGTTATTATTTGCTATTTCAATTGCCATGGAAATGTAGTCTCTCGTCTCAGCCGGGTCAATTACTTCATCTACCCAGAGGCGTGCGGCCGCATAGGAAGGGACGCTTTTCTCCTCATAGGAATCTTCAATTTCCTTAAGGAGCTTTTCCGATTCCTCTTTGCTGATTTTTTTTCCTTCTTTTTCCATCTGTTTAACTTTAATTCCGAGAAGCGTATTGCTGGCCTGGCTTCCTCCCATTACAGCAATTCTTGCATTCGGATATGCAAATATAAACCTTGGATCGTATGCTTTTCCACACATTGCGTAATTTCCTGCCCCGAAACTGTTGCCCACGATAATTGTAATCTTTGGCACTACAGAGTTTGCCACGGCATTGACCATCTTGGCTCCGTCCTTTATTATTCCCCCGTGCTCGGCGCGGCTTCCTACCATGAAGCCCGTGACGTCCTGCAGGAATATGAGGGGAATCCTCCTCTGGTTGCAGTTCATGATAAAGCGCGAAGCCTTGTCGGCGCTGTCTGAATAAATGACGCCTCCGATCTGCATTTCGCCTTTTTCCGTCTTTACGATGTTTCTCTGGTTTGCCACAATGCCCACGGCCCAGCCCTCAACCCTGGCGTATGCCGTAATGACAGACTTTCCGTATCCGGCCTTGTATTCGTCAATTTCAGAATCATCCACAATTCGCGCAATGATTTCGTACATGTTGTATGTCTTCAGTGGGTCCTCAGGCAATAACCCGTAGATTTCCCTGGGGCTGAATTTCGGGCTCTTTGGTTCGGCCCTGTTAAAGCCAGCTTTGGCCCTTTCGCTGAATTTGCCGGCAAGGCTTCTTATCTGCTCCAGGCATTCGGTATCGGTTTTCATCATATAATCCGTAACGCCCGAAATGTTCGACTGAACGAGTGCGCCTCCAAGGCTTTCATTGTCTATATCCTCTCCAATTGCCGCCTTAACCAGGTGGGAACCGGCAAGGAATACAGAGCCTTCGCCTTCAACGATCAGAGCCTCATCGCTCATAATGGGCAGGTAAGCGCCTCCTGCAACGCATGGACCCATAATGGCTGCAATCTGCGGAATGCCGGCAGAAGACATCCTGGCGTTATTTCTGAATATGCGCCCGAAGTGTTCTTTATCCGGAAATATATCCTCCTGCAGCGGCAGAAATACGCCTGCGCTGTCAACCAGGTAAATTATCGGCAGATGATTATCCATGCTTATTTCCTGGGCCCTAAGGTTCTTCTTTGCCGTTATTGGGAACCAGGCCCCGGCCTTTACGGTGGCGTCATTTGCCACTATCATAACGTATTTGCCGTGAATCCTGCCAATTCCCATCACGGTTCCTGCACTGGGTGCCCCGCCATATTCCTTGTACATGCCGTGTGCCGAGAGAGTTCCTATCTCAAAGAACCTGGAGCCTTTGTCAATAAGTGAATTTATTCTTTCCCTAGCCGTCAGTTTCCCTTTCGCCTTGTGTGCCTCGATTGCCTTTTTGCCGCCTCCAAGCTTCATCTTGTCTTTCTCGGCGTTGAGTTTACGGATGAGGTTTTTGTAGAAGTCGTCCCTTTTTAAGTATGTCTCGTTTGCAGCTGCAGAATTTCCAATTTTTTTCATTATGGCCTTTCTATGTTTTTTATTAAACCCGGGTCAAAGGATCTTTAACATATGCCCCCCAAAAACGGTTCAGGCTTACATCAGGAAGCTTTTTGCTATTAGCATTCTCTGCACCTCGGAGGTGCCTTCACCAATCGTCAGAAGCTTGACGTCCCGGTAGAACTTTTCCACCGGATAATCCTTTACAAATCCATAGCCTCCCAGGATCTGCACGGCTTCGTTTGCCGCGCGTGTGGCAATTTCGCTGGCAAACAGTTTAGCCATTGAGGCTTCGCGCGCAATTTTTTCCCCTTTGTCCTTCTTTACAGCAGCACGGTAGGTTAAAAGCCTGGCCGATTCTATGTCTGTGGCCATTTCGGCGAGCTTAAACTGTATGGCCTGAAAATCCGACAAGCGCTGCCCGAACTGTTTTCTCTGCTTCGAGTAGCTGAGCGCGGCTTCAAGGCAACCTTCTGCAAGCCCGAGGCTTAAGGCTGCAATGGAGATCCTTCCGCCTTCGAGTATCTTTAAGGCCTGAATGAGCCCTTCGCCTTCTTGACCGATCAGGTTTTCTTCCGGCACCCGGCAGTTCTCGAAAATGAGCTGTGTGGTTTCACTTGACCTCATGCCGAGCTTGTTTTCTTTCCTTCCGACTGAAAAGCCCTCGTAGCCTTTCTCAAGAATGAAGGCAGAGATCCCTTTTTTCCCCTTCTGCTTATCCGTTACTGCCATGACAACGACAGTCTTGCCGACGCCGCCGTTTGTAATAAAATTCTTTGTCCCGTTCAGCACGAAATAGCTGCCTTCTCTGTGTGCCGTGGTTTCCATGCCCGCGGCGTCGCTTCCCGAGGCGGGCTCTGTAAGGCCCCAGGCTCCGAGCTTTTTACCCTCTGCAAGTTCTTTCAGATAGCTGGCTTTCTGCCGGCTGTTTGCAAAGAGGTTGATGTGGTTTGTGCAAAGACCGTTATGAGCTGCAACCGAAAGGGCAACCGAAGGATCGACCCTTGCAATTTCTTCCACTACAATTGCATATTCAACGTAGCCAAGGCCCGCGCCCCCGTCCTCTTCGGGAACTAGTATGCCTAAGAAGCCCATATCGCCAAGCGCGTTAAAAATGGGAGCCGGGTGTTCCTGGCTTTCGTCGTACCTCATTACAAAGGGCTTTATGCTGTCTTCCGCAAAGTCGCGTATGGTCTGCCTTATGGCTTGCTGCTCTTCAGTAAGTTCAAAGGTAAAAGGAGTGTTTTCGCCGGACATAAATAGTTTCCCTCTTCTAAAGTTAGTTGGTTTATACTTCTTTTTTTAGAGTCTTTTCAAAGGTGTAGTTTATATAAAATATAAAGAAGCTTCTGATAAAACAACGTCCTAATGCGGCGCATGGTTTTGAGGCGCTGGAAAGGGAAGGGAGGCTGAAAGTAAATTTAATGCGGAAGAGATATTTAGGGGCAGTCAGTAAGGTTAAGAATAAAGGCAAAAAGTCCCTCACAAAAAGGAAGCCTCTTGCCTCAATAAAGTAGTAGTTTATTCAAACTGGCTTTTATATTCTTCAATGATGTCTTCGGCCAGATGGTACGGGGAGATGCGTCCCAGCACAACTTTCTCAAGAGAGTTGTTCAGCGAGGTTTCCCTTTCTTTTGTCCAGATTTCCGAGCGGATCTGGTCTTCTACGATCTCCTTGATCCTGATCCTGGAATTCAATTCTCTTTTCTTCTGAAAAGAGTCGTTGCTGAGGAGGTATTGCCTGTGCGACTCAATCTCGCGCGCAATGTCCTCAATTCCTGAATTTTCCGTTGCAATGGATTTAATGATGCGCGGAAGCCAGGAGGTTTCATCGTGGCTTTTCATCATGAGCATCGTCTGAAGCGCAATGATGGCGCTGTCGGCACCCGGCCGGTCGCTTTTGTTCATGACAAAAAGGTCGGCAATTTCCATGAGCCCGGCCTTCATGGCCTGTATCGAGTCGCCGGATTCCGGTACGAGCACGACCAGCGTTGTGTCTGCCGTGCGTGCTATGTCCAGCTCCGACTGACCAACACCCACGGTTTCAAAAAGAATTACGTCGTAGCCTGCGGCATCCAGAACGTCGGCAGCGTCACTTGCAGTTTTACTGAGCCCTCCAAGACTGCCCCTGGTAGCCATGCTCCTGATAAAGACCCCCTCGTCACTTCCAATTTCACTCATCCTTACGCGGTCGCCCAAGAGTGCGCCTCCCGTAAATGGGCTAGTCGGATCGACTGCAATTACGGCAACGGTTTTACCCAGGTTCCTGTAGTACTTTGTAAGCTGGTTTGTAAGCGTGCTTTTACCCGCTCCCGGAGGTCCCGTAAGGCCAATTCTGTAGGCCGAGCCCGTCTTTGAGTATATGGATTTCAGCAGGTCCCTGGCGCGTGAGTTACCGTGTTCAACAATTGAAATTGAACGCGATACCGTTCTTTTATCACCCTTGAGCAGCTTATCTATAAACGAATTATCTGAAAATGAATTTTCTGACATATTAGCGAATGAATTTTTCTAAAATGAATGACTTAATGAATACTATTTGTAGAGATTGTACCTGAAAATATATTCTTTTATCTCCTTAGGCACAAGGAAATCGATCGGCAAATTTTGCCTCACTCTTTGCCTTATCGTAGTGGCTTTGATCTCTATGAAAGGGGTCCTGATGAACTCGGCAGCCTCATAGAACCTGTCTATCGGAATCTCCCTTGGCTTAGCCTGCCTTTGCATTACAACCAGCTGCGCAAGCCTTATTACCTCATCGGGCTCTTTCCAGGTATAGAACTTCTCCAGGTTATCCATTCCAATTATGAGTTCAATTTCGGGGTAAACATTTTTTAGTTCCCTCAGTGTGTCGACTGTATAGGAAATTCCGCCGCGTTCAATCTCCAAAGGTGAAAATGTAAAGTATGGAACGTCCTTAATCGCCAGCTTAAGCATGTTAAGCCTGTCCTGGCCCGAAGAATTGATGCCGTCCGTCTTGTGCGGGGATATGTAGCACGGTATGAAAATAATTTTCTCCAGGTTCCGGATTTCCATTAAGGCCTGTGCCGTAATCAGGTGACCATGGTGTATGGGGTCGAACGTGCCTCCTAAGATTCCAACTCTTTTCAATTTCAGAGAAGCTCCTTATACTCGATAAAAAGATGCGTAAACTGCTCGTAGATCTCGTGGCTGCAGAATTCAATGCTTTCCTTTGTGGAAAGAACCTTGTAGAGCTTCCTGAAGTCATCAAGCTTTTCAACCGCGTTAAAGCCGTCTACAATGAACAGGAAGTTATCGAGCCTGTTGACGTACTTCAGGAATTCCTCAAGCCTCAAGTAACAGGACGTAAGTCCATCGAACATCCTGCCTTCAAAGTAATTTACGCCTATTAGCGAGACCATCTGGCTGGAAGTCCTGCCGATGAGCATGTTGCGGTCTTCGTGGTTTAAGAGGTTAAAATACTTTTCGATCTTCTGCGGCGAAATGCCAATGGTGTGTGAGAAAAGAATGAGTATATTGGTTGAATCCTGGTTGATCTTCTGTGAGATGAAGTTTGCAATGCAGCTCCAGCCTTCGGCGCACCGGATGAACTGTTTTTTGATCCCTTCGGCCTCGAAATCCGCAGGAATGCAGTCTTTGTCTTTTTCATCAAAAAAGTAAATAACCTCATAGCCGTTCGGGCCTTTTGAAAGCATATCCTTATAGTTAAGGTATAGAGTCGACTGCAGGAGGGAAGAGTCCCCCTGGCTAAGGTTTTCAAATGTCTGTACCTCCCCGGCATTAAAAACGGGTCCCGGGGGAACGATGAAAATGTAGCATTTGGGCATATTAAAACTGGGAATTAATTAATAAATCTCTAATCAGGCTTCTTAAGAGTTCAACCTCCCGGGCATAGAACTGCTGTTCTTTTCCGGTAGTCTGCCTGAACTGCTTTTTCCTGAAAGCCAGCCTTGTAAGGGCCTTAATGTAATCCTTTCTTATAGCTTCATCAATCCAGCCTTTTTGGTATCTTTCCTTTGAGGCAATTATCCTCGGGTGGCCTTCCGGCACCAGACTTGCCTTTACCTCCTCATCCAGCTCTTTAAGTATTATTCTCCTTTCGTTATAAATTGACAGCATAAACACCGTAATAAAGGCCGTAACTGCAAACATAATAAATAAAATACCTAATAATAAAGTAATTCTGAAGCTGACGGTAAAATTCCATATGAAATGGATTGTCATGGCCACAAAAAAGCCCATTACGGGGGCAAATACTTTCGTCCATGCTTTGCCGAACCTGGCAATTGCAAGGAATGTGCCCAGAGAGGCCGTTGAGATGCAGTGCATAAGGGCTGAGAACGAGGTCCTTACAAAAACAAGAAATACCCAGGAGGCCAGTGTATTGCCGTAAGTAATAAAATAAAGAAAGTTTTCCGTCATTCCAAAACCAAGCCCAATAGCCCCGCCATAGATCAGTCCGTCTGTAATGTTGTCAAAAACCTTGCTGCGCGCTAAAAAAAAGAGGAAAATTCCCTTTGCCGATTCCTCCACCAGAGGGGCAAAGACCAGGGGCCCAAGAAGCCTTTCCCCGCCTGAGGCATCCATTAAGACCGCTTTCAGTCCTTCGTTCAGCAGCCAGCTTGCCAGTGAAGCCAGCAAAATGGCGCCTACGGCACCCCAGAGGAAGCTGGCCATAACGTACCTGAAAGGTTCGCGGTCGTATTTATCCAGCCGCCATAGTACCGTCATATATAGGATCATCGGAATGGCGGCTGCAAGAAGAGAAATGACGATCATAGATCCAATTCCAAAGCTGATTAAATTATTTTTCCTTTATCCACGCCACCAGTTCCTTCAGCGTAGGGCGTTTTCCGTAAGAGAGAATTCCGATTCTGAAGATCTTCGAAGTTATCATAATCGTAAGATAAATAGAAAGGATCAGAATTAGTGTGCTAAGAATTATCTCCCACACGGGAGGCGTCATTACCTTTATCCTTAAAAGCATAATGGGCGGAGAGGTAAAGGGAATAAGTGAAAGTATCTTAACCAGGAGTATGTCCGGGGTCTGTATGACTTTTAAGGAAATGACCAGCGGCAGTATGAGCACAATGCTGAGGTATCCGGTAAAATGCTGTGCTTCCTGCTCTGTCGTTACAACCGAGCCCACACCGACAAATATGGCGGTATAAAACAGGTATCCGAGCACAAAGTAGAGCATTGAAAGCCCTATGCCGTCAAAGATCTCGAGGGGGATGTAATTCCCACCGAGGAGAGCCAATGCTATTACGGCCCATACGAAGATCTGGAAAAGTCCCAGCATCCCGAGCCCCAGGATCTTACCCGTCAGCAGTTCGTCGGGAGTGCAGCTTGAAAGGAGTATCTCTATAATTCTGTTCGACTTTTCCTCAACAACGCTTCTTATAAGAAGCCCGCCCGAGAAGAGGATCATCATAAAAAGGAGCATGAGGAATATGATGGAAGAAAAGTACATCGTCTCGAAACTGGTTTCCTTGGAGCCGGAGGGCTGCTCGATTTTAACAGGCTTAAGGGGAACATTGCTGATAAGGCGCTGGATCTCCACGGGGTTAAATCCGTGGCGCAGGAGTCTGACCGACGAATAGACGTTGTTGAATATCTTCTCAAAGCGCGGAAGGTCGTTAAAGCCTCCAAGGTTCCTGTTCCTGTAGCTGACAGAAACGCTGTCGCTTTGGCGGGGTTCAACCATTAAGTAGCCGTCTATGCTCCCGTCGAGCACGAGCTTGTCTGCAAAGCTCTTCATCTCACCGGGTGTTTTCCCAGAAGAAGAAAGATTAATGACTATATAATTGGGCTGCCCGTCGGCGAGCTTATACTCATTTAGCTGCCTTGCGATGCCTCCCAAATACCTGCCCGTAAGGTCCAGCACGCCAACCGGGTGCGTTATTTCTTCTTTTGTGTCAACCAGCATTGTAGGCACTATGCTGATTGCAATGACAATAAGGGGGAATAGGATCATGAATACCAGGAAGGCCCTGGTTTTGATCTTTTCCATGAACTCGAAAAGAGCTATTTTCATTATCTTTTTCATATTATCTCTCTGTCCGGGCCTCCGGTTGTGATCCTTTTGTTTTAACGGATTGAAGAAAAATCTTGTTCAAGGTTGGCTCCACTTCGGAAAAGTGGCTTACCTTGAGCTTATCTACAGCGCACCTGAGAAACTCATGGGGCTGCACGCCATCCTTGAGCTTAATTTCGGCTGAATTGCCGTTTTCGTGGATGACCTCTGCAAGGCTGATGGCGTATAATGCCGAAGAGTCGCCTTCAAACTCGATGCGGTAGAGGTTGCTTCCGAAATTCCTTTTTATCTCGCTCAGAGAACCGCTTAGGACCTCAAGTCCGTTATTCATGAGGAGAATACTTGAACAGAGGTTTTCTGCAACTTCCATCTGGTGAGTGGAAAGGAGAATGAGCTTTTCCTTTTGGACCATCTCCAGGAGTATCTCCTTTACCAGCTGCTGGTTAATCGGGTCAAAGCCCGAGAAAGGTTCGTCAAGAATAAGGATTTCAGGGTCGTGTATTACTGCCGTAATGAACTGTATCTTCTGCTGGTTGCCCTTGGAAAGCTCCTCAATCCTGCGCGCCAAGTAGCTTTCTATGTCCAGTCGCCTAAGCCATGCAGTGGCTTCCTTTAGGGCTTCCTGCTTACTGAGGCCCTTTAGTTCGCCGAAATAGCGCAGTACGTCAATTACCTTGCTTTTCTTATAAAGGCCCCTTTCTTCAGGCAGGTAGCCTATCAGGTTCTCGAAGCCTCTTTGTGTCTTTTTCCCGTTGAATTCGATACTGCCCTGTGTAGGCTTGATTATATTGAGTATCATCCTGATGGTGGTCGTTTTACCGGCCCCGTTGGGGCCTAAAAGCCCGAAAATCTTCCCCGGATGAATTTCAAAGGAGATATTATTAACAGCTACAACATTGTTGAATTCTTTGGTAAGATTTTGAACTTTTAGCATAATAATAATGTAATTAATTAACAATTATTTTGAGACCGGTATTATTTAACTGTGCTGATGCATAATCCCGCCTGATAATATGGCTAGCTTACAGGGCATAAAAACCGGGGAGAATAAAGGAAATATCGTCTGCTTAATTTAATTAAATTTAACTAAACAAAAAAAATGACTTTATATTTAACTTACAATTTTTGATTTTATATACAAAATTTGATTTTATGCCTGAATTATGTATTTTATGAACCTGAGAGGGGCATTTTTCAATAATTACATAAATTATTCGTCAAAAGTTGACTATAAAGTTGAAGATAATTATATTTTGATGCTTTTTTTTAAAGTTATGAAACCTATGATAATAAAATACACGAACTACACAGACGGCATTCACGAATTTGAGTTTAATGAGGATGCTAAGACGCTTGGGTTGAATGAGCCTCTGTCTGGTAATGTAAACCTGATGGTCCGTATGGATAAGTCACACAGCCAGATTGTACTCAACTGCAAGCTGACTGTAAATGCAAAGTTTGACTGTGACAGGTGTGGGGAAGAGTTGACGGCAGAATTAAAGAGTGATTTCAAGCTTGTCTATCTGTTCGGAAACAATCCCGACAATAGTAGTGAAACGGTAAATCTTTATTACCTTACTCCGGAGCAGGACAAGATAGACCTGAGGCCGGATATAAATGAATATGCAATACTTTCTATACCGATGAAAAAGCTGTGTAAGGAAGATTGCCGCGGCTTGTGCCCGACTTGCGGGGCAAACCTGAACAAGGAAACCTGCAATTGCACGAAGGAAAATATAAACCCTGTTTGGGCACCCTTGCTTAAACTGAAGAATAATTCAAAATAAATCATGGAATAAAAAATGCCAAATCCTAAACGTAGATGGTCCAAAAGCAGAAGAGATAAAAGAAGAACTCATTACAAAGCCGAAGCTCCGACTTTGGGCACCTGCAGCAACTGCGGTGAAATGAAGTTAAACCACAGAGCTTGCCCTAACTGCGGATATTACGCAGGACGTTCAATGTTTGTACCTAAGGGCTAATCCTTTCTATGGCACAATCCGATGTAAATGCTCATTGTAGAATAGTAGTGGATGCGATGGGGGGCGATTTCGCCCCTCAGAATGCCGTTCTGGGTGCTATTCAGGCGGCCAATGAGGATCCATCCATAGAACTGTACCTGATCGGTAAGGAAAAAGAGATCCTGAATGTCATCTCAGGAAACAACCTTTCATTTGACAAGTCGCATATTGTAAATGCCGATGAAGTCATTACTATGTCCGATCATCCGACTGACGCAATTAAAACCAAGAGAAACAGCTCGATTACTCTGGGTGCCAGAATGGTCAGGGAGAAAAAGGCAGAAGCCTTTGTCTCTGCCGGCAATACGGGCGCTATGCTTGTTGCCTCAACTCTCATGATGGGCAAACTTCCCGGAGTCGAAAGACCTACTATTGGTACCGTCATGCCTTCGGAAAATGGTATCGTTACCGTTTTTGACGTTGGAGCCAGCGTGGATTCAAAAGCCAGACACATGCTTGACTATGCCATCATGGGCTCTATATTCGTCAGAGAAATTCACAACATCAGTAATCCCAAAATCGGGATCTTAAGCGTTGGAGAAGAGGATACAAAGGGAAATGAAGTCTCTTTGAACGCTCTCGAACTCATAAGAAAAACAAATCTGAACGTTGTGGGAAACATTGAGGGGCGGGATATCCTGAACGGCAAGGTAAACGTCGTTGTTTGCGACGGCTTTGTGGGGAATATCATTCTTAAATTTGCTGAAAGCTTTATGAGTCTGTTAAAGACTAAAATCAAACTTTTTGCGGATAAAGGACTCTTAAACAAGCTCAGAGTACTCCTGATGAAGGGCACACTGAAGAAGGTAATGAAACAGTTCGATTACCAGACTTATGGCGGGGTTCCGCTTCTTGGCGTCAACGGAATCAGTATAATCGGGCATGGATCCAGCAGTGTGCTGGCTATTAAGAACATGGTGCTCAGAGCAAAAGAAATGCACGATAAAAAACTAACACAAAAAATTGAAGAGTCATTAAAAGAATATGCAAATATCTCCTAACGGAAAAAACAGAAAGTATAACGCCGTTATTACCGGCGTAGGAATGTATGTTCCTGAAAAAGTGCTCGATAACAAGTACTTTGAATCCATAGTTGATACTAACGACGAATGGATTATGACAAGAACCGGTATCAAAGAGCGCAGGATACTTGAAAACGGGGCAACCAGCACGCTGGCTACAGAGGCCGTTAAGGACCTTCTTAGGTCCAGGAACCTTTCACCCGAAGAAATTGACGTAATAATTGTTGCTACAGTTACTCCCGATATGTTTTTCCCTGCCACGGCATGCCTGGTTCAGGATAATGTAGGGGCTAAAAACGCCTGGGGCTTCGATATCTCGGCTGCCTGCTCAAGCTTCCTTTTTGCCCTCCGCGTAGGCTCGGGCTTAATTGAAAGCGGCTTATATAAGAAAGTCGTCGTCGTTGGCGCAGACAAGATGAGCGCCATAGTTGACTATACTGACAGAAACACGTGCATCCTTTTTGGCGATGCCGGAAGCGCGGTGCTCCTGGAGCCGACGGAAGATTTTTCATACGGCATTCAGGATTCGATACTGCACGTGGATGGTTCGGGGCGTAATTCCCTCTACATGCTCGGAGGCGGCAGTATGAACCCTTCTTCTCACGAAACCGTGGATAAGAAGATGCACTATATCTACCAGGACGGAAAGGCCGTCTTTAAGGTGGCTGTTGTCGGTATGGCAAACGTGTCTTACGAAATTATGCAGAAGAACCACCTCTGCTCTGAAGACGTGGCCTACCTGGTGCCTCACCAGGCAAACCTGAGAATCATAGACGCCACGGCAAACAGGATGGGCATCTCTAGAGACAAGGTGATGATTAATATCCATAAATTTGGAAATACTACTTCGGCTACTATTCCTCTCTGCCTTACGGAGTATTACCGCAACGGCAAGGTCAAAAAGGGCGACAAGCTCGTTCTTGCTGCCTTCGGAGCAGGCTTTACTTGGGGCTCAATCTATCTAACATGGGGGATGGACTAACATGGGTAAAATAGCTTTCGTATTTCCGGGACAGGGTGCCCAGTATGTAGGAATGGCAAAAGACCTTTATGAGAACTCTGTCGAAGCAAAAGAAATGATTCAGATGGCCGATGACGCCGTTGGCGTTAAGCTCTCTGAAATACTTTTTAACGGGCCCGAAGAGGCCTTAAAGCAGACTGAAAACACGCAGCCCGCAATATTTTTGCACAGCGTGCTTCTAAACAGCCTTATGAGAAATGCAGGCGCCGATATGACGGCCGGGCATTCCTTGGGCGAATACTCGGCACTCGTTGCCGCAGGCGCCATTCAGTTCCTGGATGCCTTAAGGCTCGTTAGGACAAGAGGATGCGCCATGCAGAAGGCGGGTACCATCTATCCCGGCACAATGGCCGCTGTAATTGGAATGGCTCCGGAAAAACTTCAGGAGGTCTGCCTTCAGGCTTCGGAAGCAGGAATCGTTCAGTGCGCAAACTTTAATTCACCGGGACAGATCGTTATCTCGGGTTCAGTCGACGGGGTCAGAAAGGCAATGGAGCTTGCAAAGGCCTCTGGCGCCAAGCTCGTAAAAGAGCTCGTCGTAAGCGGAGCTTTCCATTCACCTTTAATGCAGCCTGCAACAGATGAGCTGAAGGAAAAACTGGATTCGACGCCGATTTACGACGCCAAAATTCCGGTTTATGCTAACGTGACGGCAAAGCCTGAAACAAAGAAAGAAGAAATTAAGGACCTGCTCTTAAAGCAGCTCAACGCGCCTGTACGCTGGGAGGAGACTATTGTCAATATGATCAGCGACGGTGCAGATGAATTCATTGAGATCGGACCTGGAAAAGTGCTCCAGGGCCTCATTAAAAGGATAAATCCCAGCGTAAAGTGTTCCGGAATCGACAAATTTTCAGATCTTGAAAGGTATCTCTGATGGCTGAAAAACCGATGCGTGTAATTAAAGGGCTCAAAATCGATCCTTTGATCTTTACCCAGAAGTTCGTAAACGGATGCAATATCCATAACTGCTCGGGTGAATGCTGCTACTACGGCGTTTATGCCGAAAGCACAGAGTTCGAAGTGATAATGGGGATAAAAGACAGGATCATTCAGTCGATGGATGACTCCCAGACAAAAGATTACACAGCATGGTTTGAGGAACCGAACGAGGACCCAGATTTCAAGTCCGGCATTGCCGTGGGAACTGAAGTTTATAACGGGAAATGCGTATTTTTAGATAAGCAGGGCTTCTGTACGCTTCAAAAAATTGCACATGAAAATGGTGAAAATAAGTGGAAATATAAACCTCTTTATTGTATATTATTCCCGCTTGTTATTTCAGATGGTGTATTTACCATCGACGACGGCCACCTGGAGCGTATGCATTTCTGCAATAGAAAAGAGGTCCAGACCTCTACGGTTTTTGAAGTCTGCACTGAAGAGATTATTCATGTCCTTGGTCAGGACGGCTATGAAGAGCTCCTGAAGTACAGGGATGAGTATTTTAAAGAATTAAACAAGTAATAAATTTATAAAGGATAGCATTGGACTTAAAGGGTAAAAAGGCAATTGTTACCGGCGGAACGCGCGGTATTGGCCGGGCGATAGTAACCGAGCTTGCGGCAAAGGGCTGCAGCGTGGTCTTTACTTATCAGAGCTCGGAAGAAACAGCCAGACAGATTGAGTGCGAGCTTTCTACCGACGGCGTAAAGGTGATTGGCTTTAAGGCCGATGCCTCCAGCCTCATGGAAGCCGAGAAGACCGTTGCTTTTGCAGTTGAAAGCCTGGGCGGAATCGACATACTGGTCAACAACGCCGGCATTACGCGCGACGGCCTTTTAATGAGAATGAGCGAAGGGGACTTTGACGCTGTCATCAGTGCAAACCTTAAGAGTGTTTTTAATTATACAAAAGCTGCCGTCAGGCCGATGATGGTGCAGCGCTACGGCAAAATTGTAAACATCGCTTCTGTAGTTGCAATAATCGGTAACCCGGGCCAGGCAAATTATGTTGCTGCCAAGGCGGGTGTAATTGGTCTTACAAAATCTAGTGCAAAAGAATTTTCATCCAGAAATATAAATGTTAATGCTGTTGCTCCGGGTTTTATCTCTACGGATATGACTGCGAAGTTGAATGATAAGCAGAAGGAAGCTATACTGACGGGGGTGCCGATGAAAAGAGAAGGACGCCCTGAAGAGGTAGCCAAGACGGTATGTTTCTTGTGCAGTTCAGATGCTGATTATATAACAGGACAGGTAATTTCCGTTGACGGCGGAATGGCAATGT
>JAAXKQ010000012.1 GCA_025612245.1 Ignavibacteria bacterium
ATTATCAGAAGTTCGTTGACGGTTTATCGGAATTACCTGAAGGTGTTTCTTTTGCAGCTTTGGAAGAATGGATGAAAAAGAGCATGCCTGAAATCAAAGTTAAAGAAGAGACTGTTTCAAAGCCCAATCAGGTTGTCATCGTTGCCGATTTCCCTCTCGAAGTCAACAGCTATGTCGACCAGTATATCTCAATTTTCCAGGGTAAGTGGCGCAAGTACATGGACCTCTGGCTTTCACGTTCAGGCAAGTATTTCCCAATGATGGCGAAGATCTTTGCCGAGGAAAAAGTACCAACACAGCTTATCTTCTTAAGCATGGTTGAAAGCGGCGTCAATCCCGTTGCAAAATCCAGGGCAAAGGCCGTTGGTATGTGGCAGTTTATGAGCTCTACAGGAAAGCTCTACGGGCTTAATTCGGATATTTATTTTGACGAAAGAAGAAATCCCGAAAAAGCTACCAGGGCTGCTGCAAGATACCTGAGAAACCTCTACAACATGTTTGGCGACTGGTATCTTTCACTTGCCTCGTATAACTGCGGCGAGGGTACTGTAAAAAGAGTAGTAAACAGGACCGGAAAGAATACTTTCTGGGATATCAGGGACTATCTGCCGCGCGAAACACGCGACTATGTTCCGCAGTTTATTGCTGTCTCGCTTATTGCCAGCAATCCGGCAAAGTACGGCTTTAATAATTTGATGTTTGAAAAGCCCCTGGAATATGATACCTATAAAGTTACCGAAGGCATTGACCTGAATGTCCTGGCAAAGTGTGCCAATACGACTTTAGAGGATCTTCAGGATCTTAACCCTGAACTGACGCAGCGCTCAACACCACCTGATTATCCGGGCGGTTACATGCTGAGAATTCCAAAGGGCAAGGTCGACATGTTTGCCGCAAACTTCAAGAATATTCCTGACGACGCCAAGGTGCAGTTTACTCTTTATTATGTAAAGAAAGGGGAGACCGTTTCTAAGGTGGCCAAGAAGTACGGTATCTCTGCAACCGAACTTGCAAAGGTTAATAACATATCCACAAGGACGAAGCTTCCGAAGGGCGTTCCCTTAAAGATTCCTGTAGCAGGCTTCAATGCAACCGATTTTGTGGTCAATACGGATACAGCTCCTGCCGTGGATAAAAATAACGAAAAGAGTTCATCGGCTCCTTATACCGTACAGAACAACCAGCAGCAGACTGAAGTTGCCGCCACAGATGACAATACGGAAATTGCAGCCAACGATACGGAGGATGATAATCCGCAGCTTGCTGATAACCAGAACAAGGCAGACAACCAGACTACTTCCGACGACCAGAACTCAAACGACAACGATGAGCAGAGTAACGTAGTTATTCGCCCTGAAGGAAAAGCTCTCGTTCAGTACAGCGTAAAGAAAAACGATAACCTTACGGAAATTGCAGACCTCTTTAATGTCAGGGTATCCGACTTAAGAAACTGGAACAACATTTCTTATACTGATGCTATTCACGTCGGACAGACAATTAGTGTTTACGTCCCGCAGGATAAGAAGGATTACTACGCAAGCCTGGATAACCAGACTGCAGTGGAAAAGAGATCTCTTAAGAATACGCAGCTCAGGAACAATTCGAAGTGGGTGACACACAAGGTTAGAAGAGGCGAGTCGCTTGCCAGCATTTCTTCAAAGTACAATGTTACCATTTCACAGATTAAACAGTGGAACGGTCTGCATAAAAGCAGGATCAATGGCGGTACAAAGCTGAAAATACTGGCTGAAAGCAACAGCCCTTATCTGTCGCCTAACCAGAAGAGCAATTACAAGAGAAGCGGTCTTACAAAATACAAAGTAAGACACGGCGATACGATTGGTGAAATTGCTTCCAGATTCGGCGTAACCGTAAAGCAGCTCCAGAAGTGGAACAAGCTTACGTCTAAAAAGCTGACCGCGGGCAAGAGCATAAAAATATTCGGCAATGAGACTACAACTGCACTGGGTGACAATCAAAGCAAGGCTTCAGCTACACTGAATTACTACAAGGTGAAGCAGGGTGACGCCATCAGCCACATCGCCGATAAGTACCATGTCTCGGTTTCAAACCTGAAGAAATGGAACAAGCTGAACAGCAACAGAATTACCGCCGGAAAGACTCTTAAAATCTATTCCGACGAGGGTGAGCAGTATGCTTCTTCAGATACAAAAGTTACAAGAAGATCAAGAAATAACGATGACAGTAATGAATCCAGTTCTTCTTCTTCTTCTGCCGGAACTCACACCGTTAAGAGCGGCGAGACCCTTGGTCATATTGCCGAGCTCTACGGCGTAAGGGCTTCAGACCTGAGGAAATGGAATCATATTTCCGGAAACAAGATTGTTGTTGGCGACAAATTAAAGATCAACACCAGCAAGAAGGGTACTAAAGTTACCTCTGAGGAAAAGGTCACAAATAAGAAGAATACCAAAGTCGCTACTGAAGACAAGGTTTCTAACAAGAAAAAGACCAAGGTTGCCTCTGAGGATAAGGTCTCTTCAAAAAAATCGGAAGACAGGATTACTGCAAAGAAAACCGATAAAAAAGAAGTTGCAAATAAAAAGGATACTACAAAAAAAGAGTTGACTGTCAAAAAATCGAAAAAAGAGGAGACAGATAACAAAACTAAAAAAGAACTGGCCGTTGATAAGAAGGCTAAGGGCAAGAAGTCTGCTACCCATAAGGTGAAACAGGGTGAGACTTTGTATGACATTGCTCAAAAGTACGACATGGATGTTAAGGATTTGAAGAAAAAAAATAACATTAAAGGAAATAAATTGTCTATTGGCCAAAAATTAAAGGTTGATGACTAGTCTAATTCTGAATTTATTCTTATTTTTGTAGTATCATATTGAACTAACAGGAAAGCCGACGTTAGGGGTGTTGCGGGAAATATTTCCCGTGGCTGAGATTATACCCTTTCACCTGATCTGGATAATACCAGCGTAGGGAAACGACTAAAGAATTTAAAGAATAATTGATACTTTTAGCCGTTTTCACGAAAACGGCTTTCTTTTTTTTTAAAAGGAGAAAAGTAATGAAGTATATAATTATTCTTTTTTTGTTTTTTAGCGGGATCGTCCTGGCGCAGAATGACCTAATTAAAGGTAAAGTTGTGGATTCCGAAACCCTGAAGGGGCTTAATTCTGCAAGCGTTCTCGTGGAAGGTACAGACCTTAAAACCACCACGGATGAAAATGGTTCTTTCAGCCTTTCTTTGGGCGCTTCAAAGCAGCCCGCTTATCTGGTCATTAGTTATGTCGGCTACGGAACGAAGCGCGTAAAAGCAGACCAGGCAAGCCCCGAGAAGCCCATCCTTGTCAGCCTAGCCCCGCAGATCATCTCCTCACAGACGATTCTTGTTACGGGAAGCATCGGGAAAGAGGGCGTTACGCCACTTGCATTCTCAAAGGTAAAAAGAAGCAATATTGAAGAAAAATACATGGAACAGGATGTACCCGAGTTCCTTTCCTCACTTCCTTCAACCACGTTTTATTCGGAGTCGGGAAGCTCCATCGGTTACAACTATTTAAGCATCAGGGGCTTCGACCAGAGGAGGATCTCGGTAGCCATTAACGGCGTCCCGCAGAATGATCCCGAGGATCATAACGTATACTGGCTTGATTTCCCCGACATACTCTCCAACTCGGAACTCATTCAGGTTCAAAGGGGTGCAGGCTCGGGAATTACGGGCTATCCTTCAATCGGCGGATCAATCAACATAATTACTTCCTCATTCAGCAATAAGCCCGGTTTCGAGTTCGGAGCCTTCACGGGAAGCTATAACACCAGGAAGTACAGCGCCAGCTTCTCAAGCGGCCTGATTGACAATACTTATTCAATCCATACAATGCTTTCCAAGACCCTCAGCTCAGGCTACAGGAACAACGCCTGGAGCAACTTTAATGCTTACTACGTCTCTGCCGTGCGTTATGACAAAAGCCTGACGACACAGGTGAACTTTTACGGCGGCCCGATTTCAGACGGACTTGCATATACTGGCTTGCCCAAGTTTGCAGTAAAGGATAAAGAGTTGAGAAGAATGAATTATTCGGATTGGGGTGCCTCAGACGGGAAATTCGACTATACGGTAGAACGCAGGGCGGATGAAATAGAGAACTTCTCACAGCCGCACTTTGAACTGTTAAATGAATACACAATTAACGACCGCATTTCATTTAACTCAGCCTTGTTCCTTGTGCTTGGGACCGGTTATTACGATTACGACGCCTCCTGGGCCGATACATCATATTTCAGGATGACAAAGGAAAACGGTATTACGGCTACTTCAAACCCTGCCAACGCACTCGTGCGCGCGCAGGTGGAAAACAAACAGTTCGGGTGGATACCCCGCCTTAGAATTGAGCACGATAACGGGGAGCTTATACTCGGTGCCGAAATCCGCCAGCACCGATCGCTGCACTGGGGTTCAATTAACTATGCCGATAACCTGCCTTTGGGAATCGACAAAAACTACAGGTACTACCAGTACCGCGGGGGAAAGGATATATATAACGTTTTTGCACATGAAAGCTATAACTTCTCCCCGGAACTGAACTTGCTGGCAGAGCTGCAGCTTGCATACTTCAGGTACAGGCTTTATGACGAAAAATACCTGGGCAACGACTTCAAGGTTCAGGACGTGTTTTTTAACCCCCGTGTGGGCATAAACTACAAGATCAATTCCGAACAGAATATCTTTCTGACTGCAGCCAGGGTTACAAGGGAACCGAGACTCACCAATTACTACGACGCAGGCGAATCAAGCCATATGTCCTATGACCCCGAAGGAGGCTCAAAACCGCAGTTTAAGGAGATTGCTGCTGGAAAATACGACTTTAGCAGCCCACTGGTCAGCCCGGAAACCATGAATGACATTGAAGCAGGCACCTCGTTCTTCGGGAAAAACTATTCAGCCGGCCTTAACCTCTTTTATATGCTCTTTGACCATGAGATTGTAAAGCAGGGACAAGTGGACAGGTTCGGACAACCGGTTACGGGCAACATGGATAAGACGGTTCACTCTGGAATTGAATTAAACGGCTTGTTAAAGCTTACCCGAAATTTTGAATTCATACTGAACGGAACCTTCAGCAGGAATCGCATCCTTAAGGGAAAAACTTTTGTCGGCTACAGCAGCCCATTGACTGGCGCAGATACCGTAGGATCAATCAGTCTTAACGGGAATAGGATTAGCGGATTTCCGGATTTTCTCCTGAGCGGATCGGTCAGGGTTAACTTCGGCGGCTTGACTTCAATTCTTACGGCAAGGTACGTCGGAAAGTATTATTCGGATAATTACGACAAAAACCTGAAGTCTTATCTGGAAGCTTATCCCGGTTTTAACAGCTATACGGATAACGTAGTTGATCCTTACTTTGCGGCAGACATATTTGCAAGCTATGAGTTCAAGCTCCCGGCAAGCCTGAATTCTCTGAAGATTTCAGCCAGGGTAAATAACCTCTTCGACAGCATGTATGCAGCATACGCCATAGGCGGGGAATTCTTCCCGGCTGCCGAACGCAACTTCATTCTTGGGTTGCAGCTGGGCTTGTAAAGAGGATCAATTCTAAAGTAAATTAAGGCAAATAATGAAAAAGTGTGTTATAATTGCAAACGGAAAGGCTCCGAAGAAAACTATTTTCCCGTTCTTAAAACAAAAAGGGTATTCAACGCTCATCTGTGCCGATGGCGGGGCTAACAGCGCAAAGCGCCTGAACATAATTCCCGATTACATCATTGGCGACCTGGATTCCATTCAGCCCGGAACGATGAGTTTTTATGAGGGAAAGACCATCATAAAAAGGGTCAAAAGCCAGGATGATACCGACGTTGAGAAATGCCTGAAGTTTGCAATTAAACACCATTTCAGCGAGTGCGTCCTTACCGGCGTCATTGGCGACAGGCTCGACCATTCATTCAGCAACCTTGGCATTGTTTTGAGGTTTTCCAGCCTGATTTCCCTTAAAGTAATCAGTGAAAGGTCTTTCCTTACGGTGCACAAGGGAGAATTTTGCCTGAGGACAGTGCCGGGTGAAACAATTTCAATTTATGCTTTTGACAAAAAAACAAAAATAAGCTCAAAAGGGCTTAAGTATGAGCTTTTAAACGAAACCCTGCCTTATGGCCTGCGCGAGAGTACAAGCAATGAGGCAACCTGCGACGAGGTCCGCCTGAAGGTAAAAGGGGGGCTCATTTTCATTATACGCAATTTTAACCTGGTAAAGGCGCATGATCTCTTTTAGCTTTTGGGACATAGTAATTATACTCTCTTTTTTCCTGATAGTAATTGTCATTGGGTTTCTGCCCGAAAAAAAAGAGACTGAAACGGCCGAAGGATACCTGCTTTCGGGAAGGAAGGTAGGGCTTTTTCTCTTTATTCTTACAAACGTATCCACCTGGTATGGTGGAATTCTGGGGGTAGGGGAATTTACCTACCGATACGGCATTTCCAGCTGGTTTACGCAGGGACTCCCGTACTACATTTTTGCATTTTTCTTTGCACTCTTCTTTGCAAAAAAGATACGTAATGCTTCGTTGTTTACAATTCCCGATAAGCTGAGAGATACCTACGGCAGCAAGGTAGCACTTTCGAGCGCAATGCTGCTGTTCATACTTGTTTCTCCGGCTCCGTATCTTCTCATGATTGGAAGCCTTATAAGCATGATCTTTAAGATCAGTCTTTTCTGGAGCCTGATAGTTGCTACATTCTTATCAGCTGCCTACCTTCTGAAAGGAGGCTACCGGTCGGACTTACTGACAGATGCCTTTGAGTTTTTTGTCATGTTTGCGGGTTTTATTGTAATTCTATTTACTGCATACTCCTCGCTCGGCAATTTTACGTTCCTTAAGACGAACCTGCCTCCCGGACATTTAAGCCTAAGCGGAGGGGCATCTTATACTTATATCCTCGTATGGTTTTTAATTGCACTCTGGACTTTTACCGATCCGGGCTTCCACCAGAGGTGCTATGCGGCAAAAGACGGCAATGTTGCGGTAAAGGGGATTATAATTTCAATATTCTTCTGGGCGCTTTTCGATTTTCTGACTACTTTTACGGGGCTTTATTCGCGTGCAGCCCTGCCTGATCTTAAGACGCCCGTCTTGTCATTTCCCATGCTGGCCGAAAAGCTCCTTGGACCGGGCCTAAAAGGGCTATTTTATTCGGCCATGTTTGCAACCATCTTATCCACCTCAAACAGCTTCTTCTTTTTAAGCGCAACTACATTCGGAAAAGATTTTCTCTTTAGCCGAAAGAAGACCAAGGATGATTCTTCACTGAAGAAATATACGGTACTGGGCCTAATCGTCTCGGGCGCAGTATCTATTGCGCTGGCATATCTGATCCCCTCGGTAATAGACCTTTGGTACACGATCGGCACCATCTGCATCCCCGGCATAATAATACCGGTTATCTCGGCCTATTATCCAGGGCTAAGAATAGGCTCCGGCTTTGCACTGGCCGAAATAGTCATTTCATGCCTTGCGAGCCTTATGTGGTACATACTGAGAGCAGAAATTGCAGATATTGCGTTCTTAAGTGAAGTGGAGCCAATGATAGCAGGACTAGCCTTTGCCGTTGTAATACACCTTGGCGGAATGCTGTTCTTTAGGACCAGGCAGTCTCCTGAGGTCCAAAAAGCAGGTTAGGCTCGTATTATTGTCCCTTTTTTTTCCCGGTTTGTGCTTTAAGGTAGAAGTTTATTGTTTTTTTAGATAAATTTAGGTCCAACATTTTATATTTCAAACTGCAGTTCTCAATTATTCCCGGGGATCATACTTATTTTATATTGATAAAGAAACGTGCTGAAATTATGCATCCTTAAAGTTATGCATTCTTCGGGGGAACTCTTTGGATATGTGTGTTAAACTCTTAGAGAATATTGGTTGTATAACAAAATAGATAGAATTGACATGAGCAACAAGAAGAAAGTTAAATACATCTTTGTCACAGGTGGTGTAGTTTCATCACTCGGCAAGGGAATTACCGCTTCATCTCTGGGCCTTCTCTTAAAGCAAAGGGGATTTAGTGTAACAGTACAGAAATTTGATCCATACATCAACGTGGATCCTGGAACAATGAATCCTTTCCAGCATGGGGAAGTTTATGTGACGGATGATGGTGCTGAAACAGACCTGGACCTGGGGCATTATGAAAGATTCCTCGATGTCAGCATGAGTAGGCATAACAACACTACTACCGGGCAGGTCTATTTTGATGTTATTACAAAGGAAAGAAGGGGTGATTACCTTGGTGCTACCGTACAGGTTATTCCCCACATTACAGACGAAATTAAAAGCAGGATGCTCCGCCTGGGTGAGACGGGCGAGTACGACATCATTATTACAGAGATCGGCGGGACTGTGGGTGACATTGAAAGCCTCCCATTCATTGAGGCCATGCGCCAGCTGATGATGGAAGTTGGCAGGAAAAACGCCATCAGCATTCATGTAACACTTGTTCCTTACATTAACTCGGCGGGCGAGGTAAAGACAAAACCCACACAGCACAGCGTTAAGAACCTCCTGGAGCTTGGAATACAGCCCAACATACTGGTATGCCGTTCTGAAGAGAAACTCTCTAAAGAGCTCAGGGAAAAAATTGCGCTCTTCTGTAATGTCGATTCAAAATCCGTAATTTCCAACTACGACTGCTCATCAATCTATGAAGTCCCGCTCGTTCTTCACAGGCAGAAGCTGGATAAGATGGTTTTAGAGCGCCTTAAACTGCCCGATATAAAAACAAAACTTGAGGACTGGGAAGGCTTTGTAGAGAAGGTTAAAAATCCATCGGGTGAAGTTGAAATTGCAATTACCGGCAAGTACACCGATTACCTGGATGCCTATAAGAGCATCAGCGAAGCCTTCGTTCACTCCGGGGCTGAGAACGATGTAAAGGTAAAGTTAAGATACATTAGGGCCGAAGACGTAGAAAAGGCGGATCCGGCAAAGTTCTTTGAAGGAATAAGCGGACTTTTGATTCCTGGCGGGTTTGGCGAAAGGGGAATTGAAGGTAAGATCCGTGCAATACAGTATGCCAGGGAAAATAACATCCCGTTCTTTGGAATCTGTCTTGGAATGCAGTGTGCCGTAATTGAGTATGCAAGAAACGTTTGCGGCATGAAGAAGGCCAACAGCTCGGAATTCGTCAAAAACCAGTATAACGTGATAGACCTTATGCCTGAGCAGAAGAAGGTTAAAAATCTTGGGGCTACAATGCGTCTTGGCGCATTTCCGTGCAAGATAAAGGATGGCACAAAGGCCATGGAAGCCTACAAGGCTCCTGAAATCTCCGAGCGCCACAGGCACAGATACGAAGTAAACAACAGCTTCAGGGGATGCCTGGAAGAAAAGGGAATGATTTTCAGCGGACTTTCGCCGGATGAGCATCTGGTTGAAATGATTGAGCTTCCGGAGCATAGGTGGTTCCTGGGATGCCAGTTCCATCCTGAACTGAAGTCCAGGGCAACAAAAGCCCACCCTCTTTTCAGGGAATTTGTAAAGGCTTCACTGGAGTATTCACGCAGTCTGGCAGAAAGCAAAAATGCTTAAAAAGCTTGTCGTTCTCTTCCTTTTTGTCTTTACGGCTAAGATATCAGCCCAGAGTGAGATTGTAGCTTCAATCTACAGAGGCCTGTGGTATTCGTATAATTTTCAGGTGCAGGAGGCGGAAGCTGAGTTCCAGAAAATTATTAATAAATATCCGGATGACCCTCGGGGATACCACTACAAGTCGGAGATTTATCTCTGGGCTTTTATCAGCAACAAGGACCAGTCTGACTTTAGCAGGTTCATGCGCCTGTCGGATATTGCAATCGACAAGGCGCAGAAACTCCTGGATAAGCAGGATAACAATGAAAATTCCCTCTACGTGCTTGGTGCCAGCTACGGCTTCAGGGCAATGGCATTTTCAAAAAACGACAAATCCATCGACGCCGTCTGGGCGGCCAAGAGTTCAAACAAGTACCTGAATAAGGTACAGGAACATTACCCGTATAATAACGATATCTACCTGTGCAAGGGGCTCTTCAGCTACGCTATCAGCTTTGTTCCGGGCGTATTCAAGTGGGCACTGAAGATAGCCGGTTTCTCGGGCTCCAAGGAAGAGGGCGTTTATTACCTGAAAAAGGCATTTAAGTACGGTAAGTATTCAAAGCCTGAGGCTGCATTCTTCCTTTCGCAGATTTATTCGGAAAGCTACGGCGATTATGAGACTTCTGCCAATTACCTCAGGCAGCTGATAAAGCAATACCCAAGGAATTCACTTTTCCAGTATTCACTGGCCGTGGTGCTGGTAAAGTACAGAAAACCCGTGGAAGCCGAAAAAGTCCTGAAAGACGTAATCAGGAATAACAACATGAGATTCCAGCAGATTATCTCTTATTCCAATTTCCTCCTTGGCGACATATTCTTCCACAGGAACGACTTTCAGCACGCCGTGGGCTACTACCAGAAATTCCTCTCCTCAACCAGGGATTTCGACTACTCTGGCATTGCATATCTTAGGACTGCTCTTAGCTATGAGATGACGAAAAACAGAAGGGAAGCCCAGAGAAATTACATCCTGGCCAGAAACGGCAACCTGGACATTCCGGATGACATTTATGCAAAAAGAAAAGGGGAAATCTACTACGACCACCCCTTGTCAGGAAACGAAATTATTCTCTTAAAAGCCTCCAACCTGATTGAAGACGCTAAGTTTAATGAGGCCTATTACGACCTGAAAAACGTACTGCCAAGGCTTGAAAATGACAAGCTTAAAGGGGAGGCCTACCAGTATTTAAGCGATGTAGCCTATGAATTGGGCAAAACAGGCGAGGCCGTGGATTTTGCCGGCAAAGCACTTTATATGGATACAAAGGAAGAAAAGTGGATTAAGCCTTTTGCCTGCTACTATGGCGCCAGAGCTTACCTGAAAAACGGCAATAAGCAGATGGCATCTAAATACCTGGATAAAGCCGAGTCGTATGGCGATTTTGACTACAAGGCAAAGCTGAGCGGGTGGGTCAAAAGCATGAGGTGGAAGCTCTGAAACCCGTTTTAAGAAGAGGCAAGCTTAAAAATGTGAAATCTCTCAATGGCCTCAACATGAATTTGAAGTGAGGGGCAGCTTAAAAGGGGACTGCATTTGGGACAAATTTTATTTGTTTTTCCCCTTGAGATTACATTGATTATTTTTGTTTAAATGACTAACTTTCCAAACGTTAAAATAGAAGATAATGTTAAAAATAGCGGTATTTGTCTCAGGCAGGGGTTCAAACTTACAGGCTATTCTGGACGCAAAATCGAGCGGTTTTCTGAACGTTGAAGTTGCAGCCGTTTTTACTGACAGGCCGGATAGCGGCGCAGTTGAAAGGGCAAAGGGCAATTCAATCCCGGTGTGGGTTATATGTAAAGAAAAAAAGAGCGGCTCGGTTTCCAATGAGGAACTGTCCGGACTGCTGGGGAAATTGAAAATTGACCTGATTGTTCTGGCCGGTTTCCTGAAACTTGTTCCTGAATCCGTTATTGACCATTTTGAAAATAAAATTATTAATATTCATCCTGCATTGCTGCCATCCTTTGGGGGAAAAGGAATGTACGGAATGAATGTCCATAGGGCAGTGTTTAACTCCTCAGCTAAGATTACAGGTCCGACAGTCCATTTTGTTGACAAGCTTTATGACAACGGCAAGATTATTGCTCAAAGAGCCGTTGACATATCGGATGTTAATTCTCCAGAGGAAATAGCCGAAAGGGTATTGAAAGTTGAACACGAGCTTTTGCCTTTCGTGATTAAAAAAATTGAAGAAGGCAAAGTAAAAACAATAAATGAACGTGTCGTCGTTTTTTAATAACATATTGGTAGAACGTTGAAAAAACTCGCTTTAATTAGTGTATCAGATAAATCCGGCATTACAGAGTTTGCGCGTGACTTGTCCAGCCTGGGCTACGAAATTCTGGCAACAGGCAATACAGCAAAACTTCTTACTCAGAATGATATAAAATGTACAGAAATCAGCGATTTTACGGACTTCCCTGAGATTTTCTCAGGCAGGGTCAAAACCCTTCAGCCCCGGATTTTCGGGGGAATACTGATGCGCAGGGATAATGAATCAGATATTTCTGAGGCTGAAAAAAATAATGTGGTTCCGATTGATATAGTTTGTGTTAATTTGTATCCCTTCCCAAAAGTAGTGGAAGAGGATCTTCCGCTGGATGTAAAGATTGAAAATATCGACATCGGCGGACCGAGCCTTATAAGGGCGGCTTCCAAGAATTACAAGTATGTTTCCGTATTAACCGATCCAGGCCAGTACTCCGGCTTTATAGAGGAATTAAAGAAAGGCGAAATTTCACTGCCTACAAGGCAGTCGCTTGCAGCAGCAGCTTTCTCATATACTTCCTTCTACGATACACTGATTGCAAACTTTTTAGAGAAAGCCTTCGGGCTTGCAAAGACCAGCATGCGTCTTAATTTCCCCCTCAGCCAGTCGCTCAGGTACGGGGAAAATCCGCATCAGGCTGCTGCTTTATACGGGAGCTTCAACAAGTATTTTGAAATTGTACACGGCAAGGAGATCTCCTATAACAACATAATCGATCTTATTGCTGCCGTGGAACTGGTGCAGGAGATTAAATCTACTGCATGTGTAATAGTAAAGCACACAAACCCGTGCGGAGCTGCCATGGGCAGTTCGGTATTGGATGCATACCAGAGAGCTCTGTCTTCAGACCCGGTCTCAGCCTATGGAGGCATTGTAGCCTTCAATGAAGAGGTGGACAAAGAAACGGCGCTGAAGCTGAATGAAATTTTCTTAGAGATAGTTTGTGCTCCTTCATTTTCCGAAGAAGCAATGGAAATTCTTCTTAAAAAGAAGAACAGACGGCTGGTTAAAGTATTAGGGTCCTTATCAGATGAAAGCGTGCTCTATAAGAGCGTGCCGGGAGGGCTGATATCCCAGGCGAAGGACAATTCCAGACTGGACAAGAGCCAGACGAAAACGGTCACAAAAAAACAGGTTAATGAAGATCTCTGGAAAGATCTTGAACTGGCCTGGGTTGTTTGCAAGCATACCAAGTCCAATGCTATTGTTTATGCAAAAGACCGGAAGATCATTGGAGTCGGGGCTGGTCAGATGTCCAGGGTTGATTCGGCCAGGATAGCAGTCTTAAAGGCAAAAGAACACGGGCACGATCTGGAAAATGCAGTGGCTGCTTCGGACGCATTTTTCCCATTTGCAGATGGAGTTATTGAAATGGCATCCAACGGCATACAGGCTGTTATTCAGCCCGGTGGCTCTGTCAGAGATGATGAAGTAATAAAAGCAGCAGATGAAAATAATTTAGCAATGGTATTTACCGGAATAAGAAATTTTAAGCACTAAGAGGTTATATGGGAATATTCGATTTTTTTTCAACAGACATCGCAATTGATTTAGGAACAGCAAATACCTTAATTTATCTCAAGGGCAAAGGTATTGTTTTAAATGAGCCATCGATTGTTGCCTACGATAGAAATACAAAGAAAATAATTGCACTCGGAAACAAAGCCAAAGAGATGCAGGGCAGGGAGCACAAGGAAATCCGAGTTACCAGGCCCATGAGAGACGGCGTTATTGCCGATTTTGAGATTGCCGAAGGAATGATAAAGGCCTTCATTAAAAAGGTAAGCAACGGTCCTATCTCCAGCAGGAGAATTATAATTGCAGTTCCAAGCGGTGTTACAGAGGTTGAAAAAAGAGCCGTGCGCGACAGTGCTGAGCATGCCGGCGCAAAGGAAGTTCATCTGATTGCTGAACCTATGGCTGCGGCAATAGGTATTGGAATTGACGTTGAAGCCCCCGTAGGCAGCATGATCATCGATATCGGCGGCGGTACGACTGAAATTGCTGTAATTGCACTTTCAGGCATTGTAAACGAAGAATCCATCAGGATTGCAGGCGATGAAATGAATAACGCAATAATGCAGTTCTTCAAGAAAAACCATAACCTCCTGATTGGTGAAAGGACAGCAGAGGCCATCAAATGCGAGGTCGGAAGCGCAGTGCCGTTAAAAGAGGAAATTACGGTTCAGGTAAAAGGACGCGACCTGGTGGGAGGCGTTCCCAAAACGGCCGAGGTCAGCTCGGTTGAAATCAGGGAAGCGCTCAATGAAAACGTTTCTCAGATTGTTGAAGCCGTTAAGCAGTCCCTGGAGCGTACTCCTCCTGAACTCTCTGCAGATATTCTTGACCGCGGCGTTATGATTACGGGCGGCGGAGCCCTCCTTAAGGGCATAGACGAGAGGATCCGTATGGAAACCAATCTGCCGGTTCACGTTGCCGAGGATCCATTGACCGCAGTGGCAAGGGGTGCGGGAAAAACTATTGATAACTTAAATAAGTATTCCAAAGTATTTATTCGCAATAGAAGATACTGATGAGGGGATTCTTTTCTAAATTCTGGTTCGGATATAAAGAATACATAATAGTAGTATTACTACTGGTGTTAAGCCTTTCGGTACTTTCACTAAACAGCAAACCAGGAATAAAAAAGGTGAAAGCCTTTGCTTTCGGAGGGTTTGCTGTTTTTACTTCGGGCCTATCGAAGGTAGTAGAACCTTTTAGTACAGCTTTTGAAGTTAAAAACTTGAGGGAAGAAAACGCCCGCCTCATGCTGCAGGTAAACAGCCTCAGGGAATATGGCATTCAGAACGAGGAGTTAAGAAGACAGCTGGCACTGAAGGATACTTCCAAATACCCCTTGATTTCGGCCAAGGTCGTCTCCAAGTTTGCCTCAGCCTCACAGGGTAATTTCATCATTAACGCTGGCGAAGGGGAGAATATAAAAATCGGCATGCCCGTCATTAACAGCCAGGGGCTTCTGGGGGTCGTTACATCCGTTTCAAAGGATTATTCGATTGTAAGGACTCTGAGGAACCGGGAGCTTAAATTTGCTGTTAAAAATCAGAGAAGCAGGTATGACGGTGTTCTGGAGTGGAACGGAAAGGAATTGACCATTAAGAACGTGCCTAAGACTTATGACATGCAGGTGGGAGACAGGATAGTAACCTCAGACTTCAGCACAAAATTTCCTCCTTCCATTCCCGTTGGAGTCGTTGCCGGAGGCAACAGGGATAAGACCGGAATATTTAATGATATTGTAGTTAATCCTTATGCAGATTTTTTGCGTGTTGAACACGTTTTTGTCATTGCTTTTGTCCCCAGTGTTCAGAAGAATAATTTAGAGCTAAATTTAATTAAAAATAACTGATGCGCGCCGACTATTTTATTGCAATATTATTGATGATTCCGTTGACTATTCTTCAGCTGACGGTTATCCCATTTCTCTCATACAATCAGATTGCCCCTGATCTGCTGCTGATACTTCTGGTCTATTATACTCTGAAAATGGGGCAGATGCACGGGACAATACTGGGGTTTATATTTGGACTTTTCTTCGACCTTGTTTCAGGAGGCATTCTTGGCAGCGCAATGTTTTCAAAAACACTGAGCGGGTTTCTTACAGGCTACTTCTATAACGACAACAAGGTTGAGCTTAATATTCATACTTTCATGTTTTTGTTCATTGTTCTGGTTATCGGTACCGTGGATTCAGTTACTTCCTCTTTCTTCGGCTCGGCTGAGACCAGTTCAAACATTATTACACTGATTTTAATGCAGGGCCTTTTCCCTGCAATGTATTCGTCTGTTTTATCGTTACCTATGGTTATATTTCATTCACGAAAGATATTCGCATGACTAGCAGTAGAAAATTTGGTCCTGATATAAGGCGTAGCATCCTTTACTACGTCCTGATATCCTTTTTTGCCGCCGTAGTGCTGCAGCTTTTTAACATGCAGGTCATCAAGCACGACTTTTTCGATGAAAAGTCGGCTGACAACAGCATTAAAGGAATAGTACAGACACCCTTGAGGGGAGTCTTTTACGACAGGAATTACAGGATTGTTGTAAACAACAAACCGTCTTATACTCTTCTTATTACGCCCGCATATTACAGCAGGAAACTCAATAACGTGATCGAAACCGTCATCGGTGCCGACCCGGGATATATAGACGAGATCCTCACCGACAATGCCCAGTATTCAAAGTATCTGCCCATCAGGGTACAAAGGGACGTCACCTTCCAGGTCATCTCATGGATCGAGGAAAACAAGGAACAGCTCCCGGGCGTAAGCTATATTGTTGACATGGAAAGGGAGTACCCCGACAGCATTATGGCTGCTCACATGTTCGGCTACACGAAAGAAATTTCCCGCAAACAGCTCGAAATGAATAAAGATTATTACGACATGGGCGACTTTATCGGGAACAACGGCATTGAGAAGACATACGAAAAGTACCTGAGGGGAATTAAGGGCGTAAAATACGTGCTGGTTGATTCCAGGAGAAAAGAGATCGGACGCTTCAAGGACGGGCGGAATGACAAGGAATCCATCAAAGGTGATGACCTGGTACTGACTATTGATGCAGACGCACAGAAAGCGGCCGAAAGGGGCTTTAAGGGACTCAAAGGCGCACTTGTTGCAATTGAACCCTCAACGGGTGAAATCATTGCTTTTGTCAGCTCCCCGCAGTATGATTTGAACAATTTTACTACCGTGACTCCAAAGGAGATCTGGAGAAACTTAAACAGCGACCCCGATAAACCCCTTTATAACCGTGCAACGCTTTCAGCCAACCCGCCGGGATCTACCTTTAAGCCTTTGGCCGCAATAGCCGCGCTAGAGGAAGGGATCATCACTCCGCAGTCGGTTATCAACTGCCCCGGTGGCTTTTATTTCGGAAGGTTCTTCAAATGCCACGGTGGCGCGCATGGACCTTTGACGGTTGAACACGCAATTGAAAAATCCTGCAACACATTCTTCTACCAGCTGATATTAAGGATCGGTCTGGATAAATGGGCCGACTATGCAAGGCGTTTCGGCTTCGGTCATAAGACGGGCGTGGATATAAGCGAGGAGAACAGGGGTATCCTGCCTTCAACTGAATATTATAATAAAAGATACGGCCGTAATGGCTGGACGAAAGGTTTTATTGTCAGCCTGGGTATCGGACAGGGTGAACTTAGCGTTACACCAATGCAGCTGGCACAGTACGTCGCCCTGATTGCAAACGACGGTAAATCCATTAAGCCTCATCTTGTAAAGGGATATATGGATCCTGAGACAAACAGGCTTGTTCCTTTCAGGTTTGACCCTATTGACACTAAGGTGAGCCGGAAAACGATGGAAATTGTAAAGCATGGCATGTACCTGGTGGTCAATGGCGCCGGTACGGCTGCTATTGCTAAAATTCCGGGAATTACGGTTGCCGGAAAAACAGGTACCGCACAGAACCCGCACGGCAAGGACCATGCCTGGTTTATGGGCTTTGCGCCGTATGAAAACCCGAAGATCGCTGTAGCAGTACTGGTTGAAAATGCCGGCTTCGGCGCCACCTGGGCGGCACCAATTGCAAAGAGTGTAATTCAGGCTTATCTGAATAAATCGGGCACGCCAAAGAAAACTGACGTTCCGAACAAACAAAATGCGCCAAATAAACCAAACGTGCCAAAGAAGCAAAATAACGGACTAAAAGGTGAGGAGAAGATAGTTGAGGCCTCGATCAAGAATTGATTATCAGTTAGAAGACAAGTTTGACGTAGTACTTTTTCTCTCGGTTTTTCTGCTTACGGGAATAGGGCTTGTTGCCATTTACAGTGCCACGCTCAATAACCCGTCTGCGAGCGGAAATTTCGGTAAACAGCTCTTCTGGGTAGGTGTGTCTACGTCCATCTTCTTTATTACTTATTTCGCTTCTCCCAGAAGCTTCAGCCTCGTTTCCGTCCCTGCTTATATAGTTACGGTCCTTCTGCTGGTTGCAGTGATCTTTGTCGGAAAGAAAGTCTACGGACAGAGGTGCTGGATCGATATAGGCTTCTTCAACATGCAGCCTTCCGAGTTTGCAAAAGTTGGTACAGTTCTGTTCCTCTCAACATTTTTAAGCCGGGAAAAAACCAACATTGAATCTATCTGGAGCATAATTTCGGGGTTTGCCATCGGTTTTATTCCCGTCGTACTCATTCTCATGGAGCCCGACATGGGAACGGCGCTGGTTTTTATTTCACTTACAGTTGTACTCGTCTTCTGGAAGGGGATAAGCCTTTTCGGTCTGTTTACAATGATTTCCCCGGGGCTTGCAGTTTTTTCTTCCATGTTCGGTACAGTAGCCTTTATAATATGCCTGGTGGCAATTGCTGCTGCACTCTTCTTCTTCAAGAAAAAACTCATCATAAGCGGAGCCATTTTTGCCCTTAACGTATCGGCCGGTTATTTGTTTAATATTGCCTTCAAATACCTGAGTCCGCACCAAAAGCAGCTCATTGAAACCTTTGTTGACCCTAATGCCGATCCTTTGGGATCCGGCTACAATGCAATTCAGGCCAAGGTTGCAATCGGTTCAGGGGGACTGCTGGGCAAGGGATACCTTATGGGTAACCAGACACAGCTGAGGTTTATACCCGAGCAGTGGACTGACTTTATTTTTTGCGTAATTGGAGAGGAGTTCGGCCTTATTGGCAGCCTGATCGTAGTGTGTCTTTTCTTCTTCCTTTTCTTCAGGCTCCTGAAAATTGCTGCCTCGGCAAGGGAGAAAAGTGAGTTCAACAGCCTGGTTACGGTGGGTACGCTGGCCATACTTTTTACGCATTTTGCCATAAATGTCGGCATGACCGTAGGCATAATGCCCATAATCGGGGTTCCGTTGCCGTTCTTGAGCTATGGCGGCAGCTCTCTGATGACTAATACGTTCCTGGTTGGCATTGTTGCCAACATATACAGAAACAGGAAACAATATACCTGAAAAATCATGACAAATCCTTTTTTATGACTGCACAAGAAAAACTTCAACTCAAACTGAAATCCGGCAGGCACATTGCCGTTGGTCTGGATACGGATATAAAGAAAATACCACAGCACCTGCTGAAAGAAAAAGAGCCGGTGCTGAAATTCAACGAGATCATAATTGAATATACATACGAGTATGCTGCTTCCTACAAGCTGAACCTCGCATTCTATGAAAAAGACGGAAGCCGCGGACTTGAACAGCTTCAGAGGACGCTGGAATTAATTCCGCAGGACGTGCTTACAATTGGAGACGCAAAAAGAGGCGACATTGGCAACACGAGCAATATGTACGCCGTCTCTTTGTTTGAACATTTTAAGTTTGATGCCGTTACACTGCACCCTTATATGGGTTTCGATTCCGTCGAGCCTTTCCTTCAGTATGAAGATAAGCTAAGCTTTATGCTGGCCCTGACCTCAAACCCGGGCTCAAGTGATTTTGAAAAAATGAAGTTAGATAACGGGCAATATCTCTTTCAGCAGGTCATCTCAAAAGTAAAGGACTGGAACAGTCGCGGCAATTGCGGAATTGTTTTTGGCGCAACAAATGAAAAAGAGCTTTTGGAAAATGTTGATTCTTTTGAAGGACTGACCGTTCTGCTCCCGGGCGTGGGGGCACAGGGAGGCAGCCTTGAAGGGGTGGTAAAAGCATTTAAGAAAAGCCAAAAGGAAAAATTCCTCGTAAATGTAAGCCGTGCGCTCATATACAGGAGCCAGAATGAAGACTTCGGTAAAGCGGCAAAGCAGGAGATCATTTCTCTGAACAACAGGGTCAGTGAGGTCTGGCACAAAGGCTAGCAGGGAATACAAACGGGCCTCCCCACGGCGCATTTTTTATTTGTCAGCAGGATTTTAAGAAATATTTTTATATATTATATAGTCTCAGGTTCTCATATATCGTCCATTTTGAACAATAAATTGAGGATATCATATGAACCGTGCTGCCAAGGTCACTGAAAAAGCTCTCTATGAGGTCTGGAAATCCGACGAACTGAAACGCTCGGTTAATACTATTGATGGTGAATCGGTATCCATTCTGGATACCGGCTTTCACAACACCGACACTTCGGGCCCAGATTTCAAGAACGCCCGGATACGCATAGGAAACCTCACCTATGTGGGGGACGTTGAAATTGATGTTGACATAAGTGACTGGCGGAACCACGGCCACTTCCAGGACGCCAAGTATTCAAGCGTAATTCTTCACGTAGTATTTAACAACAAACATCGCCATCCATTCGTTTTTAGCTCAGATAAAAGAAAAATTCCGGTCCTCTGCATAACGGACTTCCTGGACACGAACATTTCACTCGAAGTTTTTGAACAGGCCTCTCTTGAAAACACCGCAGGCATCAACCACCTCAGGTGCTCACAGAAAAGCCAGAAGGTGGAAAATAAACTAAAGCTGGATTTCCTCTACAGCCTTGGCATTTCACGCTTCCGCAAGAGGTGCGACAAAATATACGAAAGACTTAAAGAGCTTGCATACGTAAAAGAGCTCGACCTCAGGGAGCCCGTGATCGGGTACGACTTGAGCGAACAGTTCCTCTCAAGGGAATTCTCATACAAGGATTTTAAGGACAAGGAGCTTTGGCAGCAGCTTTTCTATGAGTTCATCTTTGAGGCCCTGGGATATTCAAACAACAAGGCAATTATGCTTAAGCTCGCACAGTCGGCAAACCTGAAATTCTTAAGAGAAGTGGTCTATGAGGCAAATTCACTTGAAACAATCAGGGCCTGCCTGTTTTATATATCGGGACTGATTTCTTTTGATAAGACGTACGAGGACAAGGAAATTGCAGAGCACGTGGATAATTCAATTATGCTGTGGGATACGGTTAAGGACCGCTACGACGGAAAGGTTTTTTCCGAAATTAACTGGCATTTCTTCAAGCTGAGACCCCAGAATTTCCCTACGATACGGCTTGCCGGGGGCGCCGTGCTTCTGCAGAGGATAATGTTTGAGGATATGATTGGCCGTATGATTAAAAAGTTCGAAGAAATTAAAAATAAGGAAGTCCTGCTCCGCTCCGTAAAGTCGCTTTTTATCGTTCCTTCGGATGGCTTCTGGAAGACTCACTATGTACTGGATAAGCCAACTGAAGATGAAATCAAATATTTCATCGGTGGTTCTAGAATTGATGACATCATCATAAATATTGTTTTGCCTTATGTATCCATATATTCGGAAATTCACGGCAACAAGGAACTTTCCAAAACCGTGCTCCAGATATTCTCTTCATACATACAGCCGGATAATAACAATATCGTCAAGACCGTTGCCAGCTCTCTTTATGTAGAGGACTCGTGGAAAAGGAGCATCCTTTCTCAGGGAATGATTGAACTCTTCAGGAGCTTCTGCAGCAAGGATAAGTGCAGGGAGTGCGAAATAGGCAAGGTGCTTGCAGACTGAAAGGCATGAGTCAGTAAACAGGTACAAAAAGTCGACGGTAGAGAGTCCAATGTGAACACTCAAATCTGCCAGGCCTGGGGATTCTCCAGGCTATTGCACTTCCTGGAGAGCCTATTACCCAAGGCATGGCAAACCTTTAATTAGACTTCCTTTAATATTTTCTCTAAGTATAAATTTTATTATACTTATTCTGATGCAATCCGTATTGCAAAGTGTTCCCATTTATTTACTGACATAAAAGCAGGAGAAATATGGATTTTCAGTTGAAAGACAAGACAGTGCTTGTAACGGCTTCAAGTTCAGGCATTGGGCGTGCAGTAGCAGAAGCTTTCGTTCAGGAAAGCTGCAACGTGGCAATCTGCGCACGCTCAAAGGATCAGCTAATTAAAACTGCGGATGAAATAAAGAAATCTTCCGGCATTGAGCCGCTCTGGTGTGTTTGTGACATTAACACCACAAAAGACATAAACGCAACAATAGACGTAGTCAATAAAAATTTCGGGCATATTGACATACTGGTCAATAACTGCGGGGGACCGGTGGCAGGGATTTTTGAAAATCTGAATGACGAGGACTGGCAGTCGGCTTTTGAGCAGGTGCTGCTGAGCGTGGTCAGGTTCAGCCGGGGGATACTTCCAATGATGAAGGAAAGAAGGTGGGGAAGGATCATTAACATTACTTCTGTTGCCGTTAAGCAGCCCCTGGAAAATCTTATGCTTTCAAACAGCCTTAGAAATGCAGTAATTGGTTTTGCAAAGACGCTCAGCAATGAGGCGGGAAAATTTAACGTAACGGTAAACAATGTGGCTCCGGGCTACACACTTACTAAGCGCCTGTACGAGCTTTCAATCAATAAGTCTAAGCTGACGGGCGAAAGCCATGAGCACACGCTGGCTGAAATGGCAAAAGAGGTGCCCCTTGTACGCCTTGCGCGCCCGGATGAAATTGCCTCGGCAGTGGTATATCTGGCTTCGGAACAGGCTGGCTACATTACGGGCAATACCATTCAGGTAGATGGCGGCTTATATAAGGGCGTATACTGAATAAAAGATTTCAAGCGAAACAAGATGGCTTTCCCTTGATGCCGGTAAAAGTGGAGGCCCTGTTAAAGTTCAGGCAGTGATACTAATTTACCGATGCAGGCTTTTGGCGCTGAATATTTTGTGAATTATCTGTACATTTGGCTTTCTCTTTAACAAATGATTAAAATGATAAAAAAGACAGAACTTGTAGTTGAGCCGGCAAAAATATCGGATAAGGAATTTATAAAAAAGCTTGCCTCAGAGAAGCTTCATGTTAATGAAAATGAAATCACTGCCGTCGTACAGGACAGGCGCTCACTGGATGCCCGCAGCAGAAGGCCCGTTTACAGGATATCTTCCGTTGTATACCTTAATGAAGTTCCCGAAGAAGTCTATCCAAGGATAAACTATGAGCCGGTAAAGGGGAAAAAGCAGGTAATAATAGTCGGATTTGGTCCTGCGGGAATGTTTGCCGCCTTAAGGTTAATTGAGCTCGGTATAAAGCCGGTAATCCTGGAAAGGGGCAAGGATGTGCAGTCAAGAAGACGGGACTTAAGGGCCATACAGCAGTTCAGCATCGTGGATCCTGATTCGAATTACTGCTTTGGTGAAGGAGGGGCCGGAACATACAGCGACGGCAAGTTATATACAAGATCCAACAAAAGGGGAGACATAAAAAAAATTCTCGGTCTTTTGGTTCAGCACGGTGCCGATGAAAGCATAATGATTGAAGCCCACCCGCACATCGGATCGAACAAGCTTCCAAGAATAGTCCAGGCAATAAGGGAAACAGTAATTAATTGCGGTGGCGAGGTTCACTTTAATTCAAAAGTTACGGATTTTATCTTAAGGGAAAATAAAATCTCGGGCGTAGTTGTCAACGGGGAATTAGAGGTGATGGGGGATGCAGTAATCCTGGCTACCGGGCATTCGGCAAGGGACATATTTTACCTCCTAAAAAAACATGACCTTTCTCTTGAGGCAAAACCATTTGCAATGGGAGTTAGAATTGAACACCCGCAGCATATAATAGATGAGATCCAGTACCATGCAAAAGAAAGAAACCCCCTGTTGCCCGCGGCAAGCTATAGCCTGACCTGCCGGGTAGGGGACCGCGGAGTCTTTTCCTTCTGCATGTGCCCGGGCGGAATAATTATTCCTGCCTCAACGGGACAGGAGGAACTGGTCCTGAACGGCATGTCTGTCTCAAGGCGCGATTCAAAGTACGCTAATTCAGGCTTTGTCGTCACTGTAAACGAAGAGGACTGGGTAAAGTATTCCGCTCATGGTGCTTTTGCAGGTCTGATGTACCAGATGGAAGTAGAGAAGATGGCTTTCCTTGCCGGAGGCAGTACGCAAAGGGCGCCGGCGCAGAGGATAACTGATTTTGTTAAGGGGAAGGTTTCCGGAAGCCTTCCCGGAACATCCTATATCCCGGGAGTTACCCCCGCAGCACTGCATGAAATGCTCCCGCCGGTAATTTCAAAAGGCCTTAAAGGCGCCTTGATTGAATCCGGAAAGAAAATGAGGGGCTACTTTACCGAAGAAGCCCAGTTCCTTGCCGCAGAGACGAGGACCAGTTCCCCCATACGCGTTCCAAGGGACGAGGAGACTTTCATGCACGTGAGCCTTGCCGGGCTTTTCCCGAGCGGGGAGGGAGCCGGGTACGCCGGCGGAATTGTTTCGGCTGCAATGGATGGTGAAAATTCCGCAACGGCAGCGGCAAAATATATAAAAATATAGTTTGTCCTAAATTCCGGAATACGTATTTTAAGGGAAATAATTTCATAAATTAATTCTTCAGAATAGTAAAAAGAGGAGTTGCCTTGAAAACAATTAAAGTAATCTTTTTATCTTTCCTGCTCTTTTCTTTCGTATCGGGTTATGCACATGAAGGCGGCAAGAAAAAGGTGGAGAAAAAGACTTCAGACGTCGAAAAGTTTGATCCCAAAAGGGATGCCGCCAAGGACATTGAAAACGCGGTTAAAGAAGCAAAGAAATCGGGAAAGAATATTCTTCTAGACGTGGGCGGCGAGTGGTGCCCGTGGTGCCGCGCTCTCGGCAAGCTTTTTGCGGAAAATAAGGATATTGCCTCCTACATGAAAGAAAACTACGTGGTTGTTAAAGTAAATTACAGCCCCGAGAACAAAAACCAGGAAGTCCTTTCAAAATACCCGAAAATTACCGGCTACCCTCACCTCTTTGTGCTCGACAAAGACGGGAAGCTCCTGCACTCACAGGAAACCGGAGCCTTGGAAAAGGGAAAAGGCCACGATCCGGAAAAAGTGCTGAGTTTTCTGAAGGAGTGGGCCCCTAAAAATGAAAAGAAGGCAAGCTGATTTTTCCCTTTCTTCCGGAAAGTGTTCAGATGTTTAAGAGTTTATAATTAGTCATAAAACATGAGCCTCAGGCGGCTGATAAAAAAGAATTCTTTTTTTTCAGCCGCCTGCTTTTTTATACGGGTAAAGCCGTGAGGTTTGCCTTCAGGTTGTTTAGCTTGTATTCGGAGCTGTCGGAAATTTCCTTTAGGTAACGGTTCAGGTAGTAGCTGTCCTTTATGTAGCTTAAAAGGGCAGTAGTGTTATTATCCTTTATATCTTCAAGCCCGCACATGTAATTCATGATTCTTAGCGTAAGGCGCCAGTTTCCCAGCTCCTCAAGGTTTTCCTTGCTGTAGTACCATTCGCCTTCAAAATAGTTTACGCCGATAAAGGATTTTACTTCCTCGTCGCCAAGGAGCCTTTCAATCATTTCTCTTTCTTCCTTTTCAAGCTCGGTCATGGATGAAACCTTGTTGTCTGTTGCTTTTTCCGTGGCTTTGGAAGTGCTTCCTTTCTCACCCGGAGCCGTCTGTGGCTGACCGGACTTTCTTGCCAGGGAGGATTTATTCTTAATCAGCACTCTTATTAGCTTAACAACCTGGTCAATTTCATAAGAGCTTCTTCCCAGGCGGCTAAGGACCTGTGTAAGCGGCTTTATTAAGTACAATTCGTCAAAAAGCTCAATCGTACGCACGCCGTTGTCCTCTTTTTGCCTTAACATGCCAATGTCTTTAAGGCACAGCCACAGAGCGTAAATTAAAAGGTTTCTTGGATAATTGGAGTCCTTGCTAAGAAGAAGTGAATTCCTAAAGTCGTTTGTAACAGCCTCGTTTTCAACAATTATTTCGTTTTCCAGGAGCATTTCATTTATGGATTTAATAGCATATAACCCGTTTCTGAAGTTGTTTGTAAGAGTCGGTACGATGCCGTTAGCCTGAATTTGATCTTTGACTTGGTTGATGAAAAATTCATACTGGTTAATTATGGGCTTCAGAGCTCTTTCTTCGTCCTTGAGTTCTTTTTCTTTTACAAAAATTTCAGTAACCAGTTCAATTGATTTATTGTCAAAAAGGTTCAGCATGGCTTCGTGTACTGAAGAGAGCCTGAGCTCAATTACGGTCTGTTCAATGCTTGGCACACCTGCGCCGTTAAGAGTTCTCCATATCTCTTCGTATTCTCCCGTTGCGTCATAAACCTCCCTGAAATCCAGGAACACGTTGTACTTAAAAGGCTTCAGGTGAATGAAAAGTCCCTTTTCTCCCATCTCGCGCCCGAGCCTGATGTATTCCAGGTTGGCTACAAGGTCGCGGTATATATAGAAAAATTTGTCCTCTGTCTTAAGCCCCAGGGCAGGGGCGAGGCTTGAATAAATTGTCGTCCTTTCTTCTCCTCCGTTGCCCGTAGGAACGGATTTTCCCGTGGTGCGGTTGATCCAGCCCGTGGTTTCGGAGAATTTATTGTTATAGACGACTATTGCCTTTTCATCGCCGAACTTGTTCGTATAGGCAAAGACGTTCTGGTTGACGTTTCCGTCACTTGTGTAGAAGTCGTAGAACCAAAAATTGTCCACCTGGCTGAACATGTATCTTTTTTTCATTAAGGGGAATATCTCGCGCCTGTGGCGGTCGACTAGGTATTCATTTATAAACTCGTTATAGTACGCTCTCTTGTATTCCATCCCGTATTTTTCAGAATAGCCTTCAATCTGCCCGTGAGCGAACATGGGCAGGCCTGGTAGTGTAACCATGAGCGTGGCCACACCGAAATACTTGTCGTCAGTTCCGAACTGCCTTATTGCGGTTTCCTCGTCGGGGTTGCTCATAAAGTTAACGTAGCGCTTTAGTATTTCGGGATTAAATTCGAGCGTACTGGAAATAACCTTGCGGTACTTTTCGTTTTCCTCTTTCATCATCATGTGCATAAATGCGCTGTTATAGACGCGGTGCATGCCGAGAGTGCGCACGAAGTAGCCTTCCATGAGCCAGAAGGCTTCAGCCAGAAGCAGCGTGTCCGGCATCTCCTCGTTTATTCTGTCGACCACTTCACGCCAGAACTCTTTTGGGAAGAGCTGATCGAACTCTTCCTGCCTCAGTCCGTAATCGCTGCGAGATGGAATGTCGCCTCCTGAACCCGGCTGCGGGTACCACAGGCGGTGGAAGTGTCTTTTTGCAAGCGTCATTGCGGCGTCAAAACGGATGATGGAGGTCTTTCTGGCTACGTGGAATATAGTCTGAATTACAGCCTCCCTGACGTAATCTTTCAGCATGTCCAACTGTGCCGTATCATTCCAGGGCATGTTGGTCCCGTCGTTGCCGTGGTAAATATAGCGGACTTCCCCCGTATTGTTATCAATTCTCTGAAAAACAACGGCTGCATCCGTCTTAGTCCAGTATCCGTCCTCAATCCTTAGCTGTACGCTTGGGTCTTCGGACAAGTCAGGCCCGGTAAACCTGTAATTAGGGAAGGGGCTGTAGGGAGTCTGGATGAAGTAATCCGGGTGCTCTACGACCCACTTGGAAAAAATGCCCATGTGGTTTGGAACCATGTCACTTGCAAGCCTGATTCCTCTTTGCCGGCACCTGTAGTTCAGGTTCTGAAATGCGTGCTCTCCGCCTAAGTCGTATGCAATCATGTAATCATAGACGGAATAAGCCGATGGCACAGCTTCGGGGTTACCCGTAAGCTGCTTAATTCTTTGTGAGGCACGGCTTCTTTCCCAGAGGCCAATGAGCCATAGCCCCGTAAAATTGAAGCCCGCCAGCATGTCCAGCTCCTCGTCGGGTATCTGGTCGAGGTGGGCTATATGCCTGCCGTATTTTCTTGAAAGCTGGTCGAGCCATACGTAAACATTCTTTGCCAGCAGCACAACCTGGGGCATCCAGTGTACATCGGGAGTAAACCTTTCCGCCTCAAGGAAATCAAGGTGAGCGTCTTTGCCGTACCTGTAGCCCGACTTTCCGAGTGTAAGAAAATCCAAGTCACCCGCTCCTGACTTATACCGGGGAACGGCCGTAGGTGCTCCGCCGCCGCCGCCGAAAGCCCCAAGCCTGGCATCTTCCTTTATCATGTCCATGCCGCGAAGTAGCTTATCCAGGTATCTCAAGTCGAGAATAATCGACCAGCGGTTGGAGATAAACTTCAGCTGTTCTTCCAGGCTTTCCGGGTTTGCAATTATTGGCGTCCTCAGCAGGTCAAATATCGCCTGGTCGTCCGGTCCGTACTTCTTTTCTCCCATAAAGAAGTCTTCAAGCTGGTTGATAATCCTGGAATATGGGGTAAGAACCGTGAGTTCCTCGTCGCTGAAGAGTTCCTTAAAATCCCTGTTTGCCGGATTATAATTGGCAAAGAAAAGGAGCATCATCTCCTCCAGGACTATTTCGGAGTTGGGCTTGCCCTCGTGGTAATTCCCGAGGTATTCTTCCGGGTCCTGATGATCTTTGTAGACTTCCATGGGTGGAAACTGCCTTACAAAACTAAGGAGTGTTCTTTTAAGCTCTTCCTCGCCTGAATTTTTCCTTACGAATTCCAGTGCTCTTCTGAAAACCTCCGGGTTGGCCTTCAGTTCATATTGACGCAATACGTAGTGGTATATTTCATCCAGCAGTCCCATGGCGTTAATCTGTCCTGCCCTTAGAAAGTTCTCCGGCTTTCGGTTCTCGTTTAGTTTCTGGGCAAAAACGCGCGAAGCGTGGAAATTTGCAAAAATAACGTTCCCGTTAAAAGAGAAGATTGATTCATCAAATTTGTATTTATCACGTACTCTTTTTGAAATATGGAATTCAAAGCCTCGTTGCAAAGTGTGGATTTTTTCCGGTAGTCCGCCTTCCATCAGGCATACAGGGATGTTCAAAATCCCATCTTTTTTCTGCATAAATATTCCTGTCACTTGTAATTAGAAGAAAAATAAAGCCCTCTTCACTGGCAAAAAATCTTAGTCGCAATGCCCTTTAAGATGCATTGCTGCTAATATATCAATTAAACATACCTCGAATGAAAATCAATTAACAATAAATTACCAAATTCCTGCCTAACTATCTATTGTTAATTATTCATGAAAGCCTGCATAAAGACGAAAAGGAATCCGCTTCGCCTTTCCCGGTGAAAGGTTATCCGGAACAATGGAGAATATATCCGAAAATAGTTACTTTAAGGGGAGCTAATAAGCCTCTTAAAAATTGATATTATTTGCATATTAAAGTATATTTTTGAATAAAAAATAAAGGTTTTATGTCAACCCCCTTAATGTCCCAATATCACAAGATAAAGGAAAGTCATCCGGATACGATACTGCTTTTCAGGGTAGGCGATTTTTTTGAAACGTTTGAAGATGACGCAAAAATTGCATCCAAAGTGCTTGGAATTACGCTTACAAGAAGGTCGAACGGCTCCTCCGGGGACACTCCTCTTGCAGGTTTCCCGTTCCATGCTCTGGATGCCTATCTGCCGAAGCTTGTCAGAAGCGGCTACAGGGTGGCTGTCTGTGAGCAGATTGAAAATCCCAAGTTCGCAAAAGGGATCGTAAAAAGGGAAGTAATTGAAGTTGTTACTCCGGGCGTTGCTCTTTCAGATAAACTCCTCGACCATAAAAAAAATAATTACCTGGCTGCGCTCTTTCTAAAAGACGGCCTGGCAGGCATATCATTCTGCGACATTTCAACTGGCGAATTCTTCGCCTATGAGGTCGCAAGCTCCGATATACTAAGCCAGCTGGAACTGATCAGTCCGGCAGAAATTCTTGTTCAGAAAAAGGATAAAGATGAAATTTCCAGGCTGACCGAAAGGTGGAACTCGCATGTTCGCCTTACAAAGATGGATGACTGGATATTTAACCTGGAATACTGCCGGGATAATCTCCTGGGGCACTTTAAGACCGTAAACCTGAAAGGATTCGGAATAGACCACCTTACTTATGGAATTGTTGCCGCGGGCGTAATCCTTCAGTACCTCCAGGAAACGCAGAAGGTTAACCTTTCGCACCTGAGCAAGATTGCAAAGTATAATCCATCAGATTACATGATGCTGGACTCTGCAACAAAGAGGAACCTTGAGATCACATACAGCATGAATGACGGTGCACGCGAGGGCTCTTTGATATCCATTCTCGACAAGACCGAGACGGCAATGGGTGGACGTATGCTGAAAAAATGGATATCGGCCCCATTAAGAAAGCTTGAACCCATTCTTCAGAGGCAGGAATGCATAGAGGAATTTTACTTAAATAAAACCCTTAGGGGCGGCCTTTCTACTGAACTGAGGGAAATCGGTGACCTGGAAAGGCTCATTTCAAAGGTCTGTACCGGGAAGGCAAACCCCCGCGAAATTGTAGCACTCAAAAATTCACTGAAAAAAATACCGGTTATAAAGGAGCTCCTTAAGGATGTCAGCTCCGGGGTATTAAAGAAAATTACCTCAAGGCTCGAGGACCTGGAAAAAACAGTTGAGCTCATTGAAAGTGCCATAGCTGAGTTTCCTCCTCTAAGCCTCAGCGACGGCGGGGTAATTTCCTACGGCTTTAATCCCGAGCTGGATGAACTGAGAGACCTGTCCAAGAACGCTAAAACCTGGATTGCAAACCTGCAGAAAAGTGAAAGGGAAAGAACAGGCATTTCATCGCTCAAGGTCAGCTACAACAAAGTATTTGGCTATTATATTGAGATCAGTAACGCAAACAAAGATAAAATTCCGGACGACTACATAAGAAAGCAGACACTTGTTAACGGGGAACGCTACATTACGCCCGAATTAAAGGTCTATGAGGACAAAATATTAAATGCAGAAGAGAAAATCTCAGACCTTGAGTACCAGCTTTTTAATGAAATCAGGCAGTCGGTTTCCATGCAGGCGGAAAAAATTCAGCAGAATGCAGGACTGATTGCCATGCTGGACTGCTATTTGTCCTTTGCCGAATGCGCCTCGCAGTTTAATTACGTAAAGCCCGCGGTAAATGACTCGGATTTGATTAACATAACCGAAGGCCGACATCCCGTAGTTGAAAGAATACTAAAGCCGGGAGAAAAGTTTACCCCAAACAGCTACGTTCTTAATAACTCAGATACGCAGATCATTGTCCTTACGGGACCTAACATGGCGGGTAAGTCCGTTTACTTGAGGCAGCTGGGCCTTATCGTACTGCTTGCACAGGTGGGCTCTTTTGTCCCGGCCAGGGAAGCTACAATAGGGCTCGTGGATAAGATATATACAAGGGTAGGTGCCAGCGACAACATTTCAGCCGGAGAAAGCACGTTCCTGGTGGAAATGCAGGAGGCGGCAAACATCCTGAATAACGCCACGAGCAAAAGCCTCATACTTCTTGACGAAATCGGGCGCGGCACGAGCACCTTCGACGGTATTTCAATTGCGTGGGCCATTACGGAATACCTTCACGAAAATCAGGAAATTTCGGCCAAGACGCTCTTTGCAACGCACTATCACGAACTGAATGAAATGGCCTCATTGTTCCCGAAAATTAAAAACTTCAAGGTTGAGGTAAGGGAGTATGGCGACAAGGTGATCTTCCTGCACAAGGTCTCGCCCGGCGGGGCGGACCACAGCTACGGAATTCAGGTGGCGCAGATGGCGGGACTTCCCGACTTTGTCACTAAAAGGGCAAGGGAGATTCTGCAGAACCTGGAAGGTAAAGAACTGACGCCTATGGAGGTCAAGAAGGCAAAACTTGCAAAAATGAAGTCGAAGGATGACGAGATGCAGTTCAGCCTTTTTGAGGTAAAAGACGATTCAATCCGCCAGGAAATATCCGACCTTCAGATAGATAACCTGACTCCAATTGAGGCCCTGAATAAATTAAATGAGCTGAAAAGAAAAGTCGCCAACCCGTAAAATGGGAGAGGAAATTAAAATAAGAAATATAAATTAAGGGGCGGGAAAAGGGAATTTTAAGTTACTGACGGTAAAAAGGAAAACAATTTTACTTGAGTTATAAATGGCACAAACACTTAAACCTAAACATGTAATTGTCATAGCTGCCCTTTTCTTAATTATGGCAGGGCTTTTTTTTAGCGGCATCTTTAACAGGCATTATACTCCTGAAGAGAAAAGCTACATTGCAGAAATTGAAAGCCTGAGAGCCAGGAAGGATTATGAGATGCTGAACGACCCGGCCTCGCCCTTTAACGCGAAGGGTAAAGTCCATTTCGAAAAGCTGAAGTACTTTGACGTGGATCCCGGCTTTGTCTTTAAGAGTAAACTTTATGAGTATGATAATAAGGATACCATTACAATATATGGTACGAAAGGAGAACCCAGAAAGGCCCTGAAATACGGTTATGTCGGCTTTGAGCTCGACAATAAAGATATCAGGATGAATGTCTATAAGGGCTTTACGCGTTCCGGTCAGGAATACTTCATCATCTGGTTTACTGACCGCACAACAAACAATGAATCCTATGGGGTTGGAAGATATCTGGATTTTGAGAAACAGGACAATCCGGATTATATTTATACAGTTGATTTCAATCTGGCATACAATCCATACTGTGCATATAGCCCGAACTACAGTTGTGCTATTCCGACAAAAGATGATTATGTTGACGTTGAAATAAAAGCTGGTGAAAAGAAGTTTCATAATTAAGGAGTCAGACGTGGTAGTCGTTTTAGAAAAAAATGTGACAGAACAGCAAATTGAAGAGATCATCAGGCACCTGGTGGATTTTGGCTTTGATGTTCATAAATCAACCGGTATTGAACAGATTGTCCTCGGCGCAATCGGTGTCAAGCCCGACTTTGATATAAGAAAAGTAAAGGTCCTCGACGGCGTTCAGGAAGTCTATAGAATTACCGAGCCATTCAAGCTTGCAAGCCGCACCTTCAAGAAGGAAAATACGGTTGTGGATGTTAAAGGGGTTAAAATCGGCGGCAATGAGGTAGTTGTAATGGCAGGCCCTTGTTCGGTCGAAAGTGAGGAGCAGATATTCAGCCTTGCCGGGACGGTTGCCAAGTTTGGCGGCAAGATCTTAAGGGGCGGGGCATTTAAGCCGAGGACTTCCCCGTATTCGTTCCAGGGACTCGGGGAAGAAGGTCTCAAGATGATGAGACAGGCTGCCGATAAGTATAACCTTCTTGTAGTTACTGAAGTCATGCAGATCGAACAGATCGCACTGATTGAAGAGTATGCAGACATTCTGCAGGTCGGTGCCCGCAACATGCAGAACTATCCTTTCCTAAAGGAACTCGGTAAATCCAGCAAGCCCGTTATGCTCAAAAGGGGCCTTGCTGCGACAATTGAAGAATGGATGATGTCTGCCGAATATATACTTGCCAGCGGAAACAGGGACGTAATTCTTTGCGAAAGGGGGATCAGGACGTTCGAGACCTATACAAGGAATACATTTGACCTTTCTGCAATTCCGGTAGTTCATAAGAAAAGCCACCTTCCGGTGATTGCCGACCCCTCGCACGCAACGGGCTACAGGGACCAGGTGATCCCTATGGCAAGAGCAGCAGTTGCTGCGGGTGCTGACGCAATAATGGTCGAGATTCACAGCAACCCTGAGAAGGCTCTTTCAGACGGACCGCAGTCGCTCTATCCTGAACAGTATGAAAGAATGATGCTTGAGCTTAAGGCAATTGCTGCTGCAATTGGAAGAACGGTTTAGTTTTTATTCATTTTAACTTCATAGGCAGGTCAAATCTGAAGGTTTCAATAATTGGACTCGGTTTAATCGGGGGCTCCATAGCAAAATCCCTTAGAAAGAGCGCTGCTGGTTTTACCATCAGCGCCTGGGACATGGATGAGGTCCTGGATAAAGCTCTTAAGGAAAGGGCAATAGACGTGAAGCTTCGCTCGATGGAAGATTCTCTTTCAAGCGAGGTCATTTTTCTTTGTCTTCCGGTTGAAGAGTCTCTTAAGGCATTTGAAGCTCTTGCGCCAAAGCTAAAAAAGGGCGCTCTAATTACGGACGTCTGCGGAATAAAGGGCAGGTTTGAGGATTTATGGAAATCTCTTGAAAGCAGTGGAACCTATATCGGGGGCCACCCGATGACGGGAAAGGAAAAAGGGGGCTTTATAAATTCCGATCCCTTGCTGTTTGAAAATGCCGTCTATATTGTATCCGAACGGGGGAAAAACACGCCTGAGATGAAAAAATTTCTGGACATGCTGGCAATACTGGGTGCAAGGCCTGTCTATCTGGACCCGTACGTTCACGACAGGGTTGTAGCTAACGTAAGTCACCTGCCGCAGCTGCTCTCGGTTGCACTGGTAAATACCGTTGCTAAGAATTCATCAGGAGTAAATAACCTCGACTTTGCTGCCGGCGGCTTCAGGGATATGACGCGCATTGCCTCAAGCAGCTTCAATATCTGGAAAGACGTCGTAAGGCTGAATAAAAAAGAAATAATGACTGCTCTGGACCAGTTTATCCTGGAACTGGGCATAATGAGAAATGAGATCGAGCGTGAGGAGAGCACGGCTCTGGCTTCTTCTTTTGAATCTTCAAAAGACAGCAGGGAAAGAATTCCAAAGGTTAACAAGGGCTTTATTACCCCGCTATTTTATATTTCCGTTTTTATTAAAGATGAACCTGGCTCAATAAGCAGGATTTCTTCGGCATTATTTGAGGAGTCAATTAATATAAAGGATATAGAACTTCTTAAGTTTCGCGAGGGAACCGGAGGAACGTTCCAGATTGCCTTTGAATCGGAGTCTGAAAGCATCAGGGCGGCACAAATTCTCAGAAATGCCGGACTTGAGGTATACTGACTCCTTTTCTGGATTCTTAAAATAGAATACTTAATATTCGAAATATGTTATTTTCTTGATTGTCTCAAAGCACAGGTCCGGAAATTCTTCCAGAAGCATTCCCATGGCTGCCTGTGTGGTGACGTCCATGGATTTCAGCTTGTGGTATTTTGCAATTATCTGGTATTCCCTTACTTTTTTCTTGTTCAAGAGGCCTTCTTTGCTTAATAGTTCAAAAGTTTCCTGATTAATTAAGTCTTCTAGTGGATTGCTGGCTGTCATTTTTTTTCCTGATTTTCCGGAATTAATTTTTAATTTCTAAATGATTATCGGCGATTTTTCATTATATTACAACGAAATTGAAGGTATTAATTTTGGGATAATTCTTCTCCCGGAGCCCTTGGCCTCCGTGCTGCCGGAAATTTGTCCCATTTAGTCACTCATTTTGCAGATACTGCTTTGGTGACTGAAGTCATTTTTTTGATGCATGTCATTTTTTATCTTTAGCAAGAGACTCTCTATGATCCGGAATCTTTTTCGCAATTTACTGCAAAAAGTTGAATTTAACATAAATATTTGCCTGATCTTTCTGGTAATTTGTCCCTTTGCATTTATTTATTCCTCTGATAATGTTTTTATCAGGTTAAATCAGGTGGGCTTTCTGCCCGGGGACATAAAAACGGCGGTCATTATCACTACCGGGGAAATCTCAAGAGGGGAATTCAGCATCTTTGAGGAACAGGGCAAAAGTGCCGTCTTTACGGGACCCCTGGGCCCGGTCCTGAAAGGTGAAGGCAGGTTTAAGTTTAACTACAAAATAGATTTTTCAGGATTCAGCAAACCGGGGAAATACGTAATCAGATGCGGAGGTGCAAAGTCACTTCCATTTTTGATCGGAAGCGGCGTTTATCAGGGCATTACGGATTCTCTTTTGGCGTTCTTCAGGGTCCAGAGATGCGGCTATACGGCTCCGTTTTTGCACGGTATATGCCACATTGCAGATGCAACCAGCCTGATCGGGGCAAAGCCTCAGCAGGCGGGAAAGTTCGACCTTACGGGAGGCTGGCACGATGCAGGAGATTACGTCAAGTTTTTCAATACTACGGCGTTTTCTACTTATATGATGCTCTTTTCGTTTGAATTTGACCCCGTGAAGTTCGGCTTTGATTCTAACCACAACGGTGTTGCAGACATACTGGAAGAGGCAAAGGTAGGGCTCGACTGGCTTTTAAGGGCCCACCTGGGGGGCGAAAGATTTGTAATTCAGGTGCAGGATTTGAGGGACCATGAACAGGGATGGAGGCTGCCTGAGGAGGACAAGCTGACTTTTGACCGTCCGGCATTTTTAGGGGGAGGAAAGAATACGGCCGGAATATACAGCGCCGTTATGGCACTGGCCTCAAGGATTTGGAAAAACAGCCTGCACTACGATGAGTTTGCAGATAAATGCCTTAAGGAAGCCCTGAATGCGTATGCGGCCTCGGGAAAAATGCCCGACCTTGACAAGAGCGGAACCGGGATGTATCTCGATTCAAAGTTTCAGGGCAAAATGGCACTTGGTGCAATTGAGCTCTATGAGAGTACAAAAAATGCCAGCTACCTTAATGAGTCCATTCAGTTTGCTGAAGAGGCTAAGTCCGACTACTGGTGGAGCTGGGGAGATATGAACTCGGTTGCCGACTATAAAATAGCAAAATACGAACCCGGCATTAAAAATTATTTGTTTAATAACCTGAAAAACTTTAATGAAATTAAAAATAAGAGTATTTTTGGGGAAGCTGCTTCAGACAACTGGGGCTTGAATACTGCCCTGATGGGGGCTGCCTTTCAGGCTGCCTTGTGGAAAAAACTGACAGGCAGCAGCAGTTTTGATTCTTTAATGACGTTTCAGAGGGATTACATCTTGGGCAAAAACCCCTGGGGCGTGAGTTTTATCTATAATATAGGGAAAGTCTTTGCCAGGAATTTCCACTCCCAGGTCGGTTTCCTGAATAAAGGATATCTCCCGGGTGCTGTAGCTGCAGGCCCGGTAAGCAGAAAAAAACTGGAGGGCTATAAAATAAAAATAACCGAAGGGGATCCCTTTAAGGAATTTCAGACAGATTCGGCGGTTTATCAGGACAGCAGGCAGGACTACGTTACAAATGAGCCTTCAATTTCGACCAACGCAACTGCACTGTTCTTGTTCGGCTACTTCTCAGGAAAACCGTAGTGTCTTAAAATGGCACAGAGCAGGTTTAATTTCTCAATGTGAGTCAGAGTGAGCTCTAGAGTGAACCATAATTCCCGGAATCGGAGGCCATTTAACGGCATAAAAATTGAACTATATTAAAAAAACGAGCAACATATGAAAAGAAGTATACAATTAGTGCAAACCGGTTTACCCCTGATTGACCAGGCTTGGGGAGGATTTTATAAAGGGGGAACATATCTACTCATTGGTCCAAAGAAGTCCGGGCGTACGCTCCTGGGCCTGCAGTATGCTATGCAGTCTGCAAGGCAGAAGGAAGTCTGCTTGTATTTTACCAATATGCGGCCTAAAGACCTGATGATACACGCAGCCTCAATTGATTTCGACATCCAGACTTATATGAATCAGAACCTCATAGTTGTTGTTCGTGTAACTCCGCCGGTTGACTTGTACGACCTTCGCGATCCGGATGAATACCTGATTGAATACTTAAAAGATATAGTTACTGTTGTCGAACAGTTTGCGCCAAAGAGAATAATCTTTGATGAGCTTACGCCTTATATCGGTTTCAGTAACCTGAATTTACTCAGGGAGTCATTTCTTGAGACCCTGGAGAATATAGAGCAAAGGGACGTCACGAGCCTCTTTACTATCGGCGAACCCGCAACACCGGTTGCACAGTCAATCGTGGACGAGCTCGTGCAGCACGTTACGGCTACAATCTATCTGCAGAAAAAGATTACTCCAGGCGACTATAAGTCACAGGGTGGAAAGATGACAATTACTCCCAATATCGGGCATACGGAAGGGCAGTTTACTGCAAACTATTCAATTGAGCCCTACAAGGGAATTATTACTGACTTCAAGCCCGCATGGCCGCAGCAGGCTGAACACACCTCAATGCAGGTGGAAACTAAACAGACTCCCCCCAGTGAGGAAGGCGGCTATCAGTCCTTGTCCGATTTTGACACTTTCCAGGAACCGTACTCGTTTTCGAATTTTTATGAGTATAACGACTTTCTCCTCCTTTTGAACAACCAGATCGCATTGTACAAAAGCACGGGACAGGTTTTCTCCTTAGTATCCTTTAAGCTGGACTCGGCGGCTGAAAAAGAACGCCTCATTACAATAAACCAGCTCCAGAATGCCGTCAGGCTTTCTACGGATAAAAAGGACAAAATCTGCGTCTACGACAACAAGGTCATTGTACTTCTAATCAGGAGTGACAAAAAAAGCCTTGCGGGGCTGGTTGCAAAAATCCAGGCTAATTTCCCTTCAAGCGACAAGAATTATATAAAGGCTGTACAGCAGTATATTTCGGTTTTAACCGTGGAAGTCGATGAAAGCGTTGAAAATGCCGAGTCCTTCATGAAAATTGTGCTTGGTGAAGAATACCGGAGTGATAAAAATAACGACTCATTTAACAGGTATAATTCCAACTGATGAAAAAAATTATTCTTTTTATATTCTTTCTGTCTTCAGCCTTAGTAACTCTATCTGCTCAGACGAGTCAGTTTGCCTTGAAGTCAGAAGCTATGAAGCAGATCAGGGCAGGTAGCTTCGGTGAAGCAATTGATCTGCTTAATAAATACGTTGCTGCTTACCCGCACCTTTCCGACGGGCTTAATTTAAGGGGCTTCTGCTTTGAAAAAAGGGGACAGTATGGCGATGCCCTGCTGGATTACAAACGAGCACTCCAGCTCAGCCCTAACAACTCTGAGATCAAGAAAAACCTCGCACGCGCGGAAAATGTGTGGAACGCCCTGCTGTATAAAAAAATTGAGGGCCATAAAAGGGAAATTGCCATAAATCCGAACAATCCCGTCAACTATCTGGAAATCGGGAAATGCATGAAAAACCTGGGTCGCTGGAAAGAAGCCGAAAGCTGGTACGACAACTATTTGTCGCGTGCAAAGGCCTCTCCGGACGAAATCATCAGGTACAGTGAGATCCTGGCTCACAATAATAATATCTCCAAGGGGGAGAAAATCCTGAAAACCTATACCGAACACTACCCCGACGACCAGAGACTCTGGAGCAGATACGGATTTTTTACCATGTGGCTCGGCAAATATAAACTGGCAATTAAAGCCTTTGAAAACGCACTCGCAATAAAACCCTTCTTCAAGGAGGCCCAGGACGGGCTTGACCAGGCAAAAGGACACGGCTACATTTTTGAGTGGACGGATACCACGGCAAGGCACAAGCGCAATAATGTTGCTAAGGTTAAGGAATATCCGGTTGACAAATATTACAGAATAATCAAGAAAAATCCCTCGGACGACAATTCAAGATTCCTTCTGGTTGACGAACTGATGAAGGTTAAGAGATATGAAGAGGCCTACCAGCAGCTTCAGGCACTCTCCAGGAGCCACAGCGACGAGCAGAAGTTCCAGGCTCTCTATGACAGCGTTACCGCTTTGAGGGAGAACCTGGCAAAACAGAAAGTTGAAGAGTATAAAGCACGCATTGAAAAGGACCCCAAGGACAAGGAAGCCGTTCTGGCTCTGGCCGACGCCTACAGCGGGCTTTTTGACTATGACGGCGCCGTTAAAGTGCTGGAGGATTACCTGGCGCAAACGGAAAACACCGATAACCCGGAGGCCAGGTTCAAAATTGCAAAATATGCCGGATGGAACAGGGATTTCGGCAGGTCGCTGGAGCAGGTTAACTTTTTGCTCGGGAAAGATCCCGACAATCTTCAGTACCAGCTCCTGAGAGCACAGCTTGCCGTATGGACCAGCCAGGACTATGACGTGGCTGAAAAATACCTCTTGAACGTGGTTCAAAAAGAGCCCGAAAACATTGACGCACTGCTTGCCTTCGGAACGCTCAGGACAAATCAGGACAATTTTGACGAGGCAAAAAAATACCTTGAAACGGCACGCGCTGTTGATTCATCAAGCAAATATGTAGAACAGTTAAGCACATATCTTTCGGCTTCTATCTCAAGGGCAGAAGAAAGAAAAATTTTTGAAATCCTTGAAGAGGGAAGAAAAATCCTCGTCGAAAAGCACGACTGCGCAGAGGCACTGCCCAAGTTTGATGAGTATTATTCAAAGGCTCCTGCAAACCGACTTTTCCTCATGGAATATGCAGATGTGTATGCATGCCTTAATAACTATTCAAAAGCCGTTGAGCTTTATACACAGGCTTTGAATGATGAGTACAGCTTTGATGCCGCCTACGGAAGGGCTAAGGCTTACCTGTGGGGAAAGGATTCCATTAACGCATTAAATGAGTTTAAGAAGCTTGCCGCCGAGGCACCGGATAACTTCGAGGTCCACATGCTGCTTGGCGACTCTTACTATGCCATGCACCAGTATGACGAAGCCAGGGAGGTTTACGACAGCCTCTTGGATAAAACGACCGATTCGGCACAGGTGGCTCTCATTCAGCCCCGCTATAGCTGGCTTCCTGCCTCGGGCTTCAGGACTTTCTTTGCAACCTTCCCGAATTATGTCGGCATTGCACCGCAGTATAACTACTATTCGGATAATATGAACCTCAGGTTCCAGAATTCCGGGGGAAGACTTGAAGTTGGCCTGACGGGCTTTCTTTCCGCCGGCGTTACATTCATCAGGGGAAGCCTGAGCTCCAAGACGGCCTCGAACAACTATTCCTCTTTCCAGGGAAATCTCTATCTCAGGCTTTCACGCTATATGATGCTCTCGGGCGGCTTTGGTAACCTGACGTACAGGGGAACAAAGAATACTTCCATCTCCGATGCGAGCCTGAGATTCGACAGGGATAGTAAAGAAAATAAAATTCATGTCAATGGAAACTACCAGAGGACAGATGCCGGCTTAATACTGTTCTCGACGCGCCTTATAGATTACAGGACACTGGTTGATATGTTCAGGTTTCAGGGAAGCTTCCAGAATAAGTACGGACTGAAATTGTCTGGCCTGTTTGACTACCTGAAGCTTTCCGACGGCAATGCCGCCAACGACCTGCAGCTCAGGCTGGGAAAAGCTTTTGAAGAGGATATTACGGTAGGATATGAATACAGCTATACCAATTATTCCAGGAAATCCAACTATTACTATTCACCCAGGAATTTTGAGTCGCATAGCCTCTGGGGAGAATGGATGCTTGAAAACAGCCAGGATCTTGAAGTTACCCTTGGCGCAAAACTGGGCTACGTACCGATGAGCGATTTTATAATGAGAGAGATTTCAGGTATGGTTAATTACAAGATATTTAAGTCGCTGACACTGATGGGAAGGCTGAATGCCGGGGGAACATACCGCTTTGATGCTGCCTATAATTACGTTTCCGGAACCGTTTCGGCTTTCTGGTCGTTCTAAAAAATTTATATCTGTTATTCCATAAAGAAGCCGGCATTTGGATTTTGCCGGCTTCTGAAGTTTTTATCCGCGCATTTACTTTATATCCTGCTTTTATTGTTTCCTAAGAGTCCACCGTGAAGCTCCTTTCAAGTCCTTTTCCCGTGGAGAATATTATTCCGGAAGAACTGCCATTAATTCTGAGACTTTAACAGAAATTTGTGCTATATTATACAATAAGCACTTTTATGAGCGGCTTTGGAGGCTTCAAAAAATGACAAACGAAGTGAGAAATAAATTCTTCTGGGTATGGCTTGGTAGCATAGTCATAGGCATCATTTTGATATTAAGCATATTTTTTATGGAAGAAAGACACAACAGCGCTCAGCCTTCTACACAAGGGACTACTGCAACATCCCCGCAAAGCATTCAGAAGAAAGATTCAGTAGGTCAGGTAAATAAATAAGGCTTTTTGAAAATTGAATTTCTTTTTGTTAGACCATCCGGTTTTCCGGGCTCAATAATAGAAAGCGTTAAAGCATTTTTCATTTACCGGGGAGAAGACAGTTATGAATGCTATCGGAATGACATTTATAGACTGGTTGATTATTGCCATCTATTTTGCCTTCGTCATGGGAATCGGCATCTATTTAAGGAAATTTACCAAAAGCGAAGAGGATTTCTTTCTGGCTGGAAGAAGGAACAGCTCCTGGGTAGCGGGCCTGGCTTTTTTGTCTGCCAACCTTGGCGCGCTTGAACTCCTGGGAATGACGGGCAATACGTTTAAGTACGGCATGTATGTAGCCCATTTCTACTGGATCGGGGCAATTCCGGCAATGCTTTTTCTTGGCATATACATGATGCCCTTTTATTACAGTAGCCGTATAAAATCCATACCGGGTTACCTGAAATTGAGGTTTGATGAAAAGACCAGGGTATTAAACGGCATTTCTTTCGGCATAATGACGCTCCTTGTCTCGGGCATAAATCTATATGCAATGGCACTCGTTCTGCATACATTTCTGGGCTGGCAGTGGGATATCAGCATGTGGATCTCGGCAATTACAGTTGCCGCATACGTAACTTTAAGCGGCCTCATGTCGGCCATTTTTACAGAGATACTGCAGTTCTTTATGATCTGGTTCGGGCTTTTCTTAGTCTCAATACTTGGTATAATTGAAGTTGGCGGAATTGACCAGGTTTTTCAGAGGATTCCTCCGGCATTCAATACGCTTTGGTCCACCTCTTCAGACCCCTCGCAAAACGGAATGATGGTTACATGGGGAGGAATAGCTCTGGGACTAGGCTTCGTACTGTCTTTCGGCTACTGGACGACAGACTTTCTGGTAGTTCAGAGGGCTTTTTCCGCCAGGGATTTGAAGGCGGCAAGAATGACTCCCATAATCGCCTCGTTTTTTAAGATGGCTCTACCTTTCATTGTAATCCTGGCCGGACTGGTAGCCCTGATTCTGGCAAATGACCCCCATAGCGGCTTTAAGCTGCTGCACGACGGAAATACGGTTAATTACGATTCCGCTCTGCCGCTTTTAATTGCAAGATACTATCCTTCGGGTTTAATCGGACTCGGTGTCACGGCGCTCCTTGCGGGCTTTATGGCCGGTCAGGCAGGCAACATCAGTGCTTTTAATACTGTATGGACTTATGACATATACAAGTCCGTAATAAACAGGAATGCCTCAGACGTACATCTTCTGTGGATGGGGCGTGCAGCTACGATCGTTGGCATCATTATCAGCCTCGGAACCGCCTACTGGGCAAAGACATTCCCGAGTATCATGGATTATATGCAGGCGATTTTCTCATGGATAAACGCTCCCTTGTTTGCAACAATGCTTTTGGGCATGTTTGTCTCCTGGATTACCCCGAACGGTGCCTTCTACGGGCTAATTACCGGAATGGCTTCTTCTTTCATCATGTTCCTGGGGTTAAAATTTCAGTGGATCAGCACAAAACTTCTTACATTTTCAGACGTAACGAGCGACATGGCGGCAAATTTCTGGAGGGCCTGGTGGGCATGGTTAATCTGCTTTGCCGTCACAATCATTGTAAGCCTGTTCACAAAGAAAAAACCTAAAGAAGACCTGGTGGGACTTGTAAAAGGGCTCACTAAGGAGACCGTGGAAAATGAGGTGCCGTTCTTCAGGAGGCCGGAATTCTTTGCCTTAATTTCATTGCTGATCCTGATAATTCTGAACATTTATTTCTGGTAAGAAAAGGAGAAAATAAAATGAAACCGATCTGGTTTTTTGTAGGGCTTCTTTTAACCGTATTGGGCCTTGTTATACTGGCTACAGGAGTTTATTATATTTTTGACCCTGCGCATAACAGGACAGTTCTTTCAGGGCTTCATCCAAGCATATGGTGGGGAGGGATTATGCTCATCTCTGGAATAATTTTTATACTGACAAATAAAAACAAGATTGTTGAATAGGTCAGCTGTCCCAAAATGCAGAGCTAAGGCCCGGCTTGTGTTTTGGTTAAATCAGCCCGGTAAAGTTTATAAATCGCCTGGAATTTTTCACGCCTTTTTAGGAACCTGCCGCATGTTTTCAAGTTATCCAATTATGTATTGTAAGTAATAAAGGAAAAAGTAACTTATAATTGATAAATATGTTTCTTTTTTTATGCTTCATCATTTCCAAGTATAAGATGGGACATTTAAGTAAAAATATACTGCTTTGCATTTTGCTCGCTTTTACACGGGTCTTTTCACAGTCTCCGCCTTTTCCGGAAAATCAGCTTTACCGGGGCGGGCTGGAATACCTGAAGAGGCACGACCTTCAAATGGCTGAGAGAAGTTTCAAGGAATCAGTAAGGAAGTATTCCGATGCCGCGTCAATGTTCGAGCTTGCAAAACTCTACAGCAATGAGAACACCATTTCCGGGCGCGACCGCGCAAGAGACCTCGTTCAAAGGGCAATCTGGAAGGAGCCGAAGAATATAGAATACAGGATGCTGCAGGCTTCTTTGGCCGAAAAGTTCGGCCCTTCGATGGCCTTTGACAGATATGAGAAGATAACTGAGATCGACAGTACATGCGCCAGGGCCTGGTTTAATATGGGCAGGATTAAGGAGGCGGACTTCAATGAGTATCATAACTCGGTTTTTATGGAAGACGCTGAAAGCCCCCAGTTAAGCTATGAGAAATTTGCAAAAGAAGACATGCAGGAGGCAGAAGGATACTTCAGGAAAGCTCTTCTGTATGATCCTAAAAATCTGGATGCAAGGCTTCATCTGGCATTTTTGTTTGAGGACGCAGACCTTCCGGAAAAAGCCATACCCCTGCTTTGGGAAATGTGCAGGATCGATTCCTTGAACAAGGATGCCCACCTCTACCTCGGTCTAATATACTATAAAACCTCAAAGATCAAGCAGTCCTACGAGGAGTACAAAAAAGCCTTAAGGCTTATGTCTTATGATGAAGAAACGGACTTTACATTTAATTCGGTTAAGAAACTCCTTGAGCCGCTGCTTGGCGAGGAGTACAGAAAGTATTCGGACGGGGAGCTAAGGGAAATTATTGACCTGTACTGGAAGGTGAACGACCCGTTGAACCTTACAGAATACAACGAAAGACTGCTTGAGCATTATTCGCGCGTGGCATACGCAAACCTGCGCTTTACGAGCAAGACTGACAAAACACCCGGCTGGAAGACTGACAAAGGAGAAGTGATACTACGATACGGCGACCCCATACGCAAGCTCCGCCTGAGGCCGCATATAAATGCCGGCGGAAGGACGACTGTAATGATGAAGACCGATGTCTGGCAGTACAATGGTCTTTCATTTGGCTTTACTGACGACTATATGTCGGGCAATTACAGGTTCAGCGTGCCTTCCTTTGGAAGCAGATATATCTCCCAGTATCCCGGAGATTCACAGTGGCTCATGGAATACTTAAGAAGGGTAAAGTACGAAGACTACGCTCCAAAGTACGACGGCCCGGCCTTTAGGCTTCCGTATTATATCGTGCAGTTCAAAGACCTGGAAAAAGAAGGCTCCACGGATATTTATGTTACTTATGCCCTGGATTTCCCGGACAGCGTAGTTAAAAACAGGAAGTTTACCAGTGCCCACAATTACGGCATATTCCTTACTGACAGAAACTACGAAACAGTCTTTGGAAAGAAAAGCAATGTTGCAGGCCTGCCCGAGAAAAGTAAAATTACCATTCCTTTCGACAAGGACTATTATGTAAATGCAGTTTCTGCCGTGGCTTCTCCCGACTCCGGGATGCTTGCCTTTGAGGTGGTGCGGGATATAGACAGCGGGGTTGCCTCAAATCATAAGCGCTTTAAGGTAAGGGAGTTTGCACCAGGTGAGTTTTCCGTAAGCGACCTCCTCCTGGCCTCAGGTCTGAGTTCCGGCAGCCTGGAGGGTTCAGTGCTGAAAAGAAAGGATATAAGCATAATTCCTAATCCGTTAAACACGTTTTCCAGGGCACAAAACCTTTACCTTTATTATGAGGTTTATAACCTGAAGTTAAATAAAGACCAGAAGACAGACTTTTTGCAGAAAATAACGGTAAGTAAAGTTGAGGATGAATCGGCTCTTAAAAAGGTATTTAATGCCATTACCGGAGTGCTGGGCCTTGGAGGCAGGAAAAAAGAGGAAGTGTCCCTGACTTCTAGATATCAGACCAGTCAGATAAACGCGCAAGTATACGTTCAGCTGGATATGAGCGAATACGAAGCAGGGGAATACCTGGTGCAGACAATTATTATTGATAACCAGACGCAGAAGGAATCCAAAGCGGAGACACTGCTGCACTGGAAATAAAAACAAATGATTTTTCAGTGCATTTGATTCCTGTCACTTCGGTGAAAAAGCTTCCTGATTTATGCTGAAAACACGTGCTCTTAATTTGATTATTATATTCCTTTTTATTACTAATACCTTAGAGACTCACCTAAATCCTCATGTTAAGAAAATGACCCGATATTAAAGGCAAAAGCAACTATGATATTATTTATCCTGATTTTTTTAGCGTTTCAGCAACCGGTTATCTTTCCGCAGTCAGCCGCAAAATTTCTTGAAAAAGGCAGCTTAATGGCAGAAAAAGGTGACCTGAAAAAAGCAATCACACTGTTTACAAAATGTATTGAACAGGATTCTTCAATATATGATGCCTACCTGTACAGGGGCGACTCCAAAAGAATGATGGAGGATTACGCGGGGGCTCTTTCTGATTACAACAGGGCAATTCTCTTGGTAAAGGATGACTACAGGGGATATTTTAAGAGGGCTCTTGCAAACTGCATGCTGAAAAATTATACCGGTGCCCTAAAGGACTTTGATTCTTCGCTTGACTTAAACCCAGGAAACGGGAAGGTCCTTCTTGGACGCGGATGCGCAAGGTATCTCGCAGGGGATTTTAAGGGTGCTATCCTGGACTTAACAAAGGCTCTGGAGCATAATTCACATAACGGACTGGCTGCTTTCAGCCGTGCTGCGGCAAGGGAAGACAGCGGCGACATAAAGGGGGCCATTGAAGATTATAAGCTTGCTGCCTCATTGAACCCGGATCTGAAAGTAATGGACTACTTTCTAAGGAAGGCGGAGTCTAAGCTAAGTGAGAAAAAAAGTTCAAAGGAAGTGCTTTCGGAAATTGCCCCATAAGCCTAAAGCCCTGTAAATTTAGCGCCTCAGAATTTTGAAAGCTCCTTTTTTCAGCAGCAACGGTTTTTTTTAGCTGCTGAAGTCTTCAGGGACCAATGCCTGCTTTTTTGACCTCTATTGAGGCTATGCATGATTCTGTTTTATGGGAGAGAATGTTTGTGTGTCAAAATGTGATAAAAATCACTCGATTTATCAGAATGAGACATCCCATAAAAGCAGAAAACTTAAAAATGTACCCCAAACCAGACAAAATCCGCTTTTGAAATTTTGGCACTTTATTTGGTTTTCTTTTAGTCCAACAGCATTCAAACAAACGGTGGAGAAATGTTTAGAGATACTTTTCACGAAAACAGGTTGCTTGACACTTTAGTATTCCCGATCCTGGACTCTAGTGAAATCGGGATCTGCATCATAGGGAAAAACGGCGTCATTCAGGAGACAAATGATGCTTTCTTAAAACTTTTTGGATTTGCCCGCAGTGAGGTAATTAATGAACATTTCTCTTCGGTTATTGTTGAGGAAAATAAGGAATATTCGCTCAGACAGCACCAGGAGTTTATAGAAAACGGCTACTTCGATAAAAGAGAAATACTGCTGAGGAAAAAAAACGGACACTTTTTCTTTGCACAGGTAACTGACCTTAAAATTAATGATGAGGCAGGCAATATCTACAGGACCACCTCCTTCCTGGACATTACAGAAAAAAAACACAACGAACTGGTCAAGTCAATTCTTGGAAAGCTTCCCTCCGAGGCTGAGCCGGCAGATACATTCGAGTCGATGTTTAGAATAGTCCATGCTTCCACTGAACAGCTCATGCCCGCCTGCAATTTTTATGCTGCACTTAGCGATGAAAGCTGTGAAAATATTAATTATCTGTATAGTGAAAATGAACTTTTTGAGGGTGAGCAGGAGGAGAGCAATAAACAGGTATATGACGAGATTGTGCGCTATATAATGCAAGCCGGCGGATCTGTACTGCTCAAAGGAGAGGATCTGAGGGGCATTTTTGACACAAAAACATTAAATGAAAACCTGGTCCCCAGGGTTGTTCTGGGTTCAGTGCTCAAGATCAAGGGGCAGACTGCAGGCGTAATGTTTCTTCCCGACTTTGAGGAGCAGGATGCCTTTACGGGCAGCCACCTTCCGATTATCGGGCGCCTTTCGGAAATTGTTTCCGCTATTATGGAAAGAAGGAAGTACGAGGAACAGCTCACGCTTACAAAGGAGAAGGCCGAAGAATCCAACAGGATGAAGACTGCCTTCCTGGCGCAGATGTCTCATGAAATCAGGACTCCCATAAATACAATACTTTCATTTACTTCGCTTCTTAAGGAGAAGTGTGAAGGGATACTCGAAGAAGAGCTGAAGGAAAGCTTTAATATAATTGAAAGCGGCGGAAGAAGGCTCATTAGAACCATAGACATGATACTGAGTATGTCGCAGCTGCAGTCGGAATGCCTGGATCTCAATCCTCAGCAGCTGGACCTTTCAGCTGAAATTATTGTGCCGGTTATGAAGGAGTTCTGTGCCTCAGCCAAGGCAAAGAGCTTGTCCTTCTCATTCAATAACCAGGTGGTAGGCGAAAAGATTGTTGGCGACCAGAGCACCATAAAACAGGTCTTCGAGCAGCTGATAGATAATGCCATTAAATTTACCAGAAAAGGCAGGGTTGAGGTGACGCAACATCTTGATTCCATGGGACGCGTATGTGTATCCATTAAGGATACGGGCGTTGGAATCTCAAAAGAATACCTGCCGCAGCTTTTTACCGCGTTTTCACAGGAAGAGATGGGGTATACGAGGAGGTTTGAGGGCAATGGCCTGGGGCTTGCAATGGTGAAGAAGTATATTGAGCTTAACAACGCCAAAATTACGGTTGAAAGCGAAAAGGGTAAGGGTTCCACCTTTACGGTAATATTCCCATAAAAGAAGCCAAGATTGAAAATTATATGGGCGGGGAAAGCCAAAAGAGGCTGCTCCGCCCATTTTATTTTTAAAACACATTTATTTTAACCATGAATTCGCTATTTTTGCAAGACAGTTATTCTCTTCCTGCTAAAGAAACATTTTCTCTTAAGTTTAAGTATAATGGGCGGTTTCAGTAAAATTCTGTTCTGCTTCCAAGAGGTAATTCATGTTTGAATCCGTGCTGGAATTTTTCAGCGATTTAATAAAGAACATTCGTTTTGTTGATCTTCTTGATATCGGAATCGTTTCTTTCTTTTTATATACATTTATTAACTGGTTCAGGAAAAGCGCTTCAAGAAGGCTTTTAATTGCAGTGACCATTTTTATTGTGGTTTATCTCCTGTCCAGAATATTTGGCCTGTACCTGACTGAAATGCTGATCAAGATTGTAATTGGCGTTATACTGATTGCGGCAATTATTCTCTTCCAGTCGGACATAAGGCGCCTTATAGATCTCATAGGCACATGGGGAGGCCTGAGGGGTTCAAAGAGGACCGGGATCCTGAATACATCGGTCGATACCATTATTTCAGCCTGCTCAAAAATGGCAGAAAAGCGTGTAGGAGCGCTTATTGCAATAAGAGGGCGTGAGATATGGGATAACTGCATCAATGGCGGCATTGAGCTCGACGGTAAATTGAGTCAGCCCCTTTTATATAGCATATTTAACACCAAGTCGCCCGGTCACGACGGCGCCATACTTATTGAAGACAACAGGATTATTAAGTTCGGTGTCCACCTGACTCTTTCTACAAACCTGAAGGAGCTTAGTGTGGGTGGAACGCGCCATGCTGCTGCACTGGGGCTTTCGGAAAAGTGCGATGCATTTGTCATTGCAGTTTCAGAGGAAAGAGGAACAATAAGCGTAGCCGAAGACGGAAAGCTTAAGATCATGTCCTCAAGCAGCGAGCTAAAGGAAAGAATTGAAAGTTTCTGGGATAAAAACTTCGGTAAAAAGGAAGAAACAATTTCAAGGTGGTGGAAAAGCAAGAGCCTTCAGACGGCAATTGTTGCAGTGTTTCTTTCCATGGTCTTCTGGGCACTGTTTGCTTACCAGTCGGACAAGATTTATAAAAGCTATACCGTACCGATTGAATTCCGCAATCTGCGGCCTGACCTGGCCTTGGAAGACCCCATTCCAATTGAAGGAAGGGTTACTTTATCCGGCTCTGAACAGGCATTCAGGCTTTTTAACTCAAATAACCTGAACATATCAATTGACATGGAAAGGCTTGAAAAAGGGGAAAACGAAATCATGGTTGCAAGAGACAACCTGGAACTCCCCTCAGGCATTAACCTCTACAGGGTAGATCCCCGCGTACTTAAGATTAAGGCCTCAGCAATGAAACTGGTGCGCGTGCCCGTAAAGGTGCAGGTAACAGGCAGGATGCACAAGAATCTGAGCCTCTATGCTGAACCCGGATATATAATGCTGAAAGTACCTGCAAACAGCTATAATGTACCCAGGTATGTTTCCACGGAACCTGTGGATCTTTCAGAGGTCAGTGAATCATCTGCCATTCCAAGCAGACTTATTCCGCCAAAGACCGCAAGGCTTCTGCCGGATCAGAGTCCAGAGATAACCGTCAGGGTTCAGGTTCCAAACAGGTAGAAAAAATTTCCGTGTTTCATTTTTGAACGGTCCTGGTTAATTTTACCTGTTTATTATTCACAGAAGTAAGAATGGAAATCTAATCTTGGCTGACGAGGCGAAAGTTTTTATTTTAACCGGAGAGTGGCAGGATCTTCAAAAAGGGAACACTTTGAATTTCTGGGGCATTTCGGATACCGGGGTGCCCGTAGAGTTTATTATCGATGAGATAAGGCCGGTCTTTTTTATTGACAGGCTTAACACACCCTTAAACTTACCATTCCAGCATAACCGCAGGGAAGTCAAGTTAAAATCCTTTGACTTTAAGGACGTCGATGCGCTGTATTTCAGGACGCAGAGGGACCTGAAAGCCGCCGCCGAATTCCTGCGTTCAAATGCCATAAGGACCTATGAGTCGGACGTGGACCCCGTAAGACGGTTTTTAATGGAACGCTTCATTTACGCACAGGTTAAGCTTACAGGTGAGAGCACCAATCAGGGCAATTCCATACGCTTCATAAACCCAAAGGTTGCCCCCTGCGAATTTGAACCTGGCTTTAGAATTGCCTCAATTGACATTGAAACAGGCATTCAGGATGGCAGGCTTTACTCAATTGCTGCCGACCTTAGGGGAGCATCTGGAATCGAGCAGATTGTGTTTATGCTGGGGGATAACCCGCCTGAGGCTCATCAGGATCCCAGGTTAAAACTTTTTCCGACAGAAAAAGAGCTCCTGCAGAATTTTATCGCCTGGTTTAAGTCTTCCGATCCGGACATTATTATCGGGTGGCACGTAATAGGCTTTGACTTAATGTTCCTGGAAAATAAGGCCCGGGAGCTTCATGTCCCGTTTGACATTTCAAGAGGGGGCAGAATCTCTCTTGGCACCGGAAGAATGGGGAACTACTATGCCTATATACCGGGAAGAGTTGTAATTGACGGACCACCCGCCTTAAGAGGGGCATTTTATTCCTTTGAGGATTATAAGCTTGAAACAGTGGCGCAGGAGCTCCTGGGTAAGGGAAAGACAATTGCGCCTGATGAAGATAAAGTAGGCGAAATTGAAAGATATTTCAGCCAGGATAAGATTAAGCTTGCCGAGTATAACCTCCAGGACGCCGTACTTGTAAGCGAAATATTTGCTAAAACCGGGCTCATAGAGCTCTGCGTAAAAAGGTCGCAGATCTCGGGCCTCATGATGGACCAGCTTTCAAAGATGACGGCGGCTTTTGACAACTTCTACCTCCCGAGGCTCCACAGGGCGGGGTTGGTGGCTCCGGACAGTACAAGCCCAAAGATGGAGGAAAACCTCCTGGGAGGCTATGTCATAGATCCAAAACCCGGAATTTATGACGATGTAATTGTAATGGACTATAAAAGCCTTTATCCTTCCATAATAAGGACTTTTAAGATAGATCCTCTTTCCATGCTCTCCTCGGATATAAATCCGGTAGTAACCCCCGGTGGCTACAGGTTCTCGGCAACAAAACACATATTGCCCGACTATATAGGCCTTCTTATGGAAAAAAGAGCCGGAGCCAAGAAAAGCCGTAACAGGCACCTGGCACAGGCAATTAAAATCCTTATGAACAGTTTCTATGGCGTTATGGGCGCATATGGATGCAGGTTCTTTCGTCCTTATCTTCCTAACGCAATTACAACTACAGGGCAGTGGGTCCTTCTTGAAAGCAGGAAGTTCTTTGAGGAAAAAGGCTATGAAACTGTCTATGGGGATACAGACTCACTGTTCTTAAGGCTAAAGACCGTTGAAAAGGGAGACAAGGCACTCAAAGCCGGGGAAATGCTTGCCCGCGAGATGAACGAATTCTGGAGAATGCGCCTTAAAAGTGAGTTTTCTCTGGATTCCTTTCTTGAAATTGAATTTGAAAAGCACTATAGCCGATTTATTCTGACACAGGCCAGGGGAACGGAAAACGGGGCTAAAAAACGCTACGCCGGGCTGATTGAAACCGGGGGAAAACGTGAACTGGAGTTTACGGGTATGGAAATCGTGCGCTCGGACTGGACACGACTGGCAAAGGAATTTCAGCAGGAACTCTACAGCCTCATCTTTAACGGCCAGGATGCGGGAGAATGGATAAGAGAATTTGTAGATGGAATAAACCGCGGCGTGCATGACGACAAGCTGGTCTACAGGAAAAGGCTCAGAAAGGACCTGGACCTCTACACAAAAAGTACGCCTCCGCACGTAAAGGCTGCAAGAATGATTAACCAGTCTTCCGGCGTCATCAGGTACGTAATGACAAAGAGGGGGCCCGTTCCCGTGGAGCTTGAGCACGGTGACTATGACTACCAGCACTACATTGAAAAACAGATAAAGCCCATAGCCGATTCTGTGCTCGGTCTTTTAGGGCAGTCATTTGAGACTCTCTTTAAGCCCACACAGCTGAATTTCTTCTCCTAGAGGCTCACGCTGTCTGGGCTTCTTTGGGCGTGAAAAGAAAAAACACTTGTTTTTCTTTAGAGGAATTAATATTCTCAATATCAAAAAATATTTTATTGGGGGCTTATGAACGCTTTGGAAGTTCGGAATCTGAGCAAATCCTTCGGAAATCTAAGGGCAGTGGATGATGTCTCCTTCTCTGTCCCGGAAGGGTCCATATTTGGACTGATTGGACGAAACGGGGCAGGAAAGACGACTACAATCAGGATGATGATGAATATCTACCTGCCGGATAAGGGGGAGGTGCTGCTGAAAGGTGAGAAAATTGGGGCAGGCTTTAAGGACAAAGTAGGCTACCTGCCTGAGGAAAGAGGGCTCTATAAAAAGATGAAGGTGCTTGAGACTATCCTTTACTTTGCCGAGCTGAAAGGCTGCCAGGGCACGGCTGTGGAAAAGAAAGCCCTCGGCTACCTGGAAAGATTCCAGCTCATGGACAGGAAAAATTCTAAAATTGAGGACCTTTCAAAGGGTAACCAGCAGAAGGTTCAGTTCATTACCACAATACTCCATGAGCCTGATTTCTTAATACTTGACGAGCCCTTTTCGGGGCTGGATCCCGTGAACATTAATACACTGAAGGAAATTATCCTTGAGCTCAGGAAAAATGGCAAGGTAATTATACTTTCAACACACCTCATGGACTTTGCCGAGAAAATGTGCGATCACCTGGCAATGATTGAAAAAGGTAAAATTATACTCAAAGGATCACTCCAGGAGATAAAGAACCGCTACCAGCAGAAGAATGTAAGGATCGATTATGAAGGGGACATCTCATTTCTTAAAGATAACCCGGCAATTGAAAAAATTGATGACTTTGGAAACAGTGCAGGCATACGCCTGAAGGATGCCTCGCACTGCAAAGAGCTGCTGAAAACAATTGTGGAGCACGATGTTACGGTGACGAAATTCGTATTAAATGAAATTACCCTTCAGGAAATATTCATTGAGCTCGCCGGAAACAACGCCCGGGGCATTGAAACGGAGGATGCATATGTTAAATAAGAAAACTCTTGCCGTGATGAAAAGGGAATTAAGGGAGAAACTTTTTTCCAGGTCCTTCATACTTATGACGGTACTTATCCCGGTCTTCATGTTCGGCATACTGGCGCTGCAGACTTTTTTCCTCTCGTTTTCAGGAGAAGGGAACGTCCGCCTTCAGATAATTTCCTCTTCCCCGGAGATAACTGAAAAAGTGAAGTCCGAATTTGAAAAAGGAAGCCTCATGAAGGATAAGTCCTACAAAATTGAATTCCAGACCATGGAAAGGAGTGAACTTTCAAATTACCTGGATAAAATTAAAAGTGAAGTTGTAAGCGAAAAGCTGACCGGCGTCGTCTATATACCGCAGGAATCACTGAAGGAAAAAAAAGTTGAGTATTATTCAAAGACGCCAAACAATCAGAAGGTGCAGGATAAACTCAAGAGTGCAATCAACAAGGCCATTTCATCCATTTATTTCTCCGGGCGTGGCTTTACGGCTTCCGACATCACCTTCGCAAGCGAGAACGTTGGATTTCAGGCCTTTAAGGTCTCAAAAGACAATAAAATTGAAGAGGCAGGCTACGGCAACCAGGTTCTTTCTTTCCTGTTCTCATTTCTGCTTTATTTCAGCCTCATTTTTACCGGTTCAATTATGATGAGGTCCGTGGTGCAGGAAAAGAATAACAGGATTGTTGAGGTTCTGTTGTCCTCGGTTGAAAGTAAGGAACTCATGACGGGGAAGATTTTGGGGAGTTCTATTACGGCGCTGTTCCAGATGGCAATCTGGCTTTCCCCTCTGATGGTCCTGATTTCGACGAGCTGGTTTATTCTTCCGCCCAAGCTCGTGCTATCAATCAGCGCCATGCAGCTCATTTATTTTTTGATTAACTATTTCGTGGGACTCTTAATTTTCATGGGGCTTTTTGCCGCAGTAGGTGCCATATTCGACAATGAGCAAGATACACAGTCGGGGATGTGGCCCGTGATGATGCTCATAATGATTCCTTTTTTCATATCACTGTCTTTGCAGACGAACCCCGGGAGTCCGCTGGTAAAGGTTGCCTCCATTTTTCCGGTCGCCTCAATCATAGTTATGCCGGCAAGGATGGCTGTAACTGAAGTACCGTGGGTTGAGGTTGCAATATCGTTTTTCCTTAACATTTCAGCCATGTCATTCGTCTTCCTTCTGGCGGGCAAGATATACAGGGTTGGCATACTGATGACGGGGAAGAAACCCAAATGGTCCGAAATCGTGCAGTGGGTTAAGTACAAGTATTAAAGAATTGTTGAAAAATGTGTTCAAAATGAGCGGCTTTTCTGGCCGCTTATTTATTTGTGCCTAGTATATAACTTTGTCGGGTGAATAAACCTCGGCATCGACTCCTGTTGAATAGACCTGGTGGTCGGCAGGCCTGCCGTTTAGCATAAAACCGTTAAGCCTTAGGAGGTTTTGATCGTACTCGGGAACTTCCGCACTGTATAGCGGATAAGGGCGGTGGTATACCCGGCCCGAATAAACTTCTCCTGTTTCCTTGTTCAAGGAAAAAAGGAGGTATCTTTCTATTAAGAAAAAGTCGAGCGTTTTACTTTCGGCAAAAAATTCTTCCCCTTTGAACCTGTAGCGAAAGTTGGAGCGGGGGATAGTCACATCATTTTCTTTTCTCTGTACAGAGAATACGGTCTCTTCAATTCCTTCAACGGCTTCAATTTCAGAAGTATGATAGGGGAGGTGAAAGAAAATGTTTGCCGCCTGAACAGCAAGTGCCTGAGTGGCATCCAGCGAATAAAACCAGATCCCTGGATTTCCTTCGCTGTCAAACACATAAGTCCTGACGTTTATTTCCGGGAAGTTTGATATTCCCGGGATTGCGGGCGTAAAGATCGGACGTGCGTCTTTGACAAAAAAGGGCGTTATGCCCAAATAGGCATTTCCTTCAAATGTGTCTGCGTGCAGTTTCTCAGGCAGCGTCCTTTGGATTACCTCGGGCTCAATTTCCCAGTGAAGGAATAAAAGGCTCCGCCATTTCTGGTACATGACCGCAACGCGGTCTATTGGCCTTTCTCTCAAGGAAAGTCTTCCTTTTAATGTCGGCAGTTTCATATTTCCACTAATTCTTAAGTGTATAAAGTTTCTATATAGATAATTATATACCGGGAAGCAGATAAAAGCAATTGCGAAAGGAAGTGAGCTTTTAGTGGATCTGGGGAAGAGGGAAAAGCCTGAACGGACTAATCACTGAACGTAAAAAAACAGGAAGCAGTGTACCATCCACTGCTTCCCGGGGTCTTGTGAATAGAGGAGGCATGATGCCGCATGCCCCATCTAGAGAACACTTTTTTTTTTCAGCTGACAGACAATCCCGGCTGTGCCTCGGGTTCTTTAATTTCCTTCTTAAAAAGATTCCTGAACCTTAGATACGTAATGGCAAAAAACGCCAGCGCAAGGAGCGAAAGATGAACGAATTCAGGCATGATATCCTGCCATCCGGCGCCCATCTGAATAATCCTGTTAAAGGCGTTCAGGTACGGAGTACTCGGAAGAAGGCCTCCCAGCACGACAATAAAGCCTGGCATAGCCTGGAAAGGCCACGGATAACCCGACATCAGAAAGACCGGGTAAGAGGTAAAAACAAGTACCTGAAGCGAAATGATCTTTCTCTTAAAGAACGATGAAATAAGCATTGCCATGCAGATTACGGCAACAAGAAAAATTGCCGTCATTACAGCCGCGGCGCTGACGCTGCCCTTGAAACTGATCTTGAATATCGAAAAATGCAGCGTATAGAAAAGCAGGGCGTATGAAGCATAAAGAAGAAAGTAAAAAGCCCCCTTGCCTGAAATTGTACCCGTCAGGCTCCTTTTGGCCGCAGTGTAAAGCCCGGACAAAGAGCCTTCCTCTCTTTCCTTGGCGACGCTTTCAGAAAGCCCGATTAAGAGTGTCTGCTGAAGAATCAGTACAAGGAGTCCCGGAATCAGGAAGTCCCCGTAGCTTTCCGTCACGTTAAATAGCGGTTTTACCTCGTTTTGCAGAGGCTCCGATATTTCCATTGCCTGCTCGAAGCTGAAGCCCTGTGCCTGGAAATACCTGATCCTTACGCCTGCCGAGAGTGTGCCCGCAACTTCATTGATGGCCTTATTGATGTCGTTTGAGACCAGGAAACGCGAAGTGTTGAGATAAATCTTAAGGTCAGTGCCCTTGGCCGACTTAAGCGACCCTTCAAAGCCTTGCGGGATATAGACAACTCCCTGTGCCTCAAGTTTATAGACACGGTCTATGCCGGAGGCGTAATCGGGCACTACTTCCTTTACGTTTATCATCTGGTGGGCGTCCAGCTCTCTTATGAATGCCTTGGAAGAGTTGGAACGGTCCATGTCAACAATGACAACCGGAACCTTCTGTTCAGTCTTGTTTGTATATATTGAAGTATAGAAAATGGCGTAGAATAAGGGCGAAAGAAGAATAATTGTAACTAGGTCCTTATCCTTTATAATGAGTCCGGCTTCTCTTTTTAAGACTTCCCAAAAACCTGTTAAGATTCTTTTCATTTTATAAACTCCTCTCTTTTGTCTTGCGCAATTTCAGGTAACTCGTTCATTCTGAAGCGCAGTACGATGAAAGAGGCTATAAGCGAAATTACCAGGAATACAGAGAGCCTTAAGAATTCAGGCATAACGTATCTTAAAGGTGTGCCCATCTGGTATAGCTTTATGAATCCGCTTAAGAAGTGTGTATAGGGAATCAGCTGTGCAAAATAATTATGCAGAGCCGGCATGCCCCAGAGAGGGAACGTAAAGCCGCTGAAAATAAAAGCCGGAGTATTTATAAACACGGCCACTTCAGTTGCAAAGAGCTGCTCGTGGAACATGCATGAAAACAAAAAGCCGAGGAAGAAAGAAACCAGTATGAAATACTCAATAAACGCCAGCGTAAGCCACACTGAGCCGTTAATTTCAATTGAGAACATGGGAAATATAATCCCTATAATTCCCAGTGCCGTTGCCGTATGCAGGGCTATGTGAGGGAACGCCTTGCCTGAAACGAGAGTAAAAAGGTTTTTCCCGGAGATTTCAACTAGCTCGTTGAAAGTGCCGTGCGTAAACTCTGAACTGATGATTAAAACCGCTGAAATCATTATAATCATCTGCAGCAAGGCGGTAAGAAGCCCGGGGACGAGGTAAGACAGGTAATTATAGCCAGGATTATAAAGTGACTGTGTCTCAATCCTGACCGGGTTAATTACGTTCATTGCCTGACTTTCCGAGAGGCCTTTCGAGCGGAGTTTCTTAAGAAGTATGCCGCCGGAAACTGTTCTTGCAATGGTTACGCCGTCTTTATAGATAAGATTCCCGATAATAAGGCTTGAAGTATTCTTGAATATGACCATAGAAGAAGGTCTGCCTTTCTTAACGTCACTTTCCATATTGCCCGGGAAATAAAAGGCTCCCTGAATATGGCCTTTCAGAAACTCCGACTTTAATTCGTCTAATGAATAAACGTGTTTAGTGACTTCCATTGAGCTTGAAGCGTCTATGGAACGCGTGATCAGCCTGGAAAGCGAGCTATTGTCCTGGTCATATACTGCCACCGGAAGATCCCTGGCTACGGCGTTCTTATAAACGAGAGCCAGTAACAGAAAAAGAATTATAGGCAGAATTACCGAAAGCAGGTAAATTGTCTTTCTTTCGGTGATCCTGGTAATCTCTCTGAAAAGTACTCTCAAAAAGGGTGAACTTGCGATATTATTATTTATTCCCATAGTGTTCGTATGCGTCCCGGATCACATTATTATGTTTACCGTCATTCCGGGCCTTAAATCTTTAAGCAAAGATTTAGCCCTCAGGCGGACTTCAAAAGTCTTAAGGTCAAATTCACCTTTCTGGTTTGTGGGCTTCCATGTGGCAAACTCTGCCATAGGGGAGATATATGTCACCACAAACTGGAACTTCTGGTTTCCTAGAGCGGGAACCCTGCCATAGAAAAGCGAGCCTTTTTTAATTGAACTCATCTTGTCTTCTCTTACCTGGAGCACCACCCAGCTGTCGTTGGGATCCATAACGGTAAACAGGGGATACCCGCTTGCAATTATCTCTCCCGGGTTTGTGATCTTTTTACTTAATTCTCCCGTTATGGGGCTTACAAGGTTGAGCTCCTGGTGGTAGGCGTTGGCTTCATTGTAAGTATTCTGTGCCTGATAGTAAAGAGCCTCGGCGCCGGAAATTTCTTCCAGTCGGGCGCCCTTTCTGACCATATCCAGGCGTGCTTTGGCTGCTTCCATCTGTTCTCTTGCGGCCTTAAACTGAAACTCTGCCTGGTCTTTTTCCTGCGCTGAAATTACGCCGTCTTTAAAGAGCGCCTGGACCCTGTTCCAGGTCTTGTTTGCCAGGTCGTACTGTGCCTGTGCCTGCGAGAAGAGCTTTTCGGCAGCTTCTTTTTCCTCGGGGCGTGCCCCGTTGTGCGCCATCTGCATTTTGCTCTTTGCGGCATCAACCAGTCCGCGGGCCTGCTCCAGCTTGGCATCCATTTCCTTGCTTTCCAGCCTGGCCAGGACCTGTCCTTTTTGAACAATGTCGCCTTCCGAGACAAAAACCGTATCTACTCTGCCGGGGATTTTTGAAGCAACATCAACCTGAGTTGTTTCAACAATACCGGTCATTATATTTTCTTCTTTATTTAGTGACTTTGCAACCAGAACTGTTACTGCAACAATTGCAATTACTACCGGAATAATTAGCACCATGCTTGACTTGGTAAATTTCACTTTTTGTTCTCCTTTAACCATACTGATAAAATCTTTTGTGGGTCTCCCGTTGCGACGTATAAATCTGTAAGGGATTTGTAATAATCATAAAGAGACAGGAGGCTTTCAACCTGGTTTTTCTCCAGCGAGAGCTGTGCGTCAATTACTTCCAGTGAAGTTCCCATGCCTGACTCAAAGCGTTTTGTGTTTAAGCGCAGGTTTTCCTGCGCAAGGCTCAGCGTTTTGCCCAGTTTTATGTATCGTGTCCGTGCATTTGTCATGTCCCTGTAGGATTTATTGATCCACAGGTCAATTTTTCTTCTTGCGTCAGCCTCCACGTAATTAACCTCTCTTTGAAGGTGAACCGCATTCTGAAGACCCGTATAGTCCTTAAAGCCGTTGAACAGGTTGAACTTCAGCTGAAGGCCAACGGCCCAGTGTGGCTCAATGCTTGAGAGGTACTCGGGAAGCATCTCATATTTTCCGAAGGCGGCAACTGTAGGCAGAAAATTTGCGCGTTCGGCCTTATATTTTTCAGATGCTGCTTCCTTTTTCTTCTCAATTAACCTGAGAATTGGCTGGTTGCTTCTTGCCGCTTCCAGGTAATACTCCAGAGAGTCTGAAACCTCAGTATAAGAAAGTGTATCTGAAAGATTAAGGTTTGCATTTTCTTCCAGTCCCATCGTATTTTGCAGTGAAATGCGGGCCAGCTCAAGCTTATTATCGTCGTCAGTAAGACTTCTTTCGGCGTCAGCTTCAGCAACCTCCGCCCTTAGGAGGTGGTAATTTGCAATCAGTCCTTCCTTCAGGAGCTTATCTGCATCCGCCTTGTGCTTTCTTATGCCCTGAAGAACATCCTGGCGGGTCTTTACAATGCTGTTCATCAGAATGACGCTCAGGTAGTCGTTTACAGTTTCCTGTACGACCTCATTCTGCACTTTCTGAAGCTCAATTAAAGCGGAGGTCTTTTCCTCGGAGGCGAAATTTTTTGCCGCCAGAAGTTTCCCTCCGGTAAACAGGGGCTGAACTCCTACGAGTGTTGCAGTCTTAAAATCCTGTCTTTTGAACGTCTCAATGAAAGGGGGCAGCAGTGTATTTAGCTGCGAGGAATACTGCTGGAATAGCCCTGCCTTCTGCTGGTCGTTCAGGCCGGGTTGCCCCTGAAGTATCCTGTAAATATTGGCCAGTTCAGTCTGATCCTTAGCCTGAAGCGTGATTATCGCGTCCCTGATCGGGTTTAAGTCGATAGTCATTGGGTCATTCAGGTGGTTGTAACTGCTTTCAAATGTGACCGAGGGGAGGAAATTACCCCAGGCTTGAAGGTCCTGAAATTTCTTCTGGGTGAGCTTTTCCTCGTACTGTTTTATTTTCTCATTATTCTTCAGCGAAATCTGTATTGCTTCACTTAAAGTCAGTGACTGTCCGTATGTATATGCTGAAAGGCCGGTCAAAGACACTATCAGGGCCAGGAGCACTTTTCTTGATATTTTAACCATTAATGACCTTAATTATTGTATAATGAATCAGGATTCAATAATAAAGCAAAAAAATTCAAGCTGGAGAGTTGCTTCAGCCTTTTACTTTAATAATCCACGTTTACTGAAATATTTTACGTTTTCTCTAATCGAGTCCAGTGAGTATTCCTCAGGACTCTGCGCCCATTGGTGCAACAGGTGGCGCAGCCCCCCGAAGATGTAGGACCTGATTATCTTTACATCGATGTCCGGGGTGAAAGCATTCTTATCTATGCCTTCAACCACAATGCATTCACCCAGATCGATGAACTTTTGGTAATAGGGAGTAAATCCTTTCGGATCTTTCTGAATGAGATAATTCTGTTCATTGACAAAAACAACTGCAAGTGCGGGATCCTTGATGAACATATCAAAAAGAAGGTCTATCAAGCCGTCGAACTTTTCAATTGCATTGATGTCTGTGCGCCTGGAAATGGCAGCAAGCTCGTTATAGAGCCTCTCCCATAGCTGCTCGAAAATCCTCTGCAGAATGGTTTCTTTGTTTTTATAGTAGACATATATGCTTCCGGTGGCCACACCCGCGAGTTCGGCAATTTTGTGTATCTTTGCATTGTGATACCCGCTTTCTGCAAATACCTTTATGGCTGCAAGCAGTATGTCGTTTCCTTTGTTACCTTCTTTTAGTCTCATCTCATGCACCTGCATTATTGAATCGCAGTTCAAAAATAAACCTGAATTACAAAATTGTCAAGAGCTATCGTAAAAGTTCTTAAAAAAAAGTAACTGCGAAAAGGGAAAAAGTACTTTTTCTCAAAGTTTTCCTTTCCGCAGTTACATTCCAGGATATTTTCCAATTCAAAAATTGTGAACAAAAGATTTACCGTTCTGAGCGGTTACTTCCTCAAGGTGCTTCTGCCTTTTCATGTCGTGTTCTTCCGAAGCCAGTATTTCAACCTTCAGCCATCCGGGTTGTCTTTCGTCAAAAGCCTTGTAAGCCTTTATTATGGAATCGAGGTTCCCGACCTGTGTAATGATGCTCTTGGGACTGACAACTCCGCCCTGGACCATCTCAAGGAGCATGGGAATGTACTTACGGTGGTTGCAATTTCCGGCCTTAATTGTCAGGTTCTTGTTCATTATCATGCCGAACGGGAATGACTGGAAGGTCTGCGGGTAGACACCAATTACGGACATGGTCCCTGCCTTGGCTATTGCCTCGGTCTGCCAGAGTAGTGCCTGTGAAGGGCCATTACCGGGAATCCAGTTTTTTCCGTGCGGATTTATTCTTGGTGCAACCTGATCGACTTCTTTTCTGAACTGGCTGTCGAGTTTTCTGGATTTCTTGAGTGCGGGACCCTTCTCGGGCTGCATGGCATCCACGCCAACGGCGTCAATTGTGCGGTCAACGCCGATTCCGCCTGTTAGTTCATGTATGACTTCAACAGGGTCCTCGTCATCAAAGTTTATGACTTCGGCACCCAGTGTCCTGGCCATTTCAAGTCTTGAAGTGATCCTGTCTACTGCCAGCACCCTTCCTGCGCCCAGGAGAAAGGCACTTATAATTGCAAACTGCCCGACCGGGCCGCAGCCGAAAACGGCAACCGTGTCGCCATGTTTGATTTCAGCCATTTCAGCGGCGAAATACCCTGTCGGGAAGATATCCGAAAGCAATATTGCGTCGTCATCCGTAACGTCTTCCGGAATTTTTACAAGTCCCGCATTTGCAAATGGAACGCGTGCTTTTTCGGCCTGGAGGCCGTTAAAGGCCCCGCTCATCAGAGGTCCGCCAAAGAAGCTCGTTCCGGCGTTCTTTCCCATGGGGTTTGCGTTATCGCACTGCGAGAAGTATCCGGCGCGGCAGTAAGAGCAGTAACCGCAGGCAATTGTTGAAGGGATGATTACCCTGTCACCGGCTTTAAGGTTCCTGACCTCTTTGCCTGCTTCTTCAACTATGCCGATTCCCTCGTGCCCGATTATAGTGCCCGGTTTCATTCCCGCCATGGTTCCTCTTACTAAATGCAGGTCGGTTCCGCATATGGCACAGGAAGTTATTTTTACGATTGCGTCGTGCGTATCTTTAATCTTTGGTTCCTTTACCTCTTCAAGCCTTATATCGCCAATGCCGTGAAATACAACCGCTTTCATCATTCCTCCTTCTTTTGTTATAATTATATTATGATTATTAAAAACAATTTCAAGGTGAATTGCTTGGAATAGGGAAGTGCCTGAAACCTGACTTCACGTGCAGCTTCCTTATTGCCAGTGGAAGATGTATGGGAAAACTTGGGTTTTCTAAAAAAATATGTTTATTAAGTTCCTGAAAGTTTGTATTGTAGATTAAGAGCAGATACGGGGGCATGGATTAAAAAGGCGCAATAAGTAAGACGTGCTTATCCATGCTGTTTGGCTGGTAAGTTCCTCCTTAATTCTTTTTCTTGTGTCTGGGTGAAATTCCGGTTTCGGAAGGTATAAAAGAGCCTTAAGAAGAATTTAATTTCACAATTTCCGAATCATAAGAGGTTAAAATGCAAAGAAAGTTTCCTCTTTCGACCTATAACTGGACTTCTCTTATCGGATTGACCATTGCCATTATTGCCGCATTGATGATAATTTTTCTTTTTGTCATTTCCTCATTTATTCAGCAGGGAAGTTCATACCTGGGTCTGGTAATCTATATACTGCTTCCTGCCTTTTTAATAGTGGGGCTGATTTTAATACCCGTAGGGATGTATTTTAAGTCCCGCAAGGACAGGAGGCAAAAAGAGTCTGAAACGGGCAGGTGGCCGCAGATCGACCTGAACGACCAGCGTCACAGGAACGGGTTTCTGGTCTTTGCCGTAGGCACGGCAGTTTTTCTCCTGCTCTCGGCAATCGGAAGCTACGGGGCATTTAATTTCACGGAGTCCGTCGAATTTTGCGGAACGATCTGCCACAAGGTTATGAAGCCCGAATACACGGCGTACCAGCATTCCCCGCATGCAAGGGTGGCATGTGTGGAGTGCCACGTCGGAACGGGTGCCAACTGGTACGTGAGGTCCAAATTGTCCGGCCTTTACCAAGTCTATGCAGTTACCGTGGGCAACTATCCGCGCCCCATACCGACGCCAGTAAGAAACCTTAGGCCTGCGCGTGAGACGTGTGAGCATTGCCACTGGCCTTCAAAGTTCTATGCCAGGCAGCTTACGCTCGAAAGGCACTATCTGGCAGATGACACGAACTCCGAATGGGATATTAACCTTGTGCTTAAAATCGGTCCCAGCATCAGCGCTCTCGGGCTTCAGGAAGGAATCCACTGGCACATCAATCCCAATACAAAAATTGAATACGTTGCCAAAGACGAGCAGAGACAGAATATCCCGTGGGTAAGATATACCGACCTTAAGACCGGGAAATCTGTCGTTTACAGGATTTCCGGAGACAGCACAAATTTGCAGTCCTCGGGAACCAGAGTCATGGACTGCATAGACTGCCACAACCGTCCTTCTCACAACTATCTGCCGCCTTCTGTATTCGTAAACAATGCAATCAATTCAGGCGCAATTTCTAAAAATATACCGGGAATTAAAACGCTGGCCATGGAAATTTTCAGCAAGGACTTTTCAACTACGGATTCCATGATGAACTACATCAAGGCACAGGTAACAAATCACTACAAAGAAAATAACGCCACCTTTTATGCATCCAATAAACTCTTAATTGACCAGGCCATTGCGGGACTGCAGAATCAGTTCAGCCAGAACATTTTTCCTGAAATGAGGGTTAAGTGGAGCGCTTACCCGAACAACATCGGGCACCTTCATTTTTCGGGATGCTTCAGGTGCCATGACGGCAACCACGCCAGCAGCGACGGCAAAGTGATCTCAAAAGACTGTAATTTGTGCCATACAATAGTGGCACAGGGTCCACCTCAGAATATTGAAGCCGCCAATGTAAACGGAATGCTCGAATTTAAGCACCCGGTTGAGGTTGGTTATTCAAACGATATGCTTTGTACCGATTGTCACTCAGGCCTTAATCCTTAAAGGCTAAATTAAATATGGATGAAGGGGCAAACACAGCATGAAAAAACGTGTTTGCCTCTGTGATTAATCTTTTTGTATATTGTTCCCGGTCTTAAATTCTTTTCCTCTTAAAGGAGTAATTCGAAAATGGGTAAAGTTACAAACTATTCTCTGGTCCGGGATTATGTCGACTCTCACAGCCGTACCTCAGAAGATAATTTAATTACGACAGGCAGGAGTTTTGTCAAATTGTGCAATGCTGCCATTATCTGCTACAGGTTTGCCGGCACTTTAGGCAACCTTTCTTCTGCTTTTGAGCACCTGGTTTCTCTGATTGAAAAGGAAAAAGAAGAGGAAAAGATAAGAAGGGGCAAATGAAAAATTAAAATTTCGCGCTTGATGAATGTTATTGGTGTTGAATGCCAATAAAAAGTCTCACATCCTGTCTTTTGCAGGGTGCGAGACTTTTTTTATTATTCCAGCGCCTTAATCAGCCCTTTACCGGAGGAAGTTCACCTTTTTCGGCTGCTTTTTTCAGCTTGTCGTTCGCAAAAATTGCAATTTCAACGCGCCTGTTAGCCTGTTTGCCTTCGGACGTTTCATTAGAAGCAACCGGCTGGCTTTCTCCATAACCCTTTGTTGTAATTCTTGATCCTGTAACGCCAAGAGTCTGTACATACGAGGCCACACTGGTAGCCCTTTTTTCGGAAAGCGTCTGATTATAGGCATCTGAGCCGTCCGAATCCGTATGTCCTTCAATAAGAACGTTCGTATCAGCGTATTTCTTCAGTATCTTTGCCAGCTGGTCTATGTTATCCCGGGCATTTGACTGCAGGTCGTATTTGTTGGTGGCAAACAGTATGCCTGAAGGGAATGTAATCTTTATTCCCTCACCGACCCTTTCGACCCTGGCTCCTTCAAGGTCTTTCCTCATTTCTTCGGCCTGACGGTCCATGTAGTTCCCAATCAGTGCTCCGGCTGCTCCGCCAACGGCGGCTCCAATGATTGCTCCGACGGCTGTACTGCCGGTCTTACTGCCAATTACTCCTCCTATTACGCCGCCGGCGGCGGCACCAATTCCGCCTCCTTTTACCGTGTTGCTGGCTCCGCAGCCTGAGATGAGGAGGGAGGAAATAATTATTAGAGCCAGAAATGCCTTTACTGATCTATTCATAATAGTCTCCATTTTTATTCCAGAATAATGTTATTCCAGAGGATGTATACCATTATAATTTAAGTAAAAATTGAAATTGCCGGAAAGGCATTAAACCGGTTTCGGTTAATAAAGTATGCAATTGGAGTAAAACCAGGGAAATCTTGATTTTGTTTTCCTTATTGACTACAATAAATTGTCTGGTATTGGTGTTGGAGATGAAAAAAGTACATCCGGGTATTTACTATTTTGAAAGGAATTTGATATGAAAAGACATGCTTGTGCTTTGCTGATATTTGCCGTTTTATTGTTTGCCGCCGCCGGATCTGCATACGGGCAGACCTACGGGCAAACTTATGGCGAGAGTTACTCGAAGGTGCTCGTGGGGATTCAGGCCGGAATGGCAATACCAACCGGTGACTTAAGTGACAGGGCAAAACTTGGCTGGGGAGGACAGGGTAATTTTGAATACATGGCCACGCAAAACTTAAGCCTCATGGCTTCTGTGGGATACTATCTATGGGGAGCAAAAAATGACCTGCTGGGCCTGGCAGATTTTACGTTTTCCACGATCCCCGTCCTGATTGGCGCAAAATATCTTTTTATGGAAGGGGACCTGCACCCATACCTGGGTGCTGATTTAGGCGTTCACTTCCTAAATACAAAGATCAAGAGCAGTTTTAGCATTCTGGGGTCCAACCTGGAGGAAAGCAATTCAGATACAAAATTTGGCTTTGCCCCCATGGCAGGCCTCCGCGTTCACATGCCTCCGAATGTGGACCTGGATTTTAACGTAAGCTACAATATTATTCCATCTTCAGGCAGCGATATTACTTCAGGCGTCATTTCAACCTCAAGCAGCAGCAGTTCCTATGTCGGAATAATTATTGGGGTCCTAATTGCGCTTTAAGACCTATGGAATGCTGGATTTCACCATGGGCAGTCTATAGCGCACGTTTTTGACAAAGCCAACAGCTAAAATGGGGCTTTGTTTTTCCCACTTTTAGGGACATATGGAAGGAATTCTCTTCATTGGAATGTTGTTATCTGGGGAGTAAATCTACCCGGGAAATTGTTTTTCCCGGGGCTTCCGTTTTCCCGATACATTACCGGTACCATTCTCACTATATCCACATTCAGAATAAATTCGTATCTTGCGTAACGGGAATGCTTTAAGTTTTAATAATGTAAATGAGGCATAATGAGCTTTAACCAAAGTGCGTATAAATATTCCAATCTGACTGCAATTGCCGCTCTAATTTTCTTTCTGGGGCTGACTGCCTGGCTTTGGATGGATTCCAGGAATGAGACTCAGAAAAATGCAAATGAGAGGTTTGAATTCAGGTCATTTGAAATCAGGCGGGCCATCGTTCAGCGCATGCAGGAATATGAAAAAATTCTGCTTGGGGGCGCCGGGCTCTTTGACGTTGCAAAGCCCGTTACGCGAAAAATGTGGCACGAATACGTAGAAAGACTCAGGATCAGCCAGACCTCGCCAGGCATTCAGGGCGTCGGCTTTTCAATCCTTCTCAGGCCCGGGGACCTTATGCCTCACGAAATGAAAGTAAGGGCCGAGGGCTTCCCGGCCTATAAAGTCTGGCCCGAAAAACAGCGCGACATTTATACATCAATTGTATTTCTGGAGCCATTTTCGGGAATTAACCTGCGGGCTTTTGGATACGACATGTATTCAGAGCCTGTGCGCAATAAGGCCATGAGGCAGGCGATGGACTTAGGCGTTACATCACTGACAGGGAAGGTCAGGCTGGTCCAGGAAGGGACTTCTGCCGTGCAGTCGGGCTTCCTCATGTATGTGCCGGTCTACCAAAAGGGAGTGGAGTTAAATACGGTTGAAAAAAGGCGCATGAACCTGATCGGTTTTGTTTACAGTCCCTTTAGGGCAAACGACCTGGTAAACGGTATCTTTGGCAAAAGCCTTTCGGACATAAGGCTCAAAATCTATGACGGTGAACTCCCCTCCAAAAAAGCCCTAATGTATGACAGCGGCTTCCAGGGCGAAGATTCCTTGAGTGTCCCTGTGTTCAGCAAATCCGAACAGATTACAATAAACGGCCATAGCTGGACAGTGCAACTATCCACGCTCCCGCTTTTTGAAAAAACTGCCGACAACCAGAAGTCCCCGATCATACTGGTTTCGGGAATCATAATAAGCCTGCTTTTTGCAGCCGTTGTAAAATCACTTTCCTCGACGCGTGCACGCGCCCTGGCTCTGGCTGTTGAGATTAATGAAAGGAAACGTGCCGAGGAGGCTCTTAAGGAAAATGAGGAAAGATTCCGTCTGATTACTGAAAATGCAAACGACCTGATTTCAGTGCGGACAATGCAGGGAAAGTACGTTTATACAAGTCCTTCTTTCGGCATTAAGCTGGGCTACAGCTCTGAGGAGCTTTCAGGACTGAAGCCGTCTGATCTTGTTCATCCGGATGACCTGGAGAAGTATACCAGCTCTAAGACACCTTCTACCGCCCAGTTCCGTTTTCATAAAGCAAACGGGGAGTGGGTATGGATGGAGGGAACGAGCAGCCTGATGAGAATGAATGGGGATGATTTCATAGTCGGAATTTCACGCGACATAACGGAAAGGAAGTTAGCCGAGGAAGCCCTAAAAGAGGAGGTGCAGAGGGCTGAGACTATGATAAGCGTCTCGAACACCTTTGCAGAACTGGCGCTTGACTATAAGGCAGTGCTGGAGAATGCTGCAAAAATTACTTCCGACTTGATTGGCGATGCCGCAGTTGTAAGACTTGTTTCGGAGGATAAGCCCTTCCTGGAGCCTGTGGCTGTTTACCATCCGGATAAAGTTGCCATGGAAATAATAGACGAGGTGCTTAATTCCGCTCCCCAGGACGCCGCAAGCGGACTTTCGGGCAGGGTTGTCAGTAAGCTGGAGAGCATAATTATACCTGAAGTGGAATTAAGTGAAGTTGAAAACTTAATAAGGCCGGAGTATAAAAAATATTTTGAGAAATATGGCATTCATGGAATTCTCATAGTTCCGCTTTTAGTTGGCCGCCAGGCTATCGGTACTTTGAGCGTCATGAGAACCAGGCCCGGGAAGCCCTATTCAGCAAAGGATAGATCCTTCCTTGAGGAGCTCGCAAACAGGATAGCCATTGCAATTCTAAACTCAAGTCTGCACCAGGAAAAGGTGCACGAAATTGAAGAACGGAGGCTGACCGAAGATAAACTGAAAAAAACCCTGGACGACCTGGCGCGCTCCAACTCGGAGCTTGAGAACTTTGCTTATGTTGCTTCACATGACCTGCAGGAACCCTTAAGAATGATTTCAAGCTACACGCAGCTCATTTCCAAGCGCTATAATGGGAAGCTGGATGAAAAGGCCGACCAGTACATCAGTTTTGTTGTGGACGGCGCCAAAAGAATGCAGCAGCTGATACACGACCTGCTGGAATATTCCAGGGTTGCTACCAGGGGTAAGGAGTTTGAACCGGTAGACTGCAATGAGATACTGAAAAATGTACTGACTAACCTCCAGATCAGCATCCAGAAAAACAATGCTGTAATTAAATATGACGCTCTGCCTCGTGTTATGGCCGACAACATACAGCTCATGCAGCTTTTTCAGAACCTGATAAGTAACGCTATGAAATTCAAGAGCGATTCAATTCCTGTGGTAACGATTAAAGTCGAAGACAGGACAGTCGAATGGCTCTTTTCTGTCAGCGATAACGGCATTGGAATTGACCCCCAGTTCAAGGAGAGAATATTTATCATCTTTCAGCGCTTGCACGAAAGGGAAGCTTATCCGGGTACCGGTATCGGCCTGGCAGTCTGCAAAAAGATTGTTGAAAGGCACGGCGGCAGGATCTGGGTCGAAGCGGAGGAAGGTAAAGGCTCAACCTTCTTTTTTACACTGCCTAAAAGGAATTTTTAGCTTGAAAAGACTTATGTCCCGCTTTATGTTATTGCATAGTGAGCGAGTGTTCACTATATTTGCGTGGCTTACTTTCAGCTTTTCAAATCATTAACTTTTTAGGTAAGGCTGAATGCTACAGCTTTAGAGCACAATCAGTCATTTTTCAGCAGGGGGTTAGGGTAGGGTTAGATGGCAGCAAAAAACAACATAAAAAAGACAGATAAAAGCAGCGTAAAAAGTAAGACAGCTTCAAAAAGGAAAGCCGGCAAGACTTCAGCCGGAAAAGCAGAGGCTGCAAAGCCCGCGAAGAGAACCGCTTCAGTGAAGAAAACTGCGGCAGCAGAAAATAAAAAGGCTAAAAAAACTGAAAAAGAAACGCCCGATAAGGCAAAAAAGGCTTCCCTGAAGAAAAAGAAGGAAGCTCCTGTACTCGGGAAAGTAATAAAGCTTAAATCCAAAACTCCCAAGACGGGAAATGCCAGGAAAACCGTCTCCGGCCCGAAAAAGGTGACTGCTAAAAAGTCAGGCGCTAAGAATTCCGGTTCAAAGGCTGAGGCGACGAAAAAGTCCCGCTTGAAAGATGTTCCGGCTAAAACTCAAAAGGCATCTAAAACTCAAAAGGCAGCCAAAAAGAAGATCGGAAAGCCGGTCCCCGGGAAAAAAACTGAAAAAGTGACCGCCTTAAAAAAAGGGTCGGCCCGGAAGTTGAAAAATGCCCCGGCTGCTTCAGAAAAGAAAAAGGCATCAAAGAAAACGGAAATTGCTCCAGCGGAAAAGGAACTTCAGGCAAAAATAGTAAAGAAGGCAATAAGTAAAAAAGCGTCCTTAAAAAAAAATCCTCCTGAAAAAGAAGTCCTGAAAGTAAAAGAAGTCCTGAAAGTAAAAGAAGCGCCGAAGGTAAAAGAGGAGAAGGTAAGGGAAAAAAGCGGTCCTGTTACAACAGGCAGGGAAGAGACTTCCTCCTGGAAGTTTTTCGAGAAAGACGGCAGCCTGCAGTTCAAGATTTATACCGAAGACGAGTCTGTGTCAACAAAACTGCAGGAAATTAAAAGCATACAGAAAAGTGCCCGGTACTTTATTAAAGGCAGGCAGGTTGGAATGGATTTTATTGTGCCTTTTGACATGATTGAACCGGCGTGCAGCATTGCGGGCCTGAAGGTTCCAAAACTAAGCGTAAAAAAGCCGGAATAGCCGGCTTTTTTAATAATGATGCGCGGGCTCCTTCCGGGTAAATTTTTCTTAAAGTGGGATACCGCCTTTATAAGGAGGAGCGCTGTGCGACTTCATTTCCTCCTGCAGCTTTTGTTTTTCAAGGAACATCCCCGGCGAAATTGAAACGTGGTAGGTGTGAGGGTTTATCAGTCTCCTTACGCCTGCATCCAGCCTTCTTAAGTCCATATCCCTCGTTTTCCTGATCTCTTCAATGTCCGGGAATTCATATTTGGTATTCCCATTTTCCACAATCGTCTGAAGCAAACTTTCAATTTCCGGGTAATCTTTCCTGTTTATTGTGCGGCTTTTATTCTGGTCGGAATGGTGTATCAGCTGTATCTGGTTTAATTGTCCGGGGTTTTCGCCCTTTAGCGTAACCAGGTCGGCGTTGGCCTTTCCGGAATTATCATAAATGCGGAAGAGTTCCTTTTGCCCGGGATTCGGTATCTTCTCTACTGATTCGGAAATTTTTATAACGGGGATCCAGCCGTTATTTTCAACTGCTACAAGTTTATAGACTCCTCCCAGGGCGGCCTCGCCCTCAGAGGTTACAAGGCGCGTTCCGACACCGTAGACAAGCCTGGTGATGATTTCATCCGGGGTTAATCCTTCCTTAGGTGCCTCTTCGCCGATTTGTGTAATGATCTGCCATATATTCATCTCATCGAGTTCATTTGACAAGACGACCCTGGCTTCGGTAAAACCTGCCTGATTCAGCATCTTTACGGCCTTGACGCTCAGGTAGGCCAGGTCTCCCGAGTCGAGCCTGATTCCCTGCGGCGCGTGTCCCTTGGCTTTGAGTTTTTCAAAAGTCTTAATTGCATTAGGTATTCCGCTTTCAAGAGTATTAATTGTGTCGACAAGTAAAATGCAGTCATCCGGATATAAATCTGCAAAAGCCTGGAAAGCCTCAAGCTCGCTCATTCCAAGTGAAAGGAAAAGCTGGACCATGCTGTGTGCGTGGGTGCCTTTGGGTGGATACCCCAGAAGGTAGGATATGCCTGCATTTGAAGAAAAATCGGCTCCTCCTATAAGAGCCCCTCTTACGGCTGCAATGGCGCCCCTGTCCTGAGCGCGCCTGGCTCCAAATTCCAGAACGGGCTGGTTCCGGCAAATCTCTTTTATCCTTGAAGCCTTTGTTGCAATGAGCGTCTGGAAGTTAATCTGGTTAAGAAGCGCTGTTTCAACGATCTGTGCCACAACAAGGGGCCCTTCAACAATTGTAAGAGGCTCGTTCGGGTGGACGCATCTGCCTTCGGGCACGGCTCTTATGGTAAGGCTTTGGAAATTCCCGTTACTTTTTAGCCAGTTCAGGAAGTCGTCCTTAAAGATTCTTTCCCCCTTGCTGTTTTTGTGGTTCCGTAAGAATTCAAGCTCTTCGTTCCTGAAGCGTGCATTCTGCATCCAGTCTATAAACCACTCAAGTCCTGCGTTTATGCAGTAGCCGGCCTTGTGAGAGCCGTAGTCGGGGTATTTTCTGAAGAAGTGGTCGAAGACTACATGTTTATCCTGAAGTCCCAGATTAAAATAAAGCTGCGACATAACAAGTTCATACTGGTCCGTAAATAAAATTCCCTCGGTTATATTCTGGTCGAACTTTCTTAACAATTTATCTCCCGTGTACGCTTGTGTGTATATCTTTTTAATATTAGTAAAAAGGCGTAAAGTTTCAAACATTTGGCTTTGCAGCCTGTGGAAGCCGCATGGTCAGTATTTGCGCAATCAGCAGGGGAATTCGGATTTAACTGAACCCCTCTTTTCGCCGAAAAGGCAGGTGTGAAATTATATAAATTTGGAGCAATAAGGAAGCCCAAACTTTCGAGGTGATCCGTTTTTTATTGGCGGGAATATAAAGGCGGCAGGAATTTGAGCTCCTGCCGCCCCAAAAAAATAGGAAGGATTAGATACCTCAATTTTCAACTAATGATTTTTTCTTCATCAGGCTGAAGACTGCGTAGTGTATTGCTGAAGAAAGAGGTTTTCCAATGTTCATTTCCTCGCATACCTCTTTTACAAAATCATCTTTCGGAATGTACTTTGTTTTTACCCCGACTTCCAGGCAGATTTCATTCTCAGTAGTATCGCAGATATATTCAAGTCTCGATGCCTGCGAGATCACATCCTCATAATTAAGATCTTTCCCCTTATCCCTAAAAGATTTTCCATAAAAGTTTTTTAGATTCATTTTTACCTCCTGACCAAAAAACAATTAATTCTTTTATATATATATATATATATGGTTACAAGAGCCGAATTCGGAAAAATTTTTGAAAAAATTTTATTTTTTTTAGAAAAAGTGTGAAATTTCAGGAAATAAAGGTGTGAGGAGTGCCATAAAAGGCATCTCCCCACATTATTTTTGTGAAAAAGTGCTCCAGAGCAGGCCACAAAGTAGTACGAAGCAGGCTACATTGAAAATGCTTTTCTTATCAGTTCCTCCTGTTCTTTCTGATGAACCTTCAAGGAGCCGGAAGCAGGGCTAGCGCTTTCATTTCTTCCCGAATAATAAAGCTTGATATTCTGAGAGGTGAAGTCCTCAGATTTCTGGAAAATAAAGCTCCAGGCACCCATGTTTTTAGGTTCTTCCTGCGCCCAGACAAGTTTGCGTGCATTGGGATATGAATCAATAACCATTTGAATATCTTCCAGAGGGAAGGGGTAGAGCTCTTCCAGGCGGATTACGGCAGTATCGGTAATTTTATTTTTAATCTTATGGGCAATAACCTCATAGTAAAGCTTTCCGCTCAGTAAAATCAGCCTTGAAACGGAATTTTTGTTCTCAGCCGAGTAATCATCAAGTACTTTGAAGAACTTTCCGTTCGTCAGCTCGGTTAAGATAGAGCGTGCTTCAGGCAGCCTGAGCAGGCTTTTAGGAGTAAATTCCACCAGGGGTCTTTTCAAGTTGTGTTTAACCTGCCTGCGCAGAAGATGAAAATATTGTGCCGGTGTAGTGACATTGCACACACTCATGTTGTCATCTGCCGCAAGCGATAGGAATCTTTCAATTCTGGCGCTTGAGTGCTCGGGGCCCTGGCCTTCGTACCCGTGGGGTAAAAGAAGTACCAGGCTGTTTGGCAGTTTCCACTTGCTGTAGGCGCTTGCCAGGAAGTTATCAATTATTACCTGTGCCCCGTTTGCAAAGTCGCCGAATTGGGCTTCCCAGAGTACAAGCGACAACGGGTCGGCAACACTGTAGCCCAATTCAAAGCCAAGTACAGCAGCCTCAGAGAGCAGACTGTCCAGGGCTTCCATGGATGCCTTTTCGGGGACCAGCTGGTTTAATAATAGCAATTCCTCGCCCGTATTTATGTCTGACAAAATTAAGTGTCTCTGGCTGAAAGTTCCCCTGGCGCTATCCTGTCCGCTTAGGCGTATTGGGGTGCCTTCAAGAAGCAGCGTCCCGAAGGCCAAAGCCTCGGCGTAAGCCCAGTCCAGTGGCAACTGGGGATTACTGATAAGCTCTCTTCTTTTTGTGAGCATTCTGGAGAGCTTAGGGTTTGCGACAAAGCTCCCGGGCAGTGAAGTTATCTTTTCAACTACGCTTAGGATCTCGTCCCTGCTTACTGAGGTGGGAGCGTTTTCCCGCGGAGCGAATAGCTTATCTTCCGGGACAGCAAGAGGCAGGTCGGAGTAAAAGTCAAACGTATCGTTTGCCGACTTATCGAAGGATTCGTTCAGGCATTCGTTGACGCTTGACCTTTTTTCAATTTCCTCGTCGGGCGACAAAAGCTTTTCAGCAATCAGCTTCTGCTTGTAGAGCTCCTTTACAGAAGGGTGTTCCTTAATATTTTTGTACATCAGGGGCTGCGTATAGGCCGGGTCGTCGCCTTCGTTATGTCCGTGGCGCCTGTAGCCGAAGAGGTCTATTACCACATCCTTGCTGAATTTTTGCCGGTATTCATACGCCAGTCGGGTAACCCAGAGCGCTGCCTCGGGGTCGTCTCCATTTACGTGGAAAATTGGGGCCTGCACCATTTTGGCTACATCCGTGGCATATATGGAGGAGCGCGCTTCGGCCGGGTCGGTTGTAAAACCGATCTGGTTATTTATTATGAGATGGATTGTACCTCCCGTGCGGTAGCCTTTGAGCTGCGAAAGGTTAAGTGTTTCGGCAACGACGCCCTGTCCTGCAAATGCCGCATCGCCATGAATGAGAAGGGGAATGATAACTTTTCTTTCCACGTCATTGGCTCTTTTCTGCTTTGCCCTTACAATTCCTTCCACAACGGGGTTAACCCATTCCAGGTGGCTCGGGTTCGAGGCAACAGAAACCGTAAGCACATTACCGTTAATTGCCTTTACCTTGCCCGAGGCTCCAAGGTGATACTTTACGTCACCCGAACCCTGAACGGAATTCGGATCGATGTTACCTTCGAACTCCGTAAAAATCTTTTCGTAGGATTTCCCGATTATATTGGCCAGGACGTTAAGGCGACCCCTGTGTGCCATGCCCATGAAGATCTCCTGAACGGAGTCCTCGGCCGCGAGGTTGATCAGATAGTCCAGGACCGGTATTACGGTTTCAGAGCCTTCAAGAGAAAACCTCTTATGGCCCACATATTTGGTATGCAGAAAATGTTCAAACTCCTCTGCAATTACGAGTTCCCAGAGCATCCTTTTTTTCAGCTCCGGGCTGAAATTATAGTGGTTTCTAATAGGTTCCATCCTGCTTTGAAGCCATGATTTCTCCTCCGGGTGCTGAATGTGCATGTATTCTATGCCTACTTTGTCGCAGTATGTCTGCTGCAGTATATCAAGAATCTCCCTTAATGTACCGGTTTCCTTTCCCCCCAGGCCTCCCGTGATGAATTTCCTGTCGTAGTCCCAGATTGTAAAGCCCAGGTTGGCCGGGTCCAGTTCAGGGTGATAGATTGAGTTTACGCCCAGGGGGTTGAGGTTTGCAATTAAATGGCCTCTTACCCTGTAAATATTTATCAGCTGCAGTATTCTGGCCTGTTTTTCCACGTTTTCCATTCCGGGCAGTTCGGAATAAGCCTTTGTTGGCGTATCCTCCCTGTAGCTGACAGGCTTTTGCGGGATATTGAAATCTCTGAATATATCCTCATAAAAATTCGCTTCTCCTAAGAGGAGGTCGTTTATCAGTTTCAGGAAGAGTCCCGATTCGGCGCCCTGGATTACGCGGTGGTCGTATGTGCTTGTAATGTTCATTACCTTGCCGATGCCGAGTTCGGCTATAGTTGAACGGCTCATGGCCTGATACTGTGCCGGATAGTCTATGACCCCGATTGCAATAATTACTCCCTGGCCCGTCATGAGTCTTGGAATGGAAGATACCGTACCCACGGTACCCGGGTTTGTAAGTGAAATTGTGGTTGCCTGGAAGTCCGAAGGCTCAATCTTGCCCGTCCTGGAGCGTTTAATAACGTCGTCATAGGCCTTCCTGAAGTCATAGAAATTCATCTTATCGGCCTGTTTTATGTTAGGTACAATAAGTGAGCGGCTGCCGTCTTTTTTCTCAATATCTATTGCCAGGCCGAAATTCACCTCCTTTTTCTGCACCAGGTAAGGTTTTCCATCAAGCATCGAAAAGGAGTTATTCATGGATGGGAAAAGCCGCAAAGCGCGAACTATTGCGTAGGCTACTATGTGCGTAAAGGAAATTTTTCCCTGATTTGTCCTCTGAAGGAACTGGTTTATGATTCTGCGGTTTTCTTCCAGCAATTTGACCGAAATTGTCCTCTGGCTTGTGGCAGTAGGTATGGATAGGCTGCCTGTCATGTTCTCGATAATTCTGGCGCCGACGCCGGTAATGAGCTGAAAATTCCCGTGGTCGCCAACAGGAGACGGAGGCGCGGTGGGCGAAGACGAAGTGGCATGCAGAGCTTCTTTCTTCTCTGCCTGCTGCAGTCCTGTCGGTTTAATTTCAGCCTGTCTTTTTTCAACAGGAGGTGACGGTGGTTTTGCCCTGCCTTTCTGCGGCGCAGGTGCGGCTTTTTTCAGGTTATCAAAATATTTCCGCCAGTATTCCGAAACCGAGGTTTTATCGTTTAAGTAGCTGTCGTACAGATCCGCCACATACCAGAAGTTTGAACCGAACTGCTCAAAGAGAATTTCATGTCCGTCGGATAAATGCTGCTCATTCATTGTGCTATACCCTCAATATATTATTTTCTTAACGTTCCCATTATTTTTAGTTTAAGAAAATGCGGGCTCAAACTCAATCTAGCAAAAAGCCCCAAATTTAAGTCTTCCGGAATCCAAAAGGTATGTAGATTTAATTACCCCGGAGTTTGAGTGAAAAAGTGAGAATTTTCTTGCAAATGATGCATAAATTTGCAAAATTGCAGAATAGATAAATTAACAACGACTAAATGAAAGTAAAGATATGCTCTTTACAGACGTAAATACCTTTTATTTCCAGAAATTAAATCCTCTCTTGCTTCGGCATTGCCCTGACTTGTAAGTCTCCCATTTTGCTTGCCCCTTTTTTAACATAGATTTGATTAGGAGGAAATTATATGTGCGGTATAGTTGGTTATATTGGCGCAAAGAATTGTATTCCTATATTAGTTGGCGGGTTGAGAAGGTTAGAATACCGGGGTTATGATTCCGCAGGTATCGGTGTTCTTTCACAAGGTAAAGCCCTTGTTGTAAAAAGTGTAGGAAAAGTAAGTGTTCTCCAGGATAAATTAGACAAACTAAGCATCAGTTCAAGCATTGGAATCGGTCACACCAGGTGGGCGACGCATGGCGTTCCAAACGAAACAAATGCTCATCCTCATGTGAATGAAAAGAATTCACTGATGCTGATCCACAACGGGATTATTGAAAACTATGCGGCTTTGAAGGAAACCCTTAAGCTGGCGGGCTACGTCTTTAAGAGCGACACTGATACGGAAGTCCTGGCTCATCTGATTGACAGCTTTCTTAATAAGGGACTGACGCTGTTTAATTCCGTACGGGCGGCCTTAAACGAGGTGGAAGGAACCTACGGCATTGCAGTCATTTTTGAGAATGAGCCGGACAAGATTGTAGTTGCAAAAAAGGGCTCACCGCTTGTAATAGGCATAGGAGACAATGAAAACTATATTGCCTCAGACGTAAGCGCGCTCGTAGCACATACACAGCAGGTAGTTTACCTGGAAGACGGCGAAGTAGTTGAAGTCTATAAGGACAAATTCATCGCAAAGGATGTTTCCGACAAGGAGATAGTGAAAAAAGTGCAGGAAATCACGCTTAAGCTGGATGAAATCAGCAAAGGCGGCTTCCAGCATTTTATGCTCAAGGAGATCATGGAACAGTCCGAATCCATCTGCAATTCCATGCGCGGAAGGCTGGTTCCGACTGAAGGCACCTCAAAGCTTGGAGGCATCGAGGAGTATGCCGACCGCCTGGCACAGTCGAAAAGGATTATCATTTCTGCCTGCGGCACGTCGTATCATGCGGGGCTGGTAGGTGAGTACATGTTCGAGCAGTTTGCCGAGATCCCGACAGAAGTCGAATACGCATCGGAGTTCAGGTACAGAAACCCGATCATTTATCCCGAAGATACCGTAATTTTTATTTCTCAAAGCGGTGAGACGGCAGATACGCTTGCCGCGCTGAAAGAATCCAAAAGGCGCGGGGCACTCTGCATCGGAATTTGCAACGTCGTCGGAAGCTCAATTGCAAGGGAAAGCCACGCTGGCGTCTATATACACGCCGGTCCTGAAATCGGTGTGGCCTCAACGAAAGCCTTTACATCGCAGCTAATTGTACTTTCACTCATTACGCTCTTGATTGCAAGAAAGAAGCGCATGAGCCTCATTGACGGGCAGAATGTAGTATCTGAAATTGAGCACCTGCCCGAGAAAATTGAAAGCATACTCAGGCTAAATGACGGGATTGAAAAAATTGCCGAAGATTTCAAGGATGCAAAGAACTTCCTTTACCTGGGCAGGGGGTATAACTTCCCGGTTGCACTCGAAGGCGCACTGAAGCTCAAGGAAATCTCTTACATACACGCCGAAGGATATCCGGCGGCTGAAATGAAACACGGACCCATTGCCCTGGTCGATAAAATGATGCCCGTAGTCTTTATTGCTCCCAGGGATTCGACATACGAGAAAATCCTCAGCAACATACAGGAGGTTAAAGCAAGGCACGGAAGAATAATTGCAATTGCCTCGGAAAGCGACGACAAAATCAATGATTTGGTTGACTATACGATAAAGGTTCCGGACACAATAAGAATGTTAATGCCAATTCTTACTGTTATACCATTACAGTTGTTGGCTTATCATATAGCGGTCAAAAAAGGGCTGAACGTAGATCAGCCCAGGAATTTAGCTAAAAGTGTTACAGTAGAATAACTATTAATTGGGAGGTTATTTTTTATGACTCGTAAAAATGTTCTTATTATGGGCGCCGCAGGGCGCGATTTTCACAATTTTAACGTTTATTTCAGGGATAACAAGGATTATAACGTAGTTGCCTTTACTGCTACGCAGATTCCGAACATTGACGGCAGGGTTTACCCTAAAGAACTGGCCGGTGAGCTCTATCCCGACGGAATTAAGATTTATGATGAAAAGGAGCTGGAATGCCTGATTGATGAACTTGAGGTTGAAGAAGTGGTTTTTTCTTATTCAGACGTTCCTTTTAACTATGTCATGACCAGGGCTTCAATTGTCAATGCCGCCGGGGCATCCTTCAGGCTGCTTGGCGCTGAAGAAACACAGATTAAAAGCTCAAAACCCGTAATTTCAGTCCTTGCCGTCAGAACAGGCAGCGGGAAGAGCCAGACTTCAAGGAAGGTAGTAGAAGTCCTGAGGAATGCCGGCAAAAAAGTCGTGGCAATCCGCCACCCCATGCCCTACGGCGACCTTGTAAAACAGAAGGTTCAGAGGTTCGGCTCTCTTGAGGACCTGAAGATCCACCAGTGCACGATTGAGGAAATTGAAGAATATGAGCCTCATATTGCCCTAGGCGGCGTTATTTATGCCGGCGTCGATTATGGTGCCATTCTGGCCGAAGCCGAAAAGGAAGCAGACGTAATCCTCTGGGATGGCGGCAATAACGACATCTCGTTCTATAAATCCGACGTGACATTTACAGTAGTTGACCCTCACCGCCCCGGCCATGAAATGACGTATTACCCGGGAAACACTTCCTTAAGGATGGCTGATGCGGCAATTATCAATAAAATTGATTCGGCCGACTCTGTAAACATACTGACGGTCAGGAACAATATCCGCAAGGTGAACCCGAATGCCAAGATCATCGACGGCGCCTCCCCGATATTTGTAGACAACCCGGAACTAATTGCAGGTAAAAGAGTCCTGGTCGTGGAAGACGGCCCCACGCTTACGCACGGCGAAATGGAATACGGGGCAGGAACAATAGCCGCAATGAACTATGGCGCGGCTGAAATAATAGATCCAAGGCCTTATACCGTAAAATCTATCACTGCCACCTACCAAAAGTACCCAAAAATTGGTATTTTACTGCCTGCAATGGGATACGGTGAGGAACAGGTAAAAGACCTTGAAGAAACTATCAACAATACGGATTGCGACGCGGTTGTTATAGGTACTCCTATCGATTTAGGAAGAATCCTTAAGATAAACAAACCCTCGACCCGTGTACGTTATGAACTCCAGGAAATCGGAGCAATTACGGTTGAGAGTATTCTAAAAGAAAAAGGGATAATATGAAAAAACTGGCTGTCGTTGCCTTCGGAGGCAACGCGCTGCTGAGGGCTGGACAGACCGGTACAGCAGACGAGCAGGAACAGAATTCATACGAAACCTGTAAAAACCTGATTGAACTCATTAAAGATGATTATAATATTGTAATCACGCATGGTAATGGTCCCCAGGTCGGCAGCATTTATCTGAGAAGTGAGGCAGGCTATACCTTATACAAGATTCCAAAGATGCCGCTGGATATTTCTGTGGCTGATTCCCAGGGTGAAATCGGCTACATGATTGAGCGCCAGATGAGGAATCTCCTGATTGAAAACCATATTGAAAAAAAAATCATTACGGTTTTAACACAGGTACTGGTTGACAAGAATGACAGCGCTTTTTCGGTGCCTACCAAACCGGTAGGCCCTTATTACCTGAAGGAAGAGGCTGATCTGCTTGCAAAGACCAATAACTGGCTTTTTAAGGAAGATCCGCGCAAGCGCGGCTGGAGGCGTGTTGTTGCTTCTCCAAGGCCCATGGATATTATTAACTATGAGCTGATAGCCCAATTGGCAAATGAAGGCCATATTGTAGTTGCTGCGGGCGGGGGAGGGATACCTGTTTATCTTGATGAGAAAAATACTTTCCGTCCCGTTGAAGATGCCGTAATCGATAAGGACCTTGCCTCGGCTTTGCTGGCATACCAGATCCAGGCCGATGCATTCTTTATACTTACGGACGTTGCAAAAGTCTGCCTTAATTTCAATAAACCGAACCAGGTTCAGTTGGACGAATTAAAGCTGGAAGATGCAAAAAGGTACTATGATGCGGGTGAGTTTCCTGCCGGCAGCATGGGACCTAAGATAATGGCTGCAATCAAATTTGTTGAATGCAGCGGAAAGGAAACCATTATTACCGAAGCCACTCAGCTGCACGACCTGAACAGCGGGACAAAAATTGTCCTTTGAAGAGTGGCCCAAGTGAAAAACAGATATAACAGTAAAAGCAGTAAACGGAGAAAAAATGGCAGTTAATATGAAAGGAAAAAGCCTAATTTCCATTAATGACCTTACAATTGAGGAAGTCTGGCAGATTTTTGAACTCAGTGCAACCCTCAAAATGAAGCGCCTTACCGGGGAACCCCACAGATTGCTGGAAGGAAAAACACTTGGAATGATCTTTTCCAAGCCTTCAACAAGAACACGCGTTTCTTTTGAAGTGGGTATTTATGAGCTGGGTGGAATCGGAATGTACTTCGGGCCAAACGACCTTCAGCTCAAAAAAAGCGAAAGCGTTGCCGATACAGCCAGAGTGCTCTCACGCTTCCTGAGCGGCATTATGATCAGAACTTTTGATCACCAGGATGTAATTGACCTGGCAACCTATGGATCGATCCCCGTAATAAACGGCTTGACGGACCTGTTGCACCCCTGCCAGGTTCTAACTGACCTTTTTACAATATATGAGAAAAAGAAGGAATTAAAAGGCTTGAAGCTTGCCTATATAGGCGACGGGAACAACATGGCTCACAGCCTCCTTCACGGATGTTCCAAGGTCGGTATGAACATTGCCATTGCTTCACCTTCGGGCTACAAACCCGTAGAACAGATAGTAAAGAACGCCGAGGCAAATGCAACATATATGGGCAGCAAAGTTGAAATCCTGGATGATCCTATTGCTGCAGTGAAAGATGCCGACGTTGTCTATACAGACGTATGGGCCAGCATGGGGCAGGAGACCGAAGCCGCGGAGAGAAAAAAGATATTCCGTAACTTCCAGGTCAATTCCGCTCTGGTGAAAAACGCAAAGGAAGATTACCTCTTCATGCATTGCCTTCCGGCACACAGGGGCGATGAGGTTGTAAATGAGGTTGCAGATTCGCCAAATTCTGTCATTTTTGACGAGGCTGAAAACAGGCTCCACGTTCAGAAAGCAATTATGGCTCTTTTAATGTAGTTCCTTAAGAGCAATATACCCTTATTTTATGCCGGATAAACACGCTTTATCCGGCATTTTTTTTGCGCATTGAGGATGCATTTTCTCAGGTGCGCAATAAAAGGAAGTATGTACATTACTTCCAAATTTATTATCTTGCATGAGCATTTTTTTTTACATTGGTAATTTATTCTTTGGAGCGAAAAAAATAATGAAGCATTTTAACCGGGTATTGTTTTTAACTCTTGCATTCCTCATGGTTTTATGCCAGTTAAGCCTGCAAGCCGGGCAGAAGGGGAAAGACAAGGAAAAATGGCTTACTTTGCAGAAAAAGGATCTTTCCATGGGAACCTACCATACGAGCCATTACAAAATTTTTAAGAAATACACCTCAGGCTATAACCTTGAAGTCTTAAAAGGGATCGACAAAGTCCAGGCGCACGCAATGGACGGGGGAGGCTACTTTATAGGGGTAAAAGCCACTCCAGCCGAATCCCCGGTTTACTATGAGCTCAAGCTTTTCAATAAATCCCTCATTACTCCGCCGCGCCAGAGCAGCTACTGCAGCGGATCATCCTATTCGGCGTTTGTTGAAGCCCTGAATTTAATCCTTTCAAAGAAGGCTAAAAGGCTCTCCGCGGAAAGGCTTGAAGCACTCAGAATGCAGGAGCCGGACGGAAAAAGAAGGGAAGACTGGGTTAAGTTCTGGGGAATCTGGAACGCCGACGGCTTTGGAAGTGAGTTTGCGCTTGAGCAGTATTCTTCCATGGGAGTAGCAGTTAAGCCTGAGGACGCACGCCCTGGGGACTTTGTCAATATCTCCTGGAAATCGGGTGTCGGGCACTCTGTGGTTTTCCTTGGCTGGTACATAGACGAGAACAACAATAAAAACATGGTGTACTGGAGCAGCCAGAAGTCTTCAAACGGCTATGGCGACCAGGTGGTTTCTCTCAGTAAGATAAAGGAAGTCAAGTTTGTAAGGCTGACAAAACCTGAGAACCTGTTTAATTTTGACATAAATGCTAAAATAAATAAGGATGTTCCGGGGGACGTAATCTCCTGGTGAAGGTCTTGATTCAATAAAAAAAGCGGCCTCGAGGCCGCTTTTTTTATGCGCTCTGTAAAATAATAGTAAATACCGTCTCCCTGCCGGGCTCAGACGTGACCTTAATCTCGCCACTGTGCCAGTTTACAATTGACTTAACCACCGAGAGGCCGAGGCCTGCGCCTCCGGTAGTACGGTTCCTGGAGGATTCGACCCTGAAAAACCTGTCAAAAATTTTCGAGATAAATTCTTCCGGAATTCCGGGCCCCTGGTTTTTGACCGAAATCTCGAGCTTACTGCCCTCCAACCGGCTTACTTCAATTATCACCGGAGAGGCAATATCTCCGTATTTAATGGCGTTGTCAATGAGGTTAAAAAGCGCCTGGCGCATCCATTCAGGATCTATCATCACGGCAACGTCGCCTTGTATCGCGGCTCTTAGTTCTATCTGGCTTTCATTGCCCAGAAAGCTCATGTCCGCGAGTATGTCTTCCAGGTAAGCCCTCAGGTACACCTTTTCCTTGTGAATTTTTATTAAGGAGTGGTCAATCCTGGAAATGAAGAAGAGCTTGTCTACAATATTTATCAGTCGCATTGTCTCTTCATAGTTACTTTGAAGAATTTCCCTGTATTCAGCGGGAGTCTTGGGGGATTTCAGTGCAATTTCAATTTCCCCGCGTAAGATTGTAAGAGGGGTTTTTAACTCGTGCGAAGCCGAAATTGAGAACTGGTTCATGTAGTCAATTGATGTTTTAATCCTGTGTATCATTTCATTTAGCTTCCTGACCAGCCTTCCGTATTCATCCTGATACTCCTCGCCTTCGATCGTTTCTTCCAGGTTCTGAGCCGTTATTTCATCCATTCGCCTGATAATCTGGTCTATCCTGGAAAGCGATCGTGCCGAGATCAGTGCACCACCTAATATTGAAATTATCAGGAATACCGGGGCAATAATGACGTAAATATCCTTCAGGCTGTTTAAGGTCTCGTGTATCAGGTCGGCAGGAAATGCAACAATAATCTTGTATTTGCCTTTTTTAAGGTAAGCCCCCCTTATAGTGTAAGGGGAAAGGCCGGCCTCATTAAAGGTAAGGATGTCAACCTTCCCCGTTTTAACGGCAGGGAAATCCAGCCTGTGGCCCATCAGGTTTTCGGTCCTGAATATGATTTTATCTTTGAATTGAACCTGCACGAACGTATTCCTCGGGTTCAGCGTTACGGCTTCAAATATCAGGTCGTAGACCAGGTCCTCAGGCGAGGCGTAAAGGGAATCGGGTTGAAAATCGTTCAGGTCCACCTTGCTGTCGGAGACAAAATTATAAATTGCCTCGGCCTGCCTGGAAAGGGAAATATCCAGCTGTTCGTTCAGGCTATGGTGGGTATAGACGTAAATGGCAACTCCAATCATCGCTTCAAGCAGAAGAAAAAGTGAAGAGTACCACAGTGTCGTCTTAAAACGGGTTGTCTTTACGTACGAGACTGCTTTGGAAATTGTGTTCTTAAGGTTCAAACTTTTTACACCTGAAAACATTTATTTAACTAAATGGAAAGGGGAGAGCCTCTTTATTAGTTGTCCTTAATTGAGTAACCCACTCCTCTTATGGTAAATAAAATCTGTCTATCAAAGTCCTTGTCGATTTTATTCCTGAGCTTATTTATATAAACATCAATAACGTTTGTGTCTGTATCGAAATGGTAGTCGTAGACGTGTTCTGAAAGCCTGGTCCTGGAGATTACCTTGTTTTTATTTCTAAGGAGGAACTCCAGCACGGCATATTCCTTTGGCGTTAGGGAAATTGCAAGGCCGTTTCGTGTCACGCTGTGCGTCTGGAGGTCCATTACCAGGTCGGCCGCCCTGAGTGAAAGCGACTTTTCACTTTCTTTTCTCCTTAGCAGTGCGCGGATTCTTGCAAGGAGCTCCTCAAATGCAAAAGGTTTTGTCAGGTAGTCGTCAGCTCCCGAATCCAAACCTTCTACCTTGGATTCAACCGACTGTCTTGCCGTCAAGAGTAGTACGGGTGTGGATATTTTATTCTCCCGGATGGTTTTCAAGAGCGTAATTCCATTTATAAAGGGGAGCATTATGTCAAGAATTATAAGGTCATATTCCTGCGACAAAGCCAGTTCGCGCCCCGATTTACCGTCAAAAGCGACGTCCACGGTGTAGTATTCCTCTTCAAGACCGCGCTTGATAAAGGAGGCTACTTTCTTTTCGTCTTCAACCAGTAATATTTTCATGCAAATAAGTTAAATAAAAAAAAGGAGAGTTAAAAACTCTCCTTTTTTCGGGATTTATATTTGAAATTACTGAAAATTACTTTTTGCTGTTATTGTTGCTGCTGGAAGATTTTTCTGTCTTTGAACCGGTCTCAGTAGCTGACTTGTGTGCTTTGTGTTTCTTGTGGTGGCTGGTCTTAACAGAAGTTGTATCGTTTGCTGCAACTTTTGTCTTTTCAGTCTTTGAGGTCATCTGAGTCTTGGACTCTGATTTTTTGTTCCCCTTTTTAGATGATTTTTCGACTTTCTGTTCTGTCTTTGTTGTACTCTTCTGATCCTTGCTCTGTGCATAGCTTAAGTTTGCGCCCCAGAAGAGGACTGTAAGAGCCATTACTACAGCAAAAATACGTGTTTTCATTTTTTCTCCTTTAACTTAATTGTGTTAGTGTCATTTTGTTAACACTATAAAATTAAGTAACTCCTATTAAGGAATTCTTAAAGAAAAATTAAAAAATCTTAATCTTTGCCTTCCTTGCGTGATTATACGGCCTTATAATCCATGTGGAAAGTAAAGTGCGGGAATTTCTTTGGCAGATGAATTATGTTATAGATCATGACGCCTATGGACATCCTGTCGAGCCAGGATGAAAGGGGCCATCCGAAATGAATGTGAAGTTTCTTTTCGGGCGGCATTTCGTATTCCAGGGTTCTTAAGAGCGCAACTATCATGTCAAAGAGTTTCATCCCTCTTTGAATGGAGATCCAGAAATGGTTAAGGCTTACGTTTTGAGGTGCCTCGTTTCGTGGGGAGTAGAAACTGATGAAAATTGAACTCGGCTGCGCCTCCTGCAGCTCATATTCCGAGGGTCGGCGGAAATAAAGGTGCACGTCTTCATCAGCTACGTCGCTGATGGCAAATATGATATCCATCGGGGTTCTTGTGGCACGTCTAATCGGGATTTCCGGGGCTCTGAATTTGGATATCCTGATGCCTGCAAGAAGGAAGAGAAGCGTAATGCTGAACCAGAGTACAGTGCCATACGGCCTGTTGAGAGCTATATAAATAAAAGTGCTCAGCAAAATTATAAACAAAAACAGCGTACCGATTCTGGAGGTATGGTATGAAATCTCTTTTGTCCCCTTGGAATACCTGTAAATGATAAGGGAGCCGGTGTTGATGCAGAAGCTGGCAATGAGCCCCACGGCATACATCTCGGCCAGTATGGCCTGGCTGCCGCTTGTGACAATAAGAATGATGGTGTAAAATACGCCGTTAACTATATGAATTCTAAAAAGCGACTGGTTCTTATTCAGCTGAATGAGCCACTGATAGTTGTACCTTTCTGCCACTTTCTCTATCAGCTCGGCCGAGGCTACCATGGCAGTGTTGACGGCCATGATGAGCGTTATGCTGGCAAGTATGGCAACCGTGATGCCGAAGGCCTCCCCGTTTACACTCCTGGCAAATGCCGGTATGAGATCCGTCTCATGACGGCTTATGTCTATGTTCGATGAGAGTGCAAAAAGAGCAATAAGAGGGGTCACGATTCCAACCGTCACTGCAAGAAAGAGGTATGCCTTCCTGATCTCCTTCCAGTTCTTGACCAGTGAAGCCGTCTGGAGGACGGACTCAATTCCTGAGTAAGCCAGTATACAGCTCCCGATTCCTATTATTATGTTCTGATAAGAATGGAAAATTGTTCCTGCCGTCAGATCTCCCCAGAAGTCGCTTACGCTCGTGCTAAGCTGCATGGCGGTATAGTGGTTAAAACTTGCAAAGCCTCCTATTATAAGGTTTACAAGGACGAAGGAGGCAAATACAAAGATCAGGAAGGTGAATTTTGCGTTTTCCTTGATCCCTACGATATTAAGTCCGGTAATGAGCCAGATGACGGCGATCTTCAGGAAAAATCTTGCCCCTATTCCTACAGCCAAAAATGAAGTTCCGTTTTCAACGGCACTTACCGTTGAAATTGCAGCCGTAAGCACGTAGCTGACAATAATTGAAGATATGGCGATAAATGACGTATTGGGGCCCAGCACCAGGTAGGAAAACGAGTACACACCCCCGCCTTTTATGTTGTTGGCCTCAAGTATCTCCGAGATCTCTACCATCCTGGTCGAAAGGAAACGTATGAGAATTGAAGTAAGTGCAATATATACAATAGCCTTGATACCAATAAAGCGGAATGCTTCAAAAGGAGCGTAATAAACCGAGGTTAACTCATCCATTAAGGTGATTATTCCAACGGCTATCCAGGTGAGCCACCATCTGCCGTTATAAAGGTAAGAAAGAAAATCTTTCTTTATCATTACCTTGATGAATAATACTACCAGGAGTATGTTAGCTATAGCATATATAAAAGTAAGCATTTATATTTGGCCGAAGTATTTCAAAAAAACAGACTCTAATATATCGAAAACTAATGTATCTGCAAAAGACTTCCCCTTTTGGAAGATACATAAAATTGAAGAAAATGACGAGAATTCTTGAAAAAACGGTCTTTATGTTGTTAATTATTGCCGAATAGTTTCGAAAATATAAATAAAAAATAAAGTTAAATGAGTGACGAACAACTTTTTGAAAGAATTAAGGATGCTTTGAGAGGGAAGGTGGAAACTTTCCTTGAGAAGGTGACCCCCGTTTATGCTGCGCTGAACTGGGAATGGAAGGTTAACGGCGAAACACGGATCCCTAATGAAGAGGATGTGATGTATAAGCTCTATAACTTAATAGATGCCCTCCAATTTGACAGAAGAGGCTACTGGACCGCCTCGTGCGGACTGAAAGTCCAGTACCTGTTTACCAAGGCAGGAATTGAAGTCTCAATGGTCTTTACAAAAGAGATATCCGATAAGGGGATATATAATTTTTAAGGAAGAGTTATCTTCCAAAGTGTTTATTGTTGCAGCATTGGCAGCCTGCATGCCCCTTGCAACGGCGTAATTCTGTGAATGCAAAACGCGGGCCCGCTGTGGAGCCTTAAGCACAGCTTATAAACTTAAGAATGTGAAATAGTTTTTAGGCAGAGCGTTTCGGACTGCCCCGGCTTCCTCTTTTGTCTGAAATAGTCCGAAGACCGTAGATCCGCTTCCTGTCATCAGGGAAAACTTCGCTCCCTTTTTGTACATTAAATCCTTTATATTTTCAATTTCAGGGTGCCTGTTGAAAGCGTACTCCTCAAAACTGTTTGTAATAAGCCTTATGCACTCAGGAAGGTTATCCCAGCAGATTGTTTCAATCAGCCTGAGATCAAACGGGGCAGGAGCAACCCTTACGTTCTGATAGGCTTCCTTTGTCGAAATGTGAATTCCGGGATTTACTATCAGAATTGAGTACGGAATTTCAAGGTTCAGCATCGTAAGCGCCTCGCCCCTGGACATAGCGAAGGCGGACCTTGGCCTGATGAAAAACGGGACGTCTGAACCGAGTCTTAAGGCAAACTCCCTGAGCGTATCCATATTAAACTTGAGCCCGAACATCTCGTTTAATGAAACCAGTGCTGCCGCGGCATCCGAGCTTCCGCCGCCCATGCCGGCACCCATAGGTATATTTTTTAGAAGCTCAATTTTAACGTCAAGCTTTTTGCCCGAAGCCTCCTCCAGCAGAAGCTTTGCCTTAAAGACGAGGTTGCTTTCATTTTCAATTTCTTTTATGTTTGACACAAACTCAAAGCATTCCTGCCTTGTAAAGGTAAGAACGTCATAAAGATCGTAAATGGGGTAGAACACCGTTTCGATGTTATGGTATCCGTCGGCTCTTTTTTCAGTTACAAAAAGACCGAGGTTAACTTTAGCAGGCGCCTTAATTTCAAGATAATCCATTTAATATGTCCCTGATTATTTTTGTGTGGCCTTTATTTGATCCGCAGCAAGAACCTATAAAGCTCGGCCTCAAGGGGAGCATTTTTTTCACTATATCCCCGTATGTATTTTCATCAATGCCGCAGCCGATTACCTCGTCTTTATAGTTCCCGCTGCCGCAGTTAAGGTATGCTCCCCAGTTAGAGCTGAATTGAAAGTCCGAGAGAAAACTATCCAAGATCCGAGGGCTTATGCAGTTTAACCCTACGGCAAGCGGCCCATGCCTTAAGATGAAGCCAATCACGTCCTTTGCCTTTTCTCCCGAAAGGAGCCTTCCTTCATTTGTAATAAAAAGGCTCATTACAAATGGTATTTTGTTCTTCTGGCAGTATCTGCAGATAATTTTAATTTCATCGAAGTGGCTTTGAGTTTCATTTAGTATGAAATCGGCGCCATTAAGAAGAAGCAGGTTAATGTGGTTTAAGTGGTTACTTTCGAGCTCTTTTAAGCTCAAGGTTCTTTTCTCTTCGTAGCAGTCCTCGGCAGGAGCGTTGGATCCTGCAATTAGTACGGGCTCATCCCCACGGGCGGTTTTTGCGGCATCCATGTTTCTTTTTACAAGGAGCTCGGAACTAATGCCGGAAAGTCCGCTCTTTATTACGGCAGCAGGATTGGACCTGAAAGTGTTGGCCGTTATAATATCTGCTCCGGCATCAATATAATCCTTATGGATGCGGATTACCATCTCCTGGTTATTTACTCCGGCCAGGCTGGTCCATAAATACTCATCCGTATTTAATCCCTGCATCTGGAGGAGGCTTCCAATTGCGCCGTCTAAAATAAGAGGGCGGTTGATCCTTCGTGCAAAGCTGAAGATATTTATGCCTGGGAAGCTCATTTTCTTTAACGTCCTGAGGCAGGCTCTTTGGATTTTATGTTTTCGAAATAGTTAAGTGTTTCTTTTACAATTCTTTCCAGGTCCACCATGGACCTGCATTCCAGGTCGTAAGGGCAGTCTTTTTTCCAGCATGGGGCGCACTCAAGTCCCTCAGGGAAAAGCTTAATGCCTCTGCCGTAGAGCTCAATTTCAGTCCAGCAGCTCAGGCCGAACCATGCAATTACGTATTTCTTCAGTGCTATGGCAAGGTGCATTCCGAAAGAGTCGCCCGTAATTATCACGTCTGCCAGGCTTTCAAAGCATGCGCCGCGTCTTACGCCCATCTTAACCGGGGTATTGATGACTTCGCCTGAAAAGCGTGAAGAAATTTCCTCGTTTCTTGCCTCGTCCTCCGGGCCTCCAAGGAGCACAATTTTATACTCCCCAAGTGAAAGGAAGCGTTCAATAAGAGTGGTATGCTGCTCAACGGTCATTTTTTTATTCGGGTATAACAGTGAGCAGCCGGTATTAAAGCCAATTACCTTGTCGCTTTGTCTGATGCCGACAATATCCTTATAGTCCCTGATAAACTTTAATTCCTCGTCATAGAAATTAAAAACGTAGTCATCCATCTTGTAATCGAGCTCAAATGTCTCAGCCAGGTATTCCTGCCCGGTTTTTCTGTTAACCCTGAACTTCAGGTGATCGTCCATGCCAAGTTTATAATTATACTCTGCCGACTGATTTAAGGGAATGATTTTCCCGTCCCCGTTAAGGCCGAATCCAAGCCTGTGCTTGGCTTTGACGCTCTGAGCCAGGGCACCGGAACGAAGGGATTTATCCACGTTCATCACGTAATCAAATTCCAACTGTGAAAGGACGGAAATTGTCTCAAAGTCGTAAGGCATTACCTTATCAATGTACGGATTATTAAAAAGCAGGGGAACGGTTGACTTAAGCGTAACCCAATAGATGGTTGATTCGGGGAATTTTCTTTTTATCCCATTTAGCTGAGCCGTAGTCATGAGTATGTCACCCATGGCATCCAGGTTAATTAAAAGGATCTTTACGCCAATAGGAATGAAGTCTTTACATCCTTCCTGGATGCAGTTATGTCCGGGAAAACATGGTTTATAGCCCGTAAATCTTTTACATTTGGGAATTTGTACGTTCATGATATATACTTTTCCAGGAATGGTTTAAATTTTTGGATTACCTGATTAAATGTAACCTCACTTAAAGTGTTGTTCTCAGTAATTACGCATTCAAAGTCCGACCTGTATGGTGTCCAGATCATGTCTTTTGTATTAAAATGTACATATATGCCGAAAACGGGAACCATAAAGGCCGAGGCCAGGTGCACAGCCATCGTGTCGGGTGTAAAAAGCATGTCAAGCTTTGAGATCATGGAGGCAAATTCGTCAAATGACGGACTGTAGAAGATGTTGTCTTCCTTTCCACGGGTTATCTCGAGTGCCTGTGGGGCTTCATTTACCGAACAGAGTAAGAGTACATAAATGTCATAACTTTCGAGGAATCCTATGAGTTCCCTGTATCTCTCTACACCCCAGAACCTGGCCTGGCTTCCGGCAGATATGTTTATGCCTAAGAGAAATTTTTTCCCGGGGAATCTCCTTTTCAGGACCTCTCCGGCTTTATCAATGGCAACAGGCTTCGGGAAATAACCCACATTTATCTCTTCCTTGCAGTAGCTGATACCAAACAGGCTTACAAGTGACATCAGCCTGTCAATTACGTGAAACTTCGACGGGTCAGGTTTTTCAACGGTTTTTGTATAGACTATTTCATTGCCTTTCTTCAGGCCGAACTTGTTTTTAGCCTTTGCCATTGCCAGAAGATAAGTAACCGTCGTCGAGACGTCGTCGTGCAGGTCAATAATGGCGTCAAAGTTATCAAGCTTAATTAAACTAAGCACTTCAAGGAATCCCTTAAAGCCTTTCCTGAAGACAATTACCTCGTCCACGTTTGGGTTATTGGTAAATACAAAGGAGTTTTTCCTGTCTGCAAGAACGAATATCCTGCACTTGAGCTGCCGTTTTACTTCCTGAATGAGGGGAGTTGTCACCAGTGCGTCCCCGATCCTGTTAAGGCGAATAAAAAGCAGCTTTGAATTTTCATTAAAGCTTACAGGTCCATTATGCCTGCTTCTGCCCGACTTCAGGAGGAGTAAAACTCTTAAGAGGACGTTTTTTAGGAATATTTCAATTTTTTTCATCTAAAGGCAGTCTTAGATTATTCTTTTCAACAATTGTCATTACTTTTTTCATAACGCTTTCAACCGGGAGCTCAAGAAAGCACTCGTGGTGCCTTGGGCAGTCCAGCAGGTTACAGCCGATGCATTCTAGACCCTCAAGCCTGATCCATTCGTGTTTAATTCCGTACGGGCCCTGCAGAAGTGGATCGGTCGGTCCGTGCAGGCTTAGCACCGGTACATCGAGTGCCGTTGCCATGTGCATGGGTCCGCTGTCGTTGGCAATAAGCAGCCGGCACTTTTTCATGAGCGCTCCCATCTGCCGGATATCTGTCGGGGGAGCCAGAACAGCCTTGGTTTTCATTAAGCTCATGGTCTTAAGGGCTTCTTCTTTGTCTCCGGGTCCCCAGATGATGAGGACTTTTGCTGAAAGCCTGCTCGCAATTTCGTCTCCAATTTCGGAGAATTTTTCGGGGTCACATTTCTTTGAAGCCCAGCCGCCCGAAGGGCTTAGACCGACTACGAAGTCAGAGGGCTTAAACTCCCTGTTGAAGAAGTTTTCTGCAAATTCAAGGTCTTTTTCACTCAGGCTGAAATGAAGCTCTTTTGAACTTGTACTGAGTTCCAGGTATTTCAGGAATTCCAGGTGGAGGTCTGCAGCATGGAACTTGTCCCTTTCAGAAGGGCCCGTGAGGTTATAAGCATAAGTCCTGCCCTTATAGGGGAAGCCCGCCCTGAAACGAGCCCCGCTTAAGAAGGTAATTAAAGCCGTGCGGGGATTTGTATAGAAATCCAGCACCAGGTCGTAATGTTTATTGCGTACCTTTAGAATGGCCGATAGTGCCTTTAGCGTACTGTTTCTTTCCAGGACAAGAACTTCATTAAGGCCGGGAAGTCCATCAAGTGCGGCTTTCCCTGGGGCTTCCGTTAGATAATCAATTTCTGCTTCGGGGAATTCTTCTCTTAGGTTATCCAGAACAACAGTCGATAAAATTACGTCACCAATCCCGCGGAGCTTTATGCAAAGAATCTTTTTAACTTTTCTTTTGTCTATTTTCATGCTCAAAAATAGAGAAAAATCATACTTTTGGCAAAGGTAAAATTAAAACTTCAGCCCGGGCATTGAAGCCTAAGAAAACAGCCTGAAATTATTTATATTTAATGACTAGAATCTTTTTATTTAATAAAACCGGGCAAAATGACTGTTTTAGAAGCAATAAGGCTGACGACCGAATTTTTTGAGAAGAAGGGGATAGAATCCCCCAGAATTAATGCCGAGCTGCTCTTGGCGCATATACTCAAATGCAAGAGGCTGGATCTTTACCTTTCGTTTGACAAGCCGTTACAGGAAAATGAAATCCTGGAGTACCGCGAATACCTGAAAAGGAGGGCGCAGAATGAGCCCCTGCAGTACATAACTGGTGAGGTGGAGTTCTATGGCATGCCCTTTAAGGTCAATCCCTCGGCGCTGATTCCAAGGCCTGAAACTGAAATCTTAATTGAAGTTGTAATAAATTCCTTCGATAAACAATTGGTTTTGAGTTTCCTTGACATCGGTACCGGAACGGGAAACATTCCAATTACACTTGCCAGGCATTTTTTGAACTCGGAATTCCTTACGGTCGACATAAACGAAGGGGCTCTTTTACTGGCAGAGGAAAATGCCATTTTGAACAAGATTGAAGGAAGGATAAGGTTTGTCAAGGGTGACATACTGAGCGATGAGTTCAGGCTTGAACATGGTTTTGACGTTATTGTGTCGAATCCGCCGTACGTATCGCTTGATGAGTACAAGAGTCTGCAACCCGAGATTACAAAGTTTGAACCCATGGAGGCCCTGACAGACAACGCTGATGGCTTGACCTTCTACAGAACCATTTCAAGGCGGTCTTCGGAGATTCTGAAAAAAGGGGGCCGCCTGTTCTTTGAGGTGGGCCAGGGGCAGTCAGATGCCGTAGCGCAAGTGATGAAAGACTGCGGGCTTAAAAATATTGGCGTTAAAAAAGATTACTTGAACATTGAACGCGTAATTTTTGGAGAAAAAGATTGAGAGCTTTAGTGCAGAGGGTCAGCGAAGGCGGCGTCTTTATAAAAAGCAGGAACTATTCTGCCGAAATCTCAAAGGGAATGGTGATTCTTTTGGGTGTAAGGGTGGCAGACACGGAGCAGGACGTTACTTTTGTTGCCGATAAGTGCAGTAACCTGAGGATTTTTGAGGATGGGGAAGGAAAGATGAACCTTTCCATTAAGGATGTCGGCGGGGAGGCCTTAATTATCTCGCAGTTCACGCTTTATGGCGACGCAAGAAAGGGCAACCGTCCCAACTTTACAGAGGTTGCAAGGGCAGAACAGGCAGAGGACCTTTATAATAAATTTGTTGAAAGGGTTAAAGCTAACCTGGGGGATGCCAGGGTCAAGACCGGAATATTCCAGGCAATGATGGAGGTAAAAATAATAAATGACGGTCCTGTCACCATCCTTGTCGAATCGAAGCAGTAATATTGTCTGTCGCCTGTAATAATTGCAAATGACGGGTTATTTCATATCTTTAAGTAATTGACCGTGATACATGATCCGGCAGCAAATATATTTATAAGTTTATCGTAAAACGCAATGCATTCTACTCTCATGATATTCATTGACGGTGTGGGTTTTGGAAAACCTGACCGCGAGATAAATCCTTTCTTTAAGTATGGCTTCAGGGCCTTCAGCGAAACCTTTGGCGAGATACCAACGCTTCAGAAACAGAGGCTAAAAACAGAGGACGGCATATACCTTTTTCCTGCCGATGCCTGCCTTGGCGTTGAAGGGTTCCCTCAAAGCGGGACCGGACAGACCTCAATCTTCTGCGGCTTTAATGCCCCGAAGTTTCTTGGCCGCCATTTCGGGCCTTATCCGTATTCGACTTTAATACCTCGAATCAGGCAGGAAAATATATTCAAGGAATTCCTTGACAAAAAGCTTGAAGTGGGCTTTGTAAATGCTTATCCTAAAATATTTTTCGACTATCTGGCCAGTGGAAAACAAAGGCTTAGCGCAACTACGCTTTGCTGCCGCCTTAGCGGCATAAGGCTCAACGATTTTGAGGACCTCAGGCAGGGCAGAGCCTTAAGCGCCGAGATTGATAACTCCAGGTGGGTGCACAAGCTGGGCTATGAACTTCCCGTAATAGAGGCTGAAACGGCGGCCGAAAGGCTCCTTGAAATGGCTAAGAAAAACTCCTTTACACTGTATGAATACTTTTTAACCGATCACCTTGGACACGGGCGCAATGCCGACACGTTTGAAGACACCATGCACACGCTGGACCGCTTCCTGCTTTACATACTGAAGAGCCTGAGCCCTGAGATGACGCTTGTTATATGCTCTGACCATGGCAATCTGGAGGACATTTCCGTAAAAACACACACGCTTAACCCTGCTCTTACGATTACGGCGGGGAAATTTGCTCTTGAGCTCTCAGAGAAAATTCGGGACCTAACGGACATAAAGCCTGCAATAATGGGATTATATGGATGAAAGACTACCCGGTAATCAGGATATGCCTCCTCTTTATGTCGGGAATCATTCTGCAAAAGCTTTTTGCAATTGATACAACTGTCCTTTTCTGTCTGCTTGCAATTTCTTTTATCATCCCGGCCGTTTTATTTGCCTTAAGAAGAACTTCAGAGAATGTCCTCCTCCTCATATTATTCCCAGCCATAATGCTCAGCGGTGCCTTAAGCTACGGCTTCTACCAGAAGGCGCTTAAGCCTTATCCGTTTAAGGTAGCAAAGCTAAGGGGTGCCGTGATTTGGGGTAAAATCAGGTCAATTGAATTAAAAAGGGATTTTGAGCTCAAGTTTTTGCTTGAGGCGGATTCCTTGAAATATAACAGCAGGTCTTACAGGCTTCCCATTCAGGTCATCTGCCGCATAAGGGATGAAAACAGACTGATGATGGATTCAGTCTACGAAAGGCTCAGACCCGGGCAATTTGTTTCCCTAAAAGGCACCTTTTCAAAGGGCAGGCAGGCTTCTAACCCCGGCGAATTTGACTACCAGGCCTACCTTGAAGAAAGGGGGATAAGTGCCATACATACGGCTTATAATACATCTGACTTTGCAGTTCTGGGGCAGGGCGAATTCAGCGCGGTTGAAGAAGCGGCATTCATCATAAGAAAGAGCATGGACGGGGTTTTTACCAGGTATCACACGAAAAACTGCGCTGCGTTATTGAGGGGATTTCTGCTTGCCGATAGAAGTGAAGTAGGCGAGGAGGTGCAAAACGATTTTCTGAATACCGGCGTCGTGCACATTCTTGCAGTCTCAGGCAGCAACGTCTTACTTATCACCATGATTTTTTCCCTCATGCTGGGGCGCCTTAACGTTTTTATCCGCTCTTTTCTGACGATTCTGGGACTTTTCATCTTCCTCATTATTACCGGGACGTCGCCTTCAGTATTCAGGGCCGTAATCATGGCGGCAGTTACGGTTGTGGCATTTCTTTGTAACAGGAGCCGCAACGTGTTTAATCTTCTTGCAATTGCAGCGCTGATAATTCTTGCATTTAATCCCCACGAGCTTTTTGACGCCGGCTTTCAGCTGTCGTTTTCTTCGGTACTGTCAATTGTTGTAATATACCCTCACCTGAAGTCTTTAGCTGAGAGGCTAAACATTGAATCTGTAACAACTTACAGGCTCCTCCTTTTTATACTGGTTACCTTTTCGGCACAGATAGGCGTTCTGCCCTTTACGCTCTACTACTTCGGAAAAGTCTCGGTCGTATCACTTCCGGCAAATCTCCTTGTCATTCCGCTTTCCGGCGCAATAGCCTATATCGGCATAGTGACACTTTTATTTAGCTATTTTTCCCCCTGGCTGGCCTCCATATATGCCGCGGCAAACAACTTTATCTCAGGATTACTGGTTCAAATTACGCACGTGCTAGGAGGCCTTAGGTATTCTTACCTTTCGATCGGGCAGTTTACCCTGCAGGATCTGATCATTTCCTGCTGCCTCTTGATGGGCTACCTTGTCGTCATAAAAAAACTGGACTCATTGAAGGCTAAATTTTTAACGGCTCTTTTGGTTACATTGAACATATTTATATTCTGTTCATTGGATGATAAAAACTTCTTTCCTGAGAATGAACTGAGCCTTTTGTCTCTTGACGTAGGGCAAGGTGACGCAACGCTTATAAGATTCCCGGATAACACGACCGCACTTATTGATGCCGGCGGGGCTAATGCTTTCTTTGATAGCGGTGAAGACGTAATACTGCCTTTACTGGACAATATTGGAATTGAGAAAATTGACTATGGATTCATTTCTCACGTGGATAATGATCATTATTCGGGCTTTATTTCCCTGATAAATAAGGGGCTCATAAGGAAACTCTTTAAGCCTGCTCCGGATAAAAGCTATCCCAAGGACATAAGCCTGGAGCGGTTCCTGAAAAATAAAATGGTGCCGGTCCTATACTACAGGAAAGGAATTCTGAAGCTGGGTAATGCCAGAGTCTACGTGCTGGCTCCGGAAAAAGGGACCGTTTCAACGGGCTCATTAAACGACAGGAGCGGCGTAATGAAGATTGTCTATGGCAAGACGAGCTTCCTTTTTGAAGGCGATGCCGGGAAGCTTGAAGAGGGGAGCATTGTGAAAAAGTATGGAACATTCCTTAAGTCAGACGTGTTGAAGCTGGGTCACCACGGAAGCAGGTTTAGCTCCTCTGAGGAGCTTTTAAGGTGTGTTAAGCCAGACCTGGGCTTAATCAGCTGCGGCCTGCAAAACCGGTTCGGGCACCCCTCAAAAGAAGTGCTTCAAAGAAGCCGGAATTTTCAAATAAGGATACTAAGAACGGACCTTCAGGGGGCCATTTTCTTAAGGAGTGACGGCAGGCAGATTAAAACTATTAGTTGGAAAGGCTAGACGGGCTTTAGAAGAATAAAAATTGTATACCAAAGTCCCTTTGAAATGTTTATCTTTCCACTTATAAAAAAATAATGTGATGTAATGGAAATAAAAACTGATTACTCTCTTAAGAACTTAAATACATTTGGAATTGAGGTCAGAGTAAAAAAATATGCCGAGGCTGATTCTCTAGAGTCTCTAAGCGCCTGTTTAAGCGAATTCAGCCAGATGCCGAAACTGATACTAGGCGGAGGCAGCAATATCCTTTTTACCAAAGATTTTGACGGCCTTATAATCAGGATGCGCCTTAAGGGGATTGAACTTGTACACAGGGATTCTTCCTGCGTTTATGTTAAGGCCGGGGCAGGTGAAATATGGGATGACCTTGTAGATTATGCTCTTAATAATAACTTTGGCGGGCTTGAAAACCTCTCGCTTATACCAGGAACGGTCGGTGCTTCCCCGATTCAGAATATTGGAGCCTACGGGGTTGAAGTTAAGGACGTTTTGCACGAAGTGGAGGGAATAAATCTTACGACAGGGAAGATTGAAATTTATAGCAATGAGGCTTGCCGCTTCGGCTACAGGAACAGTCTTTTCAAGCAGGAATTAAAAAATAATTTTGTCGTGACTTCCGTCACCTACAGGCTGAGCCTGGAACCCAAAGTTAACGTTTCCTACGAGGCTTTGAAAAAAGAGCTGGCGGCATCTGCCGAAGGCGAAATTACGATCCGCGAGGTGAGTGAAGCAGTAAAAAGAGTAAGAAGAAGCAAGCTCCCTGATCCCGGAGTGCTGGGCAATGCCGGAAGCTTTTTCAAAAACCCTGAAATAGATAAGGAAAACTTTCTGGAACTGAAGGCAAAACATCAGGACCTGACCGGCTATGAGACGCCAACAGGAAGGATTAAAATTCCTGCCGGATATCTTATTCAAAAGTCTGGCTGGAAGGGCCGAAGGCTTGGAAATGCCGGCTCTTACGAAAAGCAGGCTCTCATACTGGTTAATTACGGCGGTGCTACGGGTAGCGAGGTTCTGCAGTTATCATCGGCCATTAAGGAGTCTGTCTATAAGGAATTTGGGGTTCACCTGGAAACAGAGGTTAATATCATCTGATTAAACTGTGGGCTATGGCTTTATTTTAACGGTACACAGGACCGGAATCTGCTAGCTTTTTGCGGGCGTTGAAATTAAATAAATAATTAATAACTTGAGGGTCAGGAAAACGAAGTAATTTCGTTAAAATTATTGGCCCTGGAAATTCATTTTAAGTACGGAGACTATTATGGCAGACAGTGAAATTGTCGGTCAGGAAGAAAAAGAATCTACCGGAAAGAGTATCTTAAAAGAAATTACGCAGCCGTTTATTGACGTAGTTCACACTTCAAGGGCTCTGACAGGCTTGAACCTTTCATACATACTTGAAGGGTTGACCTATTTTGGGGTCGTTACTCTTCTGGCAATTTATTTTAACCAGTTTATAGGTCTTGATGACATCAATGCCGGTCTTATGGTTGGTGTTCTTACGGGCGGCATAACGCTCAGTATGCTTTTCCTTGGAGCAACGGTTGACTGGGTGGGAGTAAGAAAGTCACTCCTTTTATCCCTGGGATTCATGCTCATTGGCAGAATTCTTCTTGCCGTGGCACCCGGGGTGACCGGAACCTCCGGCATGTGGTCAACTGCACACATAACGGCAATGCTTGGAATATTCGGAATAATTTTGGGCTACGGCATTTACCAGCCAGCCTGCTATGCTGCAGTTAAGCAGTGGACAAATGAGAACACGGCGGCTATGGGCTATGCAATGCTTTATGCTTTAATGAACCTGGGAGGTTTTCTTCCTGGACTCGTATCGCCTCCGCTTAGAAAGGCCTTCAGCATTACGGGAGTTTTCTGGTTTTACTCTGTACTCACAGTTGCAGGAATGCTGGTTGTAGCCTTCATTATTACAAAAAAAGCTGTACGTGAGGCTGAGGCCGAGGCCGGAACGCAGGGCAAAGTGGAAGAAAAAGACGAGTTTGAGGAGATGACGGGAAAGGAAAAGCTCAGGTTTTACATGAAGAATTTTCCGCTGAAGGATTTAAGGTTCCTGTATTTCATATTCATCTTAATTCCAGTCCAGACGCTTTTTGCGCACAACTGGCTTACAATTCCACAGTATACAAGCCGCGCATTTTCGGGTTTTGTTAAGGATAACTTTGAGTTTTTCTCGAACTTCAATCCCATTCTCATTTTTATCCTGACCCCAATGGTTGCCGCACTGACGGCAAAGAGGAACGCATATAAGATGATGATACTTGGTACGTTTGTAATGGCTTCTCCTACATTCCTGCTGGTACTTGGACCAAACGTATACACTCTGTTTGCTTTCCTTATCATCATGACAATTGGGGAGGCAATGTGGCAGCCGCGCTTTTTGCAGTGGGTGGCCGAGATAGCTCCGAAGAACATGACGGGTATTTATATGGGAATAGGGCAGTTCCCCTGGTTTCTGACCAAGGTGTTTACGAGCTTTTATTCGGGATGGTTCTTAATGCATTACTGCCCCGAAGGCGTCAGGCCCGACAAGATGAACACAGAGTTCATGTGGCTTATCTACGGCTTTATAGCCATCATAAGTCCAATTGGTTTACTTCTCTCCAGAAAATGGATGATGAAGGGCTTTAAGACAAAGCACGGGGAATAAGACACCGTGAAATAATTTTCAGTATTGAGGCGCTTTAACAGGCGCCTCTTTTTTTTCAAAAACTGGTTGACATGTGCAACGCATATATTGGCTTGACTATTATACACTGCTGATGTGTATATGACAACAGAAGTAATGGGTTTTTAGTTTTCAAGGTACCCCTTGCATAATTGCTCGGAAATAGAGGAATTACAAGTGCAGACGCAATGAAAGATGGAAGTAATGAAACCGGAATTTTGTTGCCATGAGGCATATAATTTGATAAATTTCACGTCTCCATCATAAAAATCATTGGAAAAGATTTCATGAAATCTATAGTATTCTCATTCATTATAACACTTACTTTATTTTTATCCTGGCATCAGACAAATGCACAATGGACCCGGTCAACTGACGGCATTAGCGGCGGTGAGGTTGTTGCTATGACTTCAAATGGTAAAGCCATTTTTGCAGGGGTAGGGCAGTGTGGCACATACAGGTCTACAGATAACGGAAAGCATTGGACAAAACTTAACTTTGGGACAGAAGCGACGACATTTGCTTTTCAATTTGTTGTCTCAGGCGATGCCGTTTTTGCAGTGGGTGATGATGGCCTGACATATAAATCCACAGATAATGGAGATAGCTGGAAAGTTAGTAGCACTGGCCTGGCCAGCCTTGTTGTTGATGGTAGTAACATCTATGCCTGGGGATGGCAGGGGAATTATTTCTATTTTTCATCAGATAATGGCGATACATGGAATCAGACAGACATTAAATTCCAGAGGTTAGCATGCGAAAATATTGCCGCAAAGAATGACACCATTATTGTAAGAACTCTGAATGTTGACACGAACGAAAAGGGATTACTTCGCTCTGTTGATAAAGGGCACACCTGGTCGGCAATTCCTTATGGCTTCAACGGCCAGTCTATCAGCTGTTTCAAATATGGCGGCAATACCCTTTTTGCTGCTGCTACAAATGGCTGGTTTTTCAAATCTAATGATAACGGAGATACCTGGATACCTATTAACAATAAACTCTTTTCCTTTTACCAATGTGCTGGTACGTACGTGAACGATATGATTATTGACGCCGATACAATTTATGCATCTACAGATGTACAGGGAGTATTCAAGTCGACAAATAATGGAGAAGACTGGATTCCTGTCGACAATGGCTTATCAAATACTTGGCTTAGGTGTCTTTGCAAAAGCGGGAATGACTTGTTCGCAGGATCAGGTAATGGAGTATATCTGACATCTGATGGTGGGAATAACTGGGTTTCGGCAAAATATAATCTCGGTGGGGCAAGAATCACTTCTTTTTATGTCTGCGGAAATGAAATTTATGCCGGAACAGAAGGCAGCGGTATTTATATTTCCACAAATCAGGGCCAAAGCTGGAATGAAACCGGTCTTGCAAAGCCGTGCATATCGGGGATTGTAGGCGACGATGTGAATATATATGCAGGCACATTAAACGATGGCGTTTTTATTTCTAATAACAAAGGCCAGTCCTGGAACTACATTGGACTAGCCGGGGCTCTTTCTCCTACGGCATTGGTCCTGGAGAATAATGCCATTGTGTCCGGATCTGATTTTGGCGCTGCATTCTCTGCCGATACGGGAAAGACATGGACCAGGAAAAACAATGGTCTGCCCATTACCGGCGAAATGAACACCGGCATACGGGCACTGGCTATCAAGGATAGTTTCATTTTTGCCGGTTTGGGTGGCAGGGGAATATATCGCTATTCAGATGACCGAGAATACTGGACTGAAGAAAATACAGGTCTTACAAACAAAACAGTTAACAAAATCATATCTAATGATGGCTATCTATTTGCCGGAACTGAAGATGGGGTATTTATTTCAACTGATAACGGCGAAAACTGGAGCTTCTCCGGGTTGAAAGATTTTCATATAGTTAGCCTGGCCCGCTCAGCAGGCAAAACATTTGCTGCAGGGATTAATTTCAGTAATGGTATAAAAGGAACGATTAGCCTTTCATGTGACAATGGGAAAAGCTGGATCGAACAGGCAGCCGGTCTGGAGGATTCTAACGTTCAGCAACTGGCTGTATGCGGTTCGAGGTTACTAGCCGGAACAAATAGCGCTATATGGGCAATTCCTTTTGATGCTCTCCTTACAGGCGTGGAAAATCAGGAAAATGATAGCCAAATCCCATCCAGCTACGATATTGCAAATTACCCGAATCCTTTTAATCCTGTTACAAAAATTAGAATATCTTTGCCAGAAGAATCATCTGTGAGTCTGACCATATATAACCTGCTTGGAAGGGAAGTAAAAACAATACTGAAAAACGAAAAGCTCAAAAGGGGAGTTTATGAGTATAATTGGGAGGGAATCGGTCTGCCCAGCGGTGTATATATCTGCAGGATGCAGGCAAATAATGCTAATATGCTAAAGAAAATGATTTTGCTAAAATAACCGCAACTTGGACCTGTTTTTACCAGGGAGCATTCAGTTCAGGGTGCTCTCTTTGTGATCCAGGCCCGCTGTATAAAAATACTGTCGCCCTTTTTGCTTTAACACCGATGGGACACATGCTGCATAATTATTCATATATCCGTTGCTTTTCTATTAATTTAAGGCTATTTTAACTGTGATTTGTTGATCTGGGGACGATAATTGCCTCTTTTCCAAATGACTTGTCTACATATTTAATATTTTTTATCCGTTCTTGTATTGTTCTGGTATTTCAATTTCTCTTTTGCTCTTGTAGGAAGATATTTACTCTTCAAACATAAATAGGGAGCATATATGAAAATGACCAGGCGTGCCTTTCTGGAAAAAACTTCCAAAGGCCTAGTTGCCGCTGCTTTTGTGCCATACTTTCTCAGACTTTCTCCCGCGAAAGCTCTGGCAGGCCCCATCGCTTCCCAGGTAAAACTGGACGATTTCATGAACCATTTCGGCGTCGATGAAAAAATAATCAATGAGGTCATGAGCGTGGCCTTGTCTAAAGGAGGTGACTACTGCGACCTCTATTTCCAGCACTCGATTGATAACTATATCGGTCTGGAGGATAAGGCGGTAAACCGCGCCTATACCGACGTTGGCTTCGGAGTCGGAATAAGAGTCCTGAAAGGGGACCAGACGGGCTACTCATTTACAGAGGAAATTACACCCGGTGCAATGAAACTTGCGGCACAGACCGCAGCCAGCATTGCGGATTCAGGCGCTTTAATTAAACCTCAGGAGCTTAAGCTAAAGGAAACTCCCGCTTTTTACCCCATTGAAACTCCATGGGAGGAAGTCGGCATAGACAAAAAGGTCCCTTATCTTCAGCAGATTAATGAAAAAGTATTTGCCGAAGACAAGCGCATCATTAAGTCAAATATCTGGTTTATCAATGGAACCTCCTACATCATGGTCGCCAATTCATTGGGAAGGATTGCCTGCGACTATCAGCCAATGGGGCAGATTGCTGTCAGCTGTACGGCTGAACAGAACGGCCAGCGCGAGCAGAACTATTTCGACCTCTCAGGCAGGCACGGAATCGAGTTCTTTACTCCTGCGAACATAGACAAACTGGCTAAAGAGTCAGTCCGGAGGACCGTTATGCTCTTTGACGCCATAAAACCAGAGGCCGGCGAAATGGAGGTCATTCTTGCCGCGGGAAGCAGCGGAATCCTTTTGCATGAAGCTATCGGCCACGGCATGGAAGCAGACTTTAACCGCAAGAATATTTCCATCTTTAGCGACAAAATCGATAAGCCCGTAGCCGAAAAATTCGTTTCAATCGTAGATGACGGTACAAACCCGAATCTGCGCGGCTCGATAAATGTTGATGATGAAGGTAACGATACGGAAAAAACCTACCTGGTTGAAAATGGAACTCTTAAGAGCTATCTGCACGATTATATTTCCTCCCGGTTCTACAAGGTAAAACCGACCGGGAACGGCAGAAGGGAATCCTTCCGGCACGTACCTCAGCCCAGAATGAGAAACACCTACATGGAAGCCGGCCCGCACAAGAAAGACGAGATAATTGCCAGCGTTAAAAAAGGCCTCTATGCCGAAGCTTTCACCAATGGCGAGGTATTCATTGGCGCCGGGGACTTTACTTTCTATGTTAAATCGGGGTATCTGATTGAAGACGGAAAAATTACAAAACCCGTCAAGGACGTCAATATTATCGGTAACGGTCCTCAGGTTCTGAAGGATATTGTAATGGTTGGTGACGACCTCCAGATGTCTGAAGGAGGATGGACCTGCGGTAAGAACGGGCAGGGTGTGCCTGTATCAATGGGTCTTCCGACAGTTAAGGTCAAGAAAATTACAGTCGGCGGCTTGAATACTGCTAAATCCTAATTCATCTCTAAACGTCTTAATAAAGAAATTATAAGGAATATTCCTATGAATAATAAAGAAAGGCTGGAGCTGGCGGAATGGGCAATAGGTACCGCCATTAAAAGTGGCGCCGATGAGGCCTCTGCTGTGATTTACAATACCCGGGATGTGGAAATTGAATACAGGGATAAAAAACTGGAAACCATGAAGGAATCTGGGCGCAATTATCTCTCTTTACAGATTTATACCGGGCACCGTTATTCAGGGCATTCGACAAATGACATCAGGAAGCCTTCGCTCGAAAAGTTTATACAGGAGGCAGTTAAAGGAACCGGGTACCTGACTCAGGATGAGTTCAGGTCGCTGCCCGAGAAAAAATACTATCCCGGAAATACCGATGCTGATCTTGGCCTGGTTGATCCTTCGTATGAAAAAGTGGACTCTTCACAGAGAAAAAAGATTGCCTCTCAGATCGAAGAGGTTGCAAGGTCTCAAAGCGGGCAGATAATTTCTGCTACCGCAGGCTATAACGATTCTTACTATGAATTTGTCCGCGTACACAGCAACGGCTTTAAGGGTGAAGGAGCCGGTACATATTTTTCAGCCGGGGCTTCAGTAACGGTTAAAGATGAAAACGGGGGAAGGCCGGAAGACTGGTTTTACGCCTCTTCGAGGTTCTTTAAGGAGCTTCCATCACCCGAGATGCTGGGGAAAAATGCGGCCCAGAGGGCTCTAAAGAAAATAGGACAGAAGAAAATTGAGTCCGGCATTTATGAAATGCTCGTTGAAAACCGTGCTTCAGGCAGGCTTCTGTCTATGCTTGCCGAACCGATGAGTGCACGTGCCCTGCAGCAGAAGAGCTCGTTTCTGGACGGGATGCTGGAAAAGCAGATTGCCTCGGACAAGCTGACCGTAATTGACGACCCGTTAATGCCGGGAGGCATGGGCTCAAGGCTTTTTGACGATGAGGGAATAGCAGCAAAGAAAAGATTTATGATTGAAAAAGGGGTTCTTAGGAACTATTATGTCGATAATTACTACGGAAGAAAAATCCAGATGGAACCCACTTCAGGTTCCTCATCAAACCTCATATTTGAATACGGAACAAAGTCGCTTGAAGATTTAATACGGGATCAGAAGAGGGCTTTGCTCGTAAACGGTTTTATTGGCGGAAACTCAAACTCTACGACGGGCGACTTCTCATTCGGGATCGTCGGATTCTTAATTGAAAACGGGGAGATTGTAAAGCCAGTCAATGAGATGAATGTAAGCGGCAACGCAAAAGATTTCTGGAAAAACCTGGTCGCAATGGGCAACGATCCATATCCTTACGGCTCCTGGAAAACCCCTTCAATGGTCTTTACGGGCGTTAACTTCAGCGGGCTTTAATAATAGTGCTAAAAAAAGGGGCAAAACTGCGTTTTGCCCCTTTTTACCTGTATTTTATTTAGCCTCAAATGAAGGTATCCGGGTTATTCAAGTCTTCATCTTCTTCTTTATTCATAGAGAACATGCTGCTTAGCATATCCTTAAACTGCAGCCCCTTTTCAAGGCGGAATTTGCTCAAAAGTGAGTACTCTGAAAGTCCGTGCAGGACGAATTCCATTAAAAGAAGCTTATTTGACTCATCCTCGTTCGGGTGATACTTGTTTACGAGCTCTTTAAGCCCCGGAATTGAGTGAAGGGTCTTCTTGTACTCCGCGTTTGAAAAGCTGTTCATAAGATCGATCTGATTGCCCTTTCCGAACCAGTTGATGACTGGGAGGTAAGGGTTTGAATCCTGATTCCTTTTCAGTTTATCCGGGTTAGGGAAGTATAAGGAGAACTGGCTTCTAATTGCCTTACCGACAAGTATCTGCGCCACCTTGGCTGGGCCCTCCTGTTCGCCTTCATAAACCAGCTCAATTTTCCCGGTAATTGAGGGAATAACTCCCGCGAAATCGGAAATCCTTATGTGCGTTTCCTTTTCCTTGTTGATAAGCAGCCTGCGTTCGGCAGCGCTGACGAGGTTTTCATAAGCCGAGATTGTAAGCCTTGCCGAGACACCGCTCTTAGCGTCTATGTACTCGCTTTCTCTGGCTTCAAAGGCAATCTGCTCGATCAGGAGTTTAACGAGCTCGGAGGAGCATACCCTCTGCGCCTGTTCGACCGTAAGCTTTGCCTCCTGGCTGGTGATCTCTTTTGAAACATGGATGGATTTCGGGTAGTGCGTCAGTATCTGGCTGTCAATTCTATCTTTTAATGGCGTTACAATTGCCCCGCGGTTCGTATAGTCCTCAGGATTTGCCGTAAATACGAACTGTATATCCAAAGGAAGCCTGATCTTAAAGCCCCTGATCTGTATGTCTTTTTCCTGTAAAATATTAAACAGCGCAACCTGAATCCTTGCCTGAAGATCGGGCAGTTCGTTGATCACGAAAATCGACCTGTGCGAACGGGGGATTAGCCCGAAGTGAATTACCCTTTCGTCCGAATAGGGGAGTTTCAGGTTTGCGGCCTTAATCGGGTCCACGTCACCTATCAGGTCGGCAATCGAAACGTCCGGAGTGGCGAGTTTTTCGGTATATCTTTCAGAGCGGTGCATCCAGGAAATTGGTGTATCGTCTCCATGCTGTTCAATTATGTCCAAAGAGTATCTGGAAATAGGGTTAAAGGGGTCGTCATTGAGCTCCGAGCCTTCCACAATGGGAATATACTCGTCCAGTAAATTCACCATTAAGCGGGCGAGCCTTGTTTTTGCCTGCCCCCGCAGGCCGAGTAAAAGAATGTTGTGCCTGGAGAGAATTGAAGTGTCGATGTCGGGGATAACACTCTGTTCATAGCCCACGATCCCGTGAAAACTGTTCTCATTGTTCTCCAGCTGCTTTATCAGGTTTTCACGCATTTCATCCTTAATTGAGCGCGGTTTATAACCGGTTTTTTTTAACTGTCCTAAAGTCTTGATTTCGGAATGATTCTTAATCAACATAGTTTTCGGGTCCTCCATTATTGTTCTCTCATGCCGCATTACTTGAGAGTTTTGCGGCGATTCCTAATATAATCTTCAAAAATATATTCACCTAAGCCGGTCGGGCTGCTGTAGAAAGCCTTCCCATTATTTATTTTAGTAAATTCCCTGACAAAATTCTGCAGATAAGGGTCCTTTGCTATCATAAAAGTTGTAATTGTAATTCCCATTCTTCTGCATTTAGCCGCCTGGTCGAGTGTTTTGTTGAGAATTTTCCTGTCCATTCCGAAGCTGTTCTTGTAATATTTCAGCCCCTCTTTCAGGCATGTTGGCTTCCCGTCAGTAACCATAAAGATCTGCTTGTTTCCGGTTCTGCGCCGCCTGAGTATATCCATTGCAAGTTCAAGTCCCGCATAGGTATTCGTGTGGTAAGGTCCTACCTGAAGATAGGGGAGATCCTTAATTTCAATTGGCCAGGCGTCATTGCCAAATACGATCACGTCGAGCGTATCCTTGGGGAATTTTGTTGTAATCAGTTCTGCAAAAGCCATTGCAACCTTTTTTGCCGGTGTAATCCTGTCTTCTCCATAAAGTATCATTGAATGCGAAATATCGATCATGAGAACCGTGGAGGTAATCGTCTTGTATTCTCTTTCTTCAACTTCAAGGTCGTCTTCTGTAAGCGTAAAATCCGAGATTCCATGGTTTATCTGTGCATTTTTGATTGAATCCGTCATATCAATCTGATCCATCGCGTCTCCGAACTCATAGTCACGCCTGTCGGAGGTCTTTTCATCCCCTCGTCCCGACAACGGTGTTCGGTGGTTTCCGGCTACAGAGCGCTTCAGTTTTCCAAAGACCTCCTCGAGCGACCTGCGCCTGATGGACTGTTCAGATTTTGCCGTGATGTTATAGACACCCGGATTTGACTCATCCTCGGAAAGATAATCCTTGTCCTTTAGTTCCTGAATAAAATCCCCGATTCCATACTCGTCGCTTGTCAGGTTATATTTTGAATCCAGCTGACTTAAAAGGTTAAGTGCTTCCGACACGTTGCCCGAGGTAAGCGTCAGTAGCTGCAGGAAGACGTTCAGCAGTGACTCAAAGGAGCTGCCCTGATTCTCTTCAGGACTAAAGTCTGTGAATCTGTATCCTATCATTTCTTGTATGCTTTATATTTAATTATAAAATAATTGCCTATAAATAACTAACCTTAAAAAAAAGACAAAAGTTCTGATTTCCTTTTGGCAAATGGGGAAGTAAGGCTTCCTTTGCTTTATAAAAGCAGCGCCTTAAGAGCAGGTTTTACCGGGGTTTTTGAGGAATATATAATATTAAAATAAATAAATGATCGGATTGATTATCAGACTAATTAAAAGTATATTTTACGGTTATTTTTAATAAAATTTGCTGTTAAAATGCGACCTACTATTGCTAAAATTAATCGTTCAAATCTTAAGTACAATTTCCTTAACATCAGAAAAAGGGTAAAGAAAACAAAGGTAATGGCCATTGTTAAAGCCGATGCTTATGGCCATGGAATGGTGGAATGCGTAAAGACACTGCTTTCCTTAGACGACAAGAAGCCGGACTACTATGCCGTGGCTTTGCTGGAAGAGGCAGTTGAATTCAGGAAAGCTCAATTCAGGTCTCCTGTACTCGTTTTTGCCCCGCCATTAAAGGAGGAAGTTCCTGAGTTCATCAAACATAAACTCCTGCCCACGGTTTTTACAGAAGAACATCTTGAGAATTTCAGAAGCTTCGCAAAGGATAAAAAAGTAAGGATACACATTAAAATTGACACCGGTATGGGACGACTTGGGGTTAATTTTAAGGATGCTGTCGACTTCATTAAGAAGGTCAGCCTGGACAAGCAGTTCATCATTGACGGCATTTATACACATTTTGCCACTTCGGATGAAGCAGACAAATCCTTTGCCTTAAAGCAGCTGGAGCGCTTCAAGGCTGTTGTAGACCAGCTAAAGGCTGAGAAAATTAACTACGGGCTGGCTCACGCTGCCAACAGCGGGGCAATTCTGGACATGCCGGAAGCATATTTCGACATGGTCCGTCCGGGTATTATTTTATACGGATACTATCCTTCATCTGAAACTTCTGAATCCATAAAGCTGAAGCCCGTAATGTCAATTGTTTCCAGCATTGCAAGCATCAGGGAAGTTGAAGCCGGACAGTCTGTAAGCTATGGAAGGAAGTTCATAGCCGGTAAGAAAACAAGAATTGCATCGGCTCCCATCGGCTATGCCGACGGTTATCAGCGCGGCCTCTCAAACAGGGTTGACGTGATAATTAAGGGAAAAAAATATCCGCAGGTCGGACAGGTCTGCATGGACAGAATTATGTTCGACATCGGTCTAAACGCTAACATCAAGGAAAACGACGAGGTGATTCTGCTCGGGAAATCCAAAGGCAGCGAAATTTCCGCAGCTGACTGGGCAAAAGTCCTGAACACTATCCCTTATGAAATAACATGCAATATCAGTAAAAGGGTCCCCAGGATCTATACTGAGTAACCGATGGATTTAATTCAACAGTATATTGTTCAGTGCATAATTTCAGCGGCTAACAACCTTAGGCTGAATACGGAAAAAATTGAGGTTGTTGCCTTAATCCGTGAGAATATCTGCCAGTCTAAAGACCTTGAGGCAGATATTCAAAGGATGAAAAAAGTGACTGAACTTTCCACATTTGCCATAAGGCTGGGTGAGGTCTATAACTTCATTGCCAAAAGCAAGGTGGACTTTCTAAAAATTACTGAAAAATTTAAAGAACACAGTTATTATATTGTAAAGGATCTGAATAACCTGCTTGAAAGAGTTTCTCCCCAGGCTTACAGGCGCCTTATCATTCAGATGGAAGAAGAAGCAATTAGGGTTGACTTCTCGTTAAGAAATTCTGCCGAAGACTTTGAAAAAGAGATTGCCGAAGAAGACCTGATTCCCCAGGTAAATGCTTTTGCTCCCGTGAAATTTCCAGAGGAGAAAAAATCCCTTCCCGCAGAAGAAAAACCGGGAAGAACAAAACAAAAGCAGGAAACCGCCACAGAAGAGAATCTGCTCTTTGAGGACTATGAGGCACGGATACTAAGCCCAATTAAAGAGCTGGATGCGTTCTTAAAAAAACTTGCCGTTGAAGCTTCTTCAAAAGAAGAGATAGAAAAATACCGTGAAATCATGAGGAAAAATGCGGATCTATCTGATAAAATAGGTTTCGAAATCATTGCCGACATGCATAAGGTTTTTGTTAAGGCTTTGGACCTGCTTCTTTCGGAGGTGATTTCTCCCGTAAGGGAGGTAGTCGAGGGTATGAGGGCGGCTCTTATCGTAATTGTTGCCGTTATCAGGGGTAAAGACGTTGATATAAAGAAATTCTTAAATAAAGCTGAAGATTTTGGAAGAAAAATTCAGAATATAAACTAAAGGAAATCGAATGGAACTATATGCAGTGATAATGGCAGGCGGGGTTGGAGCCCGGTTCTGGCCAAGGAGCAAGGAAAAAAAACCAAAGCAACTCCTGAGGATTTTCGGGCCGAACTCTATGATCCAGGATACGGTTGCACGCCTGGAGGGATTGGTCGAAAAACAGAACATATTTGTTATCACTAACAAGATTCAGAAAGCAGAAATTAAAAACCAGCTGCCAGATATACCTGCAGAAAACATAATAGATGAACCTTTTGGAAAGAATACTGCGGCAGCAATTGGCCTGGCATCAATTATCGTAGGCAAGAAAAACAAAGAGGCCGTGATACTGACACTTCCGGCCGACCATATAATTAAGGAAAAGGATGACTTTCAGAAGACTCTCAGCTCGGCGGCAAAGTTTGCCTTTGAGAACAAGGGGCTTGTGACAATTGGCATTAACCCTACAAGACCTGAAACCGGGTACGGCTACATTCAGATTGAAGAAAAACCCGTCGAAGACAACATCTTCAAGGTGCTTACATTTGCTGAAAAACCGAACTACGCAACTGCCGTCAGGTTTATTGAAAGCGGAGACTTCCTCTGGAACAGCGGCATGTTCATCTGGAGAATTGACACCATCCTCAACGAGATTGAAGTCCTCATGCCGGAACTTTTCGAGGGTCTCAAGGAAATTGAAAAAAGCCTGAACAGCCCGAACTTTGAAAAGACTTTAAGCCACGTCTACGGACAGCTCAAAAGCGTCTCGATTGACTATGGCGTAATGGAAAAATCGCAGAACGTTTTTCTTACGCGCGGCATGTTTACATGGAGCGACGTTGGAAGCTGGGAAGAGGTGTATCAGCTGACTGAAAAGGACGAAGACGGAAACGCCCTGGTCGGTAATACCTATTGCCAGAATACAAGCGACAGCTATATTTATTCGCCCAAAAAGTTTACTGCCGTAGTTGGTGTTGAAAACCTGATTGTAATAAATACTGATGACGCACTTCTTATATGCAGAAGAGACAAAGCCCAGGAAGTAAAGACCGTTGTTGATTACCTGAAAATGAAAAAGCTGACAGAACACTTATAGCTGAAATAAAAGTACGGTTAATTCTAAAGTATTATTCATTCTTTAGCAAAATCCTGAATAACATGAAAAGACTCATTCTGGAATCTGACGTCATTAAGCTCAGCAAGCAGGGTCTTAAAGTCCTGGCTATCGCTCCGGCTGACATTGTAACTCCCCTGGCCATGGACAAGATAAAAGCCCTTGGCTTTAGTATAGTAAGAAGGGAGGATACAGCGTCAATTGAAGCCGAAGCGTATGGCGTTAAACCCTCTGAGATTAGGCTGAACAGGGTGGCTATTGGAAGCGACCACACGGGTTTTTACATAAAAGGCGTGCTTTCTAAAATGCTGATGGAAAAGTCCTACGGCGTAATTGACGTGGGAACATATGACGAGACTTCGTGCGACTATCCGGATTTTGCTCTGTCGGTTGCACAGAATGTAATGGAGAAAAAAGCAGACTTTGGCGTTTTAATCGATGCCACGGGAATCCCTTCGGCAATTGTGGCCAACAAGCTTCCAGGCATAAGGGCTGCAACATGCTATAATGAATTATCCGCCAGGAGCGCCCGCGAGCATAATAACGCCAACATAATTGCCGTTGGCGCCAGGGCACTCGGCGAAGAGGCCATAAAATCCATACTGGAGGCGTTCATTTTAGCCGCATTTTCGGGAGGACGCCACCAGAGAAGGCTGGATAAAATCAGTGCGATTGAAGAAAAATTCATGAAAATGGAACTTAAATCTAAAACATAGGATTTACTAGAAAAGTAGATAAGAGAGTTATTATTGATAATTGTAAATGCAGAAGTTTCAGAGATAGTTGAACTTGGAAATTCAATTTTCCTCATAAAGGTTCATGCGCCCAAAATAGCGCGCGAATCCACGCCGGGGCAGTTTTGCAACATTAAAGTCTCAGAATCCAATTTCCCCCTTTTAAGAAGGCCGTTCAGCATCTGCGAAGTTAAAGGAGACTTTGTTTCCTTCATGTTCAATGTGCTTGGTGAAGGTACCAGGAACCTGGCGCATAAAAAAGTCGGTGACGCTTTAGACATACTTGGTCCTTTGGGCAACGGTTTTAAGTTTGATGATGATTATGAAACCGCAGTCTTTGTTGCCGGCGGGCTTGGTGCAGCGCCATTTCCATTCCTTACGGGAAAAATTCCCGAAGGCCGAAAGCTCTTAAGCTTTATTGGCGGCCGGTCGGAAAAGGACCTGATAACTTACGGAATGAAAAACACGCTGCTTTCAACAGACGACGGCACAAAGGGCTTCAAGGGAAACGTTGTTGAGCTCCTGGAGGCCAAGAAGGAACTGCTGGATGAATCAAAAATTAAGGTATTTGCCTGCGGCCCCACCCCGATGCTAAGGGCCGTAAAGGAATTTTGCCTGAAATACGGCTATAACTGCGAAGTATCTACCGAATGCGCAATGGCCTGCGGATTTGGTATTTGCCAGGGCTGCCCCATTCAGGCAGAGGATAAAGAAGGCTATTACCTCGTCTGTAAAGACGGACCTGTTTTTAACATAAATAAGGTTGTGCTATGACGAAAAAAGATGTTGAAAACGTGGAAACAACGGTAGACCTGTCGGTTAAAATAGGCTCTATGAAGCTAAAAAATCCCGTCATGCTGGCTTCGGGAACCGTGGGCTACGGAAATGAAATTTCTAACCTGACCGACCTGAACAGGATTGGCGCCGTTGTAACTAAATCCGTCAGCCTCAAGCCCAGGAAAGGCAACCCTCCGCAGCGCATAGTTGAAACCGCGTCCGGGATGCTTAATGCAATTGGGCTTGCAAACGTGGGAGTGGAGGAGTTCATAAGGACGAAAATTCCGTTCCTGAGGCAGTTTGATACAAACATTGTCTGTAATATTGCTGCCAGTTCAATTGACGAATACGTCGAATGCACGAGGATGATTTCGCCGGAGGAGACGATAAAGGCCTTTGAAATTAATATTTCATGCCCGAACGTCAAAGAAGGCGGACTCATGTTCGGGCACGACCTGAAGGCAGTGGCCGAGATTACAAGAAGGGTAAAGGCGGTAACGGATAAACCGGTTATAATAAAGCTTTCCCCGAACGTTTCCGACATTGCTGCTTTTGCTAAGGTTGTAAGTGAAGAAGGAGGCGATGCAGTCTCTGCCATAAACACGCTCGTTGGAACCTCCTTTAACATTTATACGCGCAGGCCAAAGATCTTTAACGTAACCGGAGGTCTTTCGGGCCCTGCAATTAAGCCTGTAGCACTTGCCAAGGTGCTTGAAATAAAAAGAAAGGTCGACATCCCGATCATTGGAATCGGCGGAATAATGAACTGGCAGGATGCCGCTGAATTTATGATTGTTGGCGCCACGGCTTTTGAAATTGGAACCGTTAATTTTATAAATCCCAATGCCGGCGTTGAAATATCTGACGGGCTTTGGGAATATTGCAGAAAAATGAACATAAGGAAAATTTCGGATCTGACAGGTTCGTATGTAATATGAAAATTTATTCAGGCAGAAAATGCCAATTTGAACTCAGGTGTCCCGATGTCAAATAATGAGATTAAAGAAGCCCTGGACAGGCTCTACTCCCTTCAGAAATTCGGGATCAAGCTTGGCCTGGACAACATTTCACGTCTTCTGGACTATTTAGGCAATCCTCAGAATAACTTTAAGTCTTTTCACGTTGCAGGCACAAACGGAAAGGGAAGCACCACTTCCTTTATCTCCAGCATACTCATGGAAAGCGGTTACAGGACCGGCTTATACACCTCGCCTCATTTTGTCAGATTCAATGAAAGGGTAAGAGTAAACGGTCTTGAGGTTCCGGAAGAATACATAGTGGAATTTATTTCCGGAATTAATCGTTTTATAGATAAGCACAAACCTACGTTCTTTGAGGTTACAACAGCCCTGGCGTTTAAGTACTTTTCAGATGAAAAGGTTGAGTTTGCCGCAATTGAAACCGGCCTCGGCGGTAGGCTCGACGCAACAAATGTCTTAAATCCCCTTGCTTCTGTTATTACTTCGATCAGCCTTGAACACACTGAAATTCTTGGCGATACACTCGAGAAAATTGCCTTTGAAAAAGGGGGAATAATTAAAAAGGGGGGAAAGGCTTTTCTTGGCATTTTGCCCGCAGAGGCTGAAGGTACGCTTAGGAACATCTGCAGAGAAAACGGCGCGGAACTTTTCTGCCTATCCGAGTATTTAAAAGGGGAAAAGGAAGGTTTGGGCCTCGGGACTGACACACTGGTCCTTGATGAAATTGAGCCCGCACTGTTTGGTCCTTACCAGAGGAATAACGCCGCACTTGCCGTACTGACTCTCAACAGGATTCTGGGGCTGAACAATCAGCGTCATATTAGTCTTGGGCTTAAGAATGTGGTGAAAAATTCCGGAATTCAGGGCAGGTACGAAATCTTTAATGAAAGGCCCCGCATCATTTTTGATTCAGCTCACAACCTGGAAGGCATTACAAATTTCCTGAGCGCATTTTTGCGCGAGGAAGGGAGTTATTCGAAAAGGACGCTTCTTTTCGGCGTAATGAGGGATAAGGCAATTAAAAATATGCTGGAAGCCTTGACGCCTCATTTTGACGAAATTCACTTGAATTCAATTGAATATGACAGGGCTGCCCGGCTGGAGGAATTGGATATAATCAGTAAAGAGCTGGGAATAGATGCTTACCCGGAGCAAGACGGCGCAGCTTTTGTGCATGAATTCACACGGAAAGGGGAAGATGAATGCCTGGTTGTGCTCGGGAGCATGTATGTGCTCGGGAAGATCAAGGAAGAGCTGTTGAAGAAAAAAAAGCCTTGACATTTTTTCTCAATAAGCATAATTTTACTGTAGTTCCTCTTGTTCCTTTCACAGCTTTCAAAACAGAGTGATCAGTAAGATAACCCCGATTAACTAATCCGGTTATAATTTAAAATAATTGTCATAATAGTATTTAATAATTCTTAATGTAGGATTGAAATATGCCAATGGATATTTCTGAACTTCAATCTAAGAAGATTGTCGATTTAAATAAGATAGCTAAAGAACTTGGAATTACGGGTTATAGCGATCTTAGAAAACAGGAATTAATTTTCAAGATCTTAGAAGCACAGACCACAAAAGACGGTTTGACCTTTTCAAAAGGCGTTCTTGAGGTGCTTGCTGATGGATATGGTTTTCTAAGGAGCTCCGACTATAACTACCTTCCATCTCCGGATGATATATACGTTTCACCTTCTCAAATTAAAAGATTTAGCTTAAGAACAGGGGATCACGTCTCCGGGCAGGTAAGGCCGCCAAAAGAGGGCGAACGGTTTTTTGCTCTGCTCCGTGTGGAAGCCGTAAACGGGCAGAACCCGGATACCATCAGAGAAAGAACACTTTTTGACAACTTAACCCCTCTTTATCCGACCAGAAGACTGAACCTTGAATCTGCCCCCGGCGAATATTCAATGAGAATTATGGACATACTTTCTCCGATCGGAAAAGGACAAAGAGGGCTGATTGTTTCACCTCCTAAAAGCGGTAAAACAATCCTTCTACAGAAGCTCGCCAATTCAATCACACGTAACCACCCAGAAGTCAGACTTATCATGCTTTTGATCGATGAAAGACCGGAAGAAGTTACAGACATGCAGAGGTCAGTCCAGGCCGAGGTCATCAGCTCAACCTTTGATGAGCCTGCGGAAAGACACGTCCAGGTGGCTAATATGGTCATTGAAAAGGCAAAGAGAATGGTTGAGGCAAATATGGACGTAGTGATACTTCTGGACAGTATTACAAGGCTTGCAAGAGCACATAATACGGTTGCACCGCATAGCGGCAGAATCCTCTCCGGCGGTGTTGATGCAAATGCACTCCATAAGCCGAAACGCTTCTTCGGTTCTGCCAGAAATACTGAAGACGGCGGAAGCCTTACCATTATTGCAACGGCGCTGATTGAAACAGGCAGCAGAATGGACGAAGTAATTTTCGAAGAGTTCAAGGGAACCGGCAACATGGAACTCGTCTTAAGCCGCGACTTGAGCGACAGAAGAATCTTCCCGGCTATTGACATTAACAAGTCGGGTACAAGAAAAGAAGAGCTCCTTTTGAAAGAAGAAGAACTCAATAAGATCTGGATTCTCAGAAAAATCCTCAGCGACTTCGACCCGATCGAGGCGATGGAATTCCTTTTAGACAAAATGAAGGGAACAAAAAACAATAAAGAATTTATAAACAATATGAATAGCTGATCTATTGATTAAGGTTCTTTTCTTAAAGCCGGATTAGTGAGGCGCGTAAATTTGCCCTTTAATCCGGCTTTTTGTTATTTTAGAACGTTTTACATATATATTCCCTTATTAAAGGATAAATATGAAAAAAATCTTATTCTTCTTCATAATTGCACTGAGCTTTTATTGCTATGCGCAGCCCTCAAGGCAGGGCTTAAACCAGATGAGAGGGATTTTCTTCGACACAATTGTGATCCCTTCGGCTGATAAGGCCGACTGCTATATAACATACCAGACTACCTATAACAGGCTTGTATTTGTTAAGGATAAAGATGTTTTTACTTCCCGCTTCAGTCTTACAATTGAAGCCGTGGACTCGCTGACTGGAAAGGTCTACAGGGAAATTGTAGATAACGAGCATTCGGTTGCAAATTTTGAGGAAACCAATTCTGAAAGCAAGTACATTCTGGGAGTAATTAAGCTCTCGCTCCCAATGGGGAGCTACAAGGTGCTGCCGGTAATTTACGACTTTAATACGAACAGTGAACACGTCCTTTCGCAGTTCGACCTCAGGCTTAATTTTCAGGATACAAAGTGGGTCCTATCTCCAATTGTCCTGAAAGATGATTCACCGAAGGAGATTGCTGGCAAGGTGCTTGCGGGTTTTGACGGGAATGTCCCATTTTCTGACGAAGAATTCAATATGATTATTCCTGTGGCAGATACGAACGTGTCAGTTGTATATGTGGAATTAAAAAATAATGACTCTTTGATCTATAAGGATTCCCTGAGGAATTCCGTCATTTCTTCCTTGTCTTTCAGCAGGGATAAAGGGGAGATAATAGCCAGCTTCCTGAGCCATCAGGGCAGCCCGACCAGGAACTTCATACTGCCAAAATTCAACCAGAAACTTCAGGAAGGGACGCTTCAGATAACAGTAAGCCGCCCCGGGAAGGAAAAAGCCGTCTTTAAGCGTGCAGTTGTCTGGTTCAACAAACCCCGCTCACTAAATAATCTTGAATATGCGGTAAAAATTCTTCGGAATATAGAAGAAGGGGAAACTGAAAGCCGGAAGAATGATAAGACAGGCGAGGCAATGGACTATAATGGACTGTGGAAGTATTGGAAGAAGTTTGACCCGACTCCTTCGACGGCATATAACGAACTTATGGCCGAGTTCTATAGCAGGGTTGACTATGCAATCAGCAATTTTTCTTTAATCAGTAATCCCAATGGGGCCGATACGGACAGGGGAAGGGTTTATATTAAATTCGGAAAGCCTAAGTCGGTCGAAAGAATTTACCAGGACGCACGCGATGTGCGTGAAGTCTGGGTATATGATTCTCCGGAAAGACGTTTTGTATTTGTCGATAAGACAGGCCTTGGCAATTTCATATTGAGCGGAAAATTATGAATAAATTTGTCTTTACCTGCGGCGACATTAATGGTATAGGTCCGGAAATTGTCCAGAAAGCGCTCAATAAGATTTATCACGCATCTGAAAGGGCAAAATTTTATTTTTTGTGTCCGGCTGAGGTTTTTGAAAGGGTGTCTGAGAAGATTCCCCCATCTTTTGCCTACAGGATTACAGATAAGCCCTCCGGGGAAGACCGGGCTTCGCAGGAACAATTCGTGGAAGTAATTGACATAAAGGAAGAAGGGCTTAGGATTCTGCCGGGCAGCCCGACCGCGCTTTCAGGTCTTGTAAGCTATAGGGCAATTAAAGAGTCCTTTGAGATGGCCTCTTCCGGAAAGGCTGATGCCATTATTACGGCCCCCATTTCAAAAGAAGCTCTCGGCATGGCGGGTATAGATTTTCCGGGGCATACGGAAATGTACGCCAGGTGGTCGGGCCTGAAGGATTTCGTCATGATGTTCATATCCCCAAAGATGAAGTGTGCTCTGGTTACAATTCATGAGCCTTTAAGGAAGGTTTCCAAGCTCATAACGGTAAACCGCATACAGAATACACTCAGGGTTGTAGTTTCATCCTTAAGACGGGATTTTAACCTGGAGAACCCAAAAGTGGCAGTCCTGGGTCTTAATCCGCACGCCGGGGAAAAGGGGAGGATAGGAAAAGAAGAAACCGATGTGATTCTGCCTGCGCTCAGGACCTCGGGCTTTAATGAGTTCCTCGCGGGTCCTTTTGTTCCTGACGCATTTTTTGCCCGGAAGCTGTATAAAGATTACGACATAGTAATCGGGATGTATCACGACCAGGTACTGATTCCCTTTAAGATGCTGAACTTTTCCTCAGGCGTAAACTTTACTGCCGGACTTCCTGTGGTAAGGACCTCTCCCGATCACGGGACCGCCTTTGACATTGCCTGGAAATTTGTTGCCGATGAGGGCAGCATAATGGAAGCCTTTAACCTTTCAAAGAAAATTGTACAAAGCCGCAAGAGACGTAATGCCTGAAGAAATCAAACCCTATAGGCTCATTGCCGAAATTTACTCCCATCTCATGCGCTTCATCAGCTATGAGGAATGGGCGGAATATTATTACCTCCTGACAAAAGATTACCTGACTTCTGAAGCCAGCGTGCTTGAACTTGCAGGCGGAAACTGCAGGCTTTCTTTGCGCCTGAAGAAATATTATGAAAACACCATTACCTCGGACCTTTCATTTGAAATGCTGAAGCAGTCGGAAGAAAACGGCCTTGAAAGGGTGTGCTGCAACATGCTTTCCCTGCCATTTAAGAAAGAGTTCGACCTTATTGTCTCTGCCTTCGACAGCGTAAACTATCTGCTGACCAGGAAATCCGTTAACCAGCTTTTCAGGGAGGCTTATCAGTGCCTGAGGCCCGGGGGGATATTTTCCTTTGACGTCAGCCTTGAGCGCAACAGCATCAAGAACATCCGTTATCTGAACAGAAAAGGCACCTACAAGGGGATCCGTTACATTCAGAAAAGCAATTACGACAAGGACAGAAGAATTCATACCAATATATTCGACATTACTCTTGCTAATGGAAGCGTTTTTACGGAAATTCACAAACAAAAAATATTTCCTCTGGAAGTTTATTTTGAGCTTCTCAGCAGGAACGGATTTCTAATTAAAGAATGTTTCAGCGCGTTTTCTTTTGAAGACGCCGATATGAATGCTGAAAGAGCTCAGTTTGTAGCCTTAAAATTAAAGTAATATGCTGGTTTTTAATAACGTTTCATTTAGCTATTCCAGGCAGCCCGTATTTGACAACTTAAATTTCAGGATGGAAGAGGGCGACTTTACGTTTCTCATTGGTAAAAGCGGTGCCGGGAAAAGTACATTTCTGCAGCTGATTTATATGAATATCAGGCCCGATACCGGTTTCGTGCGCTTCAAGGAATATGATTCATCCAACCTTAGAATGGGCTCGCTGCCAGATCTGAGGCGTAAGATCGGGATTGTTTTTCAGGATTTCAGGCTCCTCATGGATAGAAATGTTTACGACAACCTGGCCTTTATCCTTGAGGTTACAGGTGCCCCGCGAAAACAGATAAAAAGAAAGGTTTTCACTGCTCTTTCCGATGTGGGCTTATTGCACAAGCAAAGAAGCATGCCCTATGAACTCTCCGGCGGCGAACAGCAGAGAGTCTCAATTGCCCGGGCAATCATAAATGACCCGGCCTTAATACTGGCCGATGAGCCTACGGGAAACCTGGATCCGGAGACCTCTTCGGAAATAATGGAGCTCTTCAAGAAAATCAACTCCCGGGGAAATACCGTTATTTTTGCCACGCACAACTACGAACTGGTGCGCAGGCACAGCACTGCAAAGATTATAAAGCTTGATGGCGGAAGGGCGGTAAAGGTTGCATTGAAGCAAAAAACGAGTGCCGTTGATTTTTAAGGCGCCTGGTTAGCCACTTTAAGAAAGTACACTAACCAGACGTTGAATATACGGTAATTTATTTAGCTTTCCACTCAGGCTTTAATTTCCTGGAGCAATTCTTCGGCTACTTTGTCTACCGGCATGGTGCCGTCGACATACTTGAGCCTTCCCTGTGAAGTGTAATATTCCAGAACGGGTTTAGTTGTGGAGTGGAAAACCTTCAGCCTGTTGCGTATGACTGATTCTTCGTCGTCTTTTCTCTTAAAGAAGCTGTCTATGCCGTTGCACTTTGGGCAAATCTTCAGGTCCCTAAGGTCGCTGATATTGAAGATATTGCCACAGATTTTGCACGTCAGCCTGTTTGTAAGTCTTTGAACAATGACTTCATCATCCACGTCAATTGCCAGAAAGTACTGGCTGTCTACAGGGAGGCTCTTGAGGATTTCGTCCAAAAGTCTGGCCTGCTCCAAAGTTCTTGGATAACCGTCCAGTATGAAGCCTTTTTCGCAGGATTTATCTGAAAGGACATCTTTAACGATACCTGCCATTATATCATCAGGTACCAGGTTACCGCTTTCAACGAGTTTCTTGGCTTCCAGTCCCAAAGCAGTTTCATTTTTTATAGCGTTTCTTAAAATGTCTCCCGTTGAAATGTGCGGGATATCAAGCTTCTCGGAGAGGATATGTGCCTGAGTCCCTTTGCCAACTCCAGGAGCCCCAAAGATAACTATTCGCATTTTTTTGTCCTGAATAATTTTTTCTAATTATATAATCTAATATAAATGAATTATACAATTAAATAAAATCCGGTGTCTAATTATTGGAAGATCTTTTCTTCAGAAAGAACTCTTTCATCAGCCTCTGGCTCTCTTCGGCATAAATCCCGGAAAATACTTTCAGCTTGTGGTTCATTTTTCCGTCCTCTGCAATATTATACAAAGAGCCGCAGGCTCCGAATTTCGGTTCAAAAATAGAAAAGTAAAGTGAACTAATGCGGGCAGAAATCATTGCGCCCGTACACATGACGCAGGGTTCTACGTTTACGTATATGTCGCACTCATTAAGGCGCCAGTCGTGAAGAGTGTTTGCCGCAGAGGTAATTGCAAGGATTTCGGCATGAGCCGTAGGGTCTTTTAGTTTTTCGGTCTGGTTATAGCCCCGGCCGATGATCCTGTTCTTGTGAACTACCACTGCGCCAATCGGGACTTCATTTTCTTCCAGAGCCTTTTCAGCCTCACTTAAGGCGGCATACATAAACCTGTATGCTTCTTCTGAAAACAGCATATTTGCTCCCGGTTTAAAAAAAGAAATCCTGCCGTTTTATAGAAAGGGCAGGATCATTTTGTACACCCGTAGGGATTCGAACCCCAAACCTTCTGATCCGTAGTCAGATGCTCTATCCAGTTGAGCTACGGGTGCATCAAAAAATTGTTTTCAAATATAACATTTTAACGTTACAGATACAATAGTTCGCAAGGCCTAAAAAGGGCGTAAGTATTCTGAAAGTTCCGGAAAAATAAAAAAAGAGCCAAGAGCAGGAAGATTTTGTAGCTTCTACGGCAGAATTCTGCTCTTAACTCTGTGTTTATTACGGGAATAATTTATTCAATATCCCAGTAAGGACGGTAACCATAATAGCTGTATATATCGGAAACGAACTGCTGATCCGGGTTATCCGGCCAGTTATCTTTATCGAAACCCGGGGCATTTTCCAGCTTCTCCTTCGGAACATCCAGGTAAAATGCATGTTCTTCTGTAGAAAGCCTTAAAGACTCCCAGGGAATTGCAAAATATTTGTCGCCGATTCCAAGAAAGCCGCCAAAAGACAAAACTACATAGGCAATTCTGCCGGAATTAACGTCAATCATGATTTCTTCAATTTTTCCCAGGTCCTCGCCCATTGTATTTTTTACGTCATCACCAGTAATGGTACTTGCCGATAATAAATGATAGTTTTTCATTCTACCTCCTTTGTGCTTTTTAAAATAGAGCCCGATGATCCTCTGTCTATAGGCAGGGATTGCTTTTACCCCTGTGAAAAGAGTCAAAATTAACAAAAGCCTATACTACCCGTCGTCCGCTGAAGAGTCTTACCAATGCAATTATTACTGCTACAACCAGCAGCAGATGAATCAGTCCACCAGCTGTTACTTTGAGGATAAGTCCCAGCAGCCAAAGCACAAACAATACTCCGATTATGGCCCAAATCATGTTGTACTCCTGTTGTTAATTAAACATAATTTAGAAATGCAGCATAAGCTTTCCGGAAATCATGCGTTATCCTTCTATTGGACTATGCTGCCTGTAAGAGAAATCAAGGACTATCTCAAAACTAATCTTACTCAATGCGTCTCATATAATAGTATATCTTTTTTGTGTAATTTGTCAATGTTAAACAAAATAACTTGGATCGTAGAAAAAACAGAGCCAAAAGCTATCCGATTCACATAAATTAGCTTATATTTATAGCTTAAATTTGAGACCTGGTATGAAGCAGATTTTAAGAGAAAAAGAATTAGAAAGAGTAATTGAAAAGATAGGAAAAGTAAACTCAAAATTGCTCGCAATCGACAGGCGCTTTTCCTTGATCAGGCTTGGAGTCTTTTTAGCAGGCATTGGCCTGAGCATAATTCTTTTCACACTGAATAAGGGACTGCCCTCGGCCGCTACCTTTTTCCTTTGCCTTGCTAGCCTTCTTATTTTATCTGTCATGCACGGCAAAGTCATTCAAAAGCTGAAATTTTATAAAGTTGTTCTCTGGATTAAACAGTCGAATCTTGCAAGGCTGAAGCTGGACTGGGGGAATATCAGGAGTTATTCTTCGGCTTCTTTTAAGCCTGAGTTCAAGGAAAATGACCTGAACCTTTTAGGAGAAGAATCTCTTCATTTACTGCTCGATACGGCTACCTCAAAAGAGGGAAGCAGCCTGCTCAGGCAATGGCTGAATGAGCCTGAGCTTTCAGTGGAAAAGATCCGTGAAAAGCAGGAACTCGTCAAAGAGCTTGTTCATCAGGTCAAGTTCAGGGAAAGCCTCATCAGTTCTGCCTTGCTCTCAGGAAAAATTTTCGACGGGGCGGGAATGCTGGCCTGGATTAAAAAAGAAAGCGTGGAAAAAGAAAAGAAGCTGAAACTTTTAACATCGGTTTTGTCAGTCCTGGCAGCCATAAATTTACTCTTTATTGTCCTCTACATCATGCACATTATCCCGGGCTACTGGCCCGTTTCCACGCTGTTATACTTTTCTGTCTATTATATGAATCAAAAGCAAGTGGAGGGGATTCCCGAAGAGACGGACATTCTGAAAAAGGAGCTGGGTAGCTTAAGCCGCATATTTAATGCCATTGAATCGAACAGGTTCTCAAAATCACCGAGGCTGAAAGACCTATGCCGTCCATTCCTGAGAGAGGAGACCAGGCCATCTTTTACGATGAAAAAGGTTAACCGGATTATAAATGTCCTTTTATTCAGGAATAATCCTGTAATCTGGTTCTTAATAATTGCAGTTATTCCACTGGATTACATTTATGCACTTGAGCTGGGAAAACTCAAAAGGAAAATATCTCTTCTGCTGCCTGAATGGTTAGAGGTTTGGTACAGGCTGGAAGCGCTCTCATCAATTGCCAATTTTGCTTACCTGAATCCAGGCTATATTTTCCCAAGAATTACCAAAGGCATAATAAATGACGGGAACAAGACTGCCTATTTGAGTGTCCAAGCGATGGGGCATCCGCTTATACCGGAAAAGAGAAGGGTTAGAAATGATTTTCATCTGGGTCCTTTAAATAGAATTAACCTTATTACCGGTTCAAATATGTCTGGTAAAAGCACGTTTTTAAGGACAATTGGAATAAATACAGCCCTTGGGCTTGCAGGAGCACCTGTTGATGCTGCAAAGATGGAATTTTGCCTCCTTAGGCTTTTTACATGCATTAAGGTAAGCGATTCTGTAACAGACGGGATCTCGTACTTTTATGCCGAAGTAAAAAGGTTAAAAAAACTGCTTGAATTGCTAGAAGAGGAAAATGATCTTCCGGTATTTTTCCTTATTGACGAAATCTTTAAGGGAACGAACAATGTTGAAAGGCTCATCGGAAGCAGGTCCTTTATCAAAGCTCTTGCGGGGAAAAACGGTTTCGGTGCAGTTACAACGCACGATTTGGAACTTACAAAGATTGCCGAAGAAATTTCTTCGGCAGAAAACTACCACTTCAGGGAGACAGTCTCTGAAAACATCATGAAATTCGATTACCTTTTAAGGCAGGGGCCTTGTCCAACGACAAATGCCCTGAAGATCATGAAGATAGAGGGGCTCCCGATTGAAGAAAATTTCTAAGAGTGGACTAATTAACAGAAGCTATTAAATCAATTCCGGAATGTAAAAAAGTGAAGACAAAACTATTAATAATTTTTTTCCTGGCTTTCCTTACCAGTAGCACATTCTCACAGGCAAGGCATTTCAACTTTGCCTGGCTCAGCGACCTGCACGTAGGCAGCGCTACGGGAGAAGAGGACCTTAAAAGGTCCGTTGATGACATCAATAAATTCGACAATATCGGTTTTACAATCATATCCGGGGACATTTCCCAGAGCGGCAAAGGCAGCGATTTGAGGCTTGCTAAATCCATTTTAGATAGCTTGAAGAAGCCTTATTATATTATTCCCGGGAATCACGATACCAAGTGGTCCGAATCCGGGGCCACAGATTTTAAGAAACTCTGGGGAAATGACCGCTTTGTTTTTCGCTATTCGGGTATTCTTTTCATCGGGCTTCACGAGGGGCCTTTGATGAGAATGGCTGACGGGCATTTTGCTCCCGAGGATCTGCGCTGGCTTGATTCGACTCTTGCCGGAGTAGATAAAAATGAACCGATAATCTTTGTTACGCACTATCCCGTTGATTCACAGATTGATAACTGGTATGAATTTCTTAAACGCATTAAGCCGTTTAACGTAGAATGCATTCTTGTTGGGCACGGTCATGTAAACAAAAAGCTCGATTTCGAAGGAATAAGGGGGATAATGGGAAGATCGAACCTTAGAGGAAATAAAGAAACAGGAGGCTATAACCTGGTTGAGGTGAAGCAGCATAACGCTTCTTTCAGGGAAAGGCTTACCGGGGCAAAAACACTCCCTGTATGGAATACTGTAGCTCTTGAAAAAGTAAATTATCTTGCAGACACTACGAAATATAAAAGACCGGATTATTCTGTAAACAAGACTTCTCCAATTAAAATGATGTGGAGAAAGGAAACAGGCTTCACAATTGCCTCGGCTCCCGCCCTGGGAAAGGATATTGTTGTGGAGGGAAATTCAAGCGGAAACGTAACTGCATTTTCAATAAAAGACGGATTAGCGCTCTGGAGCTATAAGACGGACGGGGCTGTTTATTCATCCCCTTCAATTTCCGGCGAATTTGTAGTCTTCGGCTCTGCCGACAGCAACATTTACTGCCTTAACCTTAAGAGTGGGAAACTTCACTGGAAGTTTAAGACCGGTGCTGCTGTTGTTGCATGCCCGGTGGTTTCAAAAGGGAAGGTCTACATTGGAAGCAGCGACGGCAAGTTCAGGGCCTTGAGCCTGGAATCAGGGAATTTACTCTGGCAGTTCGATAAAATACAAGGCTTCGTTGAGGACAAACCTCTTTTGTACGAGGGAAAGGTTATCTTCGGCGCCTGGGATTCTTACCTTTATGCGCTTGACCAGAATGATGGCAGACTTCTTTGGAAATGGAATAACGGGAAAAATGAAATTCTCTATTCTCCCTCGGCCTGCTATCCGGTTGCTTCAATGGGAAAGATATTCATTGTCGCTCCTGACAGATACATGACTGCCCTTGATGCCAAAACAGGAAAGGCAATCTGGAGGACAAACAGGTATCTTGTGCGTGAATCCATCGGGATTTCGGAGGATGGAAAGTCTGTTTATGCACGCTGTATGACTGATACTGTTTTCTCCGTATCAGCTTTAGGGAATAGCTTTTCCCCCAAATGGATTTCAAACGTCAAGTACGGCTATGATATAGACCCCAATATGCCGGAGGAGAAAAACGGCGTGGTGTTCTTCGGGACAAAAAACGGCTTTGTCTATGCCCTCGATAAAAATACGGGAAAAACACTCTGGACTTACCGTACGGGTACAGCTTTGGTAAATAATATTGCCGTAATCGATAAGAAAGATATTGTTGTAACGACAACCGATGGCAGCATTATGTATTTAAGATCCGGCATGTAAGAGCCGACATTAAAGCAAAAGTTTCCGGCTGATATCAATTCCTGTTATCAGCCGGATTAAAATTTCAGCGGGAAAATATTTATGTCCATACTTAATGAAAAAAGAAAAATTCTTGTAAGCTGTCCCCAGAGAATCTCTCCAATTCTAAAGGAGGAAGTTTCTCTTCTGGGCTACCCTGTAATTTCCGAGCAGGATACATTTGTAGAAACTCTGGGCAATTTGGAAGACGCCATGCGCCTTAACCTGTTCATTAGGACGGGGCACAGGGTGCTTTTATTCCTGGAAGAGTTCCCGGCTGCAAATCCTGATGCCCTCTATAAGGGCTTCTATGGCATAAAGTGGGAGGACTTTATTGAGAAGGACGGTTATATAAGTGTTTCTTCTTATGCCGAGCACGAGTCGGTAAAAGATACGAGGTTCCCCAACCTTAAGGCCAAAGACGCAATTGTGGACCGCTTCAGGGACAAATTCGGGAAGCGTCCGGATTCCGGTTCCGAAAGAAAGGGCGTTATGATTTACTTCTACTGGGTCAAGAACCACTGTTCTGTGTTCTTCGACACCTCCGGGGTCACACTTACAAAGAGGAACTACAGAAAGATCCCCTTTAAGGCGCCCATGCAGGAGGCACTTGCCGCTGCAGTTTTAATTGCCGCAGGATGGAAAGGGGAGGGAAATTTTGTTAACCCTATGTGCGGAAGCGGCACGCTTGCAATTGAGGCGGCGCTTATGGGGCTTGACAAGGCCCCGGGACTTTTAAGAAGCGAATATGCATTTATGCACCTTAAGGGTTTTGACAGGGAAGCCTGGGCAAAAATCCGGCATGAAGCCAGGCTTCAGGGACGCAAGAGCCTGAATGGAAAGATCATCGCTACAGATATCAGCCGTGAGGCCATTAGGGCTTCAATTCAAAATGCCAAGACCGCAGGCGTGGATCACCTGATTGAGTTCAAGCTCTGCGATTTCCGCGATACCGAAATCCCCATGGGCGGGGGTACAGTCCTCCTGAACCCCGAATACGGTGAAAGGCTCGGGAAAGTAGCCGAACTTGAAGAGATTTATAAAGGAATAGGCGACTTCTTTAAAAAGAAATGCCTTGGCTACAAGGGCTATGTTTTTACGGGCAACTTTGACCTGGCTAAGAAAATCGGCCTGAGAACAAAGCGCAGAATCCCTTTCTTTAACGGCAACATCGACTGCAGACTCCTGGAATATGAGCTTTATGAAGGAAGCAGGAAGCCCGGCAAAGGAGGATCGGAGATAAGGGAAAATGAGGGAAAAATAGATAACCAAGAGGGTAAAGAGGAATAGCAGGACTTTAAGGCACAAAAGATACTTCGCGACTTTAACTTCTTTACTAATCTTTTTTATAAAATAAATAATTTCATTAACTTGGGACAACAAAAATACAAATTAAGGATTTTTTAGATATATGCAGGAATATAGTAATCTTAACCTGGTTGAACATCCTCTTTTACAAAGGGACCTTACAATCTTAAGAGATAAAGATACGGACCAGAACCTCTTTAGAATTGCTTTAAGGAGAGTGTCCTCCATACTGGCCTTTGAGATAAGCAAAGGCTTCAAGGTTGATACCTTTGAGATCGAAACGCCCCTTGAAACAACTACCGGTTATAAGCTGGCGCAGGAAATTGTGCTCGTCCCGGTCTTAAGGGCAGGCTTAAGCATGGTAAACGCTTTTCTGGAAATAATTCCCGAAGCCAAGGTAGGACACATTGGAATTCAGAGGAATGAAGTTACTCTTGAGCCGATTGATTATTATTATAAGACTCCCAAGAACATAGACCGTGCAAAGGTAATTCTCCTGGATCCCATGCTTGCAACCGGCGGAAGCGGTGCTGCGGCATTAAACTTCCTGAAGAACAGGGGTGCTGTTGAATGCATTTTTGCATGCCTGGTAGCCTCACCGCAGGGAATAAGAAAAATTGAAAGCGTACACCCCGATGTAAAAGTCTATGCAGCTGCTCTGGACAGGACGCTGAATGACAAAGGCTATATTCTTCCGGGATTAGGAGATGCTGGTGACAGGACGTTCGGTACTTTGTAAGTTATCTTTTTTTGTTCTATTATTTTCAGGCACACTCTTTTCTCAGCAGTATCCTGATCCTAAGGTCGACACCATGCTGAAAAAAGGTATTAACAGGATCATGTCGGGGGATTACAGTACCGCTGAACGCGTTTTTTGGAATCTGTGCAAGAGCTATCCCGATCTGCCCCTGGGGAACATATACCTGGCTGCAAACAAAATTGCCTTGGCCGTGGATAATGGTGATCCTTTTGACGATGGTTTTATTTCTGCCAGGTTCAATCTTGCCGAAAAGCAGATTGACAGGCTCCTTTCAAAGGATGAGAACAACGTCTGGTACCAGTATTTTGCGGCACTGGAGAAAGGCTACTATGCTTATTTCAAGGCACTGGACAAAAATTATATTTCTGCCTTTTCAAACGGGCTTTCCTCGGTCTCGAAGTTTGAAAAATGCCTGAAGCTTGATTCTTCGTTCTATGAAGCTTACATTGCAATAGGATCTTATAAATACTGGAAGAGCGCAAAAACCGGGTGGATCCCCTTTGTGAGCGACGAGAAGCAGGCGGGAATAAAATACCTGAAACGCGCGCTCTCGAAAAAGACTTATAACTACCTGCTGGGAGAGAATTCGCTCTTATATATTTATCTGGACCAGAAGGAGAACCACAGGGCCATCAGGCTGGCCGAGTCTGTCTTAAGAGAATTCCCGGCAAACAGGTCTTTTATGTGGGGCCTGGGGCAGGCTTGTCAGAGAGTAGACAAGTCCAGGGCAATTCAGATATATCTGGAATTATTGAAGTCCTATACCGAGCAGAAAAATAACAACCACTATAATGAGGTTATACTTAAGAACAGGCTTGCTGTTCTTTACCACGAAACCGGGGATGATAAGAAAGCCTTAAGCATGTGCAACGAAATTCTCTCCATAAAACAGCTCACCGGATACGTGCGTGAGCGCCTGGAAGACAGGTTCGACAGAGTCCGGAAGTTCAAAGAAGAACTATTAAAGCAGTAGATTTGTTTAAGGATTGAGAGTTTCAAAAAGCAGTTGATTTTGAGTAAATAACCTGTAAATTAAGCTTGAAATTGAGATAAATATGGCCTTAGGAGTAACAAAAAATAAACGGATTTTTGACGAGCTTTTAGAGACCTGTAAGCACAACCTGCCGAGTGTGGACGAGGCAATGCTTAAGAAAGCCTTCGAGCTCAGTTACGATGCCCACAAGAACGACTTCAGGGCCTCGGGAGAGCCATATTTTAACCATCCTTATGAAGTGGCAATGATCGTTGCAAAGGAAATCCCTTTAGACGACATATCCGTTATAAGCGCACTTCTGCACGACGTAGTTGAAGATACGGAAATCGACATCTCCTTAATTGCAAAAGAATTCGGTAAAGAAGTTGCTGAAATTGTTGACGGCGTTACAAAGATGGGGGGAGTATTCAAGGGGCAGGAGATTACACAGGCCGAAAACTACCGAAAAATGCTCCTTTCAATGGTAAAGGACGTTAGGGTAATACTGGTTAAATTTGCCGACCGCCTGCACAATATGCGTACGCTGGAGTTTGTAAATCCCGACAAGCAGAGAAGGATTGCCAGGGAAACGCTGGAAATTTATGCCCCTTTTGCTCACAGGTTTGGTCTTGCACGCGTCAAGTGGGAACTGGAAGACCTCTCCTTCAAGTACCTGAATAAGGAAGCCTACGACGACCTGGCAAGAAAGATAAAGAATAAAAGGCGCGAACGCGAGTCTTACATCAATAAATTTAATACTCCCGTAATCGATAAGCTTAAAGAGCACGGACTGAAGTTCGAGATCAGCGGACGCCCTAAACATCTTTACAGCATATACAGGAAAATGATCAAAAGGAACAAACCTTTTGAGGAGATTTACGACCTTTTTGCCGTGAGAATTATACTGGAAAGCAACGATTCCAACGAGTGCTACTATGTGCTTGGAATTATTAACCAAATCTACATTCCTGTGCCTGACCGCTTTAAGGACTACGTTTCAATTCCAAAGACAAATAACTACCAGTCGATACACACCACGGTAATTGGCCCTGAAGGAAAGCTTGTAGAGGTGCAGATCCGTACCAGGAAGATGCACGAAGTTGCAGAAAAAGGTGTTGCCGCGCACTGGAAATACAAGGAGAACAAGTTTACCTCGGATGCCGAGCTGGAGGAATGGGTTAACTGGATCAGGGATGTCTTTGAAAATGCATCCAAAGATGAGGCCAGCAAGGAGATTCTGGCCAGCTTTAAGCTGAATCTTTACCAGGACGAGATATACGTCTTTACCCCGAAGGGGGATTTAAGAAGGCTTCCTGTAAATTCAACACCCGTGGACTTTGCCTTTGAGATCCACAGCAAGGTCGGTTACCACTGCATCGGGGCAAAGGTAAATGGAAAGATCGTTCCATTGGACACAATTCTGCACAGCGGCGACCAGGTTGAAATCATTACATCCAAGAACCAGCATCCAAACAGGAGCTGGGCAATGTTTGTTACCACTCACAAGTCCAAGGCTGCCATAAGAAGGTGGATCAACAAGGAAGAAGAGCAGCTGATACAGTCGGGAAAGGAACTGTGGGAGAAAAAAGTCAAGAAGATGAAACTCTCCTTTAACTCCGACGACACGATAAAGCTGGCTAAAAGCCTGAAGTTTGACGGCTCGGGACAGCTTTTTAAGGCAATTGCGCAGGAGAAGGTCAACCTGGATGAAGTACTGGCCCCGAAGAAGGAAAACGAGGCTAAAAGCAGCGTTCCGGAGCTGGAATTTGACAGCTTTGCCAACATCGCAAGAACCGACATCGGGGGAATTCTTGTCGACGGCAAAAGTGAAAACGTAATGTATAGCTTTGCAAAGTGCTGCAACCCGATTCCGGGCGACCCCATTGTGGGCTACATTACGATAGGAGAGGGAATTAAAATCCACAGGAAGACCTGCGACGACCTGATTAACATCGTTAAAAAAGGTGAAAACAGGCTGGTTCCCGTTCAGTGGCCAACTGTTGACAGCAACCTTTTTGTTGCGGGGCTTACAATTGTTGGGGAGGATGTTCCCGGCATATTAAAGGACATTTCTCACAGCATTACATCATATCAGAACACCAACATTAAGTCTGTAAACATTCTTGCAAATAACTCCATGTTTAAGGGTACGATAACCCTTTACGTCAGGAACCTGGAGCATTTGTCCAGAATTATAGAAAGGCTTAAGAAGAATAAGGGAATTTATACCGTCGAGCGTTTTGACAGTACAAATCTTGTATAAATTTGAGTTAATTTCTTTTGAGTAACAAATAAATCTTATGAATCTAAACCCACTGGATACGCAAAGAATTATGGCAATCGACTATGGCGAAAAAAGGGTCGGTCTTGCCCTTTGCGATCCATTGAGAATATTTGCTTATCCGTTTAAGACAATTCTGAACGACCGGAATTTCCGGACAAATCTGATGTCAATAATAAAGGAAAACGGCGTGAGTCTCATACTTTTAGGCTATCCATTGAAAGAAAACGGCATGAAGACCGACATCACGGAAATTGTGGAGAAGTTTAAGATTGAGCTCGAAGGCTTGAGCGGCCTAAGCGTTTTATTAAGAGATGAAAGATACACTTCTGCAATAGCCAAAGAAAGAATTCTTGAGAGCGTAAAGAGCAGAAAGAAAAGAAGGGATAAAGGACTATTGGATAAAAATGCCGCTTCCATTATTTTGCAGGATTATCTGGATGAGAATGCAAAAAAGCCTGAAGGCTGAAAAGGAATCAAGACTCCTTCAGAGCCGGCAAGCAATGCATCTTAAAGCCGGGAAATATGGATTTCTAATTTCTTGACATTTATTTCTTTATAAATTATTTTCAATGCTACAAATAAACGAAATTAGGAGCTCTTTATGACACTTGATGCACTTGGAATGATAGAAACCAAAGGTTTGGTTGGATCAATTGAAGCTGCTGATGCAATGGTAAAGGCAGCCAAGGTTGAATTGATCGGCAAAGAGACCATTGGCGGCGGCTATGTTACCGTTATGGTCAGGGGTGATGTTGGTGCTGTTAAGGCTGCTACTGATGCCGGAGCCGCGGCAGCCCAGAGGGTCGGCGAGTTAGTTTCCGTTCATGTCATTCCGCGTCCTCACAGTGATGTGGAACTGATCCTTCCTAAAAGACCTAAAGTTTAAGCCTTATGCAGCAAGCACTTGGCCTTATTGAAACAAAAGGACTTGTTGGGGCTATTGAAGCTGCCGATGCTATGGCTAAGGCAGCAGATGTTACAATTATCAAAAAAGAAAAGATTACGGCGGCTCTTGTTACAATTCACATAACAGGAGAAGTTGCTGCCGTCAGGTCTGCCCTCGATGCCGGCGCTGCCGCTGCGCAGAGGGTAGGACAGCTTGTTTCGGTGCACATCATTCCGCGCCCCGACGACCAGCTGGAGAGCATAATTTATGATAATGGTAATTTAGCCACCGCCGGCGACTCCGGTAAAGACGCCATTGAAGCTTCGACCTCTGATCCGTCAAATGACGAGGCTCATCCGAAGGATGAAGAGATATTCATTGAGGATAAGGAAAGCAGTGAACCTTCGGACGAGGCCACAGAAGAAGATACAGAAGACGAATCTGAAGAGGATGGTCCGATTGAAATTCCCGACCTCGGAACTTTAAGCTTTGAAGAGCTCGAAGTAATGAGTGTGCACAAGTTAAGGCGTCTTGCCAGGGGACTTGCAGAGTTCCCGATTAAAGGAAGAGAGATCTCGAAGGCAAATAAACAGGTCCTTCTCGAGCATTTCAGGACGCTGAAATAGCCTTTTTTCCAAAGAGAGGTGTTTATTTTATTAACTCCACATTTTATATGTGGAGTTTTTTTATTTTTATATCAATTAATATTTACTGCCACCCTTTAAATGATTATTATTGTATTAAAGATCATTTAATTGCCGGCCGGTATTTTGCCGGAAGACAGAGAGGGAAGAATTTACTCACGTACTTTTGAATATTCTAAAAGAAGATCGATGGTGAAGCTAAATAAAAAAGTTTTTTCAATCATTATTGCTGTTCTGTTTTCTTTCATTCTGTGGGGTTCTGTTACCCTTTCAAATTCTTACTATACCACAATCAAGGTCCCCCTGCGCATGACGAACCTGCCAAAAGGTTATGCCGTTTCTTCAATGTCTATTACAGACGTTAACATCAGGATAAAAGGGGATGGGTGGCGCCTGGCTTCACTGATTTTAAGTAATAACCTTGAATACTACGTCTCGGCCGGGCTGGACAGCCAGGCTAAGAACATCAATCTCAGAGGTGCCCTGGGAGAGAATGCGTGGCTTTCTTCAGGCATTCAGCTCTTCGACATTTACCCTGACATCCTTTCAGTCCGAATGGAAAGGATTACAGAAAGGAAAATTAAAATAAGTCCGGACCTGGGACTGAACTTCAAACAGGATTTTGGGCTCGTCTCGGGTATTAAAGTTATTCCCGATTCAGTAACCGTTTACGGTCCAAAAAGCCTTGTTAACAGCCTAAGGACCATTCCAACCGTAAAGCGCAATTTCTCGAACCTGGATGACAGGGTCTTAGAAAGAATTGAGCTTTTGCCCATAAGAGGACTTACATATTCGCTTAACAGTTGCGCCGTAAGATTTGAGGTGCAGAAAATTGTTGACAAGACATTTGAGAACCTGGAAGTCGAAGTAAGGAATACCCCGCGAGGGGAGGACCTGCTGGTATTCCCAAACAGCATTACCATAGTCCTAAGAGGCGGCATTAACATTTTAGGACGGCTTAAGAACGAAGACCTTCATCCTTTTGTCGACTACAACCAGGTAATTAAGGATACACTGGGAATTATTGAACCTGAGGTGAATGTGCCGGACTACATTTCCATAATTGATAAAAAACCAAACCAACTACAATATATAATTAAAAAGTACTAATCTATGTTTATTACATTCGAAGGGATCGATTTCTGCGGAAAATCCACACAGGTAAGTTTGCTTGAAGAATACTTGATTAAGCAGGGCAAAAATGTTAAGATAATAAGAGAGCCCGGAGGCACAATTATCTCGGAAAAGATAAGGGACGTCTTGCTGGACAAGAAAAATGACAGGATGTTCATTGAAACCGAGATACTGCTTTTCTCGGCTGCCAGGGCGCAGCTCGTCAGAGAAATAATTCGTCCTTTTTTAAATATGAATTATTATGTAATTTCTGATAGGTTCCATGATTCGACTACAGCTTACCAGGGTTTCGGCAGGGCAATCCCGCTGGAATTTGTAAACAATATTACACAGTTTGCAATTGGCGAAACGGTTCCGGACTTAACATTCTTTATAGACATTCCCATTGAAGAGTCGGAAAGAAGAATGTCTCTGAGAAAATCTGAGGAGCTGGACAGAATAGAAGTTTCAAAAAACGGCTTTTACGAGAAAGTCCGCCAGGGTTATATTCAACTGTCGGAAAAAGAAAAAAGGGTGATTAGAATTGACGGGCTGATGTCGATCGGGGAAATTCACGAGAGGATAATAAGAGAAATAACAATGCTTGAAGAGAGGAAAGGAGCAGGGTAAGATGTGGAAATGGGTAAGAATTCTGGCCATACCGGCGACAATAGTGATTTTTTCTGGTTTTTTTAAGGGAGATGCCGACATATATTTCCAGATCTCAAAGAGTATAGACGTCTTTGGGAAAGTGTACAAGGAGGTTTCTTTTAATTATGTAGACGAGCTAAATCCGGAGGAATTTATGCTCTCGGGTATAAACGGCATGCTCTCGGCGCTCGATCCGTATACGACGTTTATAGACGAAAAAAGGAAAGGGGATATAGACCTTCTGACGAGCGGAAAGTATGGAGGAATTGGGGTTTCCATTGGCTTGCGCAACGAGAAAGTGACGATTGTTGACATAATTGACGGATATTCTGCCCAGCGACAGGGCCTTAGAATTGGCGACGTCATTACAAAAATAAATGAAAGAGACATTACAAAAGACAACTTCGAAGATATATCCTCTCTGGTTAAAGGGGACCCGGGGACAGAGGTTCAGCTTACAATTTTCAGGGACGGAACCGACCAGATGGTCTTTAACCTCGTACGCGAGGAAGTAAAGATTAAAAACGTTTCATTCGGCGGCTTTGTGCCTGAGAGCAGCAACAACGTCTACCTGAAGCTTACAGGTTTTACCAGGACTGCCGGCGACGAGGTTCAAAAGACGCTTACCGACCTTAAGAGTAAAAAGCAGGTAAATTCAGTGATACTGGATCTAAGGGGAAACCCGGGCGGACTTCTGGATGCTGCCGTGGACGTCTGTGAAAAGTTCTTAAAGCAAAACCAGCTCATTGTTACCGTAAAAGGCAGGGACAGCTTAAACTTCAAGAGCTATACCTCAACGGAAGAACCGGTTTACGGGAACTCAAACCTGGTAGTTCTAATTGACAGCGGTTCTGCTTCAGCCTCTGAAATTGTTGCAGCTGCGATACAGGACCACGACAGGGGGGTGATACTGGGGACTGATTCTTTCGGAAAAGGGCTCGTACAGACAGTAATCCCATTGTCCTATAACACTTCTCTTAAGATTACGACAGCAAAATACTACACTCCTAGCGGGCGCTGCATTCAAAAAATCGACTATTCAAAAAACAATAAGGTCTTCTCAAGTCCCGATTCAGATATCCAGCGCAGCTACAGGACCGATCATAACAGGACGGTACTGGCTTATGGCGGAATTAAGCCCGACACGGTTGTAATGAACGATTCGCAGTCTAACGTTGTAAATGAACTTTCTTCAAGGGGGCTGTTCTTTAAGTTTGCTACTGAATTCTCAAACCTGCACGGCCGCCCGGAATACACGAAGATGAACCCGGAAGCGCTATATTCAAGCTTCATGCAGTTCCTGAAGAAGGAAAAATTTGACTATACGCCAAGCGCGGAAAAGCAGCTCAGTGAGCTAATTGCCACCTCGGAAAAGGAAAACTACAACAGGCAGCTCATAAGTCAGCTCGCGGCGCTGAAAGGGAAGTTCAAAGAAATGAAGGACTTTGAGCTGAATACGCACAAGCCTGAAATGATCAGCTCGATAAAAAGTGAACTGGCCTCAAGGTACGAAGGTTCAACGGGCAGAATAAAGGAGACGCTGAAATCGGATAAACAGTTCCAGACCGCCCTGGATATTGCACGAAACGACAAGCTTTATTCGCACCTCTTAATGCACCATTAAAAGGCCAAGCTCCGGTGAGAGCATTAATTTACCCCTGTGCCGCAATTTTGAGGCCAGGGGTTTTATTTTTTAAAAATTTCACGTATTTTTGTCTTCCAAAGAACCCGAAACCGGTTCAGGCCTTAAGGTAATTCAAGAAAAGTTAAACTGGAAAGAAAAATAAAGCTTAATATGAGAAATCTTGCAATCATTAATTACAAGAATCCCGCCTTTGACAGGTGCCCGGAATGTCATAAAACGGGCGTTCTGCACAGATCAAGAGCGAGGAATTTCGGTGAAGAGATCATTAAGAAGCTGACCTTTTGGGGCATGTACCGTTGCAAATCCTGCGGCTGGAGGGGATATCGTTCAAGGCTGTTTATTAGTTCAAGGTCATTTGTAAATTTGTTCTATTACGGCGTTATTATTCTGGCTGCGGCATTTATCGTATGGTCTGTACTAAAGCGTTCCGACTGGGGCATGTAGCTTTTTTTTGTTCTCCCGGCGTGATTTAATAGGGGTTTCTCATAAAAAGGAAGTGCCTGTACACTGGCATTGCTTTATCATTTAACCACCATTTTTTGCTTGATTCTTTGCGTTCCAAAGCCTGAGAAGAGGCTGGATTTAGGCAAATATCATAAGTGCTTATCCGGTTTGAAAGACAATTTTATTTTAGAGAAAAATTATTAAGTTAATAAATATTGCACAAAATATTCGGATAATTATATTCTTAAAGGGAGGTAATTAAACATGGCAGTTGACAATACAACGGCAAATCATCATGAATTTAAGGCAGAAGTTAAGCAGCTTCTTAATATTCTTGTGCATTCGCTGTATACAAACAGGGATATATTCCTGAGGGAACTCATTTCAAACGCCTCGGATGCACTTGATAAGCTCCGCTTCGAATCAATAAGCGGTTCGGAAATTTGGGATAGTGATCTTCCTCTGGAAATAAACGTTTCATTCGACAAGGATAAGCACACGATAAATGTTGCCGATACCGGTATTGGGATGACCAAAGACGAGATCATAAGCAACATAGGCACAATTGCAAGGTCGGGTTCGGCGGAATTCCTGAAGAAAGTAGCCGATTCAAATAAGGACGTATCCAACATCATTGGAAAGTTCGGCGTGGGATTTTATTCCATCTTTATGGTTGCCTCGGAAGTAATCCTGAAGACAAAATCTTTTAAGAAGGATGAACCTGCCATGCAGTGGAAGTCCGACGGCCTTGGAAGCTATGAGCTTGAACAACTGACCGAAGAGGTTAAGCGCGGTACTTCAATTGAGATTCATCTGAGAGAGGATGCGTTTGAATTTGCCGAAAGGTACCGTCTTGAAAGCATCATTAAGCAGCACTCAAATTTCATCACTTTCCCGATTTATCTGGAAAAGGAAAGGATCAATACCCTTACTGCAATTTGGAGGGAGCCGAAGACATCGGTTATAAAAGAACAGTACAATGAGTTTTATAAATACCTGAGCTACGATTCAGAAGAGCCTCTGGATATAATTCATATTTCAGTTGACGCCCCGATACAGTTCAACAGCCTTCTCTACATTCCGAAGAAGAACATGGACCTCTTCGGCTTCAGCAGGCACGAGTACGGGCTCGACCTTTATGTGAGACGAGTACTGATACAGCACGAGAATAAGGAGGTCCTTCCTGAATACCTCGGTTTTGTAAAGGGAGTGGTGGACTCTGAGGACCTGCCTCTTAACATTTCAAGAGAAACTTTGCAGGAAAATGCCATATTCAACAAGATCTCATCGAGCATTACCGGGCAGGTTTTGTCGCACTTAAGTAAAATGTCAAAGGATGATCCGGAAAAATTCAAACAGTTCTGGAAAGAACACGGCAAGATATTCCGCCTTGGATACAGCGATTATTCAAACCGTGAAAAGTTTGCTGAACTCTTAAGATTTAACTCCTCGGTAAGCAAGGATTCTGATGAGCTGATTCAGCTCTCGGATTACGTATCGCGCATGAAACCGGAACAGAAAGAGATCTATTATGTTTCGGGTGCAAGCAGGGAAGCCATTGAGGCCGATCCGCACCTTGAAATATTCAAGAATAAGGGGATCGAGGTCCTCTACCTTTATGATCCGATTGATGAATTTGTGATGGATTCTCTTTTTAAATACAAGGACTATAACCTCAAGTCGGTTGAACATGCGGATCCGAAAGAACTCGAAAAATTCGGGAATAAGGAAAACCTGGAGACCGTCCACGAGGCGCTTTCTGAAGAGGATGAAAAGAAATTTGAGGACCTGCTTAAGTACATAAAAGAGATTCTGGGAGACCGCGTAACCGAGGTAAGGGTATCCGAAAGGCTCAGCGAAAGCCCTTCATGCCTTGCAAACCCTGCAAACGGAATGACGAGCCAGATGGAAAAGATAATGCACATGGTTAACAAGGATACTTCAGTTCCCAAGAAGATCTTCGAAGTAAACAAAGACCATAAGCTGATAAGAAATCTCTTGAAGATCTACATTTCTGAGCCAAAGGATGAATATATCAGGCAGGTTGTTGAACAGCTCTATGAGTCGGCCTTGCTGCTTGAGGGCTACTTAAATGACCCCCACAGGCTCGTAAACAGGATTAAAGACATACTGGAAAAGTCGAGCGAGTGGCACCTTGCGATGAAAAGCATTAAGTAAATTAGATCATAAACCAGGAAAGATGTTTGAAGGCGTGTGCATCCCGGATAAAAATGCCGGGATGCATTTTTTTAATAACTTTCAGCACAGGTCCTTTAGCTGGCAGCCTTTTGTGGGGCGTTTGATCTTGCCTGTCAAGCCCGACTGTATGTGCTTAAAGAGTTCCTGCTTGCTCATGAAATCCTTTAAGTAAAAGACCCTGACGTTGTTCCTGTTTCTGATAAGCCAGCTCAGGGCTATCTTGATCTTGTCCAAATCACTTCTGTCAGCTTCGGCTGAATAGCTGACCGTATTCTCAAAATAATCGTCCAGCGCTTCCTCAAAATAGTCCCTGTCGTCCACGATGTAGTCTTTAATAAATATTCTTCCCGACAGCAGAAGCACAAAATCTTTCTTACCCGTTGTTCTTACCTCAATTAGAACCTTTGTTGAATTGACTGGCTCCGAGAGAATTGAAGTCTTATGTATCTGCGACAGTATGAGGTTAATTAAATCCCTCATCTGTGAGGCTTCCTCAAACCTTTGCTTTTCCGAATAGTCCTTCATCTTTACAATCAGGCGGTCGAGTGCATACTGGTTTTTGCCGGAAAGGAATTCATAAACCTTATCGAGCTCTTTCTCATATTCCGGTCCGTTGAAATCCTCCATGCACGGGCCAATACACCTGTATATTTGCGTAAGATAGCAGCCCTTGTGCTTGTTGAATTCCTTATCCTTGCATTCCCTGAGCTGGAAAGCCCTTTCAATGAGCTTCAGCATGTTCTTGACCGATTCCTTGTTTGTATAAGGCCCGAAATAATCGTTGCCGTCGAAATCGAACTTCCGAGCCATTTCAACCCTGGGGTATTCTTCCTGTCTTAGTACTTTAACGAAAAAGTTATTCCCGAATTTTTTCAGCAAGACGTTATGCACGGGGTTATAGATCTTAATCAGTTCGCTTTCAGCAATAAGCGCTGTCAGTTCGGAGTTTGTGGTCGTAAAGCCCAGGCGTTCAGCCTGGCTGACTATTTTCCTGCTTTTAGAAGGAGCCGTACTTGCAAGATGGCTCTTAACCCTGGCTTTTAAGGATTTTGCCTTGCCAACGTAAATTACGACGCCTTTGGAGTTCCTGAAGAAATACACGCCCGGAAGGTCCGGAAGCTTTGCAACGTCCTCAGCCAGTTTCTTCTTTGTAAGCCTGTAGTCAGGTTCTGTAAAGGGACTGCTCTGAAAGTCTATTATCTCTGCAGCCGTCTTAAAATCTTCTTTTGTCTTCAGCTCCTTTATCATCTTAAGGAGCACTTTTGCGGTTGCCGTGGCGTCTGAAAGTGCCCTGTGGACATTCTTATTCCTGACCTTAAGGTGCTTGACTACGGAAGAAAGTGATTTGCTAGAAAGCCCGGGGTACATTTTCCGTGCAAGCTTAAGCGTGCATAACAGGGGGTTTGCCAGTTTTTCGCTTCCGCCGCAGTCCTCGAAGGCTCTTCTTAAAAATGAGACGTCGAACTGAAGGTTGTGCCCGATTAGAATGCTGTCGCCAATGAATTCCTTTACCTGGTTGGCAATTTCATCGAAATATGGAGCCTCATAGACGTCCGAATTCGAGATGCCGGTTAAACCCGTAATAAAGTATGGGATTTCCATTCCCGGGTTAACGAATGACTGATAAGTCTCAACTATCTTCAGTTTCCGGATTCTGACCATACCGACTTCAATAATGCGGCAGCTGGAGGGGCTCATGCCCGTAGTTTCAACATCCACGACGCAGAATTCAGCGTTCTCAAAGGGTATATCTGTTAGGTTTTTAGGCAACATCATTAAAAATATGATTTTTAGGATCAAATATAATAATTATGCGGGATACAAAATTGTACAATTATTTATACCCGTGGAAATTTTCAAGTATCCCTTCGCAAACTGAAATATTTTCAGGCATTCCAGCAATAAATTTAGTATAATAGATTTAATTAAACTTTTATTACTTATAAAAGCATACTAAGGAAAACTCACTATTCTGTAATCAAATATATTGGAATTATGGCTCTTATTAACATACTCTTTATTGGCGACATCATCGGGAAACCGGGAATGGACATGGCAAGGACATGGCTGCCCGGCCTGGAGAAAAAATATAAAGCTGACTTTATTATAATTAACGGAGAAAATGCCTCGGACGGCAAAGGCTGCACCGACAAAGAAGGGAAAGCACTTTTTGAAATGGGCGCCAAAGTAATTACCGGCGGTAACCACACCTGGGATAAGCACCAGTCGCAGGATTACCTTAAGACTGAAGAGCGTTACATTCGCCCGCAGAATTATCCAAAAGGAACTTTTGGAAGGGGATACCACATTGCAGATACTCCGAAGGGAAAAATCGGAGTGCTGAACCTTCAGGGAAGGGCTTTTATGGCCACAATCGACTGTCCTTTCCGCACTGCCGACTGGGCAATTGAGAAGATGAGGCAGGAGACCAAGGTTATTATAGTGGATTTCCATGCAGAAGCTACGGCCGAGAAAATTGCCCTGGCAAACTATGTGGATGGAAAAATCTCCGGCTTTATTGGCACACACACACACATTCAAACCTCGGATGAAAGGATCCTGCCCAAAGGAACCGGCTATATTACCGACGTCGGCATGACGGGGCCCTATGATTCCGTCATCGGAATGAAAACCGAAGCCGCAATTAACCGTTTCCTTTACCAGACCCCTCAGAAATATCAGACGGCTGAGAATGATCTTCACCTTTGCGGAGTATACCTCAAGGTAGATTCCGAGACGGGTAAGACGCTTGAAATAAGCAGGATTATGCTGCCTGAATTTGTAAGGCAGGCTGAATAAATATCTGACCGGACTATGGAAAGACTAACCCTTCCGCGGCTTGATAAGGATGAAGAACTCTGCCAAATGCTTCTGCCTTATTGCAGGCTGAGGCCGGGTGAAATCTGGATGGATCCTAAGGAAAGGCATAAAATCGGATGCCTGGATGCTGCCGTGGAAAATTCAGTTGAACTTCTGATGAATGATGAAAAGGCGGTCATGGCTATACATGACCCGCCTTATAATTTGGTGGCATTCGGCTTGATGGATCCCGGGGAATTTGTGGACTGGTCAAAAATATGGATAAATAATTCGGATCACGCATTAAAGAAAGACTCTTCACTTTACATCTGGCTTGGGGCCGACCAGAAAAACCACTTCCAGCCTTTCGGTGAATTCCTAATGATGATGAGGCAAACGGGTTTCGAGAGCCGGAGCTTTATAAGCATGCGGAACCAGAGGGGTTATGGAACGCAGAAGAACTGGATGGCCGTAAGGCAGGAGCTTTTGTATTATGTAAAAGGCAAGCCCTATTTCAACGTAAAGGCGGTCTACACCGGCATTCCGAAGGTTGTCAGGGGATATTATAAAAAGGTAAACGGCCGCGTTACGGAGAACCTCGAAAGAAGCAAATCCCACTTTGCACGCGCAGGGAACATATGGATAGACATTCAGCAGGTCTTCTACAGGATGGAGGAGAACGTAAGCGGGTGCTACGCTCAGAAGCCACTGAAGGCAATTGAGCGCATAATACTTTCCGGAAGCCGGAAGGATGAGCTGATAATCGACTTTTTTTCACACTCCGGGACAACTCTTCTTGCAGCCGAAAAGACACAAAGAAAATGCTTTACGATGGATATAAATCCGGTTTTTTGCGAAATTACCTTAAGGCGCCTGGAAAGATTCAGGAGCCTGGGAAAAACAGGCTGGCAGAATTCAAACCCCTTTGCACCTGAGATCATTGGGAACAAGGCCATATCCGATTATCTGAAAAGCAGGTATCAGTCCTCTTTATAGAACTTCCTACCCCTAAAAATGCTGAAAAGAATATGTACGTGCAATTCGTTTTTATTATTTTTATATTTGATACAAAAATTTATTAACTACCCCCGAAACTCTATATGAATTTAATTGACGGAAAGAAAGTTGCTTCTGAAATCAGGGAAGGGCTGAAAAAAGATGTTCTTAAGCTTAAAGAGCAAGGAAAGAGAGTTCCCGGACTTGTAACGATTCTGGTTGGGGACAACCCGGCCTCACAATCCTACGTAAACGGAAAAATAAAATCCAGCACCGAAGTTGGAATGCTCTCAAAGCTGGAGAAACTTGATAAAGAGACCTCAGAAGAGAAGCTTCTTCAGATGATAGATTCCTACAACAGGAACGACGACTTTGACGGAATACTCGTTCAGCTGCCTTTACCGGGGCACATAAATGAAGATAAAATATTAAATGCGGTAATACCTGAAAAGGACGTGGACGGTTTTCATCCGGTAAATGTCGGTAAACTTGTTACCGGGCAGGATACACTCTACCCATGTACGCCGGCCGGTGTCCTGGAGCTCCTTAAGTACTACAAGATAGAGACACGCGGTAAGCACGTCGTTGTAGTCGGAAGGAGCAATATTGTTGGAAAGCCGGTAGCCAACCTGATGCTTCAGAAAAAGCCCTATGCAGACGCCATTGTTACTGTCTGTCATTCGGCGGCTAAGGATCTCTCGGCTTATACCAGGCAAGCCGACATTTTAATTGTTGCAATCGGAAGGCCCAGGTTCATAAAGGCTGATATGGTAAAAGAAGGAGCCGTTGTAATTGACGTCGGAATTAACCGCGTTGCTGCCGATAACCCGAAAGGATACGTAAACGTAGGCGACGTGGATTTTGAGAGCGTTGCTCCAAAGACGTCATTCATTACCCCTGTTCCCGGAGGCGTTGGCGCCATGACAATTTCCATGCTCTTAAAGAATACCTATAAAGCTTATTTGATGAGGACGGGAAATTAAGAAGTACGTTTTTGGCCTTAAAGAATATTTAAAAATAAAATTTTGAATGGAAAATATGGATTCATCAACAATAGATAAAGTTGTTTCACAGGTCTTTATAGAAAAAGCACTGAAAGATTTTTATTGCATCGGAAACACGTGCGCAGGCTGGGAGAAAAACGTTATTGACCAGCCTTCAACCGTAAAAAGCATCATAAATCAGGGAGCAGAAAGAATTGCCGCGGGCATGGGAGTTGGCGACGGGCTGAAGGATAGGGACCTTGCCCGCATGATCGACCATACGCTCTTAAAACCTGAGGCAACAACAGATGAAGTAAAGAAACTGTGCAGCGAGGCAAAAGAATATTCTTTTGCTTCGGTTTGCGTTAACCCTTCTTTTGTTCCTCTATGCAGAGATCTCCTGAAAAATACCCAGGTTAAGGTTTGTACCGTAATAGGCTTCCCGCTCGGGGCTACAACAACAGAAGTAAAAAGGTTTGAAGCCGAACAGGCCCTTCAGAACGGCGCCCAGGAAATTGACATGGTGCTTAACGTTGGAAGACTAAAGCAGGGTGACAATGAGTACGTATTTAACGATATTAACCAGGTCGTTCTGGCAGCAAAGAAATATAATGCGGTTTGCAAGGTGATTCTTGAGACTGCACTTCTGAGCGATGAGGAAAAGGTAAGGGCCTGTCTGATCTGTAAAAATGCAAAGGCCGATTTTGTTAAAACATCAACCGGCTTCAGCAAGGGCGGGGCAACAGTTGGCGACGTAGCTCTTATGCGCTACGTAGTGGGAACTGCAATTGGAGTTAAAGCCTCCGGAGGGATCAGGACGCTTGAGGATGCCGAAGCTATGATACGCAGCGGCGCCGACAGAATAGGGGCCAGCGCTAGCGTTAAGATTGTTACAAGCGAAAAAGCAAAGAAAGACGCTTACTGATGACACTTACCATGGTGGTTACAAAAACCGATGACGGCTTTACGGCAGAAGTGCCTACGCTGAGAGGATGTGAAAGCTGGGCTCACGATGAGGCCACAGTAATCGACAAAACACTTGATCTTGCAGCATTCTACCTGAAGCTCGATGAGTCTAATTTTGCGATGGACAAAATAAGAAGGACAGGGAATAAAACATTCTATAAAATTATCTTTAACAAAAAGTGATTATTGTGTGAGAGAACTCAAGACAGGGGCGCGGCTGCAAAAAATTATTGAAGCCGTTAAAAAACGCCAGCATTCGCTTAGAGTGATACTTGAAAACATTCACGATCCCCATAATGTCAGTGCCATTTTGAGGACCTGCGATGCTGTTGGCGTTTATAAAGTTTCGCTTGTCTATAATGTTGAAAAATTCCCGAAAATAAACCGCACCAGCTCAGCCAGTGCGCTTAAATGGGTCGAAAGAGAAAGTTTAAGCAGCATACAGGAATGCTACAGCAGCCTCCGCCGGCAGGGTTTTAAGATCTATGCAAGCGCACTTACCGGACATTCCATAAGCCTCTACGACATAGACTTTACAGAGAAGACAGCTATAGTAATTGGAAATGAGCATAGAGGCGTTTCCAAGGAAGCAGCGGAACTTGCAGACGGCGTATTCCAGATTCCCATGCAGGGAATGGTTCAGAGCCTGAACGTTTCGGTTGCAAATGCCGTTATACTCTATGAGGCTCAAAGGCAAAGACTTCTTAAGGGGATGTACGACAGACCCGAATTAAATGAAGAAGAAATTGAAAGAATTATTGACGAATGGTGTAACAAATAATGGATCTCAGGTTTCAGGGAATTGAAAAAGTAAACGGCGCGCTGGAACTTCCAGGCGACAAATCTATCTCTCACAGGGCTGTAATATTCTCGGCGCTGGCAGATGGGACTTCATACATAGAGAATCTCTCTAATGCCGATGACGTCAAGTCCACGATGAGCTGCTTTAAGAGACTGGGCTGCTCATTTGAAAAGTCCTCCGGTATGCTTAAAGTAACAGGAAGGGGATTCAGGAAGTTTAATAAGCCTGAAGCCTTATTTGCCGGAAATTCAGGAACTACCGCGCGCCTTTTAAGCGGAATACTGGTTGCTCAGCCGTTTGCTTCTGTAATTACGGGCGACGAGTCACTTTCCATGCGTCCGATGAAAAGAGTTGTAGACCCGCTTAGTGAGATGGGCGGGATAATAAAGACAACCCCAAAGTTTACGCTTCCCGTAAGCATTACGCCTTCTGAAGGCCTGCACGCCATTGAATACAGGCTTCCGGTTGCAAGTGCACAGGTAAAAAGCGCAGTTTTACTGGCAGGGTTGCACCTTGAGGAGGAGACCTCCGTGGTGGAATCTATTCCTTCAAGAGACCATACGGAAAGGCTCCTTTCACTTAAAACCTTGGAAGAAGACGGCCTGAATAAAATCTACGTCTCAAGAAAAGATTATCCCTCATGCAGCGAATACTTCGTTCCGTCGGATATTTCCACGGCTGCATTTTTTATTGTCCTTACACTCCTATCTGAAAACTCAAATCTTGTGATTCGGAATATTAGCCTCAACAAGACCAGAACGGGTATAATTGAGGTTTTAAGGAGCATGGGAGCAAATATTCAGGAGGATAACCTAAAGACAAAGATGGGGGAAGAATACGGTGATTTGATTGTTTCAAGCAGCGTGCTTCATAATGTCGAAATCCCGAAGGAAGTCATTCCGAACATTATTGATGAAATCCCGATCTTAAGCATTGCAGGTTTATTTGCCGAAGGAGACTTCAGGATTTCCAATGCCCGGGAACTAAGGGTAAAGGAAACAGACAGGATCAGTGCAATATGCAAAAATATGAGGCTCCTTGGTCCTGATGTTACAGAAGAGGAAGATGGCTTTGAAATTTCGGGCAGCATAAAAAATGAGAACCCCACGTTTGACAGTTTTGGCGACCACAGGATTGCCATGGCATTTGGCATTCTTTCATCCCTGCTGAAAAACGGTGGGAATGTAAGTGATTTCGATTGTGTCAGGATATCCAATCCGGATTTCTTAAATCAGCTTAAGTCCATTACTAACTAAGAGTATATAAAACAATGGCAGAAGTAAGCTTAAAGGAAGTAACAAAGGTCTATGAAGGAGGCC
>JAAXKQ010000013.1 GCA_025612245.1 Ignavibacteria bacterium
GGCTCTCCAACTCCGGCGTCCGCCCGTATCAAAATGAGAAACAAATATAGCCCTATCTTTTTAAAAAAGCAAGCTTTGACTGAAGAATTTTTTCCGATTTTCCCATTAAATAAAATATTCAGAAAATTAATGGGGTTTAAGGTAAAATTTAGTGCATAAATTTAATTCTTCCACAGCTCTCTGTCAAGCGTCCTGTACTGAATTGCCTCGCTGACGTGCTGCGGCTTGATGCATTCACTCGACTCCAGGTCTGCTATTGAGCGGCTTACCTTCAGTATCCTGTCGTATGCACGTGCTGAAAGCCCAAGTTTACTCATTGCCATCCTTAATATGTCAGATCCGGCGCTGTCGAGCCTGCAGAACTGCCTTACCTCGCGGGAACCCATGTCGGCATTTGTAAAGATATGTTTCATCTCGGAAAACCTTTTCATCTGTATCTCGCGAGCCAGTATTACCCTGGCTCTTATTGCCTCCGAAGCCTCGCCGCGCGAGTTGTCGGAAAGCTCCTTGTACTTTACTGCCGGTACCTCAATATGTATGTCTATCCTGTCCAGCAACGGGCCGGATACCTTTGCCATATAGTGCTGTATCTGCGGGGGTGCGCAGGTGCAGCGCCGCCCGGGGTCCGAATAATAGCCGCATGGGCATGGGTTCATTGCCGCGGCAAGCATAAAATTGGCCGGAAATTCAATGGACATCTTGGACCGGCTTACCGTAACACGGCTATCCTCAAGCGGCTGCCTTAAGACCTCAAGCACATTTTTCTTAAATTCCGGCAGCTCGTCTAAAAACAGCACCCCGTGATGCGCAAAGGATACCTCGCCTGGTCTGGGGAAACTACCGCCTCCTACCAATGCAGCATCTGAAACCGTGTGGTGGGGACTTCTAAAGGGGCGCACGGTTACAAGGGCCTTGTCTTTCGGCAGTATGCCCGCCACGGAATGAATTTTCGTTGTTTCCAGGGCCTCCTCAAAACTCAAGGGAGGCAGTATGGTAGGGATTCTTTTGGCCAGCATGGTCTTGCCCGAGCCCGGAGGTCCTATCATCAGTATATTGTGCCCCCCTGCGGCAGCCACCTCCAGGGCGCGCTTCACGTTCTCCTGCCCTTTTACGTCCGAAAAATCCACGTGGTACTGGTTTACCTGCGAAAATATAGCCTCCTTGTCCGCAACCACGGGTTCTTTTTCCATGCTGTCATTAAGGAGCCTTACAACCTCCTCCAGGTCTTCGACCGGGAAAACGTCTATGCCGTCCACAATGGAAGCCTCGCCTGCGCATTCGGAAGGAAGGAGTATCCTTTTAATCCCCTTTTTCTTTGCCTCGGCGGCAATGGGAAGTGCCCCTTTAATGGCCCTCAGGTGCCCGTCAAGGGCAAGCTCTCCTAAGAATACGGTATCCCGAAGCCACCGGTCTTTTATCATCTCGTTTGCCGAAAGAAGGCCTATTGCAATCGGCAGGTCGAATGAGCTTCCCTCCTTCTTTATGTCGGCAGGAGCAAGGTTGACCGTAATTTTCCTTGCCGGGAAATCGAACCCCGAGTTTTTAATTGCAGCAAGCACCCTTTCGCGGCTTTCCTTGACCGCGTTGTCTGGAAGGCCTACGATGTTAAAGGCAGGAATTTTCTTTTCTATGTGGGTTTCCACTTCAACTAGGAAGGCATCAATTCCGAAGGTGGCACTGGAAAGTATTTTCGAGAGCATGACCTCTAACCCCTCAAATTTGAAGACATGCTTTTATTTAAAAATTTATTACCTTAATGTCAAACTTTTAATTCAGGCTACATCAAAACATGAGTAAAAAGGAATATCTCTTTCTGTGAAAAAAAGACGGATTTACTTAAAGCCTTCACGAAGAAAAATTTACAATTCTTTTTTCAAGCGGCAGGTAAAATGCGCTCTGGCCCGCAGAATAGCACACCCATCGCCTTAGTGCGAGGTGAGAGGTTGCATCCTTTAGATACCCCGTACAAACGTACCAGGCCAGCACAAGATTGACCTGTCCCTGGCGGTTGCGCAAGGGATATTTGGAGAGTTTCTTTCTGGAAATTTTCAGATGATAGATCCTGCTTAGCTTGTCCTTAAGTATGATAAGGCTGTCTAAAAAGTAGTTTTTAAGCACAGGCTCCGCACCACCGGATTGATAATTCAATGAATCCCCGTATAAAACAAATGCATCGAGATATATTACAGCTGCATTTACCTCGACATTGCCCTGCCCGTAATTGACTTCGGGCCACGCGTACAGGCTCTTATCGAAGTCCAGCTTCAGCTGGAACGTGTAGAACTGCAGGCTGTCGGGGCTGTTTGCCTCTATCTCCCATTTCCCCATGTAAAAAGCCTTGCCGTTTCCGGCCTGCGCAGTCAGGAGGTCTCTGAAAGCCAAAGGCCCGGAGTCCTTTTGGCAGCCCAGTATTAGCGCCAAAAGGACTAAAACAAAAAGTAATTTGCCATTCATGGTTTACACACACAACAGTCTGTTGCAGAATATTCATTTAATTAAAAAAATGAGGACACCCATGCCCGGGAATAAAAAAAAATGCCTCGGCGGATCAAAATCCCCTGGTTCTTACGGGCAAAAAGAGCATGTCACAAAAACTTTTTTCCTGTATACTGATATAATATGGTGACGGGGGCCGGATTCGGAAAAATTCCATAAAAATTATTAAAAATTCTGAGCTATTTAGCTTTTTCAGGCAGCTAAACTAAAATTGCTTCTTAGGATCAAAAGACGTAATTTGAGTATATTTTTAAAGATTCTTAATCCATAAACAGGAGTAAATCTGATGAAAGTTAAACCATTCAAAAATGAACCTATTCAGAACTTTAACGACAAAAAGATCCACGCCAAACAGGCGGAGGCTCTTGAGGCCGTTTGCAAAAAATTAGGCAAAACCTATGAAATAATGATTGGGGGAAAGAAGGTTAAAACTGACAGTAAGCTCAATTCCTATAACCCCTCAAACAAAACCGAGGTGGTCGCTTCGTTCTATAAAGGGACAAAGGAACTTGCCGACAGGGCGATCAGGGAAGCTGCAAAGAAATTCGCACAGTGGAAGCTTGTGCCTGCCGTGGAAAGGGCAGCCATTCTCTTCAGGGCGGCTGAAATTGCCCGCAGGAGAAGGTTCGAAATTAACGCCTGGATGATCTACGAAGCCGGGAAGAATTTTGTTGAGGCTGATGCAGATACAGCAGAGGCAATTGACTTCATGGAATTTTACGCCCGCGAAATGCTCCGCTATGCCGATAAGCAGCCGATTACTCCTGTTAAGGGTGAAGAAAATGAACTGGTTTACATACCGCTTGGCGTAGGCGTCGTGGTTCCGCCATGGAACTTCCCCTTTGCAATCCTGGTCGGAATGTCTTCTGCTGCAATTGTTACCGGAAACACGGTTGTCCTTAAGCCCTCGAGCGATACACCCATGATGGGAAGGCTTTATTATGAAATCATGCAGGAAGCAGGCCTCCCGGCCGGTGTGCTTAATTTTATGCCCGGCTCAGGAAATGAAGTAGGCGATACACTGGTCTCACACCCGTTGACACGCTTTGTATCCTTTACAGGCTCTATGGAAGTAGGAATCCATATCAATAAACTTGCTGCCGAGGTGCAGCCAGGACAGAAATGGCTAAAGAGAGTTGTTGCCGAAATGGGAGGCAAAGACAGCATTATTGTCGACAGTGAAACCAACGTGGATGAAGCTGTAAAAGGCGTTGTTACTTCGGCCTTCGGCTTCCAGGGGCAGAAGTGTTCAGCCTGCTCAAGAGCAATCGTCGATGCCAAGGTATATAATGAATTTGTAAAAAAGCTGAAAGACATGGTCTCTAAGCTTGAGGTTGGCTCTGCAACGGATAACGTTGCCATTGGCCCTGTAATCAACGACTCGGCCAGAAAGAACATACTTTCCTACATCGAGAAGGGCAAGAAGGAAAGCAGGCTTCTTGTTGGCGGAGAGGCCGCCGATGGAGAAGGATTCTTCATCAAGCCGACAGTTTTTGTGGACGTAAAACCCGAGGCAAAGATTTCTCAGGAAGAAATTTTTGGGCCGGTTCTGGCGGTAATTAAAGCCAGGAATTTCGACAACGCCCTTGAAATTGCAAACAACACTCAGTACGGCCTTACAGGTGCGGTTTTTACGGATAACCGCGAAAAGCTTGAAAAGGCAAAAGAACACTTCTTTGTAGGCAACCTGTATTTTAACAGGAAATGCACTGGCGCACTCGTAGGCGGACATCCTTTCGGCGGCTTTAACATGTCGGGTACCGACTCCAAGGCAGGCGGAAGGGATTATTTGCTCCTCTTCATGCAGGCCAAGGCAATTAGTGAAAAAGTTTAGTTATTTTTAACTAGTATTCTTATTTTTGAAATAATGGACTATTTGGCGGCTATCACCTGAAAAAGCTTTCTTTGATAGCCGCCTCATAATGACTTCTCATTCAACAGAGGGATATCAGATGAAAATTCATGAGTATCAGGCGAAAGAAATATTTCGCAGGTTCAATGTACCCGTTCCAAAAGGAAAAGTGGCTTTCTCAGTGGAAGAAGCCGTAGAGGCAGCCGCGGAAATCGGCGGAAATATCTGGGTCGTTAAGGCACAGATACATGCCGGCGGAAGAGGTAAAGGCGGCGGGGTTAAGCTGGCAAAAAGCCCCGATGAAGTCAGGCAGCTTGCCGGAGAGATCCTTGGAATGACACTCGTAACGCATCAGACAGGCCCCGAGGGCAAGCTCGTAAAACGCCTTCTGATAGAACAGGGCGTTAATATCGAAAAAGAGCTTTATGTTGGCATTACACTCGACCGCGCTAAATCTAAAATCACTTTCATGGCTTCCACAGAAGGCGGTGTTGAAATTGAAAAAGTTGCAGCCGAGAGCCCGGAGAAAATCCTTAAGGAAACGGTTGACCCTGAAGTCGGACTGCAGCCCTACCAGGCAAGAAAACTGGCCTTCGGTCTCGGGCTTTCAGGCCAGCAGTATAAAAATGCCGTCAACTTCCTCCTCTCCCTTTACAAGGCCTACCAGGCAACTGATGCTTCACTGGCAGAGATCAACCCCCTGGTCGTGACAAAAGAAGGTGAGGTTATTGCACTCGATGCAAAGATGAATTTTGACGACAATGCGCTCTACCGCCACCCTGAAATCCTGGAATACAGGGACCTCGACGAAGAAGCCCCGCTTGAAATTGAGGCTTCAAAGTTCAATCTTAACTACATTAAGCTAGACGGCAACGTCGGCTGCATGGTTAACGGGGCGGGACTGGCAATGGCTACGATGGACATAATTAAGCTAGCTGGCGGTGAACCGGCTAACTTTCTGGACGTCGGCGGAACGGCTAACAAGGAAACTGTCGCCAACGGCTTTAAGATAATTCTCTCGGACCCCAACGTCAGGGCTATTCTGATTAACATCTTTGGCGGAATCGTCAGGTGCGACCGCGTAGCTCAGGGCGTAATTGACGCCGTAAATGAAATTAAGGTGGAAATTCCCGTTGTCGTACGCCTGGAAGGCACAAACGCTAAGGAAGCCGGAGATCTGTTAAAGAATTCGGGGCTGAACTTCGAAGTGGCAAAAAGCCTCAGTGAAGCTGCCGAAAAGGTAACCGCAGTGCTGCGCTGAATTCCACGCTGAACAGGCGAAAAACCGGCTCAAAACGCAGAATTATTCAACTTTAATAATTTCAAAAACTTTACAGAAGGCGGAACTATCCGCCTTTCTTTTTGATTTATCATATTGTATTGCTGCTTATTTAATTGCCCGTATGACTGAAAGTTATCTTGCAGTTTTCATAAGCATTATGTTATATTTCAACTTGATTTTGAGCAGAGAGAATAATAGATTTTCACCTAAGGTAAACTGGAGTTAGAATGAATTATTCCGATGATAAATTCGGAAACAGTGGCGATGAATATTTCTTTGATGAAAACGAGCTGAAGGAAAAGATTGAAAAATACAGGGACCTTATAGCTGAAGGGGCCATTTTCATTTACATGGAATCAATTGAAGAGCTCATTGAGGCATGCCTTGACTATGATTATACCGAAGACGGGCTTTATTTTACGAACGCTCTGCTGGAAATTGCTCCTTATAATTCAGAACTGTGGCAATTTAAGGGAATTTTCCTGAATAATTCCTTTGAATTTGAAGAAGCTTATAACTGCTTCAATAGAGCATTGTCCATGAATCCGAATGATGCTGAAACACTCATTAATAAAGCCCTCTCCGAGGATAACCTCGGCCTTGCTGAGGATGCCATGGAGTCGCTCCTGGCAGCCTTAAGGCTCGAACCTGAAAACGAGGAAGCTCATTTCAGCCTGGGCGTCATATATGAAAGAGACGAAAAATTCGACCTTGCAATTGAATGCTTTAAGAAAGCCGTACAGATAGATCCCGAATACAGCGAGGCATATTATGAACTTGGCTACTGCTATGAGGACACAGAAGAATACGATAAATCTCTTGAAGCTTATAATAAATTCCTGGATCTTGAACCCTACAGCATAACCGGGTGGTATAACCGCGGGATCATCCACATTCGCATGAATAACTACAAGGAAGCCGTAGATGACTTCGACCTTGCTCTTGCGCTAAAGGAAGATTTCTGCAATGCATGGTTCAATAAGGGAATCGCCCTGGCCAACCTGGGAAAGCTGACCGAGGCCCTTGAAGCCTTCCAGAAGGCTTCGGAACTCGACAAGACAGACGAGGCAATTTTCTTTAATATCGGACAGATCCACGAGGAATTGGACGACCTGGAAAACGCCGTTAAAAATTACACTGAAGCCATAAGGTGTAAGAATGACTATTTTGAGGCTTATCTCTCCCGCGGCTACTGCTACAGCAGCATGGAAAGGCTTCACATGGCGCTTAAGGATTTTGAAGTGGCCATCAAGCTAAACGACAGCTCACCGGATGCATGGATTGCAAAAGGCGACCTGGACCTTTCTTTAGGAAAGCTGGACGAGGCGGCCGAAAGCTATAAAAACGCCCTTTCAACCGACCCGGGCAATTACCAGATATGGTACAAACTGGCCGAAATTGACCTGGAACTTGGCAACTGGACCGAAGGCATGTCGGCATACAACGAATGCATCAGGCTTAATCCTTCTGATGCAAATTCATATTACGGCAAGGCAAAGGTTAATTTTATACTGAGCAAGACCCAGGAGGCTATTGAATGCCTTAAGAATGCATTCAGGCTGGATCCTTCCATTAAAAAGGAATTCGCAAAGGAATACCCTGAAATAAAGGCTTCCAAGCTGTTTAGAAAGTTACTCGACGAAAACTAATTTATCCATAAAATACACTTTATGACATCATACAACAAATTTAATCTGGATACACAGATTATTGGCATCATCGGGCACCCGATCAAACATACTTATTCCCCGCTGATGCACAATATATCTTTTGAACTGAAAAACCTGAATTACATCTACCTGCCTTTTGACGTCCCTTTCAATACGCTTAAGGCTGCAATTAACGGAATGGTAGCCCTTGGCATCAAGGGCTTTAATATTACACTGCCCCACAAGGAAAACATTCTTCAGTACCTGAAGAATGTTTCCGAAGAAGCAAGCGTTATAGGAGCCGTTAATACAATTGTAAACGACAACGGCTCGCTTAATGGCTATAACACAGACGTTTACGGCATCACAGAATCGCTCATGCCGTATAAAGATGAACTCATGGGATCCGAAATGACCGTAATCGGAGCCGGCGGCGCTGCAAGAAGCGCAATTTACGCTTTGATCAGAAATTTCAGGCCTAAGAACATTAACATTGTCAACAGAACGGAGCAGAAGGCGGAATCGCTGAAGGAATACTTCTATTCCAAGATGCATTTTGGCAATATCTGTTCTTATGAGCTCGTGCCTTTTGACCTCGTGGAGGTGTTCAGAAATTCAAAGCTGATCATAAACGCCACCTCGCTCGGCATGATCCCGAATGTGGATGACGCAATTACAACAATTCCGCAGTCTTTTACAAAAGGACAGATTGTTTTTGATTTTGTCTATAATCCGCTCCAGACAAAACTGTTGAGGATTGCAGAAATCGAGGGGGCTACGGTAATTGACGGGCTGAAGATGCTGGTCTACCAGGGGGCTAAATCCTTCGAACTGTGGACGGGAGAACAGATGCCCGTGGACCATATACTGAAAGCCTTAAAGCTCTATATCTCCACGAACTAGTATTTTAACCTCAAAAAAAGCGGATCACTTCTGATCCGCTTTTTTTTATGCCTTACACTATTTTAATTTCCCGAGGGCCGAAATAATCCTTTCTACCCCTTTTACAATGTTTTCCATGGAAGTTGAATATGAAATTCTTATGTAATTATCCTCTCCAAAGGCAATCCCCGGCACAACAGCCACCTTTGCCTCTTCAAGAATAAACAAAGCCATCTCACTTGAATTTGTAATCTGCCTGCCGTTAAACGCTTTGCCGTAGAAACCTGACAGGTCCGGGAATATATAAAAAGCGCCGGAAGGCCTTGTAGCCTTAATGCCGGGAACAGAAGTAAGCTTCTTGTAAATATAATCCCTTCTTTTTTTGAACTCCGAAGTCATTACACTGATCTCATCCTGAGGGCCGCTTAGGGCTGCAATACCGGCATACTGTGAGACCGAAGAAGCCCCGGAAGTACTGTGGCTCTGTAGCTTTGAGGCCCCTGCAATTACCTCCCTCCTGCCTGCAACGTAGCCTATCCTCCAGCCTGTCATTGCATAGGATTTGGAAAGCCCGTTTACAACGGCTGTAAGCTCCTTTAACTTCGGGCTCACGGCAGCCATGCTGGTAAAAGGGATGTCGTCGTAGATGAGCTTTTCATAAACCTCGTCCGAAATGACGCATATATTTTTCTCTTCAATTACTTCTGCCAGGCCTTTAAGCTCGCTTTCCGTATAAACAAGTCCCGTAGGGTTTGAAGGAGAACAAAGTATGAGTGCTTTTGTTTTTTCATTTATCGCACTTTTAAGAGTTCCGGGCAAGAGCTTAAAGCCATCTTCGGGCCTGGTTTTAAGTATAACCGGCTTTCCTCCGGCAATCTTAACCATTTCCGGGTAGGACACGTAGTATGGGGCTGGAATCAGCACCTCATCGCCGTTATCAACGAGCGCCATGACGGCATTAAAAAGAGCCTGCTTTGCGCCGTTTGAGACCAGTATATCCTTGGGGTCGTAATCCAGGTTATTCTCGCGCTTTAGCTTTTCTGCAATTGCAATACGGAGTTCAACCATCCCCTCGTTAACGGTATATTTCGTAAAGTTATTATTTATGCCAATTTTCGCGGCCTCTTTTATGTGCTCGGGAGTAGGAAAGTCGGGCTCACCAACGCTGAAATCCACTAGGTCCACGCCTTCGGCTTTCATGATAATAGCCTTGGCTGCAACTCTCATGGTTGGCGAGGCGGCAATATTTTTTACTCGTTCTGAAATCAATATGATCTGTCCTTTATATCTTCAATTCTTTATTTCTCAATTTGAACCTGAAAGGTATTTAAATTCCTGTAATTGTTCAATTCTTTTAATTCCTCTTCGGAAATTATGTCCTCATTTCTGCCTAAAAAACAAAATCCCCCTACTTCCCGTCCATGCAGGAAGTAGGGGGATAAAAATACTCCCCCGGGAATGGAAATTTTTTCTAGTATTGGAGCTGCTGAAGCTGCGAGAGGCGTACCGGGCCCGACTTAACAACTTCATTACTGCAGCCCTTGGCAAAGAGCTTAAAGTTCTCTATAAATCTGGCTGCCAGTGCGTCGTACTTTTCCCAGTATTCGTTCTTGTCGCCCCAGGAGTTTGAGGGTTCCAGCACGTCTTCGGGAACATCAGGACATGAAAGCGGCACTTCAAAGCCGAAGAGTTTGTCCCTGCGGTACTCAACGTCGCAGAGCTTCCCATCCAGCGCAGCATTGAGCAGGTTACGCGTATGGCGGATGCTGATGCGCTTTCCAACGCCGAAGCGCCCGCCTACCCAGCCCGTATTAACCAGCCAGCAGCTGACGTTATGCTTCAGCATTCTCTGCTTCAGCATTTCTGCGTATTCGAAGGGGTGGCGCACCATAAACGGCGCCCCGAAGCATGCGCTGAAGGTGATCTGCGGCTCTATGCCGAGGCCTATTTCTGTTCCTGCAATCTTTGAGGTATAGCCGCTAATAAAATGATACTGCGCCTGCTCTGGGTTAAGCCTTGCAATCGGCGGCATAACGCCCGAGGCGTCGCAGGTAAGGAATATTATGTTCTTTGGATGCGACTGCACCATCTTTTCGGGCACTATGTTTGGAATAAATTCAAGAGGGTAAGAGGCTCTTGTATTTTCCGTAATGTGGTCGTCGTTCAGGTCTATTAGGCGTGAGACCGGGTCGTAGACCACGTTCTCCAGTATTGTCCCGAACCTCTTCGTGCATGCATGTATCTCTGGCTCATGGTCCGGTGAAAGGCGTATTACCTTGGCATAGCAGCCGCTTTCGAAGTTGAATACGCCACGGCTGCTCCAGCCGTGCTCGTCATCCCCAATTAGTCTTTTTTTCGGGTCGGCTGAAAGCGTGGTCTTACCCGTCCCCGAAAGGCCGAAGAAAATTGCCACGTCGCCCTCCTTACCCACGTTTGCCGAGCAGTGCATGGGAAGAACGTCCCTGAATGTAAGCAGGAAATTCAAAACTGTAAAAACAGATTTTTTTATTTCACCGCCATAAAGGGAGTTTGCAATGATGCAGATCCTTTCGGCAAAGTTCAGTATTATTGCCGTTTCCGAACGAGTGCCGTCAATGATCGGGTCAACCTTAAAGCCGGGAACTGCAATTACCGTAAACTCCGGCACAAAGTTCTTTAAGACGTTCTGGTCCTGAGTGGTAATGAACATATTGCGTGCAAAAAGGCTGTGCCACGCCTTTTCAGTCACTATTCTTACCGGCAGGCGGTACTCCGGATCTGCCCCGGCGTAGCAGTCCTGCACAAAAAGCTCTTCACCCTGAGCCCAGGCCTGGAAGCGGTTAAACAGAGCGTTAAACTTTTCAAGGCTGTAGGGACGGTTATAAATGCCCCACCAGATCTTGTCTTCTGTAGATTCTTCCTTTACTATAAACTTATCGGCTGCGGCACGCGCCGTATGCTTGCCGGTATTTACAAGAAGAGGCCCTCCTTTTGAGAGGTGCCCTTCATTGCGGAAGATAACCTCCTCGTACAATGCTGCCTCAGGCAGGTTCCAGTAAACCCTGTCCAGATAGTTTATACCCTGGTTTTTCAGCCTGAAATCCGATGCCAGCTCCATTGCCTCCCTGCTGGCTGGGGTGTTAAATTCTAAATATTTACTCATGACCAGTCCCTCACTAATTTGCGGTCGCCAATGTAGAGTTCATTTGGTGAATTGGGATCCAGAGCCCATTTCATGCGTTCAATACCATCAGTAATATCCTTAATCGTTCCGCAGTAACTGAGCCTCAGGTAACCTTCAAGCCCGAATTCAGCTCCCGGAACCGTAAGAACCTGGACCTTATCGATCAGGAATTCTGAAAGCTTATTTGAGCTCTTCATGTAATGGCTGAAATCTGCAAAGCAGTAGAACGTACCGTCGGGTTTGTTGACCCTGACGCCTTCGAAAGAGTTTAGCTGATCTATCATTACGTTGCGGTTATTTTCAAGCGTGCACCTGAGGCTTTCGACGCTGGACTGGACCCCGTTAAGAGCTCCTACGGCAGCCTGCTGCAGCACAACCGAAGGCCCGGAGGTCTGGTGACCCTGTATGTTTGTCATGGCCTCAATCAGCTTTTTATTTGCCACGGCCCATCCGATCCTGAAACCCGTCATGGCATACTGCTTCGAAATTCCGTTTATAACGATGAGCTTTGAATTTTCCGTGAGGTCTTTGGCATAATCGTAGCAGCTTACAGGCTTTCTGTTGTCGAAAATCAGGCGGTGGTAGATGTCATCCATAATCAAATACAGGTCGCGCTTCTCGCAGAAGTCCACTATGTCTGCAATAAACTCCCCGGAATACATTGCGCCTGTAGGGTTGTTAGGGCTATTGATAATGACCGCTTTGGTGTAAGGGCCCACCCTTTGCTCGATGTCCTGTATTGTGGGATAGAACGAACCGTCCTCAGGCAGGGCCGGAACCCCGATAGCCCCGCAGAGTTTTGCCATTTCGGGATAGCTCACCCAGTAAGGAGCCGGGAAAATTACCTCTTCCTGCGGATTTAGAATGGCCTGAAGTGCTACCATAATGGCCTGCTTTGCGCCGCCTGAAGCCATGACGTTCAGGGGTGAAACTTTTCTGTGATAGAATTCTTCTGTATAGCGGATAATGGCTTTTTTGAGGGCTGGAATGCCGTCAGCCGGGGTATATCTGACCTCCCCAGTATTCAGATTTGCTACGGCAGTAAGCAAGGCATCCATGGGAGCTTTGCTTTTTGGCTCGCCTCCGCCAAGGTGGATGACAGGATCACCTTTTTCCCTTAAAATTGCAGCCTTCTCGTTAAGCTTAAGAGTAGGTGAAGCGCAAATAGTTCTGGCAATTTGACTTAGACTCATTGAACACCCTTTGTTTATTTGTAATGAAAACACACGAGTGCAACTTAATCTTACTGCCTTACTGTCCCCAGGCATCTGTTTTGCCAGGGATTTTCCCGGTACTTTGCTTTTTTAGTCCCCGGTGTGAAAGCAATATTCAACTAATTGAAGAACAAAGTCAATAGAACTTAAAATATTTACCCAAATGCCGGCGCCGCATTTTACTTTTAAAAAAAACCGGCTTCGTCCGGATTAACAGTTTAACCCGGATTTTCATTCATCCGAATTTTTCGCGCAGTGCCCTGGAGACGTTCTCAGGCACAAAATCGCTTACGTCGCTTTTCAGGCTTGCAAGGTTGCGTATGATGGAAGAGTTCAGATATGTATATTTTTCGTGGGGCATGAGGAATATGGTTGAAACGTCTCCATCCAGCTTGCGGTTCATAAGAGCCATCTGGAACTCATACTCAAAGTCGCTTACTGCACGCAACCCTCTGATAATGCCTACAGCACCAACCTTCCTTGCATACTCTACTGTCAGACCGTCAAAGGAATCCACCTCAACGTTCGGGAACTCCTTCAGGCTTTCTTTCAGCAATTCAATTCTCTCTTCAACCGTGAAAAGAGGGGTCAGCTTGTTCGGGTTTAGCGCAATCGTAACAATCACGCTGTCGAAGAGCTCACAGGCGCGTTTAATTATATCTACATGCCCGAATGTAACGGGATCGAAAGTGCCGGGATAAATTACTTTTCTCATTGTCTAATATAGCATTTTTATTTCATCTGCCCTACAATTATAAGAACTTAATTGGTGCAAGGCAAGCACTATAAAAAGAAAGGTCCAAAGGGTCCCAGGTTCGAAGTTCAAGGTTTGAAGCCCAGTATCCGAAGTTTTCTCCTTTAGAGTAGACGAGGTCACGTCGAGCTTTATTCTGAAGCGGAGTTTTCGAAGCTATAGAGCAGCGTGTCGCCAATGCGCTTAAAGGGTTCAGTGCCAAAGTTCTTAATGTCATTATCCTTGGTCTGTATCGAACGCTCAATAATTATTAACCCCTCTTCAGCAAGGAAACCGTTCCTCAGGAGGTTCTTCACCACAGTGTGTATGTCGTCCTTGAAAAATGGAGGATCTGCAAGTATCAGATCGTACCTGGCGTGGTCGGTAATGGTGGAAAACCTAACGGCTTCCATTTTAAAAATCTTGAAGGGAAAGTCCCCTTTCACGGATTTTATATTTTCTTCCAGTATTTTATAGATCGGGAAGTTCTTTTCAATGAAATGCACCTCACCTGCCCCTCGGCTGGCGGCTTCAAGCCCCAGGGCCCCGGAACCGGAATAAATATCAAGGACCCTTATGCCTTCAAAACTAATGCGGTTATTCAGCAGGTTAAAAAGCGTTTCCCTGACCCTGTCAGTTGTAGGGCGCGTAAACTTCGAATCCGGAGCCTTAAGGCTTCTGCCCTTGAATTGTCCTGAAATTATCCTCATAGTCTAAACCAGTCTGAAAGCTATTGCCGCAGCGGGTGAAAAGGAGTTTGCTTTTTCGGTAAACGCGCGTGATTCAAACAGATCAGGATTTACCTTAAGTTCCTCAAAGGGATTAAAACGGATGAAATCGATACTCAGGCTTTTTGCCGCTTTTTCAAGCAGAGAGTCGGGTATGTTATCCCCCGAAATAAATGCTTTTGAAATGCTTGCCGGGTTAATTTTGATGCTCTTGCCCGCTTCAAGCTCCTCAGAAAGCCTTGTCAGTATTTCACCGGCATTGGACAATTGAACGATGTCGAAATAGATCGGTTTCCCCCTGAAAAGAAATGTAACCGAAAGCGCCTCGCCTGCAATGTATACGCTTAGAATTACCTCCCTGTCGCTCGGGGAATTGCCAAGAGAAATCAGCCTGTCGGAAGCTATGTGAACGTTATCAACGTACTTAAGCTTCAGACCGTTTTTAAGGCAGAAGTTATTTAAGAGTTTAAGATATTTTCTGTATGTGGCAACGACAATGGCAGAAGAAAAAGTTTTCTTGTTGTCTTCGACCTTTATGCTCTGAACGACCATTTCCTCCCTGGAGGATTTGGGAAAGAGATTTGAAAGCTCCCACTTGAACTCTTCCAGCATATCGTCCTGAACGAGCGTATTTTCGTATGGAAGCCTTACGACGTGAAAAAGGCTGTTCGGCAGTGTAAAAGATACCAGTTTGCTTTTAAGCGGCCTTCGCATTACAAGTTCATCGAATGCACCCTGAAGAGTTGCCAAAACTTTTGTCTCTTTTGCATTCAAGTCGAGAAACTCGCTAAAGTATTCTTCATCGGCATTTTCAACAATAAATTCTTCATCAGAATAATTGACTTCAACCAGCTGCATTTTAGCGCTGGTAAGGTTTATTCCCGCATGATTCTGAAATCCCGGCATTTTTACTCCACTTCCATGCTGCACAAGAGGAGCAGCAGTAGAAAACAATAATTTTAAGAGTTAAAAAAATTGCACCCCATTTATCACAGAGTGCAATATAAGCTATTTCACAAAAACATACTTCCGGATTTTATTCATTTTTGAAGGCCCGATTCCTTTTACGTCCAAGAGCTGATCTACGGAATTGAACCTCCCTTTCCGGCTTCTAAGTTCCAGTATTTTCCCGGCCGTCTTTTGACCTATGCCTGGCAGCTTCATTAAGTCCTCCAATCTGGCAGCATTTATGTCAATGCTGTTTTCTTCAGCCAATACTTTCTTTTTGAAGGAAGTGCCGCCTGCCTTGGGAGCGCTTTCTTCTTTGCCCTCATCTGAAAAAGCGGCATTTTTCAGGCTGCCCGTGGCCAAAGTACCCCCGCCTGACGGTTCATCCGATTGCCCTGAATAAGCCTTTCCCGAAGAAGAATCTTCCACTGAAGAATCTCCTGCCAGAAACAGGCTGTCGCTGGCAGTATAGTCAAAATCCCTGTAGGAAGCCGGGCTTTCTTTGAGAGAATATTTAATTAATACTCCGGCCAGGAACATCCCGACGAGGGATGAAACTACAATAAATTCAGTCCGTGTAAACCCCAGCCGGCTGGCGGCTTTACTGAATTGCATTTTAATGTTTTTAGTTTGAGACTTTTATGTTAGGCATTTCAGCCAGTTCTTTCAAAAGCTCTTTTTCCTTGGAATTAACCTTGCCCGGCACGTGTATATTAATCCTTACCAGCTCATCCCCGGCTCCGTGGCGGTTGAGGTGCTGAATCCCCTTTTCGCGCATCTTGAGGAATTTCCCGGGCTGCGTGCCAGGATCTATCTTCAGCTTTGCCTTCCCGTTAAGAGTCGGGACCTCAGCTTCTGTACCCAGAACCACCTGCGGATAGCTCAGGTACAGTTCATAGATAATATCGTCACCTTCGCGCACGAAGTAATCGTGAGGCATCTCCTCGAAAACCACAATTATGTTGCCTGCCTGGCCGTTTCTTTTTCCTGCGTTACCTTCGCCGCGCATAGTCATGTAGCTTCCGCTTGTAACGCCTGATGGAACATTTACCTTTATGGTGTCTTCGCCATAAACTCTTCCGTCGCCCGAGCAGTTCTTGCATGGGCTGTCAACAACGGTCCCTTCACCGTCGCAGTTTGAGCACGCCGCAATGTTGACGAACTGTCCAAAGACGGATCTCGATACGTTTCTTACTTCGCCGCTGCCGTTGCACACAGGGCAGGTCTTTACGGAAGTACCGCCCTTGGCGCCTGTTCCGCTGCAGACCTCGCACTTAATGTATTTCTTAATTTTAATTTTCTTTGTAACACCGGTCGCAATTTCCTCAAGTGTAAGTTTCAGAACAACCTTCAAATCCGAGCCCGGTGTACCGGTTCCCCTTTTCCTGCCTCTCGACTGAGAGGATTGCCCGCCGAAAAAGTCGTCGAATATTGATCCGCCGCCCCCGGCAAATCCGCCGCCGAAAATATCCGAGAAGTGTGAGAATATGTCGTTTATATTGCTGAAACCCTCAAAATCCTGTGCTCCGCCGCCTCTGAGGCCGCTGTGGCCGTAACGGTCGTACTTTGCTTTCTTCTCTTCATTGCTTAAAACTTCGTATGCCTCGGCAGCTTCCTTAAATTTTTCTTCTGCATCCTTGTCATCCGGGTTCCTGTCCGGATGATACTGCATTGCAAGTTTTCTGTAAGCCTTTTTTATGTCATCTTTTGAAGCATTTTTATCAACACCCAATACTTCGTAATAATCTCTTTTATCCATTTTCTATATTTAACCCTTTAGATTTCCTATTAATAATTGTACGGACATTCTATCTCTTGCCTTGGGCAGATCTATAAGCCTGAATTACTTCAAACAACCAACATGAAACAAAGGAAACGCTTTATTTAGTTTCCGATGAATTTTCATCACTTACAATCACCTTGGCATGGCGTATAACCTTATCCTTATACATGTAACCCGGCTCCACTACCTCAATTACGGTATGAGGTGCTACACCCGGCACTGTCTGCTGAAGCAGAGCCTCATGAAAGTTAAAGTCAAACGGCTTCCCCTTGGCATCTATTTTCTTAACCCCCTGCTCATCAAGAACCCTGGAGAACTTGTTAAGAACCATGTTCAGCCCTTCCTTAATAGCATCCTGGTTATTAGCCTCTTTTGCATGCAGCATCGACCTTTCAAGGTCGTCATAAACGGGAAGAATTTTGACAATAAAAGACTCAGCTGCATATTTTAGCCAGTTGAGCTGCTCGTTTTCAGTTCTTCTTTTGTAGTTCTCAAATTCGGCAGCTTTCCTTAAAAGCTTGTCCTTCATTTCGGCTACTTCTCTGGACAGGTTTTCATTTTCCTCTCTTAAGGCTTTGAATTCAGGGCTTTCCACGACTGATTCTGCAGACTTTTCCTGTGCTGCATTATCGGCAGCACCAACATTTTGATTAGCGTCTTTTATCTCCTGTCCGCCCTTATCCTGCGAAACATTCTTTGGAGCGCTGCTCTTTGAGCTTCTTTCAACTTTAATCTGATGCGATTCATGATCCCTGTTTTTTTCTTCCTTTTTATCCTTCATTATCTTCTCCATTTCAATTTTTATTTATAAGACAATGTCTTTTTCCGCTCTAGGCAAGGTCCTTTTTAACCCTTATTCCTTGCAGTAGCATTACTCGGGGCTGCCTTTTCTCATGTATTCCGAAAGCACCTCAGCCACGTAGACTATGGATGCAATCATCTTGGAATACTGCATTCTCCTGGGGCCTACAATACCTATCGTGCCGGAGACATCACCTATTGTGTAATCTTTAGTAATAAGGCTGTAGTCGTTAAGCCTTTCAGATTCATTTTCTTTCCCGATCTTAATGACCAGGTCGTTCTCAGAGCTGATTTTATTATTCATCACGTGAACAATAACATCTTTATCCTCAATGAGCTCAATAATGCCCTGGAATTGTTCATGTTTTTCAAATTCGGGCTGCTTTAAAATATTTTTTGCACCCGTAATGACAGCCCTCTCGGAGCTCTTAAAGCCCGCGAATATCCTGTCGGCCGAATCAAGGAACACCCTGATAATAGGCCTGTAGTTTTCGCTGATATCCCTGAAGCGCTCCCCAATAGTGCGCTTGATCTCGGACAGAGTAAGTCCTGCGAGGCGTTCATTGAGGAGCCTTTGTACCGCCTCGATATGGTCGCTGTTAAACTCGGCGTTGATCTCCAGCGTAATAGTCTTCACCAGGCCGCTAACAATACTCACCACAACAAGAATGCGCGAGGATGTAAGCTGTACGATCTGTATCTTTTCAAGGCGCCCTGTCTCCAGTTTAGGATACGTAACCAGGGCGAGCTGGTTAGTGATATCGCTCAAAATTGCAGAAGTCACCTGAATAAGGTCGTCCGTCTCCTGCATAAAAACTCTGAGCTCACGCAATATGGTTTCTTTTTCGTCCTCCTGCAGAACCGGAGGTTCCATGAGGCTGTTTACAAAGAAACGATACCCTTTGTCTGTAGGAACACGCCCGGCAGAGGTATGAGGATGATTAAGGTATCCGGCATCTTCCAGGTCGGCCATAATGTTTCTTATGGTTGCCGCTGAAAGCCCCAGCCCGTATTTTTTTGTCAGGTTGCTTGAACCTACCGGGTTAGCAGTCAGAACAAACTGCTGAATTATGTTCCTTAAGATCGTCTTTTCCCTGTCGCTTAATTCTATCGGTTCCATATCCATGCACTGATTGAATTTACTTGCCAAATCATTTTTTCAAATTTAAATATATTAAAAAAAACGGAATTTTTCACGAAACAATGCCCTGCCGCAATCCCGGGCCTTCCTAGTTTAAGCCCGGTGCCCATGGGTAAAAAGGTTTAACACGCAAAGGAGCTAAATCCCTTTTCTTTTGAATAAGAGGCAAATATTAGCTAATTTAGGGAAAAGAATTTGAGGTACATTTGGAATCCAACTATAAATCAGCCGGCGTAGACATACAGGCCGGAGAAGAAACCGTGCAGAGGATTAAGTCGCACGTAAAGTCCACTTTCAACAAAAACGTCCTGATGGAAATCGGGCATTTCGGGGCCTTTTATGATGCAAAATTCCCTGACTACGAGCACCCCGTCCTGGTCTCAAGCGTCGATGGCGTGGGAACAAAGCTCAAAATAGCCTTTCTCATGGATAAGCACGACACCGTAGGACAGGATCTGGTAAACCACTGCGTTAACGATATTGCAGTCTGCGGGGCAAAACCGCTTTACTTCATGGATTATATGGCCTTCGGCAAGCTTTACCCATACAAAGCCGAGAAGATCATTGAGGGCTTTTCCGTTGCCTGCAGACAGAACGGATGCGCTCTTATTGGCGGGGAAACCGCGGAAATGCCTGGGCTCTATGCCGAAAATGACTACGACCTTTCGGGCACTATAGTAGGAGTAGTTGAAAAATCGCGCATCATAGACGGAAAGAACATTTCAAAGGGCGACCTCCTTTTGGGCTTCCGCTCAAACGGACTCCACACTAACGGTTATTCACTGGCCCGCAAAGTGCTCCTTGAAAAGTTCAGCGTAAACGACAGGCCTGAAGAACTCTCCGGGGCTTCCCTGGGCGAAGAGCTCCTGAGGGTGCATAAATCATACCTCTCACTCATTGCACAGCTGAAGGATAACATGGATGTAAAGGGCTTCTCCCATATTACCGGGGGCGGCATAATTGGAAACACAAAACGGATCATTCCGCAGGGACTCAGCCTTAAGGTCGACTGGCAGAGCTGGCAGTGGCCTGCAATGTTCAAGCTGATACAGAAGACCGGGAACGTCAAAGATGAAGAGATGAGGGAAGTCTTTAACCTCGGCATAGGCCTCATAGCCGTTGTTGGAAAAGACATGGCCTCAAAAGCCGTGGAACTAGCAAAGGCCGTTGGTGAAGAAGCAATTTTAATTGGCGAAGTGGCCTGAAACTCAGGCCCTGTCTTATCTGCTGCAAAATAGTTTCACATGCAGGGCAAGTAATTATGCCCTGCATTTTTTATTTTTCCCCGTCACTTTAAAAATTCCTTTTTATCCTTATCTTGTAAATACATACCTCGTAATGGTCTGTTTGTTAGCTCTGGCCTATATGATTTGTCAGTGTACGTCCAGTTTATCTTTTTTCAGTAATGTGCCAGTAAGAAAAAACCATCTGAATGCAAATAAACTTATCGGGACAAACATGAAAAAGCCACTTCTTCTTCTGATGATTCTTGTACTCCAGCCGGCCGGATATTCTCAGGAAAAGAGCCCCGCGCCAAAACTGAGCCTGCTCATGTTCGGGGATTACTTCTACAACATAGAACAGGTTGACGCCAGGAAAAAAGACCTGAACGGTTTCCAGTTCAGAAGAATATTTCTTACGGCGGACTTTGCATTGTCTGAGTCATTCGATTCCAGATTCCGCCTCGAATCCGAGCAGACGCAGGCTTCACTTACACCGGGCGGAAGGCTTGGATTTATGCTTAAAGATGCCTTTATAAAGTGGAAAGGCATTTTCCAGGGTTCCGACTTCATTTTCGGTCTCTCCCCCACCCCGGCTTTTGACGTAATTGAGGGCGCCTGGGGCTACCGGGCGGTTGAAAAAACAATCATGGATTATTCGGGCGTGCTTGCAACGCGCGATCTGGGAATAGACCTGAAAGGAAGGCTCAATGAAGCAGCATCAATTAACTACTGGGTTAAAATCGGCAACAACTCGGTCAACTCGCCTGAAGTAAATAAATATAAAAGATACTACGCACAGCTTCATTTTATTCCTTTTCCAAATTTCCAGGTCGCAATCTACGGCGACTATGCCTCAAATGCAGCCATTATGGATTCCGTAGAGAATACTTCAAAAGAGCACGGCATAATTCTAGGAAACGTTTTCCTGAACTTTATGCAAAAGGATCAGTATTCAATCGGCACAGAATTCTTCTACCGCTCGGACCGCAACAGTTCCAGGCCGAACGCCGGAAGGCCGCTTGAGACTGTAAACGGAATTGGAATATCCGTTTTCGGATGGCTCAGGCTAACCGACCTAATCCGCATTCTGGCCAGGTATGATACAATTGACCCTAACATTGACCGTGGGAACAACAATTCAAACCTGCTGATTGGTGGCATCGATTTCCATATAAATAAAAACGTCAGCATAATTCCCAATATCGAATCGGCTTTCTACCAGGGCGTCAGCTCAAAAGACGTGGTAGGCAGGGTTACATTCTCCTACCAGTACCAATAAACAGAAATTATGTTGAAATATGAATGGGAAGAAGGAATGCTAAGCTTTGAGTTATGAGTGAAAATTGCATAAAATAAAAGTCAATCCATCTAGGCATATGAGCACAAAGCACAGAAATCCGGGACTGTAAAATAACGCACCTACCAGGTCCTCGGCAAGAAAGGAAAAATATATCTGTCTTCATTCAACATTAAGCATTTTGCGTTAGGCATTAATCATTCCTTTTCCCCCTCCATTCATATTTCAACATTCCTTATAAACATTTTATTTATTATATTATTTTCATACCAGACCCCTGAAATTTTATTGGATTAAAAGAAAGACATTACGGCGTGAAAAAACTTATTTGCTTTGTTTTCCTCTCCACTATCCTTTTCTTTTACGGTTGCGACGGCGGTATTAGTCCTGAGGCTGAAGATAACCGCCCCCACGACGCGGCGGGCTTCGGAGGTACGGTCTCCTTTAAGGGCTCCTGGCCACAGGGCGTTACAAGGACGCACATTGTTGCATTCAGAAATCCACTTGTTTCAGCAGGCGACTTTAACGCACTTAATCTCGCTTTCGTAAGCGACAGCATTCCCTTTGGCGTAAGCGGAATTGTCTATAGCTCACTTGTTAATCCCCAGCTCCAGATAAAAGCCGGTAAGTATGCCTACATTGCAGTGGCTCAGTCCAAAACCCCGGCACTTTCTCTAGACCGTAAGGACTGGTTCGTTGCCGGCGTTTACTACGCAAGCGGGGATACTGCCACGCCGGGCACGCTTGTCATTCCGGAAAATACCTTTGTAGGAGATATAAACATAACATGCGACTTTAATCATCCTCCACAGCAGCCTCCCGGAGGAGAATAGTGTTTTGATACAATGATGAGTGCTTTATGAAAACCGTTAAAGTTTAATGTTCAATTAGGAATGTCTAACAAAATTCGAGTGCAGACGGATGAGGCGGATCTTAATCCTTATGTTACTTTTCTCCGGCGCCTGGAACGTTGCAGCCCAGACCGGAACAATATACGGCAAAATTACGGATCTTAAGGGTTCTCCCCTTGCCGGAGCCAATGTCGTTGTGCTCGGAACAACCACCGGCACTTCAACCGATACTTCCGGCACTTACCGGCTTAGCGGGCTTAAGCCTGGGATCTACCGCCTCGAAATTTCCATGATCGGCTACAGAAAAAGTATTACCGGAGAGGTTGAACTCAGGAAGACCCCTGTTGAATTAAATTTTACTCTGGAGGAAACTGCTCTGCAGTCTAAGCAGGTGGTTGTAACCGCCAGCAAATACGAGCAGCAGCTTTCGGAGCTCCCCGTAAGCGCTTCCATTCTAAGCTCAGCTGAAATCACAAACAGAAACGTGGTCTCTTTGGATTACGCGCTCAGGTATGCCCCCGGCGTAAATATGAACATGGACCAGGTATCCATACGCGGCTCCAGCGGATATAGCCGCGGAGCAGGAACGCGCGTCCTGGTTGCAATGGACGGAATCCCTCTTTATACGGGAGATACTGGCGAAATAATCTATGAGATTATTCCCGTTACACAGATTGACAGGGTCGAAATAATCAAGGGCGCCGCAAGTTCACTCTACGGGTCAACCGCTATCGGAGGGGTAATAAACGTAATTACAAAGAGTATTGACGAAAAGCCTCAGCTTTACCTGAAAACTTACTATGGACTTTATGACCATCCTTCTTATAAGGAGTGGGACTGGTCGGGAGAGCGCAGGCCATTTAATGGTCAAACCCTGACGCACTCCAATTCTTTCGGTAGCCTGGGCTACGTCGTTTCCTTTACCCGTTCTGAAAACCTGGGCTACAGACAGGACGACTACTATAAGAGATATACGGGATTTATAAAAACAGATTACAGGCTAAGCCGGCTTTCCTCACTGACATTCCTTGGCAGCTACCTCGGACAGAACAGGGGCAACTTCATTTACTGGAAAGATTCCAGGCACGCCCTTCAGCCGCGCGACATAGACCAGGGGCAGAAGGTGAAGTCTAACCGGTACATGCTGGCTTTAATGTACTCGAATGTCCTCAGCCCCGATTTTTTCCTTAAGCTAAGAACCAGCTATTACAGAACCAGGTGGCTCGACGAGACCTCAAGCCACGACACCTCAACAACAGGACTTCTTGAAGGAGAGCTACAGAGCAGCTACAGGATTATGAAAAGCCTTTTTGTTACTTCAGGAGTCGAGGCCGGAAGCGGCAAGGTAAACTCAAATCTCTTCGGAAAACCGGGCTCCTTCAATATAGGAGTCTACCTGCAGACGGAATTAAAGTTTTCTTTTCCTCTCAGGCTTACACTTGGGGCAAGATATGACTTCAGCCGCCTGGATACGCTCAAGGGTTTCGGCTCATTTTCCCCAAAGGCCGCGCTTAACTACGCGCTTTCTGAAAATACGTCATTCAGAGCCTCAGTTGGCAAGGGCTTCCGCGCGCCTACTCTTGCCGAGACCTTTACGAGCACCACGGCCGGCGGAATAAAAATCAAGCCCAATCCACACCTTGAACCCGAGAACAGCATTTCCATGGAAATCGGAATTAATCATCGCTTCAGCAGCTTTATTGCCTCCGACATTGCCCTTTTCCAGAATGAATACTACCACTTTATTGAACCCGGAGTGGATCCTGTGGACGGTCTGGTTACATTCCGTAACCTCACGCGGGCCAGGATTCAGGGCCTTGAGTCAAATTTCACGTTTAGTCTTATACCCGAAAGGCTTCTTCTTTCCGCAAACTACACTTACCTGTGGGCACGGGATATAGAGAAAAAAACTCCCCTTAAGTACAGACCGCGCCACCAGGCACTGGCTTCACTGAACTATTATTCCGGATGGCTGGAATTTGGAACAGATTTCAGGTACTGGAGTAAAATAGAAGCCTTGGATTTTGAACTGGTGGACCTGGGCGTGGTAACTGACGGTGATAAAAGGGTTCCGGTTTATCTTTTAGATTTCAGAACTGGATATAATTTATTATCTTTGGGACTGCCGGGGAAGGTATTTTTAAATATTAATAACCTGCTGAATTACAATTACATAGAAATAATCGGCAATCTTTCCCCTATCAGGAACGCATCCTTGAGCCTGGAATTTTCCTTCTAGGAAAGGCTGTTCCTGCTGAAAATAAAGTGAATTCAGCAAATTTTTTACAAAGAAAATGTTTGTAGATACACACGCACACTTATTCTATCCCAATTTTAACGGCGAATTAGAAGAAGTAATTGAAAGAGCAAAAAATTCCGGCGTCGATTTCATTATCGTTCCCGGAACCGATATCGCGAGCTCTGTACAGGCCGTACAGCTGGCCGAAAAATATGATTTTATTTATGCCGCCGTAGGCATACACCCTCACGACACAAAGGAGTGGAAAGATTCACTTTTAGACGACATCGAAGCGCTGGCAAAACACGAGAAAGTGGTTGCAATAGGAGAAATCGGGCTCGATTATTACTACGACTTCTCTCCCCGGGATAAACAGATTGACGCCCTGGACAGCCAGATCCTGCTGGCACTGAAGCTGAACCTTCCCGTTATTCTCCATAGCCGCGAGGCCGATACAGACACGATGAACATACTAAGGTCGTACAAAGATACCAGTCTCAGGGCACAGATGCACTGCTTTTCCGGATCTGTTGCCGACGCCAGGGAACTGGTTTCCATGCACCACATGCTCTCCTTTACGGGCAATATCACCTTCAGCAGGTCCGACAGCCTAAGGGAGATCCTTCAGCACGTGCAGGTAGAAAACCTGCTGCTTGAAACAGACTCGCCTTTTATGACGCCGGTACCGAACCGCGGCAAAAGAAATGAGCCTTCTTATATTAGACTCGTGGCTCAGAAAATAGCAGAGGTCCAGAACATCACGCTGGAGAATGTTGCACAGGCAACTTCATTCAATGCCTTTAAGCTCTTCGGCATCGGACACAAACCGGGCGTAAGCTACACGTATAAAATCGGCAATTCACTCTATATTAACGTTACCAACCGCTGCAATGCCAATTGCGTCTTCTGCGACAGGAAGGGTAACGCAGTCATTAAAGGCTACAGCCTCAGAATGAATAAGTCTGAGGAGCCGGAAGCTGAAGTTTATATTAAGGAAATCGGCGATCCGTCACAGTTCGACGAAATCGTTTTCTGCGGATACGGTGAGCCTACAATTCGCTGGGACGTCGTAAAGAAAGTCGCACAATACGTGAAGGATCATAACGGGAAAACCAGGATGAACACAGACGGCCATGGCAACTTCATCAATAAGCGCGACATATCGCCGGAACTAAAGGGTGTTATTGATACCGTATCCATAAGCCTTAACTCCATCGACCCGCAGCAGTATGCTAAGCTCATGCAGGTCGACCCGGGCCTGCACGCCGAAATGCTCGACTTTGCCAGAAAAGCAAAACAGTTCACCAATGTAGTAATGACTGTTGTGGGCCTTAATGAAATTGATACCGAAGAGGCTAAAAAGTTTGTCGAAAATAACGTAGGCGTGGCTTTTAGAACACGGCCTTACTTTTAGGCTTTTTCCGGACCTGAATTTTCAAGATGGCGGTATAAGGGGGCTTATTGCCCACTTATACCGCCTTAAAATACATTCTACCGTAGAACCGGGTATTTTCCGGCAATTATTTCCACAAAATCGAACTAAGTCTCCATGAAAACTCTAACTAAAATTCCATATTTCTTGCTTTTTTTAGTTCTGTCTTCTTCACTTTCTTTTTCACAATCGGCTCTCAAAACAAAACTCGATGCCGCCTTAAGCGATAGCATGTTCCTTTCTACACTCGCTTCGGTTAATGTTTATGACCTTACGGCAAAAGAGCCTCTTTACCAGAACAAAATTCAGATGCTCCTTAAGCCTGCCTCAAATATGAAGGTAATTACCACGGCAGCAGGACTTTGTTTCCTTGGTCCAGATTACAAGTTCCAGACGTCGGTCTACTGCACCGGCAGCATCACTCCCGATTCCGTCTTAACGGGCGACCTCTTCGTTGAGGGCAAAGGGGACCCCGACTTTAGCCTGACGGACCTGGACTCGCTGGTCAAATACATTAAGCTCGCCGGAATTAAGGAAATTAAAGGCCACATTTATGCCGATGTTTCCTATATGGATTCCCTCTTCTGGGGTAAAGGCTGGATGTGGGACGACGACCCTTCGACCGACGCTCCTTACATGTCACCATTAAACATCAACAGCAACAACGTCGTTGTTAATATCGCTCCCGGCCTTCCCGGCGACCCTGCCGTTGCAAGGACTATCCCCGAGACTTCTTACTTTACGATTAAGAACCGCTCAATGACCATACCGGGCACAGTATCAACCTTCAGGTGGGACCGCGACTGGCTGCACAGGACTAACGACATCGTCTTAAGCGGGAACCTGCCCTTTAAGGCTTCCCCTTCCTCAAACGAGATAAATGTCTATGACCCGCCGCGCTACTTTCTTACGCTCTTAAGGGAAAGACTTGAGACCTCGCGCGTGCTTGTTCTGGGCACAATCGACACGGCAAGGGTACCCATGAATGCAAAGCTCGTTTACACATTTAACAGGCCTTTCGGCGAAGTGATAATTAACCTCAATAAAACCAGTGACAACCTGAGCGCAGAGATGACTCTGAGGGCAATGGCTAATAAGTACTTCGGTAAACCTGCCACGCCTGAAAACGGGATTAAAATGGTGGACAGCCTCATTACTCTCTCGGGACTAAACTATAAAAACTACAGGATTGTAGACGGCTCGGGCGTTTCGCACTACAACCTCGTAAGCACTGAGCTTTTATTAAACGTCATTAAGTACATTTATAACCAGAGACCCGAGCTTTTTACAATACTTTATAACTCCTTCCCCAATGCGGGTGTAGACGGCTCACTTGGATACAGAATGAAAAACACGGAAGCTTTCAACAACCTGCACGCTAAAACGGGCACCTTGAGCGGAATAAGCTCGCTTACCGGATACGTAACGGCAAAGAATAAACACATGCTGGCCTTCTCGGCAATTATTCAGAATTACGTCGGAAGCTCTTCCAGGGCCGTAAAGGTTCTCGATGAAATAGGACGCATTCTGGCTGAATACGGGCAGGAAGCATCCGAATAAAATTCTTTTTGTTTCAACTGTAATTATATTTATTTAGATTTTAGAAACCTGATTTTAGGAAAAATTAAACACTATGAAACAAACAATCATCCTGTTAATAATTATGTCTATTGGTTTTATATCCTGCAACAAAAAAGAAGAGACACCGAAGGCCACAGGCCCCTCGTACTCTCTAAAGGCCCAGGTTAATCCTCCGGCTTTTGACGCAAAAAACGCCTACGATGAAACCGCAAAACAGGTTTCTTTCGGCCCCCGCAACCCCGGATCCTCCGGCCACCAGGCGGCAATGTCCTACATTATAAATCAGGTAAGAAAGTATGCCGACAGCGTACAGATCCAGAACTTTAACTACTCGGGCTACAATAACCAGACATTGAGCCTCACGAACATTATCGCAAAGTTCAACCCCAGGGCCCAAAACAGGATCTTTATTTCGGCTCACTGGGATACACGCCCAAGGGCGGAACACGACACTGATCCTAAGAAAAGAGACCTCCCGATACTTGGAGCCAACGACGGCGCAAGCGGCGTTGGAGTCCTCCTGGAACTGGCACGCATACTGAAAGAAAAACCGGTCAGCTACGGCGTGGACCTCGTTTTCTTTGACGGCGAGGACTACGGACAGGAAAGCGACCTCGGAAACTATTTCCTCGGCTCAAAGTATTTTGCCACACAAAAGCCATCGGACTATAACCCTGCCTTCGGAATTCTGCTCGATATGGTGGGCGACAAAGAGGCAGTTTTTAACAAAGAGGGTAAATCCATGCTCTATGCACCTGAAGTAGTCAATATGGTCTGGAGCATCGCAAGAAAACTGAATGCAGGCAGCTTTTCCGAGGCCGAGGGCAGCCAGATTGAAGACGACCACGTCCCTTTGAACGAGTCGGGAATAAACACTATTGACATTATTGACATTGACCTCGTTGGAGCAAATTCCGGAGTGCAGAGACGGAACTACTGGCATTCTCACAAAGATACGATGGACAACATCAGCCAGGCTACTCTTCAGCAGGTCGGAGACGTCCTGACATATTTACTTTACAGCCTGGATTTCCAAAAGCCGGCTGTCTGATATTTTTTTAGATTTATACAATTGATTTCCGGAGAAAATAATTTGAAGCACTTTAAAGAATTTGTAATAAATACTGAACCTGAACTTTATGAACTCGTTTCCGGCGTCCTCTGGAAGCTGGATATTACAGGAGTTACGGTCGAAGAACCCTACGTAAAGGCTTTTTCAGAATCTGGTAAGGTAAAGAAGTCTGAAATCGAAACGCTTCTTGAGTCACTCGTCCAAGAAAAACTGATTGAAAGCTACGCAGTAGACGAAAACGAGTTCGAGGAAAGGAACTGGAACGAGGAATGGGAAAAGTCACTGAATATAATTGAGGTCTCAGATAAAATAGTAATAAGACCAAGCACAAAAGAATACAAGGCGCGCGAAGGTCAGCTCGTCTTGACGATCGACCCCAAAATGTCTTTCGGCACGGGTGAACACGCTACAACACGCCTTATGCTCCTTATGGTTGAAAAGTACGTAAAAGAGGGAATGAATGTCCTGGACGTAGGCACCGGAACAGGAGTCCTGGCCATTGCAGCCGTCAGGCTCGGGGCTTCTCATGCCGTGGCAATTGACAACGATGAATGGTGCTACGACAACGGGATCGAAAACTGCCAGGTAAATTCTGTCGGCAGCAAGGTCGACATAAGGCTTGGCGAAATAAGCCAGGTGGAAGACAAAAACTTCGATCTTGTGCTGGCAAACATAAACAAGAATATTCTCATGGATATAAGCCAGGAGCTTACAGCCCACGTGAAACCGGGAGGAACGCTCATACTCTCGGGACTTTTATTCAGTGACGAAGAGGATATTACAGGACGCTACGGCAAAGAAGGTTTTATCGTAACCGACAAGAAACAGATTGACGAATGGATTTCGCTTGTGATGAAAAGGAAATAAAGAGCAGTTTCTGCTCTTTATTTCCATTGCCCTATATAGCCCCTATTCTTCCTTATTTTCCGTATCAAGCTTGTTCAGGAGTTTCATCAGCTCGTCCTGTTCTTCATGGCTCAGAGCCTCTGTCATCTTAAGTATATTCTGAGCCTGGAGCGGGAAAAGCTTTTCAATTTTTTCCCTCCCCTTATTCGTCAGCTCTGCTATTATTATCCTCCTGTCGTCAGAGGAAGGGACCCTGCGCACGAGTTCCTCTTTTTCAAGGTTGTCAACTACACAGGTTATGTTTGCCCCGCTGACATAAAGTCTTTCACCGATCTTCTTCAAGGGCATTGGACCGGCACTGAAGAGCACCTCCAGGACACTGTACTGCGGCCCGGTAAGGTGATGTTCAAAAACTGTTTTTACCTGCATCTTCCTGTATTTTTCGTACGTGTGGAAGAGCTTTTCCCAGATTGTTATTGCATGCTTTGTTCTTACGTCTGTCATCATAGTCGTTGTCTGATAATACTTAATAAATTTATGCTGTTTTCTTGAGTTCTTTTCTCAAAGCCTTGTAATCGGGCACAATTTTTTCAACCAGTGCCCAGAACCTCTTCGAATGATTCATCTCTCTGGTGTGGCATAGCTCATGAACAATAACGTAATCAATAATTTCCCTGTTGTATGCCATGAGCCGGAAATTAAAAGATAAATTGTTTCCCCTGGAGCAGCTTCCCCAGCGCGTCTTTTGCCCACGGATGGAAATCCTGTTCACTTGAAAACCGTATTTTACGGCAATTTCCCTCACCCTCTGAGGTATATATGCCTCTGCTTTTAATTTGAGCCATGCGCTGTAAATACTTTTCAGCGGCGCCGTGTCGCTGGCAGGACTCAGTATCTTAAGCGTGGTGTCCTTAAGCTCCAGACGGTGCCTTCTTATAAGTGCGTCATGCTTATGGTCTACTGTCAGGCTTTTTCCAAGAAACCGGAAGCTTTCTTCTCTATCCGAAATCTTTTTCAGGTGCTTAATTACCCAGTCGCTCTTGCTCAAAAGAAAGTTTTCAGCTTCCTTAAGCGATATACCGTAGGGAACAACAAGCTCCAGCCCCCTTTCAGGGCTTACCTGCAGCCTCATGTACATGGCTTTTTTACTGACCCTGAAGGTGTAATTGTAGTCGGCACCTCCTATTGTTATTCTTCTTAGATTCACTTTTATTTTAATGACTTTGAAATAACCATATAAAAATATAGTTATTTTTTTCCTATAACAGTATAGAAATGAGAGTGGAAAAATTAAGAACTTTAATTATTTGAATTATCAGCATATAAATAAATTTCCGGCACATAAGACGGAATTCATACCCCGTTTTTCATACTTAATTTTCTTGTGATTGTAATTTGAAAGTTTTTTCTTATAATTTATATTTACGGTATGTATGTTTAACAACAATATTATGGAATTGAATACGAACTCTGAAAAATTCAGACACTTTGTTTTAAATGCCTTAGAGAAAAGAACCTTCCCCTCTTCACTGGCTTCCTTTGCCTTCAGAGCGGAAGAACCTCTAATGATCGAAAAGATAAAAAAACTTTCAAACGAATACGAGAAGTCCTTTTACTGGGAGAAGCCCAGCGAGGGAATTGCCGTAATTGCACTGGGCGAACTTGTCTCAATAAGTGAAAACGGCAAGGGCAGGTTTGCAGCAATTGAGAAAAAGACTAAAGCCATTAAGGAAGGATTTGTCTCAAACTGGGATGAATTAAACATAGACCACCTCCCATTGTTTGTCGGAGGAATGAAATTTGCGCCGGAAAACCACACGGAAATCTGGGAAAATTACCCGGATGCCAACTGGTTTGTCCCGAAAGTTCTTATTTACTCTAACGGAGATGAAAATCTCATTGTCTGCAATTTCCTCCTGTCTTCGGAAGTCTCCAGGAACAGGCTGGAAAGCGAGTTTGAGCTCAGGATCTCCCAGATCCTGTCTCCCAGGGAAAGCCCAGCAGCCCCAATAAAACCAAAGATTTCAGCCATCACGGGCAATACGCCCAAGGACAAGAAAAAATGGATGGAAGGGGTAAAGAAGGCTATAAGCACTATTGAAGCCGGCGAACTGCAGAAAATAGTGCTTTCACGCCAGGTGGAACTGAAGCTTAACGAAGAGCCCTATGTCTATGGACTCTTGGACCAGCTAAAGCAGAATTATCCCGAGTGCTACCTCTTTGCCTTTCATTCCGGGAAGTCAACCTTCTTCGGAGCCTCCCCCGAGAAGCTCATGAAACTTACGGGAGAATGGATAGAAGCGGACGCCCTTGCAGGCTCTGCCCCAAGAGGCAGGGATGAGAAAGAAGACAAAGAGTTTGAAGAACAGCTCCTTAAAAGCAACAAAGACATACTGGAGCACAATACTGTCATAAATTACCTTGAGAACCTGTTTAAGGATTATTCGGCCGAAATAAATTACGAGGCAACTCCCCAAATCAAGAAGCTCAAGAACATACAGCATTTGTGGACGCCACTGAAGGTAAGGCTCAATCCTTCACACAGGATATTTTCAATCATGGAAGGGCTTCACCCCACGCCTGCCGTCTGCGGGGTACCGCAGGCAGATGCAATAAACGTGATAAGGAAAATGGAGGATTACCACAGGGGCATGTACGCCGGGATCATCGGCTGGTTTAACTTCAAAAAAGAAGGTGAATTTGCCGTGGCCATCCGCTCGGCACTCCTCAAAGGCAAGAAGCTCTATGCATTTGCCGGAGGCGGAATTGTCGAGGGCTCGGACCCCGCAGTAGAATACAAGGAAACTGAACTGAAATTAAAACCAATCCTGGCGCTTTTTGATAATGAAAATTAAAGTTAACCGTAATAGCCTCTGGTCTGAAATATTTGTCAAGGAATTAGCTGATAAAGGTGTTAAATATGCGTGTATTTCCCCCGGATCCAGAAACACTCCTTTAACCCTGGCCTTCAGCAGTAACAAGGAGATCAAAACACACATTCTTGTAGACGAACGTTCAAACGGGTTCTTTGCCCTGGGGCTTGCCAGGGCTTCAGGAACTCCGGTTGCACTTGTCTGTACCTCGGGAACGGCCGTAGCCGAGTTTTACCCCGCAATAATTGAGGCTTTTCAGCAGAATATACCGCTCATAGTATGCACCGCCGACCGTCCGCCGGAACTGCAGAACTGCGGAGCAAACCAGACAATACACCAGAATAATATCTATAAGAACCATATATTCTGGTCTGCGAATGCGGGACTGCCTGCCCTGAGCAGCAAAAAGCTCTCTTTCATCAGGTCACTGGCAAAAAAGGCTTTTCTAGAAAGCAGTGCAAAGGGACCTGTTCACGTGAACTTTCCTTTTAGAAAACCGCTTGAACCTTTTATTTTTACCGATGAGGTAAATGAAACCCTCCTGCGCGGGGAGGATACCGGGAGAAATGCGGTCAGTTCCGTAAAAGAACCCGCTTCCATGAAAGCCAAAGCCATGAATAGCCCCATGGACATAATTTATAATAAGCTCAAGGCTTCACAAAAATGCATCATTCTTACAGGCCCTGACGAGCCTTCGGAGACTCTCCCGTGCAGCCTTCAGAATCTGGCTTCGGTTTTCGGGCTACCCATACTTGCCGACGGCGCCTCACAGCTCAGGTACGGTAGCCACGATAAAAAAAACGTATTCATTAACTTTGAAGGCTTCCTGCGCTCAAAGGAGTTTTCAAAGAAAATTGAGCCCGAATTGATACTGCACTTTGGACGGACCATGACCTCCAAGGGGATGGAAATTTTCCTCGAAAATACTACTTCCGAATACTGTATCATTAATGAAATGGGAAACATTTTTGACCCCTTCAACAAGTCGGCCCAGGTCCTTCAGCTAAATCCCGGTGAGTTCTGCCTCGGGATGGTAAAAAAAGCAGAGAGGGAGGGCTTCCTGAGGAAGGATTCTTCCTGGCTTGAACTGTTCAGAAATGCAGAGCTAAAGGCCGAAAGGCTGAAGCAGGAGCTTATCTTAAGTGCGGAATTCCCCTTCGAAGGCAGGATAATTTCCGAAACCATCAGCCTAATGCCCCAGGATTCCAACCTGATGATATCCAACAGCATGCCCATACGCGACCTGGATTACTTTGCACCCAGGCTTAACTGTCACATAAATGTATTTAACAACAGGGGCGCCAGCGGAATTGACGGAATTATCTCCACGGCTCTTGGCATTGCACAGGCTACACAGAAGCCTACCGTGCTTTTTACGGGGGATCTGGCTTTCTATTACGACATGAATGGCCTTCTTGCCTCAAAGAAATATTCCATTCCCCTTGTTGTTGTTCTCATAAATAACGACGGCGGAGGCATTTTCCAGATGCTCCCTGTCTCGGAATGTGATGAAAAGCTTTTCAAAAACTGCTTCCAGACTCCACAGGAACTCGATTACTCGCACTTTGTAAAAGGCTACGGCGGGGACTTCCGGGACGTTAAAAGCTGGCAGGATTTCAAGAGCAGCTTTACCCGGGCACTGAAAAATGAGGGTCTATCTGTTCTTCAGTTGAAAACGGACCCTAAAAAATCCACCTCATTAAGAAGACACTTCTGGAAAGAAGTCTCAAAATCGATCCTCTGAAATAGTTTTAATTAAGAAAGGCCTGAACAATTTTTCAAGGCCTTTCTTTTTTACGGCATATAAAGCCCCTCACCCAAATTATTTACCCTTATTTTACGATAAAAACCCGTTTTTAGCTCAAATTCAAACAAAATAAAATAAATATTTTTTGATCAACATCTTGACAAGTGCTCAATTGTTTACTATTATTGTAGTAAACAATTGAGCACTATATGAAAAATAAACTGACTGACCGACAGGCCGAAATCCTGAATTTCATCCAAGGCTATATTGAGCAAAACGGATACGCGCCTACTTTAAGGGAGATCGGGAAGAATTTCGCCATAGCCTCAACCTTCGGCGTAAAAAGACACCTGGATGCTTTGAGCAAAAAGGGATACTTAAACATTGGGAGCAACATCAGCCGTGCGCTTTCCCTGACAAACTGCAAGGAACAGGAAGATTTCCCCGCAAAGAGCAGCATCACCTCAGTTAAAACGGGCAACAGCCTGAGTGAAGAGCTGTATAACAGTTTCAGTCAGATACCAATCGTTGGACGCGTGGCAGCAGGAATGCCCATTCTTGCCATTGAAAACATAGACGGCAATGTGGTAATTGATCCTGCCATTAGCAAGAATAATCCAGGCTGCTTTGCACTCAAGGTCAAAGGCGACAGCATGATAAATGCCGGCATTTTTGAAGGGGACCTGATCATTATTTCTCCGCAGCCCTATGCCACAAATGGAGAAATTGTTGTTGCACTGCTTGGAGATGAGGCAACGGTAAAAAGGTTTGAGAAAAGGGATGACGACATCTATCTCATACCTGAGAACAGCAGTTACCCCCCTATACCGGTTCATCACAGGGAGGATTTTTCTATAGTTGGTAAAGTGGTCGGCGTTATCAGATGGTATAATTGAGGGAAAAACAATGAAATCTCAGATTTTTACTTCGGCAATTTACAACAGGTTTAAGATCAAATTTCTTTACGGGCTCCAGGAGGTCGTGCTTGATCCTTACTTTTTAAGCTACGACAAGAACGGGCAAAAAGTAATCTACGGAAAAACATACCTCAGCAATGAGATAAAAAAGTACGAGTTCGCAAGAATTGCGAATATTAAGATACTGGACAGGAACAGGTTTTCCCCGGTTCTGCCCATTGCATCCAGAATTAACTAAGTAACGTGGCTTAAAGGTTTTATTCGTTGACGTTTAATGTGTTTCGTATTTATAATGATTTGACAATGTAGAGAGAAAGTGAAAGTTATGAAGAATAATTCAAACAGAGAAAGCATAGATCAGCTCATAAAGCATTTCTGGCAGAATGGTTATCTGACCGTAAGCAGGAAATACGGCACCTATCTTCCGGCACCGGACCCGGTTGGCACATACAGCATTGATGCCGTAGGAAGGTACGACAGAAAATACGCACTGGGGATTGTGCTCTCAACGCAGGACCTAGACGACAGCAGCATATTCAGCAAGCTGAACTACCTGGCAACCAGGCAGACCAGGTTCAGCAATAATAAGGTTATGCTCTTTGTCGGAGTCGATCCTCTGAACCTCTCCAAGGCAAGGCTGACCGTGGAAAGCCTCAGCGAGGAGGCTAAAAAGAACATAAAGCTTGTAGTGCTGAGTGACAGTAAGGCAAGCGAACTGCCGAGAAAAGGGCAGCAGGGATTTAATACCGGTTTTTTGGGCCGCTAGTCTCTTTTCTTCCCTTTTTCTTTTGGGCTCTTTTTCTCCCCTGGTTTCCTCTTTTCTTATGGGGGCATTATTCAGCGCCCTTTCAGGGGAAAAGTTGAAGAGAAGGAACTCTTTTCACCATTCTTCCGTTAAAACACTGTTAGACTCCCAGTAAAAAAGTGTTCCTGTACCTTTTCCCCGGAAGAAAATGCTATTTCACAGGCAATTTTTTTGGCCTGCCCGCTTAATGTGCTGATTCCTGAGAAGAAAATTACATTTTATTTATTCCTCCTTCATATTGAATCATCAGTCTTCACAAAGATTTTTAGCCCGGAGGCTGATGATTCATTCTAAAAACCCGTTTTACCCCCTGTTAAGAAAAATATCCGTCTTTTTCAGAAACAAAATCAAGCATGCAAATGTCTAAAGAGCAGTCCTTTATGGCTTTAGTCAAAGCCGCGGAGGTAGGGTGTCAGGAGCTTATCGAAGTGTCTGTAGCAGGCATCACGTGACCGCAATTTTGAATTGATTCTTTCCCGGCGGCTCATGAATTTTGCACTATCAATAATTATTTTCATTATAAGCACTTAAAGAGAAATAATTGAGGGACCGTTTCAACTTCTATTACCTTGACATTTTATGTCCGTTAAAGTATTTTTTGGATTCTAATTGATTTTATAGAGTAAAATTGGCAAAAGAAGAAAAAGATCTAGACTTAAAAGCTCAGAATTCGTTAAAAAAGTCAGGCGACATTCCCAGACACATTGCAATTATAATGGACGGGAATGGCAGATGGGCGCGCAAGCGGGGCTTGCCAAGAGCCGCAGGTCACAAACAGGGCGTTGAGACCGTACGCGATATGGTCAAGGCATGCGTCGGCTTGGGCGTCAAATATCTCACCCTTTATACATTTTCCACGGAAAACTGGAAAAGGCCTAAAGATGAAGTGACAACTCTGATGCGGCTGATAGTAAAAAGCCTTCAGAATGAAACTAATGAACTAAATGCAAATAATGTCAGGCTTTCGACCATTGGCAACAGGGATTCCCTTCCGGAAACGGTACGCCGTGAGCTGGAACAGGCAATCGGGATAACTTCAGGCAATACGGCTCTTACGTTAAATCTTGCCTTAAGCTATAGCGGGCGCTGGGAAATACTTGAAGCCGCAAAAAAAATTGCCCTTATGGTTAAAGACAATAATATTCAGGCCGAAGACGTCACGGAATCTCTGTTTTCCTCTTTTCTGACCACCAGGGACATGCCGGATCCGGATCTGCTTATCAGAAGCGGCGGTGAATTCCGCGTCAGCAATTTCTTATTATGGCAGATCGCGTATTCGGAATTTTTTGTTACAGATGTGCTATGGCCTGAATTCAAACGCCAGCATCTCTATGAAGCCATAAAAGACTACCAGAAAAGGGAACGCAGGTTTGGCCTTGTCAGTGAACAAATATCCAGAACTTCAAAGGTTTAAGAATGACAAAAATTCGTTTTAATACACCGTTTTTATCCGGTCTAGTGGCTTTATTTATAGCTTTTACGCTTACTTCACACGCCCAGATGAACAGAACTCAATACAAAGTTCTCGGAATCTCTGTCCAGGGCAATAAATCAGCCGATGCTTCCACAATTATTGCCAACAGCGGCCTTAAAGTGGGCGATGAGATAGATATACCAGGCGACCAGACAATAAACGCTATCAGGCACCTCTGGAGCCTTAACATATTTTCAGATGTACAGATTTTAATAGACAAACAGCTCGAAAACGGAGTCTTCCTTTTAATTAAGGTTGCAGAGTTCCCCAGAGTCGAAAAGGTGGTCTTCGAGGGCAACGACGACGTTAGCGAAAAGGATATTGAAGGCAAAGTAAGCTTTGTAAGAGGACAGATCCTTAAACCACAGGACCTCTATAACGCAAAGACAAGAATTCAGGGGCTTTACGATGAAGAAGGGCTCCTTAATGCCAAAATAAATATCTTAAGATACAGCTTCCTCGGCGCCGACACGACGGATGACGAAATAAAGGCAACATGGCGCAATAATGCGGATTTTTCTGATGAGTATACAACCACTTACGAAATTAAGGAAAACCCTACGAACCTCGTTTCCAAGCTGAAGGAAAGGATACTTGTAAAATTCAAGATCGACGAGGGAGGCAAGGTTACTGTAAGGGAAATCGCATTTAACGGCAATAACTCACTCTCTGCCGGCGACCTTAAGGGCTCCTTTAAGGAAACCTCAGAGGCTAAATGGTGGAAGTTCTGGAGCAGCGCAAAGCTGAATAAGAAAAAATTTGAGGAAGATGAAAAGCTCCTGGTTGACTACTACAAGTCGCAGGGCTTCCGCGATATGGAAATTCTTTCAGATTCCCTCATCTTCAGCAATGGGAAAAAAGACGTTAAGATTTTAATAAATGTTGCAGAAGGCCCGCAGTATAAGATCAGAAACATCAACTGGGATGGTAACACCGTCTATAAGACCGACGTCTTGAATGACCGCCTCGGCTTAAAGAAAGGCGACCTCTATAATTATGAAAAATTCCAGCAGAACCTGCGCGGAAATGAAAAACAGAACGACGTTGCAGCCCTCTACCAGGATAATGGATACCTGATGTCAAACTTCAGGGCTAATGAAATTAAAGTAGGCAAGGATTCAGTTGACCTCGACATTACTGTCGGCGAAGGCAACCAGTTCAAGATCGGACGGATTGACATCAGGGGTAACGATAAAACCGAAGACAAGGTAATAAGAAGAGAGCTTTTCACGGTGCCGACTTATTATTTCAGCAGAAGCGCTGTTATGTCCAGCCTCCAGCAGCTTGCTAACCTCCAGTATTTTAATGTTGAAAAACTCTATAAGGACGGAGCAGCCCCGGAACCGATGCCCGACGACAGTACGGTTAACATCACCTATTCTGTTGAAGAAAAGTCAAGCGACTACCTGAATGCTTCTATTGGCTATAGCGGCAGCTTCGGCTTCTCGGGCTCTGTTGGCGTAACCTTAACAAACTTCTCTCTGGCCAACCCCTTCAAACTGGGAGGCGGCCAGGTGCTTAACTTTAACTGGCAGTTCGGCGTGGGCAACTACTACAGAACATTCACACTCGGCTTTACTGAACCCTGGCTATACGACACCCCGACACTGCTCGGCTTTGAGGTCTTCGATACGAGACAGGCTTATTACTACGATTTAAGCCAATACGGCGGTACACTCAGACTCGGAAGACGCCTTACCTGGCCCGATCATTACTTCAACATCCAGGGTACATTTAAGTACCAGAATAACGACATTAAAAATGGCGGCGGATACTATAAGGAAGGTAAATCCGAACAGTATACCGTTGGCGCTACAATCAGCAGAAAGAATATAGATAACCCTATATTCCCTTCTCAGGGATCTTCAGTCGTACTCGACGGCGAACTCTCTGGTGGAGCCTTTCTGCCGGGCGACCTGAACTACTACAAAATGCAGTTTAAGGCAGAGTGGTACAAGAGACTTTTCAATACGAGCCGCATTGCATTTTATACGGTTGCAGACCTGGGTTACATGCAGGAATTCGACCAGCAGACCAGGGAAAAGATCAACCCGTTTGAAAAATTCTTCATGGGCGGTAACGGCCTTGTAATTGCAACTACGCCTTTAAGAGGCTATGACGACAGAACCATAGGCCCTAAGAACTCTCTGGGCGATAACCTTGGCGGCAACGTAATGACACGCTACACCGCTGAATTAAGAGCCGCACTGGCACTGGAGCCTATTCCAATCTATATCCTGGCTTTTGCCGAGGCCGGAAACGTCTGGTCAAATATAAGTCAGGACACAAACCTGTTTGACCTGAAACGTTCTGCCGGTTTTGGAGCCAGAATTTTAATCAACCCGATCGGTCTGATAGGCTTTGACTTCGGTTACGGATTTGACAGAAAGAGCGTGGACGGAAAAGATCCATCCTGGCTGTTCCACTTCCAGTTCGGACGTGGATTCTAAGCGGCCCGTGGGTGTGAAATAAAAAGATAATTTTGAGTAATTTTCAATATTCAAATAACATAAAACAAAAAAACACTAGAAAAATGAGGTTAAAGTGAAAAAATTCCTTTTAATTGCAGCTGTATTACTTACCGGATCGATCAGTTCATTTGCCCAGCAGACACCACAGTCTCAGAAGATCGGATATGTAGATTCTCAGACAATTCTGAAAGCTTTGCCTGAAGCCATAAAGGCTCAGGGAGACCTGGATGATCTTACTAAAAAATACTATGGCCACGTAGACAGCCTTACGGCACAGCTCCAGGACATGTATAACGACTTCCAGAAGCAGCAGGGTAAAATGAATCAGAATCAGCAAAAGGAAGCACAGCAGAAATTTGTAACAAAACAGCAGGAACTTGAAAACTTCAAGCAGCAGAAATTCGGGCAGGCAGGCGAGCTCGCAAAAAAATCTGACGAACTCTTTGCCCCGATTAAAGAGAGAATCTTAAAAGGTATTCAGGATGTCGCTAAAGACGAAGGCATGAGCTTTGTATTCGACAAGACTGGCGACGTTGTACTCTTGTTTGCAGATTCCACATACGATGTTACATATAAGGTACTTGACAAGCTTAAAAGAGGAAAATAATTACTCTTAAAAAATATTAGGTACATTAATGAAAAAATATGCTTTTTTAGTCTCTCTATTCTTTTTCGGTTTAACTCAGCTCGCCCATGCTCAGCTGAAAATCGGCTACGTCGATTCGGATACTATCATGGACAAGCTGCCCGATGCACAGGACGCACAGCAGAAGCTGGATGCCTTGATCAAGGACTGGCAGACAGAACTCAACAAGCTGGAAAAAAACTGGAAAGACAAGTACGACGATTATGAAAAGCGCAAGCTTATCATGAGCGATCAGACCAGGGCTGAAACCGAAGCAGAACTGGTCAAACTTGAAGAGAAGATGAATGATTACAGGCAGAAAAAATTCGGCACCAACGGAGAACTCTTCCAGAAACAGGATGAGCTGATGAAACCGATACAAAACAGGGTTTTTGACGCCATTAAGAAAGTTGCTGAAGAACAGGACCTCGATTTTGTCTTCGACAGAAGCGGCGATGTTCTCTTCCTTTATGCCAAAGATAAATACGATATTACAAATCTTGTGCTACAAAAATTAAAATAATGCTTCATGGAAATAAAATTAAAAGATGTCGCCGACCTAGTCGGCGGCAATATTATTGGTGATGAAAATGTTATTATCGAAAATATTGCTAAGATTGAAGAGGCAAAGAAAAACGACTTAACATTCCTTTATCACCCTTCTTACGAAAAATACTTTTCAAACACTCAGGCCTCGGCCATACTCGTCAAACCAGATTTTCCCAAAAGCAGAACGGATATTACCTACATAGAGGTAAAAAGCCCTAATGCCGCATTCCTGAATATAGTTAATCATTTCTTCAAACCGGAATTTAGATTGACCGGAATAGATGACTCTGCTTATATTGCACCCGGAGTTTCCGTGGGCAATAGCACAGCCTTAGGGAAGAATGTCGTCGTTTCTGAAGGATGCAAACTTGGCAGCAACGTAAAGATTTTTCATAACTGCGTCCTGCTGGAAAACGTGGAAATCGGGGACGATACAATCATATTCCCAAACGTAACCATCCGCGAAGGCTGCAAAATCGGCAGCCGCGCCATTATACACAGCGGAAGCGTCATCGGCTCGGATGGCTTCGGCTATTCGCCGGATGCAAACGGCGTGTACCACAAAATTCCGCAGATCGGAATTGTAGTTCTTGAAGATGACGTTGAGCTGGGTGCAAACGTTACGGTGGACAGGGCAGCCCTCGGGGCTACCGTCATTAAAAAAGGAACGAAATTAGACAACCTGGTGCAGATTGCACATAACGTTCAGGTTGGTGAAAATACCGTCATGTCGGCTCAAACCGGGGTATCCGGCAGCACAAAGATCGGACGCAACTGCATCCTTGCCGGACAGGTTGGCGTAGTCGGGCACATTGAACTTGCAGACAACGTAATTGTTGGCGCAAAAAGCGGAGTTTCAAAGTCGCTGCCAAAGGCGGGCACTTACTGGGGCTCCCCTGCTAAGGAACTCAAAGCGGCATTAAGGCTGGAAGGACACGTAAGAAACCTCCCTTCTTATGCCGATAAAATAAAGGAAATGGAAAAACAGATAAAAGAACTTAAGGAACTAATCAGTACTACTATTGAGTCAAAGAGGAATAAATAATGTTAGAAAAACAAAGGACTATCTGCAAGGCGGTCTCCATGTCAGGCACGGGGCTCCATACGGGCACCTCATGCACCATGACATTTAAGCCGGCTCCTGAAAACTGCGGAATTAAATTCGTCCGCGTAGATCTTGGCGGCAACCCGGAAATCCCTGCCATTGCGGATAATGTCATTGATATATCAAGAGGAACTACTATCGGTATAGGTGAGGCCAAGGTTCACACGGTTGAACACGTACTGGCTTCAATTGCAGGCCTTCAGATCGACAATATTATCATTGAGCTCGACGGCATGGAACCCCCCATTGGCGACGGAAGCGCCCTGCCATACGTTAATATACTCCTGGAGGCGGGACTCCAGCAGCAGGATGCCCCCAAGGACTACCTGATCATAGACGAAACGGTACAGTACCATAACGAAGATGGACAAACTGACATCGTTGCCCTGCCACTGGACAGCTACAGGGTAACAGTCATGGTTGACTACCAGAACCCCGCACTCGGAAGCCAGCACAGCGGCCTCTTCGACCTCGAGAAGGAATTTGTAAGCGAGTTTGCCCCAGCCAGAACATTCAGCTTTCTGAGTGAAATTGAAATGCTGGCCGATCGCGGGCTCATTAAAGGCGGCAACCTCGATAACGCCGTCGTTATAGTGGATAAACAGGTCTCCAACGGAGAGCTGGAAGAACTGACTAAAAAAATCGGGCTTGAAGGGAAAATTACACTGGGCTCCACCGGATTCTTAAACGACAAGACCTTGAGATTCAGAAATGAACCCGTGCGCCATAAACTTCTTGATATGCTTGGCGACCTGGCGCTCATCGGTGCCCCGATCAAGGCACAGATACTGGCCGCCCGCCCGGGGCACAAGGCTAACGTTGAATTTGCAAAGCAGGTAAGAAAACTCTACCAGCAGAAAAAACTCGTAAAAAAATACCAGTTCTTGAAGACCGAAGGGGTGGTTTTTGACGCAAACGCAATTCAGAGGATTTTGCCCCACCGCTACCCTTTCCTGCTCGTAGATAAGATTACTCACCTTGAGCTGGATAAAAAAGTAGTTGGTGTTAAATCCGTTACACAGAATGAGCCTTTCTTCCCCGGACACTTCCCGGGAAGGCCTATCATGCCGGGAGTCCTGATACTGGAAGCCATGGCACAGACCGGCGGAATACTTCTGCTGAATGCTTTCCTGGATCCTTCAGAAAAGCTCGTCTTATTCATGCAGATTAATAACGTAAAGTTCAGAAAGACGGTCACTCCGGGTGACCAGCTGGTAATGGAAGTTGAACTGATAAACAGGAAAAGCAAGACGGCCATCCTTCAGGCAAAGGCTTACGTCAATAATGTTCTTGTAACTGAAGCCGAATTCATGGCAGCAATTGTAGACAATACGGAAAATAAGAACAAATAAAGAATATAGGAAAATAAGCGCCTACCCGCATAAAACATGGATTTTTTGCGGGCAGGCGGAACTGTTAATTAAATAAAAGTTATACTATGAACAATATACACCCTACTGCTATTGTCAGTAAAAAGGCAATGCTTGGAGAGGATATTACAATCGGTCCAGGCGCAATAATTCACGACGACGTGGAAATAGGTGACGGCTCTACGATCGGCCCTTATGCGGTTCTCTACGACGGAGCCAGAATAGGCAAGCGCGTCAGGATCCACCAGTCTGCTTCAATTGCAAATATACCTCAGGACCTGAAATTCAACGGCGAACCCACAAAATTCTTTGTCGGAGACGACACTACGATCCACGAGTTCGTTACGCTCCACAGGGGAACCCATGAAACCGGATTCTCAAGGGTCGGCAGCAACTGCCTCCTTATGGCATACTCCCACGTCGCGCACGACACGGTCGTAGGTAATAACTGCATACTCTCTAACGGAGTGCAGCTTGCTGGGCACGTGGAACTGGAGGACTGGGTAATCATTGGCGGACTTACACCCGTACACCAGTTCTGCCGCGTCGGCCAGCATTCAATGATCGGAGGCGGCTTCCGTATCGTACAGGACGTTCCACCCTTCGTTCTTGCAGGCAATGAACCCTTGAGATTCTCAGGCCTCAACGTAATTGGCCTTAGACGCAGGGGCTTCAGCAATGACCAGATTGCAGGACTAAAACAGGTCTACGGCATCATTTACAGCTCCGGTCTGACGCTTTCACTGGCAAAGGCAAAGCTGAGGCAGGAATACTGCAATGATCCCCTGGCAATGACTGTAGTTGAATTTTTCGACAAGTGCGGCAACAGAGGCTTTATACGCAGATGAAATGGCACCTTCTGGATACCGGCTTTAATTCCGGCAAATTTAACATGGATTTCGACATCGAGCTTGCCAGAAACTGCCCGGATGACGAGGCTTTCTTCAGGCTCTACCGTTGGAAGCCTTTCTGCATCTCCCTGGGCGCAAATCAGAAGTTTGAAGACATTGACCTTCTGAAGGCTTCGGAATGCGGAATTGAGGTCGTTAAAAGGCCTACCGGGGGCCGTGCAATTCTCCACGCCGAGGAACTGACCTATTCGGTCGTACTGCCTGTAAAGGCAGGATTTTCTTCTAATGAGATCTACAGGAAAGTCAGCCTTGCACTCGTCAGGGCTTTAAGAAGCTTTGACCGGAGGCTTAACCCGGTGGAACTTGAAAGCATTCAGCCCGACTTTGCCAGCCTGCTTAAAGACCCCAGGGGAATTGCCTGCTTTGCAAGCACGGCTAAAAGCGAAGTAAAATTCCTGGGCAAAAAGCTCATCGGGAGCGCACAAAGAAAAATGGGACATGCAATACTTCAGCACGGCTCTTTACTTTGCGGAAATTTTCATTTACAATTAATTGATTTCCTGAACCAGCCCGTTAACGAAATAGAACTTGTTAAGGATGATCTCTTGCATAAAACTACCGATCTGGCTTCCATTCTTGGTTGCACGATCGATTACGATTTGCTTTCCGAAACTGTAGTAAAAGGCTTTGAAGAGGAATGGAATATTAAATTCGATAAATTAGCTGAAACGGATCTGAAACTATGAGCACTTATACGGATTTCAGGAAAATCACCACAAAGTCACTGTTCCTTTCCAAACAGAAAGGGACTAAAATTGCCGCCCTTACGGCTTACGATTTTATTACAGCCAAGCTTTTGGACCAGGCCGGCATAGACCTTATACTTGTTGGTGATTCCTTAAGCAACGTTTTTCAGGGCAACGAGACCACTCTGCCTGTTACGATGGACGAAATGATCTATCACACGAAAGCCGTAAGCAAGGGCGTCGAAAGAGCCATGGTTGTAGTGGATATGCCTTTTATGTCTTACCAGACAAACCTCGACGAGGCCTTCCGGAACGCCGGACGCATAATGAAGGAGACACCTGCCGGAGGCGTTAAGCTCGAAGGCGGCGAACGCGTGGCTGAAACGGTAAGAAAAATTACAGAGGCAGGCATCCCTGTCATGGGTCATATCGGCCTTACACCGCAGAGCATTCACCAGTTCGGAAGCTATAAGGCCCGCGGCAAGGACGAAGAGGAAGCCAGGCAGCTCATTAAGGACGCAAAAATACTCGAGGAATCGGGTGCCTTTTCTGTGGTACTGGAAAAAATTCCAGCCGAACTGGCAAAGGAGATCACCGAAAGCATTTCAATACCTACTATTGGCATCGGCGCCGGGGTTTTCTGCGACGGACAGATACTCGTTACACCAGACATGCTTGGACTGAATGTGGACTTTAACCCGCGCTTTGTCAGGCATTATGCAAACCTTGCCGGGGATATGGTGGAGGCCGTAAAAAATTACGTTAAGGATGTTAAAGAAAAAGGCTTCCCTTCCGGGAAGGAAAGCTACTAGCTATTGAGAAAACTGTCAGTTAATTTGTTTAATTTATGTGTGCTTTCCTGGAGAGCGCTTTGCAGGAAAAAAGCGGTAAAACTGCCTCAGGCCTCTAATTGAGAAAGCCATTTTATCAGGATAAGCCCGGTTTGAGTATTTTTAAGAACGGGATTGTTTAATTTTGAGTCAGAATGTTCATATGAGAAAGTTATTTTATATTTTATTTCTGGTATTTAGTTTTTCCACATTCCTGCACGCCGAAATTTCTCCGTCGATTGAGTCATTTCTTGACGGCGCAATTGTTTCTCAGATCTCGGGCGACGGAAACGACATCTGGGTGGCAACTTACGGCAAGGGAATCTATCACTTCTCTGCAAAGGACAACAGCTGGACGAACTACTCCACCTCTAAGGGTAACCTTCAGCAGGATTTCTTCTATTGCATTGCGGTCAACAAGGATTATGTCTGGGCAGGCTGCAGCGACGGGCTCTTTACACTCGATAAGAGAAATAATACCTGGATGAAAAGGAAATTCGGCAAAGGCGGTGAACTGGGACAGTGGGTGCGTGCTTTGGCATACGACCAGTCAATCAATGCTCTCTGGATCGGACGATTCAAGTTCCTCACAAAGCTTGAAATCGCAAAACAGAAGTACACCGACTACGACCTTACCATTAACGGGGATGCCAAGACGAACAATATTAAAACCGTTAAGGTCGACGGCGACAGCCTCGTCTGGTTCGGTACCGAGGTTGGAATCCATAAATACGACAAGAAATTCGAGCTTGAGGATGCCAAGTCGCTTCAGTTCATTACCAGCAAGGATAATAACTTTAACGGCGACGGCGACGCAATCTCACCGGCCGATATCCTCTTTGAGACAAAAAATATCTGGTTCGGCCTGGATGAATTCGTAACACTTCAGAAACCTAACTTTAATATCGGCGGAGTCTATTTCTACGACAGGAAACTGGACTGGGAACGATTCGGCAAGGCCAATGGGCTCCAGGCAAACGGAGTATTCTGCCTGGCAAGAACGGGCAACTATATCTGGGCCAGCGTCTATGAGTTTAACAAGGCAAAAAAAGAACAGATGGGCCAGGGTGTGGCGCTCATTAACCGCTATACGAAAAAAGTAACCAGGATCAGCAAAGATGAGCTGAACCTGCGCTCGGATAAGATCCTTTCCATGTTCTATGACGGCAACAGTATGTGGCTTGGAACTGAAGCAGGACTGCTGAAAGTAAAAATAACAAATGATTTTGCGCTTCTGAAGAAGTGAGCACCCGAAGAAGTGATAATAACGCCTTAATAAAGGAACTTTTTAACACAAAAGGCTTTACCGGAAGCTTAATGCTTCCATGGTAAAGCCTTTTTCATATAAAGTTATTTCTTAGAAACTATTCCATGTCAGAGACACTGTTCTGGACGTTCTGAAGGTTTTTCATTAAATCCTGCATCCTGCCTTTCAAAGATGCCAGCTCACTTGAGAGGTCCTCTTTATCAAACGACTGAAGTCCGCGCTCTATGATTTTTTGTTTTGTAATACTAAGTGAAGAAAGCGAAGCGGCGATATTCAGAAAATGCTGTGTCAGCCTCTCCAGTTCTCTTAAAATCTCTTTTTCCAATTTAGCACTCCTTGGATCTTTCGTGACTTTTTTTGGTTATTCAATTTATATGTTCGGAATTATCGTCATACCAAGATAAGCACCTTTTGCGATACTCACAAAGGTTAATTTAGAGCTTTTGACATAACAACGTTTTTCACCCGTTTTTGACTTTAATACTGAAGAAAAACAGCACACCTGAAGGCCCGGACCATTATCTCTGTCATTTGGTATTTATGGCCTAAAAACAGGCGTAAATACTGTAATTTTTACGGTTTATTTCAGAAATTATGAATATTTTTATATTTGGATTTTTGCATTTATGCCCGTGTAAAAGCAGGTCCGGCAGAGAGCCATAAAGCCTTTAACGGACGCCGGGAAAACCGGCGGGCAGAAGAAATATTAGGCGGATTATAAATTTTGAGGCAGTATGATAAAATTTACTAAAGAAGAGCTTGAAGAATTAAAGAGAAATTTTGAAGGCAAAAAGATTGCAGTTATTGGAGATATGATGCTGGACTGTTACTTCTGGGGCGACGTAAAAAGGATCTCCCCCGAGGCTCCGGTACCCGTCATTGAAATTGACAATGAGTTCTACCGCTTTGGCGGAGCAGCCAACGTTGCTCTGAATATCCAGAAACTGGGAGGAATTCCCCTGCCCGTTGGCATAATTGGTTACGACAACCACGGCTCAATATTCGGATCCCTGATAGAAGAGGCCGGAATCGAGTCCTCGGGAATAATTATTGACGACACCAGGCCAACGACTGCCAAAACCAGGGTCATTGCACAGAACCAGCATATCGTCAGAATTGACCATGAATGCAAGTCATATATAAACAAGGAAACTGAGGCCAGGATACTTGACTTCGTAAAAAACAACATTAAGGATATTGACGGAATAATTCTTCAGGACTACAACAAAGGGGTGCTTACACCGATGCTGATCGAAGAAGTCATAAACTTATGCAACCTGAATAACGTTATAGTTAATGTGGACCCGAAGTTTAACAATTTCTTCAGCTATAAGAACGTTACTGTTTTTAAGCCGAACAGGAAGGAAACCGAAGACGCCTTCGGCATAAGGATCAGGACTGAAGAAGACATAGTTAAAGCAGGAAGAATGCTCCTTGAAAGGCTCAACTCAAAATACGTTCTCTTAACTCTGGGCGAACAGGGCATTGCAATCTTTGAAAACGGAGTAAAGGAAGTCAGGATACCTACAAAAGCCAGGAAAGTTGCCGACGTCTCCGGTGCCGGGGATACGGTAGTTTCAACGCTGACACTTGCACTGAGCGCAGGAGCCGGAATCTGTGAGGCTTCATACCTTGCCAATTATGCAGGCGGACTGGTCTGCGGAGAAGTAGGCATTGTGCCAATTGAGGCTTCAAAGCTTTTTTCGGAAGTGGAAAAAGAGATACTCAAAGGAAACTTATAGGCACTCAAAAGGGTAAAAAACATTGTATATTCATTAAAGAATCGGAAATTAAGTTGGAAAGTAATATCTTAGATAGAAAGCAGATGGCCTCAGTGCGCAAGAGGCTGAAAGCCGAAGGTAGAAAGGTTGTCTTTACGAACGGCTGTTTCGACATACTTCATGCCGGACACGTGGATTATCTCTCAAAGGCCAGGCAACTGGGGGACATTTTAATCGTCGGAATGAACAGCGACTACTCGGTCAAAAATATCAAAGGATCTCTGCGCCCGATTATTGCTGAATCTGAAAGGGCTTTTCTGGTTGCAAACCTTAAGGCGGTGGATTATGTCACTTTGTTCGATGAGAATACTCCGGGCGAACTGATTGATGAACTGGTACCGGACGTGCTCGTAAAGGGGGCGGACTGGAAACTTGAAAACATCGTAGGGCGTGATACGGTCGAGAAAAACGGCGGAGAAGTTAAAACCATCACTTTTGTCAGCCAGCAGTCGACATCCAAAATTATAGACACAATTTTAGAGCGTTATAGTAAGTAATGGAACCAGTACCAGCAAAGCCAAAAACAAAAGCTAAACCGAAAAAAAGTGCGTTCAGGAAAGTTGTAAATATTTTCCTGTACTTTTTTATTGGGCTTAGTGTGTTCATGGTTTTGTTTATGGGTTTCACACAGACAAAAACATTCCGGGAACTCCTGCGTAAGGAAGTCATCTCGGAGGTTAATAAGTCAATTAACGGGAAGCTGAATATAGAGGCTATTGACGGAACTATCTTTACATCCCTCACACTGAGGAACACTTCCCTCCTGGTTGAGGGCGACACGCTGCTTTATGCAAACAGGCTTGCCATTAAGACGAGCCCGCTGCAGATCCTGCTGAAGAAAATCTACGTCCGCAGCATAGAGCTCAGCGATGCCAGGATTAACCTCATTAAAGATTCACTGGGAGTATATAACTTCTCAAAACTCTCAAAAAAGCCGCCCGAAGAGGACACCACAAAGTCATCTTTCCCATTTACCATTACCGTTGCCGACTTGAAGCTTAATAACATCAGCTTCAGGCACGCACTCTTTGAGAACAGGCACAGCCTTAAAAGCTACCCCATGCTGAATATGAATGACCTCAGGGTCGACAGCTTCTACCTGGCTCTGGATGCCTTTGCAGATATCGATAACAATAACTTTCAGGTAAGGCTAAGCGGGGCAAAGGCAAAGGTTAACCTGCAGAACTTCCGCCTCAGGGACCTGAGGGGTAACTTTTACCTGACGGACCACAACGCCAAGGTCGACTACCTGGTGGTTAAGAGCAATACTTCGGATTTCGACCTTTATGCCTCACTCGACAAGGTCAATTTCTTTAAAGAATTCCGGATGTCCAATCTGAAAGACGCTCCCGTAAACCTGGAACTCAATGCAAGGGTATTCGACTTTGCCGACCTGGCCTCATTTGCCACTACAGACTTTCTTAAAGGCACTCTTAAGACAAAGCTTAAGCTCGCAGGCACATACGGCAATATTATGCTTGAAAGGCTTTCACTCGACTACAGGCAGACACATCTTAATGCGACTGGAGAGATTAAAAACCTGCACGAGCCTAAAAACATGCTAATCAAGGCTGCCATAAAGGACGGATACATAAATGAACCGGACCTTGCGGAGCTCATGCCGGGACAGAAATTCCCCGTCTACAAGAACCTCCAGGTCAAAAACATAAACATTGGCTATGAAGGCGACCTTAAGAGCTTCAAGGCTTCCTTAAAGGCTGACCTCCCGGAAGGATCCATTGCTTCCAAGGCGGAACTGGACTATTCCTCCCCTATGCTGAAATATAACGTTGACCTTGAGACTTCAAAGCTGAACCTTGAGCCCATTATAAATACGAGCACTTACCTGAATACTTTTGCTTCAATTAAGGGTGAAGGCACTAAGCCTGAACTGATGAACATGCAGGCACAGATAAGGCTCCTGGATTCAAAGTTCAAAGAATATACGGTCGACTCCCTCAGGCTAAACACGGTTGCTAACGCCGGCAGGATAATCATGAGGATTAACTCTCTTGCCAGAAATGCCGGTCTCAATATGGACGCCAATTTGGACTACAGGGACAAGAATAACCCGGTTTATGAGATGACCGGGAGCGTCTCCAATCTGGACATAAGAAAATTTACGGCCGATACTTCCCTTTCAACAAACCTGAACTTTACCTTCGGGCTCAAGGGTAAGAGCTTTGACTTCCATAAAATGGAAAGTGAGTTTAACCTGGCACTTGCGCAAAGTGCATTTAAGAACAAGACGATTAAGCCGCTTAATATATCGCTGGTCTATACAAAGCCTTCACCGGCTGAAAGACTAATTAAAATCACCTCGGACGTTGCAGACCTGAACGTATGGGGCAATTATTCAATCGACGACGCAGCCGCGCTTTTAGGCTACGAGTATAAAATCATCTCGCAGTCGACACTGAAGAAAGCTTATGAGTTTAATCCGGTGGCGCTTTTTAACGATTCCCTCAAGGCAAAGGAATTTGAAGCCCAGCTGAAGCTGGATGAAACGAAGATACCTAAGATCATACGCAACGACATGATAATAAACTACTCGCTGAACATAAAGGATTTTGCCCTTATAAGCTCTCTTATGGACATAAACAAAATCAATATGGACGGCACTATTGGCGGAAGGATTACAAACGATGCTACGAATTTTACGGCTTCAAGCTATATTAACCTGAATTACCTGAAGATCTTTACCCCGTCAAACCTTGTATATATTTCGGACCTGGCTTTTGACGTCAATGTAAGCCGCGATAACCGCGAGGTGTCTTTTAGCAATATGGGAGCCAGGCTTAATTTATCGACTAGCAGGATCTTCTCAGGCACAGACCTGAAGAATATCGGGGTCCACCTGAGCCTCGAAAACAACGCTCTTAAATATAATTTTGCCGCCGATATGGATACAACCCTAAAGGCCAGGATTGCCGGATCGGGCGACATTGCAAATAACCAGTTTAAGTTTGTTGTGGACACACTTTCGGTTGACTATAAAAACCTCACACTTAACAACGACAGCGCACTGGTTGCAACTTATACAAAGGAAGCCTTTGAAATCCAGCACTTTGCACTTCGAAGGAACGGCTCAAAAATTAACCTCTCGGGCGCCCTTCTGGGTGACGGATCGATGCGCAACCTGAGCCTCAAGGTGGATAACCTTGGAACCGACATACTGAAGGAACTTGGAGGCATTAAAAACGACATTTCCGCTAGCTTAAGTATGTCTGCAACGGCAAACGGTTACTTGGATAAGCCTGAAATTAAACTGAACCTGCTGGTAAATGACATTAAAACCGCAAAGGTTAACCTGGGCAATCTGCAATGCGACCTGGATTACGCCCCAAAACTCCTGAAGGCAAACGTGGTGTTCCTGGATTCTGTCAAAAACACCTCAAGCCCCCTTCTAACCATGACAGGCAGCATACCCGTCGACCTGGGTTTTATGAATGTAAAGGATAGAATTGTAACCGGGCAGCCGGTAAGCCTTTCCTTAAAGTCAACCAACTTTGACCTTACGCCCCTTGGCGCACTGGCCTCGGCCTATATAGGAAACCTTTCTGGCACAATGAATGCGGACCTTAATGTGGGCGGAACAATGGACAGGTTTATCTACGGAGGCCAGCTGGCACTCAGCAACACGAACTTCCTCTTAAAGCAGAACAACCTTAATTACGCCCTGGATATGAACCTTTCACTGGCAAATGAGACCGTTACAATTGAAAACCTTGCGCTGAAAAATGCCGGGCAGACACAGCACCCGGGAACACTTAAGGGCACGGGAAAGATCAACTTTGCCGGAACAAAGCTGGATAACATAGATGCCACAATTTCAGGTAACCTTGCCGTCCTGGGTCCTAACTCGAAGGCGGTTTTACCTGCCTACGGCGACCTTGTGCTTCAGAGCGACGGCAACTGGCGCTTTACCTATAACGGCGGATCGAGCGATTTTTCGGGCAAGGTGCTCCTTAAGAATACAGACGTTACCTTTGTTCCCCCGTCATCTTCTTACGGGCAGGATAATAAAAACGATTTTGTTTATCACTATGTAATTGATTCCTCAAAAATCGACAAGAAGCAGGCCGACTTTAACCAGATAGTTGCTTTGTCGCAGAAATACAGCCCGACGGGAAAGACAAAGCTTAAGACTGCAAGCACAGACTTCAGCTACGACCTGAATATTAAAATTGATGACGAGGCAAAGGTTGTTGTTGTTATTTACCCGGAATTTAACCAGCAGCTGACGGCCATTCTGGATGGGGACCTCACCTACGGAAGCAACGGCGTGGCACAGGGCGAATTCAAGCTCCTCGAAGGCTCAACTCTCTCTTTCTTCCAGACCTTCACCGTTACAGGAACTGTTTACTTTGAAAGCGACCTGACAAACCCCAGGATGGATCTGGTTGCAACCTACGTTGGCGACCATAACGCTCCCGTGGACTCGGGCAAGATTGCCGTAAAAATCAAACTTAAGGGCTCCAGGGAGGATATAGCCAAAAGTCTGGCACAGAACAGCGAAAACATAGGCGTTTACGTTGGAGATGAAAACATAGAAAATGACGTCGCCTCGCCAAAATACAACACCGCCGACGCAATCTCTTTCCTGATTTCTGGCAAATTTCCTAACGAACTTACCGCCAACGACCAGACAAAACAGGGGGATGCACTGGCAAATTACACCAATAAGCTGACCGGCTATGGTTATTCCATTGCCAGCAGCCTGATTTCCAGCTACGCAAACTCCCAGCTTGGCGACGTCGTAAAAAGCATAGAGCTTGAACAAAGGGGCAGCCAGTACCAGTTCGGCATTTCCGGAAAAGTAGAGAATTTAAGATACTCCATTGGCGGCACAACCGAAGCACTGCAGGATTTTACAAAGGCTAACCTGAAATTTGAATACCCCTTCAGCGAATATTTCCTGATGAGATTTGAACGGAAAGACCCTATTATTCAGACTACAGGCATAAACGAAAAAATTAATGAACTGGGACTACGTTATAAATTTATATTCTAATGAAAAAAAAAGTATTAGCATTTTTTAAGAAAAATCCGGGAAGAACCATTAAGTCCCGCGATTTGGCAAAGCAGCTGGATATTGCCACTGAGCACGAATATGCCTCACTGAAAGCCATGCTGCACAACCTCGAGCGCGAAGGACTCCTGCAGAGAATTGGCAAAAGATACCGGCTGCACACTAAAATTGAAGGCAAACTTACCGGCACACTTCAGATTACCGAAGCCGGATACGCCTTCGTAATAATGAAAGAATCGGGGATGAAAGATATCTTCGTTGCCCCACAGAATATTGGGACCGCCTTTAGCGGCGACCTGGTGCAGGTAAACCTGGTCAATAGAAAAAAGAGGGGCAAGAACCTGGAAGGCGAAGTCATTAACGTCGTTAAAAGGGGCCGGCAGGAAATCGTGGGCACGCTGGAGAAAACAAGCTCGTTTTACATTCTTAAGCCCGATGAGCCGGAAATCAGAAGGGATATTTATATTGCTCCCGAACACCTTAACGGAGCAAAAAACGGCGACAAGGTGGTAGTGCACGACATACTCTGGGATTCAGCCGAGCTTAATCCGGAAGGAAAGGTTAAGGAAGTCCTCGGTAAGGCAGGCTCTTATGACGCTGAAATCTCAGCCCTGGCCCGTGAGTTTAATCTGCCTTATGTTTTCCCCCGCTCTGTCTTAAGGCAGGCTGAATCGATCAAGGGGGAAATCCCCTCAGAAGAGCTGGCAAAACGTCTGGACCTCCGTAGCCAGGTGATCTTTACGATTGATCCGGAGGATGCCAAGGATTTTGACGATGCCGTTTCAATTGAACCCCTTAAAAACGGCAACTTCCGCCTCGGAGTCCATATTGCAGACGTAAGCCATTACGTTACAGATGGTTCCCACATAGACCAGACGGCACTAAACCGCGGAAACAGCGTCTACTTCGTGGGCAAGGTAATACCCATGCTCCCGGAGAAGCTTTCAAACGGGATATGCTCTCTGGTTCCATTTGAGGACAGGCTCACCTACTCCGTAATTGCCGAGGTCTCGCCAACGGGCGCAGTAATTGACTACGAGATAAAAAAATCCGTCATAAACAGCAAACGCCGCTTTACTTATGATGAGGCACAAAAGGTAATTGAAACCCGGGAAGGTGACTTTGTAGAGGAACTTACCCTGCTGAATTCACTGGCAAAAACACTCAGAAAAAAAAGAATGACAAAGGGGAGCATTAACTTCATTTCCCCTGAAGTCCGGTTTGAACTGGATAAAAAAGGCGTGCCCGTAAGCATTACGAAAAAGGAAATAAAAGAAAGCCACATGCTCATTGAGGAGTTCATGCTCCTGGCTAACCAGATAGTGGCAAAGCATATCGGAGGCGCCAGGAAAAAAGACCCTCTTCCCTTCCTCTACAGGGTGCATGACCTTCCGGACCAGGAAAAGATTTTTGAGTTTGCCAATTTCGTAAAATCGCTCGGCTACTCGTTTGACCCTTCCTCAGCAAACAAAACAAAACAGTTTCAGAAGCTCCTGGAAAGTGTAAAAGGGACCGAGGAAGAGGCTCTCATAAATGAAGTTGCCATTCGCTCGATGGCCAAGGCCATATATTCGCCGCAGAACATCGGGCACTACGGACTCGGCTTTAAGTTCTACTCACACTTTACCTCGCCAATAAGGCGTTACCCCGATCTTGTCGTTCACAGGCTCCTTCATTTTTATACAGAAAACCAGGGCAAGCAGTTTTACAGCCTGGATGAACTTGAAGAAATTGCAGACCATACCTCGGCAACGGAAAGAAACGCCATCAGTGCCGAAAGGCTTTCGGTGAAGCTAAAACAGGCCGAATTCCTGCAGAATCGCGTAGGCGAGGAGTTCCAGGGCGTCATCTCAGGCATTACAAGCTTCGGCATTTTCGTCGAGCTCACGCAGACGCTTGCCGAAGGACTCATACGCCTGAGAGATATGGAGGATGATTATTATATTTACGATGAGAAGAAATATTCTTTAATTGGTAGAAGACACCACAAGGTTTACAGGCTCGGGGATAAGATTACGGTAAAGCTAATCCGTGTAGATCGGGAGAAAAGAGAGATAGATTTTTTAATTGCAAACGATGAAGACTGATTTTTGGACCTGCTTTCGTGAAACCTAAATAATATCCTGATTGTCTAATTTTTATAGCTAAAAACTTTCTAAACGACAGAGTAATACGATGGGTAAAAAAATTCTTTTCCTTTTTGTTCTATTGCTCTCCTTTAAGGGTATATACGGTCAAGATACACAATTCGGCCAGAACAAGGTGCAGTATAAAAACTATAGCTGGTATTACATACAGACCAGGCACTTTGACATATACTTTTCGGACGGAGGGGGTACGCTTGCTGAATTTACAGCCAAAGCTGCCGAAGATGCACTGGTTGCTCTCCAAAACAGTTTCCGGTACGCAATCAATAACCGGATTACCATAATTGTCTACAGATCGCATAACGATTTCCAGGAGACAAATGTTACTGATGAATACCTTGAGGAAGGCATTGGCGGCTTTACGGAAATCTTCAAAAACAGGGTCGTACTGCCTTTTGACGGATCATATAGCAACTTCAGGCACGTTATTCATCATGAATTATCGCACGCCGTTATTAACGATATGTTCTATGGCGGCTCTTTCCAGAATATCATTTCTAAAAATATAAATGTTCAGGTCCCTTTGTGGTTCAATGAAGGCTTGGCAGAATATGAATCCTTAGGCTGGGATACAAATACGGATATGTTCATTAGGGATGCTATCATTAATGAATACCTCCCCGACCTGAACGGACTTAACGGTTACTTTGCCTACAGGGGCGGTCAGTCCGCTTTCTACTATATCTCTCAGAAGTACGGCAAGGAAAAAATCAGCGAAATCATCAGCAAGACCAGGGGCTCTGGAGACTTTGAGGAGGCCCTTAAGTCTTCAATTGGACTGAATTACGAGGAGTTAAACGACAGGTGGAAGAAAGATCTCAAAAAGACCTACTGGCCCGATATAGCAAAGATGGACGACCCGGAAGCTTTTGCAAAGAAACTGACGGACCAGAAAAAAGACAAGGGAGGATCCTATAACGTCATTCCTGCCATCTCCCCGCAGGGAGACAAGATTGCCTTCATTTCAAACCGCGATATTTATTTCGACGTTTATATAATGAATGCAATTGACGGCAAGATTATCAAAAAGCTCATCGAGGGTAACAGATCCAGCGAATTTGAGGAATTAAATATCCTTGCCCCGGGACTTACCTGGTCGCCCGACGGCAAGAAAATCATACTTACGGCTAAGAGCAACGGCTACGACGTGGCTTACCTGATAGACGTGGACTCGGAAGACAAGGACATTCTGCCCATAAAGCTTGACGGAATCTCCTCCATGAAGTGGTCACACGACGGCAAGCACCTGCTCTATGTCGGGCAGAACGGCACTGAAAGTGACCTCTACGTCTATAATATGGAGAGTAAAGAGATTACAAATATCACCGGCGATATCTTTACCGATACAGATCCCGTCTGGTCGCCTGACGACAAACTGGTCTATTTTGCCTCCGACAGGGGCCCTTATACAAATCCCTCTGCTGTTACGGATACATTCAGCCTGTTCCACATGAACTATCACCAGACAGACCTGTATGCACTGAATCCTGCCTCAAGGCAGATCGTAAGGCTGACAGACCTGCCCAAGAGCGACGAAAGCTCCCCGGTCATCTCACCCGACGGAAAACACATGCTCTTTGTTTCAAACATGAATGGAATAAACAACATCTATGAAATGGATCTTAATACGAGCTCTCCCGATTCACTTCAGATGTTGACGGCAAGCAACCTGAGGCCCATTACAAACTCATTGAACGGACTTTCCCAGCTTTCACTCTCACAGGACGGGAAAAAACTTGTTTTCAGCTCCTTTTATGATGCGGCATATAACCTGTTCCTTATGATGAACCCTTTTGAACCTAAAACGACAAAAAAACAGCTGGAACCAACGGTTTATTATGCGGGACTCTTAAATCCTGCCAAGGCCGACAGCATATCCCTGGCCATACATTCTACTACCGTACCGGCCAGCACAACACTTCTTAAGGATACGACGGGAGTTAAGACTGCAGGCGGAAAAGAAACAGACTCTGTCAGATCCCATATCTTTACGGGCAACGTTGAGGTAAACAAGGACTCAACTTCGGGCAAGGATTACAGCAGGTATGTCTTTGGCGGAAAAGCACTTACCTCCGACACGGCAGGAAATAAAAACCCGGAATTTAACCTTAAGAACAACCTGGATAAAAACGGCAACTTCTATGTGAACAAGTATAAGGTAAGCTTCTCTCCCGATATAGTTTATGCAAATGCCGGCTACAGCACGCTCTATGGACTCCTGGGTACGACTGTTCTTTCATTCAGCGACGTCCTGGGCAATCACCGCCTGATCGGAGTAACAAGCATGCAGATTGACCTTAAGAACAGCGACTACGGGCTTGCTTATTACTACCTGCCCAAGCGCGTTAACTACGGCATTGAAGCTTTCCATACGGCAAGGTTTGTTTACTTGGACCGCTCCAGCGCACTCGATCCCTACAGGTCCGATCTGTTCAGGTTCAGGAACTATGGCACCGTGCTTTCTGCCAGCTATCCGTTAAACAAATTCTACAGAATTGACGCCGGCCTGAGCTGGCTTAACGTATCGGCTGAAAACCTGGACAATACGGATGAGTCCCCTGAGAGAATATCATACATAATTCCTTCTCTCAGCTTCGTGCACGATAATACAATGTGGGGTTATACGGCTCCTATTGACGGAACAAGGTACAACCTTACGCTTTTCGGAAATCCTTTCAGCGGATCAAGAAATCTGAGCTTCTACTCCTTTAACTGGGACTTCAGGCACTACAGCCGCTTCTGGTTCGATAACGCTTTTGTATTCAGACTCTCGGGCGGCTACTCAGGTGGTGAAAACCCGCAGAGGTTCTTTATCGGAGGAACGGATAACTGGATCAACAGAACTTTCTCCACGGGTGAAATCCCGCTCAGATCGGCATCCGACTTTGCGTTCCTTACCCCGGCACTGCCTTTGAGAGGATATAATTATGCTGAAAAAATCGGCACTAAATATTCACTCCTGAATCTGGAACTCAGAATGCCCTTAATCAGATACCTGGTTACGGGACCCGTTCCATTGCTTTTCCAGAACATACTTGGCGCGGCATTTGTTGATGCTGGTACGGCATGGGATAAGACGGACAAGCTGCAGCTTCTGGCAAGGCAGGACGGCAGCTTGAAGACAAAGGACCTACTTATGGGTACCGGCGTGGGAGCAAGGATTTTCTTCCTTTACTTCCTTGTAAGGTTTGACGTTGCATGGCAGTACAACCTGGATCATTTCTCGACTCCGAAGTATTACTTCTCGCTCGGCGCCGACTTCTAAAAACTTTAGTTAAGCAAATAAAAAAGCAGAACAGTAAAGACTGTTCTGCTTTTTTTATATCTTTTATGTTTGTACCCCAAAGTACTAATTTTTCAGTGCCCTGCCCTTTTCATCATAGACCCTTTCCGAGAGGAGCTTTCCGTTTTCATACCTGGCTTCACTTTTTACAAATCCGTTCTGGTAGTAGCTTACGTACGCGCCGTCTATCTGGCCGTTCCTGTAATATGCGTACTGAGAGACTTCGCCATTAGGGAAATACCAGGTTTTCACGCCGTCAGTAACCCCATTGCGGTAGTCTTCCTCGTATGCAAGCTTGCCGTTCTGATAGAATCCCCGCGCCTTGCCTTCTGGCTTGCCGTCTGAAAAATTAGTTTCGGACTTCAGGCTGCCGTCAGGATAGAACGTTTTTGCAATTCCCTGAATTACATCCTTATAATAATTTGTTTCAGCTATTTCCCGCCCAAGGCTGTCATATTCGTAGGCGGTGCCTTTCTTAAGACCCGATTCATATGGCGTAACGGTCTTTACATAACCGCTGTCGTGATAGGTCTTGCATACGCCCTCGGGATTGCCATTGACATAGTTAAAATCTGTTTTAATGTAGCCGCTGTTATAATAGTTTTTTTCCGGCCCGTTTTTCTTCCCATCCTTGAAGCTTATCTCAGACTTCAGTATCCCGTCATCATAATAATCCTTGAAGCTTTCTTCAACCTTGGCAAACTTGTTATCGATGCCGTAGCGGACCCTCTTTATAATCTGGCCGTTTTCATACGTATCTATTACCTTTACCGAGCCGTCGATATAAAACAGTTTTGAAGTTCCTTCAAGCTTGTCGTTTTTGTAGTTTGCCTCAAGGGCAACTTTGCCGTTTTCAAAATAGGTTCTGCTTGGGCCTTCGAGCTTTCCATCCACATAATACTTTTCAACTTCAACGCTTCCGCCATCGAAGAAAGTGCGTGAAAGCCCGTTCAGTATGCCGTTATGGTAGTTCCAGAGCCCCATAACATTGCCGCTTTTGTAGTATGTTTTGGTTATGCCTTCCTGGATGTTGTTGATATAGTTAGGTTCAGCCCACACTTCCCCGGTTTCATAATACCATTTCGAGGGGCCTTCAAGCTTTCCGTTGGAATAGTTCCATTCCATCGTAAGGCGCCCGTTTTCAAGGTACCACTGCGAGGTGCCGTCTTCCTTGTCATCATGGAAGTACCACAGCTTCCAGAGCTGCCCGCTTTCATAGTACTCCCTGTAAGTGCCCTCACGTTTATCATAGTGATAGGCTCCCTCGGTCTTTAATTTACCGCTGGGATAGTAGGTCTTTTTTATGTCATATTCTTTTTCCTGCGCACTAACGGGATAAAAAGCCGCAAAAATAAGACAAATCAGGAGGTGATATATTGAGAATTTAATAATATTGCTTGTTTTCATTTCTTCCGTAAATTTATAGCCTAAAACCAATAGCTGAAAATTCCGCCCACGAAATTTAAGAAAATTTCAGTTTAGTTTTAGGGGATTTATTAGGTATATATCTCTGACCTTTCTTTATTTGAATTTTTTCCTCCGCTCAAGGCCGTAAGAAAAAGATTCCTGCAAATTAAACGCTATTTTTGCGTAAATTTGGTACAAAAATAAGGATTTATAATGTTCCGGACTGAAGTTACAGTCAACTTTTTCGACTGCGATCCCGCGGGGATCATGTTCTTCGGAAATATTTTTAAGATAGCACACGCGGCTTATGAGGAAATGCTAAAGAAAGGCAACCTTAAAAGAGACTATTTTAACGATAGCCGGTTCGCTATCCCTATATTGCATTCGGAGGCAGACTTCCTTAAGGCTATCATGCCGGGCGAAAGAGTTGAAGCAGAAGTCAACGTTTCCCTTCTTAAGGAATCCTCTTTTGAGCTTTCCTACGAGGTACTGAATAAAAAAGGCGAAGTCCTGGCCCGTGTTAAAACCGTGCACGTTACGGTCAACAGGCAAACATGGGAAAAAGCTCCGCTTCCCGGGGATCTAAAGGATTATCTCAGGGGAATTTAAGCTTTTCTTCACTTAAACTTAAACATTTCCCTAATATAGTCGCGCCTTAATTTTCCTAAGGAGGTTCTTGGCAGCTCATCTAAAAAGAATATCCTGCGCGGAACCTTGTAGGCAGCCAGATGGCCTCTTAAGAAACTATCCAGCTCCTCAGGCTGAAAGTCACCGTCTTTAACCAGTGCTGCTGCAACCCTCTGGCCCCACTGCCTGTCTTCAAGTGCAAATACACAGGCATCTTTTACTTTACCGTAACGCAATATTGCAGCCTCAACCTCCAGGGGGTTGACGTTCTCGCCACCTGAGATAATCAGGTCCGTCCTGCGGGCTTCAACGTAAAGATAGCCTTCGCTATCCAGGTGCCCCAGGTCACCCGTATAATAAAAGCCTTCTTTAAGGCTCTTTGAAGTCTCCTCAGGGTTCTCCCAGTATCCCTTCATAAGCGAAGGCCCCTGAATGGCTATTTCCCCGCTTTTACCTTTGGGCACTTCATGCCCGTACTCGTCAACAATAATAATCCTGTTGCCTGGTAGTGCCTTACCAACCGAACTTAGTTTACGTGTATTTTTTCCCACCTCAAGCGCCGTAACAAGCGTTGCCGTTTCAGTAGATCCGTATACCTTAACCGCTTTCCAGTTTTCCCTCAGTGCATCTTCTGCCAGGGCGTCATCTACGGGCCCCCCGCCCAGGAGCATAAAGCGCAGCTCTTTATTCGGCTTAACTCCCATTTCAAGTAAGCGCCTTAAGGTAGTTGTAACAAATGAGGTGAGTGTGGGCCTGAAGGTTTCAATTGCAAGGGCAATGTCTTCAGACTTTAATGAATCCGGAATTGCAACACATGCTCCGAAAAGAAGTGCGCGCACGGGAATTGAAAAGCCTCCTATGTGATAAAACGGCAGGCTGGCCAGCCAGGAATCCATATTAGTTTGCCTTAAAAGCACGTCGGAAGCCGTGGCGCTATAAAAAAGCGTGCTGAAAGAATGCATTACGCCTTTTGGGTTTCCTGTAGTGCCCGAAGTATAAAGTATCAAAGCCAGCTCATCCGGATTCCCGGACTCTTCGCACTGTATAAATGAAGCCTTGTTGGTCAGTTCATCCTGTGTAAACGGGAAAATAATTTTTTTAATTTCAGACTTAAGTCTGTCTTTTAGTTCCTCGTGCACAAAAACAAATTCCGCCTTTGAGTGCCGTATCAGCCTTTCCAAATCCAGGTCAAGAAGCCGGAGGTTAAGGGGTACCGGAACGGCTCCAATGTTCCACAAAGCCAGAAGAAGAATGATGAATTCGGGGTTATTGCCGCTAAGAATTGCGGCGTGGCTTCCTTTTTTAAGCCCCATGGCCTTCAGTAAAGCCGAATACCCTCCTGCACGCCTGACAAGTTCAGCATAAGAAATTATCCCGCCTTTGCCGACAATAGCAGGCCTGTTTTCATCAATTTCTATTTTTTTATTAAAGAAAATAAAATCCGTCATAATAAGAACCTGCCTTTGAAAAACTCAGATCGGGGCTTAAGGCTGCCATGAAATAATGCGCTGCCAGATTCGATAGATCCGTCTTTAATTTCAAATGGGTCCTGAAAAGGCTCACTTTCAAGGAAGTCCTTTGTAGCAATCCCGTGCGCCATAGAAGAGTTAAGGCTTGCAGCAAGAAAGACCAGCATAGCCCTGCCAAGAGAAGTCTCAAAAGATGACGATATTACGGCTTTTACTCCCGAGGCCTCCGCGGCCTTCAGAATTTGAAGAGTTTTTCTTATTCCGCCAAGCATCATGGGTTTAAGTATGAGAACAATCCCCGGGTTTTTACCCATTGCGTCAAATGCCTCGGTGCTATTTCTTATTATCTCGTCTGCAGCAAGCGCGACGGGAGAGATTTTTGCGAGGTTAAAGAAATCTTCTTTTCCCAAAACCGGCTGCTCGATATATTCCAGATTGAACTCTTCCAGTTCCTTAACATAATTTAAGGCATCACAAAACTGCCACTTCCCGTTTACATCAAGCCTCAGTTTTATTTTGTCCCCGAAGTGGCTCCTTATAGCTTCAAGAGACTTCCTGTCTTCGGAAAAGTCACTCCTGCCCGCCTTTAATTTGAGCGTCTTAAAGCCCTGCTCTACGAGCATTTGTGCCCTTAACAGGGCTTCCCCGGGGCTCATGAGGCCAATAAGCCCGTTAAGACTTACGCTCCTTTTAAGCTTTACACTGAGGAATCTGTCAAGCGAAGTATTTTCCTTCAAAGCCCTGAAGCCAAGCCACGCCTGCTCCAGGCCGTGGCTTAAAGCCGGTAAAGATGCTATTTCACTGAGCTTGGTTTCAAAAAGGTCAGGCTCAATTATGCCCTCTTTATTTGGCAGAAGGCCGAACTGCTCATTGAGTGCCCTTTCGGCTTCAGAATAGGTTTCACTTCCAAATTCGGGAAGCGGTGCGGCCTCCCCCCAGGCTATTTCATTTTCCCCGCCGGAGGAGATGCAAATAAAAAATCCCTTGCGTTTTTCAATTACCCGGCCCGAAGTAATAAAGGGCTCTTTTAATTTGATTTCGTAAGGGAGGTATTTTATACCAGGAAAGTTCATACAAGAATGCCAACTGCAAAAAGGAACCCGTATAAAGCAGAAAGCTTTGCCGTCAGCTCCAGCGTCTTATTCAGGTAAGAGCCTTCAAGCGAATAGATCATCTTTATCAGGTGAAGCGCCAGGGGTGTGGTAAGCAGGGGCAGAAATACCCAGATATCCTGTTTGTAGAGCGAAAAAATGACTACGGGGGTCAGATAGCTTACCAGAAGAAGGACTATATACTGCAGACGCGCGAACTTTTTCCCGAAGATAACGGCAGTAGTCCTCTTGCCTGCGGCCCTGTCTTCATCCCTGTCCCTGTAATTATTGACTACGAGTATGTTTGTAATAAGTGCGCCTACGGGAACCGAAGCCCAGACAGAAATGGCTGAGACTCTGAGTGCCTGTACGTAAAAAGTGCCTACAGTGCCTACAAGGCCGAAGAAAAGGAATACAAATACGTCCCCAAGTCCGTTATATGCCAGGGGATATGGCCCCGCCGTATATGCCATCCCTGCAAGTATTGAGAGTACCCCTATGGCAAGAACCGTCAGCCCTCCAAGGGAAACCAGGTACATGCCCAGAAGGAATGCCAATCCGAAGACCATTACAATTCCAGCCTTCATTTCACCAACGCTGATAAGCCCATTGGCGAGTACCCTTAAGGGACCGGGACGGTCTTTTTTATCTGTTCCGGCAAGAAAGTCATATAAGTCGTTTACAAAGTTCGTCCCGATCTGAATCAGCAGTGAGCAGAGCAATGCAACCAAAGCTGCCAGGGGCCTGAAACTCTCCTCGTATGCAGCCAGGGCAGTACCTACCAGCACAGGCACAACTGCCGCCGGAAGTGTTTTTGGGCGGCTTGCCAGAACCCAGCTTTGAAATTTGTTCGGATAATTCACGTTTTCCATTTAATCATTTTCCTCGGCTCTTGTTCTATGGAAGTCTGGGGAATTTATTAAAATCGGGCTTTCTTTTTTCCAAATAAGCCTTTTTCCCTTCCTGCGCCTCATCGGTCATATAGTAAAGCAAAGTTGCATTGCCGGCCAGCTCCTGTATCCCCTGCTGCCCGTCAAGCTCGGCGTTGAAAGCCGACTTAAGTACGCGTATGGAAAGAGGGCTTTTCTCCAGTATCTCTCTTGCCCACTGGACTCCTTCTTCTTCAAGCTGCCCCACTGGTACAATCTTATTTACAAGCCCCATATCCAGGGCTTCCTGAGCGTTATACTGGCGGCAGAGATACCAGATTTCGCGCGCCTTTTTCTGTCCGACGAGCCTTGCCAGGTAGCTGGCTCCGAAGCCGCCGTCAAAGCTGCCGACCTTTGGACCCGTCTGGCCGAAAATAGCGTTGTCGGCTGCAATGGTCAGATCGCATACAACGTGCAGCACGTGGCCTCCTCCAATGGCGTACCCTGCAACAAGTGCAATTACGGGTTTGGGCATGCTGCGTATAAGTTTCTGAAGGTCCAGCACGTTAAGGCGCGGAACGCCGTCGTGCCCCACGTAGCCCTGGTCGCCCCTTATTCTCTGATCGCCGCCGGAGCAGAAAGCATATTTTCCATCCTTTGAAGGACCGTAGCCCGTAAGCAGTACAACACCAATGGATGGATCTTCCCTTGCGTCTATAAAAGCGTCATACATTTCAATTACTGTCTCGGGCCTGAAAGCATTCCTGACCTCGGGACGGTTGATGGTCACTTTGGCAATGCCATCCATCTTTTCATAAATTATGTCTTTGTATTCTTTCGCCTTCTGCCATTTAAATTTCATTGCTTATCCTCTTCAATTTCTTTTGCAGGAATTCCGCGGGAAATTCCGCTTTAATTTTCTTTACTATTCAGCTTTCTTTAAGTAAACCGGTTAAATACTCATACAACAAATTTAAGAAAAAAACGGGTTTTTCTAAATGGGTATTATGCCCCGAGCCTTCTATTACTTCGTGCACCGAATGCCTTATGATGCGCGAGATCGCGGCGTTAATGTTGGTAAATTTAGCGTCAAGTTCACCCGAAATAAGAAGCGTCCTGCAGGTTATGGCCTGAAGTTTATCCCACATCTGTGGCATTATTCCCGTTGAGAAGCCTCTTAGTGAGTTGGCAAGACCCCTGGGGCTGTTCTTCATTTTACTTTGCCTGATTCCGGCATAAACCTCCTCAGACAGCTTTTTCTGTGAAGCAAATAATGGCAGGTTCATCCAGTAGTCGACAAATCTTTCGAGGGGGTTGTGTTCAATAAAATCGGCCAGACTGAAGTCGGAAGCCCGTCGCTCCTGTCTTTGACTTTCGTCAATAATTCCGGCAGTGGAGCTTTCAAGGATGAGTCCTTTTAGCCTGTGTGGATGTTCTAAAGCAAAGGCTAGTGCGGCACGCCCTCCCATTGAATAGCCAGCCAGTATTACTTTGTCAAGCTGAAGGTAATCTATCAGCTCAAGCATCTGTTTTGTAATTGCCTGAGCCGAATAAAGCGAGGGATCTGATGGTATGCTGCTCTTCCCGTGGCCCACAAGGTCTATTGCATAAGGGGTATAGCCCCGCGGGAGTTTTTGAAAGAGAAACTGCCAGTCGGAAAAAGAGCCTGTAAATCCGTGCAGAAATATTACCGGAATAGCCCCTTCTTCAGAAGGGACTGTTTCAACATTAATGTCAACATCACTTAATCTGATTTTCATTTGGCCTTACGGGAAATATTACTCCGCTAATTTACAAATTTCAGGAGTCTCCCGTACAGAAATTTTAAGGGTATTAAGCAGCTCTTAATGCTTGAGCTCTTAATACTTGGGCCGGATAAATGAGGCTAATCCCCTATTAGAGTAAACATCTTTAGCTTTTTATTCCAGTAAACGTTATTGCCGTTTTCCTTCCACCATTCCTGAAGCTTTGTCTGAAGCTTCTTTTTCTGCTCAACGGAAGCTTCCATGAAGTCTGTTGAGAAAGCCTTCTTGAGGTCCTTAAACTCACCCCATTTCTGTATGGCAAGCCATGCAATCCCGTTAATTTTTTTTACTCCTTCGGCAATGGAAGATATGTCCAGCGAATCGTTCAGCGTACCAATCAGCAACGGGAAAATTTCCTTATTTGGAATTAGCTCGAGCTCCGAGGTTTCATTAAACTTGTATCTTACACCCAGAATTGTATAGACAATCATGGCCCTGGCCGAAGCATCATCCGCCCTCCTATAGGCATGCACGAGCTCATTGAGGATGTTTTCTTTACAGACATATACCAGGGCATGTGAAAGGACAGACATTTTCTGGACTGAACTTTTTTTGTTCATATTCTCAAGGAGCGGCTTTTCAGCCAGGCTGTCCATGGCAAATATCTGGTTATAAAATTCTTTTAAGCTCTTTTTATTATTTTCGTTCAGCCTGCTTACCAGTGAATCCACGGCTGCCTGCGCTGAAGATGTGCCTGAGGCAGAGGCTTGTGAAAAACTGCGGCAGCTAAAAAGGAGTGCCATTAAACCGATAACTAATAACCTGTTCATAATCCTAAAGTAATTTTTTCAACAACACTTGTACAAAACTTTCATGGCCTTGTGTTCCCGCATTAAGCAGGCATTTCCGCAAAAAAATTTGTGCACCTGCAAATATTCGGGAATTTGGGTGTACTAATATACAGAACTTCTCCAAGAAGAAGTAACTTTAATTAATAATGCAGGTTCAGTTTTCTAATAAGCTACCGTAAAATAAGCACCCCAGATTTTATACAAAGCCTATTATTACAAATGAATTCTCACTTAAGCAAAAGCATCTTGCGGATTTTAATTTCATTTCCCGACTCCAGCCTGTAAAAATAAAGGCCCGAACTGACCTGGTTGCCGCGGTCATCCCTGCCGTTCCAGACGACAGTCCTCTTCCCGGCCCGTTCAAACTCATCTACCAGAGTTGCAACCTCCTTGCCGTCAATTGAATAAATCTTCAGCCTTACCCTTCCTTCCCTCGGTATATCGTAGCTTATACGTGTTGCAGGGTTAAAAGGGTTGGGAAAGTTCTGGTGCAGCTCGAAGGCGTTCGGCACCTCGGGCTTATCTAAAACTGCAGTCATGCTACCAATTACCACGTTTACCGGGCGACTGTAAATTTCAAGATCCTTTACAATGCCGTTCGTAATCATGCAGTTATAAGCTCCATAGGCAAGAGAATCCCGGGCATTTAGCGTATAGACTTCCGAATTGGCGCCTGCAATCATAATTCCGTTTCTGAACCACTGGTATTTGTTATCCGTACCGCCTACTTTGACCGAAAGCTTAATTACATCTCCCGGGTTGATCATCGTATCCGTATACTGCCCGATGCTGTCCTGCGGTCCGTAGTAAAAGCTGATTTTTGTAAGCTTCAGCACGGGCTCAATATCCTCGAACGTCAGTTTATTGTCGTATGCAGTCAGCGTTTGCAGTGACGTATCGGCTGAAAAGTCCGGCAGCGAATCCAGCTCATTTACTTCCAGATACAAATACTTAAGCTTTGGCATTTTGCCTAAGTCCGAAGGAATTGTGCCCTTAAGTAGGTTCTCGTTTAGTGACAGGTAGACCAGGTTCTTCAGTTTTCCAATCTCCCGCGGTATTGAATCCTCCAGGAAATTATTATTCAGGTACAACTGCCTCAGGCTGTCCAGGTCTCCAGTCTCCTTTGGAATTGCGGCAAGACGGTTATGTTCAAGCCTCAGTTCGCCGAGGTTTTTAAGAAGCCCTATCGATACTGGAAGCAAAGTAAGCCGGTTATACCTTGCCGAAAGGACTTTTAGATTCTTCAATTCTCCAATACCTTCCGGCAACGCCGTAAGAGTGTTGTTATCAAGGTACAGTTCCTTCAGGCTTTTCAGGCTGTCAATTTCCTCAGGCAGGCTGCTGAGAAGGTTTCCCTGCAGCCCAAGCCGCCTTAGTGTTTTTAAGCCCGTGATTTCAGGGGGTATTGAGCTGATCCTGCATCCATAAACCCACAATTCTTTCAGGCTGTCCATGCGCGTAATCTCAAATGGAATAGCATCTATAGGATTTAGCCCCACATTCAGTATGCTGAGCGAAGCCATACGGCTTACAGATGGCGGTATAGCCGGAATCAGGTTGCCCGAAATAATGAGAGTTTTCAGGTGCCTGAGGTTTCCTAAAGAAGATGGTATTTCCGTAAGCTTATTGTTCTCAAGCGCGAGCACTTCAAGGTTCTCAAGACTACCCAGTGAGTCCGGAAGTCCCGTAAGGTAATTTTCCGAAAGCTCCAGCTCCTTAAGAGACTTTAGCTCTACGATCTCTAAAGGAAGAGCCTGGAGCTGATTACTCCTGAGGTGAAGCCTTTCCAGGGCCTTAAGGCCCCCAATTTCAGGCGGAAGGAAAGAAATATAATTAAAGTTTAAGTCTAATTCTTTTAAGCCTGTTAGATTACCAATGGAAGCCGGTATGGAATCTTTCAGGTTATTTGCGGTCTCAAAAGAAATTGCAGAGACACGGTTAGCTTCAGCCCTGACGCCGTACCACTGTGAAACCGGTTTGTTGGTTAACCAGTTCGTATTCTTCGACCACGTCGCTCCTTTTGTGGATTTATAAAAATCCACCAGCGCCAGCGAGTCCTGGCTTAAGACCTGCGATAAAATCCTTCCGGATAGAAAAAAAGAACACACAAAAACACAAATAATAAAAGACTTCAAAAGCGGCTCCCTTTATAAATTACATGAATACTTTACCAAAGCCAGCGTATCGGGGGAATATCAGTTCAGATATCAGCTTTTCAGAAAATGGCAGTACCGCCTCTTTTTAAGAGCAGCCCGCCATAGATAATATACAAATTCCGTTTAATTTTCCGAATAGGGGCCCGGGGAAGCATATTTTTCAAGAGGGACTTCTCCCGGAGGCTGCAATTATCTCAAAAATGGCAGAATTAGTCAACCCACATTTAATATCCCTTGACTAATAGGCTACCTCAGGTCCCCAAAAGAGGAAGAAATGGCTAAAAGGAAGTGAATTAAAGCATCTGGAATAATACAGGAAGAGTCAGAAAAGAAAGCGCAATTCCAAGTCCCACCATTGAGGCCATAAGTTCGGGCTCAAGCCCGGCAATAATTGCCAATGCGCCTGCAGTAATCATTGGACCCATTCCGGCTTCAAACACCGAAACCCTGGCCGGAGGCGTTAAGATGCCGAAAGCACTGCAGACTGCAAGTGCAGCCAAAGGCGCCAGAATAAGCTTTATCAATAGACCAATTATCATGGGGCTCACAACGGACCGCGGAAGCCTGAACGAGATCTGGAGCCCTACGGCAAACATTACAACCGGGACTAGTGTCTCGGCTGCCATCTGAAGCACGCCTACCATAACCGGCGGATAGGACCAGAATCGTAGTAGCAAAGCCACGATGAGGGCAATAAAGGGCGGGAAGTAAATTACCTTTTTAACTATGTCCTTAATACCGGGACGGCTGCCGTTTCCGTATAAGGCAAGCACAACCGAGCCGTAGGTAGCCAGCGCAAGAAAGCTTCCGAACTGGTCGTATAAAATTGCATAAGGGATGTGATCCTGCCCGAAGAAAGCTTTGATCATGGGTATCCCAAGGAAAGAGGTATTGCCGAGCGGAACAACTAGAAGAAGCCCCCCTACGATGGACCTCCTCCACTTGAAAATCCTCGCCAGAAACAGTATAAGCACGGCCGAAAAGATTATCATCAGCCATGGGATCAAAACCGGAATGATCAGCTCGCTGGAAAAAGACAGCTTCGGAATATTCAGTAAAACCAGCGCCGGAAGCGAAACGTAAATTACAAAAAGGTTCAGTACGTGCGCCGCATTTTCAGGAAAGAGCTTGAACGGCTTTAATATTATGCCGAAAGTCAAAAGTATAAATATCAGAAGAAAATTTTCCATATTGGTTTCATTTGCACCGGGAGACTGATGCCGGGTTAAAAAAGTAAATTCGAAATTAGCCCTTTAAAATAGGAACAGGAACCCGGATTTTCAACCCGGATTCCTGCCTTTGATAAGATCCAGAATGTTCCAATGTTTATTTTATGTAATCCAGCCAGCCGTAATTGTCTGGCTTTAGGCCGTACTGAATTGCAAGAATTTCATTAAACAGATTTAATTCAAAATCATTGGGATCATCATGCTTAAATGTCATTGTCTTGTCCTTGTAGCTTAAAGTGCCTACAGAAGAAATGACAGCGGCAGTACCGGTCCCGAAGATTCCCAGGACATTTCCCTTATCGTATTCTTCGATTACTTCCTGCATGCTGATGAGTCGCTCGTTAACATTTATTCCTTTATCCCTAAGGAGTTCAAGTACAGTGGCTCTTGTAATTCCAGGAAGAATGCTTCCCGTCAGCTTCGGTGTGGCAATTTCGTCCTTAAATCTGACGAAAATGTTCATCGTGCCAACTTCTTCAATGTATTTCTGTTCAACGCCATCCATCCACAACACCTGTGTAAAGCCCCTTTTCTGTGCTTCCTGTGTAGCCAGGAGGCTGGCGGCATAATTTGCAGGTGTCTTGCAGTCTCCAAGTCCTTTCCTTACAGCCCTGACGTAATCATCCTGGGCTAGAATCTTTACGGGCTTAAACCCCTCCGGGTAATAAGCTCCAACAGGCGAAAGTATTATGAGAAGTTTATATGTCTTTGAGGGCTTTACGCCTAAAAGAGGATCGGAGCCATAGACAAAGGGACGAATGTAAAGAGAAGTCCCCTTCTTTTCAGGTACCCATTCCTTATCCACCTTGATCAGTTCTTTCAAGGCCTCAATCATAAACTCTTCATCTACTTCAGGAATACAAAGCCTGCGAGCAGAATTATTCAGACGCCTGAAATGCCTGTCGGGCCTGAATATGGCAATTTCGCCCGATTCTGTCTTGTAAGCCTTTAATCCCTCAAAAACAGCCTGTCCGTAGTGGAGTACCATTGTAGCCGGGCTGAACAGCATCGGCTCGTTTCCTCTGATTGTAGGATTGTGCCAGCCGTTAACCTCATCGTAATCCATTTCGAAAACATGGTCCGTAAAAATCCGCCCGAATTCAAGGTTTGCGGGCAGCTGGAGAGCAGTTTCTTGATGATCGTTGAGCAAGAAATTGATATTTTGCATATAATTCACCACTTTTTATGGAATAATTATTCCGGCCCGGATATAGGCCAGAAATGCTATATGCATATTAAGCAATTTATTTGAAACTTTAAACTCAAATACACGGTAAGGCCCCCTGTTTTTTGCCTCATAGATGATGTATATACTATTCTTTCCGTGTTTTATTCATTACCTCAAAGATTCCCTGGCACAAAGCAAAAACTTGCACAAAATCCGATTTATTTTTTTATATTGTTAATTATCTTAATATGGCCCTTCTAAAAAAAGATAAGCAAGATTTACTTCAACAAATTTAATACTGTACCATGAGACTTGATGCAGAACAGCTTACAGTTTTCCTGACCAGTATCAGCATTATGCTGCTTATGGCCAGACTCCTTGGCGAGCTCTTCATTAAGTTAAAGCAGCCTGCAATAATAGGCGAAATACTGGCGGGCATTATACTGGGCCCCACTGTCTTGGGAGTGCTGATGCCTGGCTTTTCTGCATGGCTATTCCCTAAAACGCCCGAAATTCAGGTCGCCATGGACGGCATATTCTCTCTTGCCGTTATCATGCTTCTTTTAGTCTCGGGACTTGAGGTCGACCTGGCAGTTGTGGTAAGGCAGAGCAAGACGGCCTTTTTGACCAGCTTCATGGGAATTATATTCCCCTTTGCACTCGGCTTTGCACTGGCATATATGTACCCCAATTACTTCGGTATCAATGACGAGAAAATGCGCCTTATCTTTTCTCTTTTTATGGGAACAGCCATGTCCATTTCGGCCCTCCCCGTAATAGCTCGCACGCTGATGGACCTGAACTTAATAAGGACTGAAATAGGGCTTATCATACTTGCAGCAGCCATGTTCGGCGACCTGGCAGGATGGATCATCTTCTCTTTAATCCTGAGCATGATGGGAGCCGGAGGTGGAACGCTCGGCTTCTCAGATAAGATACTCCTTATACTTGGCTTTACGCTTTTCATGCTGCTAATAGGAAGAAAAATAGTCAACAAAATATTCCCATATATTCAGAAATACTTCGTCCACCCGGGCGGAGTGCTGAATTTCATCTTCATTCTGGGCTTTCTTTGTGCCGCATTTACGGAATTTATTGGCGTGCATGCAATCTTCGGCGCCTTCATCGTAGGAATTACTATCGGCGACACGGCTCACCTAAGGGAAAAAACAAGAGAAATCATACACCAGTTTGTAACGAACATCTTTGCCCCACTTTTCTTTGTTTCAATAGGCCTGAGGGTTAACCTACTGACTAACTTCGACCCCCTGCTGGTCCTAATTGTTGTCTTCATTGCCTTTACCGGAAAAGTAATAGGCTGCGGACTTGGAGCCTACTGGGGAAATATGTCCAGGCGCGACTCTCTGGTGATCGGTTTCGGCATGAACTCCCGCGGCGCAATGGAAATTATTCTCGGATTGCTGGCCTTGCAGTTCGGACTGATACAGGACAAGGTTTTCGTGGCCCTGGTAATTATGGCCGTCTTTACCTCGCTTATCAGCGCTCCGGTGATGAATTATTTCCTGAAAGGCAGGATGGATTTTTCATTAAGGGACATTTTGGACAGGCAGATGTTTATTATCAGCAGCGCACCCGACAAGGACTCTGTAATAAGGGAGATGGTCTCACTTGCAGCTAAGAAGTACAACATCGACGAAGAGACACTATTTCAACAGGTAAAAAGCCGCGAAGAACTAATCCCTACGGGAATCGCAAACTATCTCGCAGTACCGCACGCAAAAGCCAAAGTATCCAGACCCGTTGCCGTTGTGGCTTTTCATAAAGAAGGACTCGACTTTGAGGCTTCCGACAAACTTCCGGCAAAAGTTATACTGCTGCTCCTAACGCCTCAGGATAAAAGCGAACTGCAGCTGAAGCTGCTAGCTGAAATTGCCAACAAGTTCAAGGATAAAGATTCCGTCGAAAGCCTCATCAATACCGATAAGCCCGAGTCAATAATTTCCGCTTTGAAGAACGCCTGATCCCCCCGGGGCATCAGTTTTTAGCTCCCGTTTTTCGAATCTTCCTCCACAAATCCGGCCGGAAGCGTAAAGAAAAACTCTGTCCCGCCCAGATTGCTCTCCCTGACGTTTAGCGTGCCTCCGCATTTTTTAATCAGTTCACTGCAAAGCGGCAAGCCGAGGCCTGAACCCTTTTTACCGCTGCTGCCTCTTCCGGGTGTAAACCCCGTTCCAAGGTTTGAAATTACACCAGATAACTTATTGCCTGAAGATGGCCCTGAATCGGCTATAGATATCTCTACCAAATTGCACCTAAGAGATGCGCTAACTGAAACTGTTCCCTCATGTGCTGTAAATTTCACGGCATTGTCTATCAGGTTCCTTAAAATTGTGGATAATGCCTGTTCATCGGAACGAATAAATATTTTTCTATCCACATTATTCTGCATGTCAATTGACTTATTGAGGGCAGCCGACTGGAAAAGCTTCTCAATGTTTTCAACCTCCAGAAACAGGTTTAATTCTATCGGATAAAAAATAAATCTTCCTGTCTGGAGCTTTGACCATTCATGAAGGTTTGTCAGAAGTGCAAAGGTTTCCTTTGCCGACTGATATATTACGGAAGCCACCTCTGAGATCTCTTGTCTTTCCATGCTTTCAGCACTCTCAGAAAGGGTTTTTGTAAGTCCCAGGAAACCCTGGAATGGCCCCCTGAGGTCATGAGAGATAATGGAAAAATACCTGTCCTTCAGGGCGTTTGAAGCCTTTAACTCCTCGGCATACTCCTTCAGCTTATTTTCATTGAGCTTACTTTGGGTAATATCAATTTGTAGACCGCTCATTCTGAGGGCATTTCCTTCTTCATCACGTACCGTAACCATGCCGCGGTCCTGCATCCATCTAATGCTCCCATCTCTAGCAATCATTCTAAACTCTGCGAAATAGAAAGCAGCCGAACCAGCAAGGTGTTCCTTAATTGCCCGGCACACCATTTCTCTGTCATCAGGATGAATAAATTCTTTCCACAGCCCCGGGTTAGAGCCGGCTTCAGCGCACGCGTAGCCAAGCATCCTGGCCCACTGCTCATTCCTGTGGATTTCACCCGTGATAATGTTCCAGTCCCAGAAAGAAACGTTTGCTCCGTCCAGAACGAGCCTTAAGCGCTCCTCATTTTCAAGAAGGATCTGTTTTTGCCTCTCCTCCTGCCCCGCAAAATATTTTTCACTCTCAGTGATTTCTTTGTCAGTCATTTCTTCCGCCGCACGAAAAAAATTTATGATTCTTTTTCAAATTATTTTTGTCTTTACCAGATGCCTGCTGATTGAATGAAGCGGAAGCACTATTGCAGAAGCACCAAGCTTAATTGCTTCCTGGGGCATGCCGAAGACGACGGAGGTTTTTTCATCCTGTGCTATCGTATAAGCCCCGGCCTGTTTCAGCTCTAGCAATCCCTTTGCGCCGTCATCCCCCATTCCGGTCATAATTATTCCAATTGCATTGCTTCCGGCGTATCTTGCTGCCGATCGGAAGAGCACATCCACCGAAGGCCTGTGGCGGCTTACGAGCGGCCCGTCTTTTACCTCTACATAATACCTTGCCCCGCTTCTTTTTAGCAAAAGATGGTGGTTGCCGGGAGCTATGAGTGCCTGCCCCCTCAAAACCGCATCCCCATTTTCGGCTTCCTTGACGGTTATTCTGCAGAGGCTGTCCAGCCTTTTTGCAAAAGCCGCCGTAAAATTCTCCGGCATGTGCTGAACAATCACAATTCCCGGTGAATACATGGGCATATCTTCCAGGAACACTCTTAAGGCCTCTGTGCCGCCTGTAGAGGCACCAACAACTATTACCTTTTCCGTAGTCTGTATCATCGCCTTGCAGTTCGATTTCTCCAGTATCACGTCTGCCGAGAGTTTTGGCTCCGGCTGCCTAAGCTGAGTTAGCTTGTTTGCCTTTACCTTTGAAGCCGCCTTTACGGCATCGCAAATTTTTATTTTTGCCTCTTCAAAAAACTGTTTTGTCCCGAGCTTTGGCTTGGTGATTATCTCGGCTGCACCGAGTTCCATCGCCTTTAATGCTGATGCAGAGCCCTTCTCTGTCAGGCTGGAACAGATTACAACCGGAACCGGATGCTGGCTCATGATCTTCTGCAGGAAGGTTAAACCGTCCATCTGCGGCATTTCAATGTCGAGTGTAATGACATCAGGGACAATTTCAAGCATTTTTCTGGCCGCGGCATAAGGGTCCGAGGCGGCACCTATTACTTCAATTCCCTCATCGGATGAGAGAATTTCTCTTAGGGTCTGCCGGACTAAGGCCGAATCATCAACTATCAGTACTCCAATTTTGTCCATTTGCATTAAATCTTATATTTTATTTATTGCAGTTTTTTTATCAGCACTTCTTTCGTCTTGCTGTTTAGGAAGAGTTTCCTTCCTTTTGATCCGCCAGTATCGCGGGATATAACCTTAATGCCTTCCTTTGCCAGCGTGCCAAGCGCCACTTCAATATTCCGGCGGCCTATTTTATCTTTGACTGCACTGTTGCTTGCAATGAGGCCTGCTCCGCCAAATACTTTGGCTCCAAGTGTTTTTATGTCAATTTTACTTTCTTCCATTTTTTGCACAAGCCTTATGATCGAACAGTCGGTATACCTGTAGGATTCGTCGCACCTTCTGCAGCATTCAGATCCGTAGCTGCAGCTTGGAAGCTGGCTATGTGTTATTCCGCATACGTCACTTTCTTTGCTGTAAAGGACGACTGAAACACACGAGCCCAGCACGGTTACAATTATCTCGGGCTTTCTTGAAATGTAATATTCCCCGGGCTGCAGGAAAACGACAGGCATGTCATTTTGTTTCAGTTCCATCTATACTTTCCTGTATATGCTGGGGGCTACCTGTACAAGCGGAAGGTCCATATTAAAAAGCGATTCCGAGTGTCCGATAAAAAGGTAGCCTCCCTTTGCAAGTGACCTGCAAATCTTCTGTACTATTGCCTCCTGTGTCGGCCTATCGAAATATATGATTACATTCCTGCAGAACACGGCGTGGAATAGCTCTTTGATCTCATAGTTGTCGTGCATAAAGTTTACTCTCCTGAATTCAACGAGCCTGCGCAGTTCCGGCACAATTCTCACGAGCTTTTTTTCTTTTTCTTTGCTTTTGAGCAGATACTTCTTCTTAAATTCCATCGGAACGGGCTCAACTTTTTCTTCCTCATAGATTGCCAGCAAAGCTTTCTCCAAAACCTGCGTGGAAACATCCGTGGCAAGAATTCTGATCTGACTTAAATCCCTGAGATAATCCTTAAGCACCATTGCAAGCGTGTAGGCCTCTTCGCCGCTTGAGCAGCCGGCGCTCCATATTCTTATCCCGTTTTCGGTACCTACTTGGTACAGTCTCCTGAGTTCCGGGAGGGCATTTTCCACTAAAAACTGGAACTGTTTCGGCTCCCTGAAAAAGTCGGTTTTGTTGGTCGTAACAACGTCAATAAAATGAAATATCTCCGAAGAAGAAGACTCCCGGCTCAGGACCAGCTTGCAGTATTCCGTATAAGAACTGATTCCCAGCTCTTTTACCCTTTTCCTTAACCTCGCCTCAAGCATTATCTTTTTACCTGCAGGCATCTTGATTCCAACTTCCGAATATATAAAACTGCTAAGAGCCTCGAATTCTTTTGAAGTCAGGCTGTCACTTTGCTGGCCGGTTTCTGAGTGATATTTATTCATATATAAACTTTTTCTTTGGTATTAACAGGGATAGGAATAACGACAGGCAGCCCAGGATTACAAGAAGGGGCTGCCCTCTGAACAAAAGGAAGATCTAAAACCTTTCAAAGTCGGCATCCAGCTTGTCGCCTTCACTCAGGTCATATGCAAAGCCTGAGGATTTTGCCGTTCTCTGCGGCTTAAGCTGCACCGTCCTGAGCTGAGTATTGCCGTTGTTGTTGTTGTTTCCGGCTTTATTTGCCTGAGGCAACGTCTTATGAGCAACGGTTTTGCCCGACTTTTTCTGCAGGTGGTCATCTACTCTGAAAAACTCAATTGTACTCTGGAGCTGCTCGGCCTGGCTTGAGAGCTCTTCTGCCGTTGAGGCCATTTCCTCTGCTGCCGATGCATTCTGCTGAATTACCTGGTTCAGCTGCTGGATTGCGCTGTTAATCTGCTCGGCTCCCGATTTCTGCTCGCTGCTGGCAGAAGTAATTTCCTGTACAAGCTCGCTCGTTTTTTGAATGTCCGGGACTATCTTTGTGAGCATTTCTCCGGCCTTTTCTGCAATTTTTACGCTTGAGGAGGACAGTGTGCTGATTTCAGCTGCTGCCAGCTGGCTTCTTTCGGCCAGTTTTCTTACCTCGCTTGCAACAACGGCAAACCCTTTGCCGTGCTCTCCGGCGCGTGCGGCTTCAATAGCGGCGTTCAATGCCAGGAGGTTTGTCTGGCGTGCAATTTCCTCGATGATGGATATCTTGCCTGCAATATCTTTCATCGCCTCAACTGTCTGCGCAACGGCTATGCCGCCTTCCTTTGCGTCCTCCGCACTCTGAAGAGCTATTTTTTCGGTCTGACGCGCATTTTCAGCATTCTGGTTTATATTGCTCGTCATCTCTTCCATCGAGCTCGAAGCTTCCTCAGCTGCGGCGGCCTGTTCTGTGGAACCCTGCGAAAGCTGCTCGCTGCTCGAACTGAGCTCCTGGCTTCCCGAGGTTACGTTATCTGCAGCCGACTTTACATTCTCCACTACGCTCTTGAGCTTATCGACCATCACGTTGAGGGCGCTTGCAAGCTGCCCTATTTCATCTTTCTGGTCCAAGTTTATTTGCTGCCTTAAGTCGCCGCCTGCTACGGCTTTTGAAAATTCTAATCCCTGAACGAGCGGCCTGCTTATGAGGCGGGATATGAATACTGCCAGGCTGAAGGACAAAATGACACTGATAAGGAGTGTAATCAACAATGTTTTTGAGATTGAACTTGTTGTCGCCGTATTCTGATCCGAAGCTTCGGAGGCCATATGGTTATTCAGTTCCACCCACTCCTCGATTACTTTCTGCAGATCATGTGAAACCGGCTTCATTTCGCCATTCATAAATGCAAGCGCCTGCGCATCATCATTTGCCCTGCTTAAGGAGTAGAGTTTCAACAGCTTCTCATGAAACAGTTTGTACTGTTCCATGAATCTTCCATGTATGTCCCGTTCCTTATCCGAATCTATTCTTTTTTCGCAGGAGCCGGCATTCTTGTTTATACCGCTATAGTATTCATCAATCTGGCTGATTGTCTGCTCAATTTCGTCTTTGTTGTTTGCAATAATCAGGTCCCTTATGCTGCACCTGACCCTGTGGAAAAGCTGCTGCAGGTCGCCCAGTTCCACCAGCGTAACGGTATTTTTCTCATACATTTTTGTATAGCTTGCATCAATAGTTTGCAGATTGGTTATACCCATATAACCAATAAATATTGCAATCAGAGTCAGCAGCGAAAAACTAAGGATTAGTTTTACGCCAATTTTTAAGTTTATGAACCATTTCAGCATTTGATTTTCCCCGTTAATATTATTCTTTTATTTTCAATTATTTATTTCAGCATTGCTGCCTAAGATTTCCAGTTCATTAGCTGAAAATATTTTGTCTATGTCAAGTATGATGATAAACTTCTCCTCACGCTTTCCCATTCCTTTAATGAACTCGGTTTTCAGGTGCGTGCCTATTTTCGGCGGGGCTTCAATTTCACCGGGTTCCAGCTCAAAGACTTCCTGCACGGAATCCACCAGGGCTCCAAGAACCGTCCTTTCGCTTTCTATGTTCACTTCAACAACCACGATGCACGTGTTCACGGTTGCCTCGGTTTTCTTTAAGCCGAATTTTAGCCTCATGTCTATTACCGGGACGACACTTCCGCGCAGGTTGATCACGCCGCACATATATTCAGGCGTCTGCGGGACTTTTGTAATCTTGATGTAATCCAGGATCTCACGGACCTGATTTACGTCAAGTGCGAATACTTCTTCGCCCAGTTTGAACGTAAGATACTGTCTGAGTTCTTCTATCATTGCACGACCTTCTATCTATTTTGAAATAATTTCTTTTCCATCTCTTCCTCTCTCTTTATCAGAGTAGGAATGTCCAGTATCAAAGCAAGTGTACCGTCACCAAGTATAGTCGCCCCGGAAAACCCGTCTGCGTCTTTATAAAACTTTCCAAGGGATTTTATTACCGTCTGATGTTCTCCAATTACACTGTCAACGACAAAGCCGATCTTGCTGCTGTTGGCGCTTGACTTATTGCCATCATTGCTTGTTATTACCACCTGCTCAATTTCCATGGATTGGCCCGTTATATTAAACCTTTCCCTGAGCGGAATAAAAGGAACTAACTCCCCGCGGACTTTCACCAGATGCATTCCGTTTTCGTTTTGAATTTCGCTTCTATGCATTTCAATGCATTCCTCTACAGCTGAAAGCGGAATAATGAAGTACTCATCGCTGATCTTAACCAAGAGGCCTTCGATGATTGCCAGCGTCAAAGGAAGTTTTAGTGTGATGGTGGTCCCTTTGCCGCTTTCGCTGGTTATTTCTATGTTTCCTCTTAAGGATTCAATTGTCTTTTTTACCACGTCCATTCCAACACCGCGCCCCGAGATGCTGGAGACCTTTTCAGCGGTGGAAAATCCGGGGGCAAAGATGAGGTTATATAGTTCCTTATCACTCAGGCTGCTTTCCTTTGTAATAATCCCCTTTTCAACTGCTTTTTTACGTATGGCTTCTCTGTTCAGTCCCGCGCCGTCATCTGTGATTCTGATGATGACACTTGAGCCGGCGTACCCGGCAGAAAGTGTTACGCTTCCGGTTTCATTCTTCCCGCAAGCTATCCTCGTATCCGAAGCCTCAATACCATGGTCTATGCTGTTTCTGATTAAATGAACGAGCGGATCATTAAGCTTGTCAATTACGTTTTTGTCTAATTCCGTGTCCTCGCCTTCCGTAAACAGGTCGATTTTTTTGCCCAGTTCCTGCGACAAATCCCTGACCAGCCTTTTAAACCTGTTGAAGGTGGATCTTATCGGGACCATCCGGATATTTAAGGCATTGTCCCTGAGCTCACAGGTAAGCCTTTCCACTTCTTCGGAAATTAAGATGAGTTCGGGGTCATTCTTTTGGGCCGAAATCTGCGAAAGCCTGGCCTGCACGGTTACAAGCTCACCAACAAGGTTCACCAGGTAGTCCAGCTTTTCGGAACCGACTTTAATGCTTTTTGCATTTCCCGTGTCGCTGCATTTCTCTGTTTTGAGGTTAGCCGGTAAGGCGGCCTTTTCAGTCTTAGGTAACTTCGCCTTTTCAGAAAGCAGTTTTTTCAATTCCCTGGTTATATTTGGAGAATTTTCAGAAAGGATGTCAAGGATTTCCCGGCTGCAATCATTAAGACCAACCGGGGTGCCTGTTTCCTCAATTACCTCTACTTTGAGTTCACATTCATCTTCAACAAAAATGAACACATCCTTAACCGAGTCAATGCCTCTGGAGGTCCTTAGAAAAATGTTCCAGCTGAGGTAGCATTTTTCAGGCTCCAAAGTTTCAAGGGGCGGTATCTGGTTCGTAAGCATGCACGGATAACATTCACCCAAATCCCTCAGCTCATTTATAAGTAAGAGCGGATTTGTACCGTTTTTCAGTATGCCTTCTGAAGGCTTAAACTTAATAAGATAATCTTCCGTCCGGCTTTCTTCCACTGCTTCAGAGACAATGCAGGTTTTGACTTTTTCCGGTAAACCCGCTTCATTAAAACCGAGGAGTATCTTACGGAATGATTCTACAATTTCAGAGGTTTCCTCGCTACAGCTACTGCCGTCATTATTCAGCAGCTTCTCTATCTGATCCCGTGCCCTTAAGGTCAAAGTAATTATATGATTGTCTGCTTTAATTTTTCCGTTCCGGATCAGGTCAAAAACATTTTCTATGTCATGTGTAAACCGGGAGATTTCATCATAATCAAACATTCCGGCCGATCCTTTGATCGTGTGGAGTATCCGGAAGGTCTTCGATATGAGCCCCTCATCCGAAGAATCACTTTCCAGCTCAAGGAGTGATTCTTCAAGCTGGCCGAGAAGTTCTCTTGTTTCTTCTAAAAACGCTTCTTTTAAATGGTCTAACAATTTTCTCACCTTTAATGTTTATATCCGGCATTACAGTAAGACTGCACTAGGGCAGTACCTTTTTGACTACTGCAACCAGCTGTTCCGGCTTGAAGGGTTTAATTATCCATCCCGTGGCCCCTGCCTGCTTCCCTTCCATTTTTTTTTCATTCTGCGATTCTGTAGTCAGCATCAGTATTGGAACAAACTTGTGTGCCGGACTTTCCCTGATTTTCCTGATGAGCGCAATGCCGTCCATATTCGGCATGTTCAGGTCCGTAATAACCAGGTTCACATTACTTGCCTTCTTAATCTTCTCGAGGCCGTCTTTGCCGTCTGATGCCTCAATTACATTGTAGCCTGCTTCGCTTAAGGTAAAGCTCACCATCTGGCGTATGCTCGATGAATCATCTACTGTTAATATTGTTTTCATTTAGTTCTCCGTATTTTGCAGATTTAGTTCCCCGTAGTAACCATAGCTTTTAATGAAGCCGTAAATCTTTTTCTTGTCATCAGGGGTAGTTTCAATTTGGATTCCGCTTGAAGCATTTTCCAGCCCGATTAAAAGCTGAATGAAAGTAGCATCCATTTTTTCTATGTTGGAAATTGCAACATTAAGTTCCGGATCAGCGCCAATGTGTTTTGTGATCTCGTTTTTTATGCCGCTCATCCGGTTAATCGTCAAATCGCCTTCTATATTTACCATCTTTATTTTCCCGTAATTTTCTCCGGAATTTTCATTATCCGGAAATTTTTAACAGTTAAAACAGTTCTATATTGTCGCCCAGTGGTTCCTCTTCGGCCTGAAGCCGGGTGTTCTCCTGGCTTTGGCTTACCAAAGCCCGATGGACTTTTCTTTCACTGTTCATCGTATAAGATGAAGAAACGTCTCCCAAGAACTCCCTGTCTTCACTGCTTATCAGTATTCCTGCTTTAGGTGCAAGTTCAGCGTATTCCTCCAGCACATACTGAAGCGATGAAATTTCACTGAGCACATCGTCCGTAAAGCTGAGGCCGCTTCTTATTTCATCCAGTTTTTTTAACATCTCCCCGATGGAAAAATCCAGCTCGCTTTTCAGACCCTCCAGGCTTAAGTTGCTTTTTTGAATGCCTAGAAGAGATTTTTTCAGCGACCCGTCGACCGCCTTAAATTCAGAAAGGATTGCCGCCTGATCGTTGTCATTATTCTGACTGAGGTTTTCTGTGTCGCTTTGTACCTTGGTAAGCCCCTCCGAAATCATTAAGGACAATTCCTTTGCCTCTAAAGACAGGTTTTGGATTGCCTCGGATAAAACTCCAAGTCCTGCCCCTTCGCTTCCTATGTGAGCGGCTTTTATCCTTGCGTTAAGGGCTATAAGCTCAATTTCCGCGCCGATTTCTTCAATCTCATACACAAACCTGTTTGAATCGGCAATCGTCCTTGCCAGGGAGTTTATGGCTGAAGTAAGGCTTTCATTTGTATTGTGGTTCCTGCTCAGGGATTCAGAAAGATGCGACAGGTTCTCCTCAACTTTCTGTATGCCGCTTCCGGCCTCGCCGCTTGAGATAAATGAGTCCGACTGCGCGGCAATTTCATGGATGTTGGCACGGATCTCCAGGTTATTGGATTTTATGCTTTCTGCCGTAGAGGCAATTTCACCCTTCGAATGCAGTACCTGTGCCAGTTCAAGCTGGCAGACAATTATCAGCTTTTTAATTGACTGCAGGTCATCGGTTTTCGACAGGCTGCTTTCCGGATGGCTGCTGGCATTGCCCAGATTTTCCTTTACGTGCTCCAGCTGCTGTCTTATTATGTCCTGTATCTGGATGAAAGTAATGAGGTTATTTATGTCTTTCGATATCCTGGAAGACAATTCATGGATCACGCCGGCCTTCTTAAAAGAAGAGCTGCAGCTTAGCTGATACTGCTCCAGGCTGTGTTTTGCATTCTCAACGATGAGCCTCGATTCCTTTTTTTGTTCATCGCCAAGGGCTTTGATCTTTGCTATTAAACTTATTACGTCTCCGACCAGGATTTTGGATTTATGCTTTATCTGCAGCGCTTTTTCATTTATGACCTCCGATAATTGTTCCACGTTCTCGGCTATTGTGCTGAAACCTGCGCTGTCAGTCCTTAGTCTTGCATTTTCAATTTTAGTAGAAATCCCGAGTATCCTTAAGTGCCTAACAATTTTGTTGTAGCTTTCAAGAGTGGAGATAATTGAAAGGAGGTTACTTTTTATGCCCAGCAGATTCTTTTCCTTTGTGGCTGATTCTTCTTCCAGGCGATGGAATATGAGGTTCAGCTGCCCGATTGTAGAAGAAAGAAACTTAAGTTCGCTGTTGAGTTCTTCGTGTGAAATGAGCCCCGTTATTTCAATTATGGTTTTGACAACTTTCTTTGAAATGAGATAGCTTTCCTGAAGAAGCCTCCCGAAACGGCAGTAGTCTTCCGTTAAAAGGTCTATTGCGCGGGAAACTTTGCCTTCAATGCCCCTTACGGGCAACAGGTCAAGAGTTCCATCCCGGGGGCAGAAGACCGGAAGAGCCGGAGCATTTTGCAGGCTGGCATTCAGATTCTCATTTATCAAGTTTATCAAAATCCATCTCCGGGTTAACCCGTTAATTAGAAAGAAAATTTCTTTGACAAATATTCGATTATTATTCTGCTAATTTAATACAGAACATTGGCCATTTTGAGTACCTAAGGTTAGGTATTCTTCCCCCGCAGTAGCGCCAAAAGCTCCTGTTTTTATGGCTTTTTATGAATAGGTACCCCTAAAGGAAACGGGGGCATTCAGACCAGCTTTTCTCTTACGGCAAGATTAACCAGCTCAACCGTATTTTTGACGCAAAGCTTCTTCATAATGTTCTTCCTGTGCTCGGCCACGGTAAAATAGCTGATATAAAGCTTTTCTGAAATCTGCTGGCTGGTTAAACCGGACACAATGAGCTTAAGGACGTCTTTTTCTCTTTTTGTCAGTGGAAGGATTTCACTTTTTGTCTGCGCCGACTGCAGTGAATGCACATAGTTTGATACCAGTATGTTCTGGACGTCCTTATTCAGGTAACGGCCTTCGCTGATGACAGTATCAATTGCCAGGAACAGCTCGTCCATGTCGGACATTTTCAGCATATAGCCGTTTGCTCCGGCTGCAATTGCATCTTTTATGTGGTCTGCATCGTTGAACATTGTAAGTATGATGATTTTAATTTCCTTGCTGAATTTCCTGATCTCTTTTGTCATCTCAATGCCATTTAATATCGGCATGTTTATGTCAATTATTGCCACCTCCGGCTTAATACTCTTTATGCCTTCAAGGGCTTCCAGGCCGTTACTGGCCTGCCCGGCGACAATATATCTGTTTTCCGACTCAATAACCGAGGTCAGTCCATCCCTCAGAATTTTATGGTCATCGGCAATAAATATCCTGATCTTGCTCATAATGCCTCATTTACAGGGAATAATATGTTAATAGTGGTGCCTTCATTTAGCTGCGACTCTATCTGGAAGTTTCCGCTTATCAGTGCGGCCCTTTCCCTCATGTTGCGCAATCCATAACGGTTTGTTCCAAACGTATCTCCCGAAATGTTTAATCCTACTCCGTCGTCTTTAATAATCAGGTTCAGACAGCTTTCCGTCCTGTGCAGACGGATTTGAATATTCCTGGCCCCGGAGTGCTTTATTATATTGTTTAATGCTTCCTGGACTATCCTGAAGATTACAATTTTTGCTTTTTCCGAAAGATCAGTAAAATTGTCATTTGTAGTGTACTCAATAAACAGGCCGATATTGCCCGAAAGCTCCTGTATTAGGGTTTTTAGTAAAACGTTAATGTCGCTTTTTTCGAAGTTTGCCGGGCGGATTGCATATATGGCTTCCCTCAGCTCCTTGCCGGCTTTTACGAGTAATTCCTTCGTGTTTGTTATGTATTTGTTTTCCGATCTATATGTCTTTTCAAAAAGCTCAATATTGAACTTCGCCACTGTTAATATCTGCCCAATACTGTCGTGCAGCTCCTTTGAAATCCTTCTCCTTTCCTGCTCAAGCTCGTCTAAAAGGAAGGAGGATCTGTCCTTCTGGTCCTCCAGATCTTTGTTGAATTTCTCCGCCTTATAGTGCTCAGTTACATTTTCTATCAGGTTGACAACCCTGCCGGCACTTGAAGAGCTGGTGTTGACGGAATAAAAATGAAAGACCAGGACTACCATGCCCGGGTTTTCATAGCCTGGAAACTCATCGGGTTCAATAAAAACCGGCTGCGTCGTAAAGACACCACCCTGCTTAAAAATTTCTTCGATTTTTTCCATGTAGCTGTTCTTCAGAAAAATCTCATCCGTAAAGATGCAGTAGCCTTCCTTGTACCTGATGCCGAGGTCTGCGGCAGCCTTGTTGCTATATGTACAGGAACCGTTTTCCAGGAATATTCTTATCGGCAGGACCGACAGGTCAATTAAGGACTTCAGTTCCAGCGTCCTTTCATTTACGCGCACTTCAAGCTCAGACTGAATTTTTCTGAGCTCCTCTTCGGTTTCTTTTCTCCTGGAGACGTCCCTTACTATAAATGTAATTTTATCCTTTTCATTCAGGCGCCACCTGGAATAGCTGAACTCAATAAAAATTATTTTTCCGTCCATCCTTCTTGCTTTGCATTCAATGGTTTCCCCGTTTTCATCGTTTTTAAGCAGCATCCCGGCAATTGACTGCCCATCTTCCATAAGACTCAGGAAATTTTTTCCTGCAAGTTCCAATTCACTGCACCCGAAAAGTGTTTCTGCCTTTTTGTTGAATGAGTTAACCCTGCCATCCTGGTCCGTTATGAGGACGGCATCCATTGCTTTTTCAAAGAGCGTCCTGTATTTAACCTCACTTTCCAGGATTTTCAGCTCCGACTGGTATTTAAAGAGTGCAATTTCAATTGTAGAGCGGAGGTCCTTTAGTTCAAAGGGCTTAATTATAAACCCGTATGGAGCAGTTTGCTTTGCCCTGTCAAGTGTGGCTTCATCAGTGTGAGCAGTCAGATATATAACCGGAATATTGTATTTCTCTTTTATGAAGCCGGCCAAAGACACGCCGTCCTGCTCCCCTTTAATGATAATATCCATCAGTATGAGTTGAGGTTTTTCTGCCTCAATCATTTTCAGGCAGTCTTCACCGTTGGAAACTATCCCGGTTACTTTATAGCCCAGCGCCTGCAGCCTCAGCTTTATATCCAAAGCAACAATTGCCTCATCCTCCACGACCAGTATTTTCTCGCTATTCATACCCTTTCCCTACGCTCACAATTTAAATTTAATCTTAAACTTAACCCCGTCCTTATTCGAAATTTCCAGGCTTCCGTCAATTTGATCCACCAGGTTATGCACCAGCTGAAGGCCCAGTGTGTTGGTTTTGCTTATCTCGAAGCCCCGGGGGAGGCCTCTTCCATTATCGGCAATTTCCAGGCAGGCAGAACTATCTCCATTCTGTTTTACCGAGACCGTCAGAACCCCGGAATCCACGTCATGGAAGGCATACTTAAGGGCATTTGAAATCAGCTCATTTACTATCAATCCGCACGGAATTGCAGTATCTATGGGAAGGTCAATTGAATCAATTGCAATATTAAAAGTAATTCTTTTTCCATCAGTCGTATAAGTCCTCTGCAAGTACATAACCAGCTCGGAAATATATTCCTTGAAATTAACAATGGAAAGGTCTTTGGACTGGTAGAGTCTCTCATGAATCAGCGCCATTGCTTTAACCCTGCTCCGGCTTACATTGAACGCTTCCATGAGCCTCGGATCGGTGATGTTATTTGTCTGAAGATTCAGCAGGCTTGAGATTATCTGCAAATTATTTTTAACCCTGTGGTGTATCTCTTTAAGCAGCACTTCCTTTTCTTTCAATGAGCTGATAATCTGGTTTTCTTTTTGCTTCTGGTCGGTGATATCGGCAAAAAAGCCTACAATTGCCCTTCCCTCAGGCAGCAGCAGTTCAGCTACGCTTGCGCTAACCGGGAAAACGGAGCCATCTTTCCTCATGCCGCAGTACGTAAAGCTTTCCTCAGTCTGATCCCCTTTTACCTTCTTTAAGAGATAATTCATTACCTTTGCCCTGTCACCCGGGGCAACCCCGTCCAGGACTGAGCCTCCCTTGGGTTCTTCAGGATTGCTGTAGCCGAAAATTTTCATAAACGACCGGTTTGTAATCTGTGTCACGCCATTGACTGATATGCGTATACCGACAGGGGAATTCTCAAAGATAGTCCTGAACCTTTCCTCGCTTTCGGCTATTGTTTTCTCCATCTTCCGGCGTTCGGTCACATCGAAGAATACACAGTGTGTCTGTATAAAGTTACCCGTATCGTCGTAGGCTACTTTACCTGAGAACTGGACGGTAATAATTTTTCCGTCCTTTGCCAGGATGTCAAATTCCCTGTCTTTTGGCATTCCTTTGAGAATAAAGTTACGGTACGATGAAGTGAAATTTTTCTTCATATCTCCGGTCAGGAAGTGTCCCATCCACTTGCCTTTTACCTCATCTTCCAGGTAACCCAGCTTTTGCAGCCATGTATAGTTTACGTCAATAATATTTCCCACTATGTCCAGCGAAAGATATCCTACAGGCGCCTTGTCGTAAAGGAGCTTGAATCTTTCTTCGCTTTCTTTCAGGACTTTTTCAGCATTTTTTGATTCGGTTATGTCTTCTTTAATGGCTATGTAGTTTGTAATAATCCCGGAAGTGTTCTTGATCGGGGAAATCACGCAATATTCCCAGTAGAGCTCATTGTTCTTTTTCTTGTTCAGGAGCTCACCCGTCCAGGTGCTCCCCTCGTTTAACCTGTCCCACAACTGCCTGTAAGTCTCAGCAGGTGTTTTGCCTGACTTCAGTATCCTGGGGTTTTGGCCAATTGCTTCCTTCATCAAATAACCGGTCGTCACACAGAACGTGGGGTTTACGTACTCTATGTTTCCATCCAGGTCAGTAATGACGATTGAGACCGGGCTTTGTTCTACCGCAACGGAAAGTTTCTTCAGCTGGTCTTCCACCAAGATCCTTTCCTGCATCTCTTTTTGCAGGTTCTTTTCAACCGTTTTTAAATCCTTTGTTCTTCCGGATACAATTTCCTCCAGCTTCCGGTTTTCATGTTCCAGAACTTCCGAGGCTTGCTTTAAGAGCGTAATGTCGTGGCTCATTCCAACCGTTCCTGCTACCTGGCCCTCCTTGTTGAAAATCGGTACTTTTATCGTTTCATAGAGCCTTTTATTGCCATTTTTATCCATTATGAACTCTTCCACACCAAGCTCTTCTCCCGATTTTAGTACTTTAAGATCGTTTGCCATAAAAGCCCGTGCGAATTCCGGTTCCCATATTTCAAGATCCGTTTTATTCATAATCTCTTCTTTTGGCATATTGCACATGGAAGCAAAGATTTTGTTTACGGCCTTATACCTGCCGTTACAATCCTTCATCCATGCCATATCGGGAATTGCATCCAGAAGCACGTTACGGACTTCAAGAAGCTCATAGTGCATTTTACTCAGCTCTACCAGGTCCTCGTCCGATTTCTTAATTTTCAGGTTCAGCTTTTCTTCTTCCGAACTATGAATTTCATTTTCCCTTGCAATTGCAAGGATGTCTGCAATAGAAACAAGAAATGCCTCCTCTTCGGTCCACCATTTTCTCAGCTTCCGGCTCCCGCAGATAATTGCGCCGATGTATTTGTTTTCAACCATCATCGGAATGATCATTGCAGAGTTCAGTCCAGATGGAAGATAGCTTCCTTTTAGTATTCCAAAAGTACTGCTGACCTCGTTTATATTGTCAATGATTATGGAATTGCCTGAGAGCAGGTATTCAAGGCCCGACCTGCCAATGCCTTCCAGAACGCAGTTTTTCCCGCTGCTCTGTCCGTTAAGCCTGCAGTCGTTGCTGCAGATTTTCTCGTCTTCAAAGCATATCCTCATCTCTTCAATTTCCAGGACCCTTGAAATATCACCTGCAACTGCTTTTGTCAGTTCCGAAAGCTTTGTGTTCTTTACGACCAGCTTTATGAACTTGCTGAGCATCTGGTTTGCAAGGAATCTCTTGTTATTTCTCTGGCTGAGTTCTTCCCTTACCCTATCGTTCTTTTTTCTTTCTATTGCATAGATGAGTGATTTCCAGAGGGATTCTTCCGTAATATGATTTTTGGACAGGTAATCACTTGCGCCATAGCTCAGTGCGGTTTTACCAAGATCGATGTCGTTATTGCCGGTCAAAACCACTACCGGGATGTCACTGCCGTATGTATTCAGCTTTCGCAGGGTCTCCAGTCCAAAGGAATCCGGAAGGTTCAGATCCAGAATTATCACTTCCGGCGGGTCTTCCGACAGGCTTTTAATTCCGCCTGCAAGCGTGGAGGAATGCCGTATACCTTCGAGGGAAATATAGTCCGAAAGGTAGGCCTGTATTAAATTAAAGTCGGGTTTATTATCTTCAATAATTAAGATCTTTTTATCCATAATCCGTTCAAATTCTTTTAACACTCAAATACTCAAATCACGCGTATTCTTTAATTGGTCGTGTATTTTTTTTTGTAAACTCTGCCGGCAGTTTTTCTCACGAATTCTTCTAAAAATGAAGCATCCCAGGTGCCAGCCGGCTCTTCTTTTCTAAATCTGCTTTTATAAATGAATTTGGGTTAAAAACTGAATTTTGCTTCCCGTAAGAAGCATTGAATGCAATTTCCTGACGAATTGAATTTTTCCCCGGACAGGAATTCAGAACTGTCGCTATCACTATACGTATAGTTAAGTCCTAAATTATCGGCATATTTTTGCAGAATTCAATATGCAGCACCTGGAAAATCCTGTAAGGAATATTCTGATTTTTTTGTAAGGTTTTCCTTACAAAATCTTATTGCATAATTCACGGAAAAAGCCCGGGAGGGGTGAATTCGTGCGATGTTTTTTAGTTTTAAGTTTTTTAGTTAAATTTGAAAGACTAAAGCTAAAGGAAATTAAAGAAGGACAAATGTGCTAAAGAATTTTGCAGGAAATTTCGGCAATAAGATTCTGAATTTCTTTGAAGAGGTAGGCCAGTTTTTTAATCTTCTCTTTGGAATTATCAGGTTTTTCCCATCCATTATCAGGAGCCGTAACCTTGTGCTTTTTCAGATGGAGCACATAGGCGTAAATTCGCTTCCCCTTGTACTGATTATTGCCACTTTTACGGGAGCCGTTGCAGCCTGGCAGGCCGCATATCAGCTTAGCGGCGTAGCTCCGCTTTCATTTCTGGGGACAGCAACCAGCCGCGCAATTATTACAGAGCTTGGCCCTGTTCTTACGGCAATCGTAATCGCAGGACGTGTAGGAGCATCCATTGCAGCCGAACTTGGATCCATGAAAGTAACCGAACAGATTGACGCGCTTGAAACTATGGCCATAAGCCCCGTACGGTATCTTGCGATGCCCCGCTTTGTAGCTTCAGTTCTAATGATGCCCGTACTTGTAATTTTTGCCGACGTCATTGCCGTCCTGGGAGCCTACGTAATTTCAAACTTCTTCTTGGGAGTCTCATTTGCAGTGTTCTTCCAGTCGGTTAAAAGATATTTTGTCTTCAGCGATTTCCTTTTCGGACTCACCAAGACGGTCATTTTTGGCGGTGTAACGGCACTTCTGGGCTGCCACATAGGGTTCAGGACAGAAGGAGGCGCAGAAGGCGTGGGGCTTTCAACAATCCGCTCTTTTGTGCTTTCTGCTGCACTTATACTCATTCTCGACTACGTACTCTGGACGCTGATGTTTTAGAAACATATTACAAAAGGACGTGCTTTTCCTGGGAAGCAGCTTCACTGAGTCTTTTCATTATAACAAGAGTCGTATCATCCCCCGGAAGCGCAGAATTCCGGAACTCCTCAAGTTCTCTTATTATGCTTTCCTGAATGAGTGAGGCGCTAAGGTGTGCGTTTTTTTCAATTATGCTCCTGAGGCGCTCCTCGCCGAAAAAATTCCTTTCCTTGTCCATAGCTTCCGTAAGCCCGTCGGTATAGAAAACGAGCACGTCTCCGGTTTCAGTCGTAATTGCAGTCTCTTCGAGTACCCTGTCGAATATTCCTCCGTCGCAGAGCCCTACCCCCATGCCTACAGGGGTGACGTTTTCAGCTTTCTTTTCTCTGGCCCTGTAATGCAACAAAGGCGTGTGACCCGCCCTGGAAAAAGAAATTTCACACTTACCCCTTTCAAGCGAGGCCATGGAAACGGTAAAGAAGCTCTCGGGCTTCAAAACATTCTGCAGGCTTTTATTTAGGGCTGTAAGTATTGCTTTGGTGCCATAACAGGTGTTCGACAGGTGTCTTAATATTGCCTGAACCTGTACCATATAAAGTGCAGCCCCCATTCCCTTGCCCGATATATCCCCAATTACTATGTACATTCTCTCTTCCTGATTCTCCGGGCAGATAAAGTCGTAGTAATCGCCCCCGACTTCTCTTGCCGGTTCGGAATAGCAGGCTATGTCGAACAAGCTGTTCTCAGGGGCATGCCTGGGCATCAGGTCCGTTTGGATTTCGCGTGCCACGGCCAGCTCATCTTTTGCCGTAAGCTTGTCTGCAAGTTCAAAGGCAATGAGCAGATTTACCATAAAAAAGCCAAGGACGGCCCAGTTCCACATTCCGCCAAACCATCCTGCAATGAAGAAAACTACAGCCATTGAATAAACCAGCCTTCGGGCTGGAGACATTTTGAGCAGGAACTCAATAAACAGATTCCGGAGAAAAAGGAAACTCCTTTCAATTGAGTTACGGCTGTTCTCGGGCATCTTCATTCTCCGCACATAAAAGTCGTATACCTCCGGAGTATCTCTTTTTATCAGCTTTTCCACTTCCTTCATGCTCAGGTCGCTGGTATAGATTTCATAAATGCGGTTTAAGGCACGCCATCTGGCCAAATTTACTTCTCCGAAATATTAATTACTTTTTTACACATTAGTTAAGACGGATTGAAAAGCCGTATTGTTCCTCTGAAGCCGATAAATCAGCAATAAATATAATGAAGAATTTTCTGATGAAAAAATGATGGGAATAACGTAACTGCCCCCTGCTACTGCAAAAAAAAGATACACAAAAAAGCAGCCTTTGACTTTTAATGATTTTTTTATTGAGAAATGGATGAAAACATTTACTTTATGACTTTACTTTTTCGCCGCCGCGCACCTGTGAATTTCTGATTTTCACGTAATTGCGCTGGAATTCGGGAAATCCTTCCGAAAGGCTTTCAACAAAATTATCTATGAAATTATAAAGCATCTTGTCGGCCTCTGCAAAAAGGCTGTTCATTGCAACAAGAGAACTGCTGGAAATAAGACTAAAGAACCTGTCCTCTAAAAGAAGCGCAAACTTTTCAGTCTTGTACTTCATTGTCTGAAGTGTATGAAGAGTTATTTCCTGTCTCCTCATCCTTGCCATATACTTCTCAGCCAGCCTAATGATTAAAATGGACTTTTCAATGAGCTCCCTGTCCTGTGTCCTTACAATCTGACTGTATGTTACTCTTGTTGTGGATTTAAGCGCACTGTCATGAGTTTCCTTTGCATAGTTGTGGAGCGAAGAGATTACCGGAAGAAGCAAAAGCATAAGGTCATCCTTGGCTTTGGATACCTGAAGCGATTTCTCAAGAGATTCTGAGGAAATCTCCCTCTGCTTGCATTTGATTTCTTCTGTAAGCTTTCTGAACTTCGAGATGGCCCACATAAAAGCTCTTATGTTTGACGCAATTTCTCTATTATCGTCCAGATAAGACAGAATTACTGTATAAAGCTCTAATTTTGCTTTTTCGCTCCCACTCATATAGCTAAGGTTCCTTATGCGGTTTTATTTTAGGTTAACTTAAAAGAATAGTTATATATGGAAGTAAACTGAAGGATTTTCACCTCCAATTTACTTCCTTCTGCAACAAAGGACAGGATGGAATCAAGTTCAGGAAGGATTGTTTCATACCGGTCAACCGCAAGTATAATGCAACCGGCAGATATAAAACCGAATATCCTTTGGTTCTTTCCTATCCTCTTTCATCAAAATAAAATTAAGAACAATTACTCCTTTTCAGTGCTCAGAGTGTCTTTATTTTGTACCCGATTTATTCTGATCACTTGAACTGTTGTTGTCGTAACCACTGTTGTTACTGTTCCTGCTCTGACCGGTATCCTGACTTGTATTTGTATTGTTTCCGCCACCCTGCGTTCCATACATGCCGGTGCTGGTGCCTGAGCCGCTGCTGCCGGTATTCATCTGTGAATTGGAGCCAGAGCTGTTACCGTTATCTCTGCTTGAGCCTGTATTGGAGTTTGTACCGGTACTTGTAGAGCTCTTTTTGCTCTTGGAGGATTTTTTGTGCTTCTTGCTGTGTGTTGTACCCGTATCGCTCATAGTAGAAGAACCGCTCTTACCGCTTTTCATGGATGTTCCGCTCTGGTTTGTGCTGCTGCCTGTATTATCGTTCATCGATCCGGTATTTGAGCCTGAGCCCGAAGAAGTGCTGCTCTTGCTTTTTGAGGATTTCTTATGATGATGCTTCTTATGAGTAGTTGTCTTTGTCGTATCACTTGAATAAGAAGATCCGTTTCTGTCCTGACTTCTTACAGAGGAACCTGTGGTCTGGCTCTGATCGCTGCTGCTTGAATTTTCATTCATTGATCCTGTATTTGAGCTCGAAGTGCCTCTTGACTTTGTACTCCTCTTATGCTTTTTGGTGTGAGTTGATTTGGACGTATCGCTCGAAGAGGAACCCATGCTCTTGCCGCTTCCCATGGATGTACCGGAAGAACCCGTTGAGCTTCCCGATTTATTCTTGGAGCCGCCCGACTGATAGCCGGTATTGTCATCAGTACTTCTGCTTGTGCCGGTGTTGTCTCGCCCGGAGTTATCCTGGTTGTATGATCCGTTATTGGAGTCTGTTCCTGATCTTCTTGTAGTGTCAGTGCCCGAAGGAGTGCCCCAGCCACTGCCGGTACCAGTCCCGGTCCCTACTCCAGTGCCGGTCCCTGTACCCATTCCGCCAGTGCCAGTGCCCGTTCCGGTACCCATTCCACCTGATCCGGTTCCGCCAGTGGTGCCCGGAGTACCGGTGCCGCTAGTACCTGTTCCGGTGCCCGTTCCGCCAGTACCAGTACCGTATCCTGTACCGCTGCGTGATCCGCCCGTGTTATTATCTGTTCCTGTATTGCCTCTATTGTATGAGGTATCCCTGCCTGTACCATTATTATTGTCCCAGCCGGAGCCGCTTCTATTGTAAGAAGTATCTCTGTTTGTGCCGGTATTATTATTGTCCCAGCCCGATCCGCTCCTGTTGTAAGAAGTATCTCTGCTGGAACCGGTATTATCTCTATTGTAACCGCCGGTCTGGCTGCCTGTATTGTTCGTGGTATCTGTACTGTAAGTAGAGCTATCCCTTGTGGTATTGCCCGTATTGTCGTTCTGGGCGAAGGAATACTGGGAGATAAAGACCAGCGATGCCGAAATGAACAAAATATTTAGTTTAGAGATAAGCTTCCTCATCTTCATAAAACCACCTTGCCTTTGTTATTAAATCGTATCTTTGTATTTCACACATGAATTAATGATTTAATTAACCGGATGCTATACGATGCTTCTTCCACGCACAAGGCTGATGATTGCTAGTATTATGGCGGCAACAAGCAGTATATGAATAAATCCGCCAAGCGTGTAAGAGCTAACCATTCCTATGAGCCACAGTACCAGAAGGATGGCGAAAATCGTCCACAACATACATTCCTCCTTTGTTAGCAGAATTTTAATTGCTTAACATACGGTTAATTATACAACACTTATGAACTTAACATAATCCCTACACAGCTGGTATAGGTCAATTTCTGATATTGTTGTAGGCAAACATAGAGGTATTCTGTAGTCTATTTTTTAACATTAATTGTAAGACTTTAACCGACAAAAAAGGATATTTTATTCGTTTTTGAGCAAAATAAGGCTTCTCTTTCAAAAAGAAATTAACCGTTCAGCACTCATAAAAGTATTGGGTATTTCAAGGGAAAAGATAAAACAAAAAAAAGCAGGCACACGGTTTATTTTCCACGTGCCTGCTTTATAAAACTGCGGGCTTTAAGCCGAGAGGTTGCCGGATTTAGGCCAGCTTGCCTTCAATGTAGCTCTTGAGGTACCGCCCGGTAAAGGATTCCTGAACTTCAATTATTTCTTCCGGCGTGCCGCAGGCAACAATTTGCCCTCCCTTATCGCCTGCATCGGGACCCAGGTCGATTATATAATCGGCACTCTTAATTACATCCAGGTTGTGCTCAATTATTACGACCGAGTTGTTACTTTCGAGCAGCATCTTAAAGCAGTTAAGGAGCTTATTGATGTCGTCAAAATGAAGACCCGTAGTGGGCTCGTCAAATATAAAAAGTGTATGTTCGTTATCCTTCTGAGTTGATAGATGCGCTGCCAGTTTCACCCTCTGAGCCTCGCCTCCTGAAAGGGTGTTTGAAGGCTGGCCCAGCTTGATATAACCAAGACCGACGTCTGAGAGAACCTGCAGATGTTTTTTAATTTTAGGGGTATCGTTAAACAGACCCAGGGCTTCATCTACGGACATATCGAGCACTTCCACGAGGTTTTTACCCTTGTAGGTTATTTCCCTGATTTCCTTCTTAAAGCGCGTGCCCTTGCAATCCTCGCACTCAAGGTAGAGATCCGCAAGGAACTGCATTTCGACCTTCACAAATCCCTCTCCCTGGCAGGTCTCACACCTTCCGCCGGGGACGTTGAAAGAAAAGTACCCGGGTTTATATCCCTTGGCTCTTGCCTGGTGAGTTGAGGCAAAAAGTTCCCTTATCAGCTCATAAGCCTTTACGTAGCTAATGGGATTTGAGCGCGGGCTTCTGCCAATTGGGGACTGGTCCACAATTTCAATGTTGTCAACCTGGTGTACCCCCTTTATGTCGTCGAACTGCCCGATCTTCGGGGGATTACCGCCAAGGAGTTTTGTTACGCCTCCATAGAGCACATCGTGTATTAGTGTGCTTTTGCCCGAGCCACTGACGCCCGTAATGACCACAAACTTATTAAGCGGTATGTCAACGTCAATATTCTTCAGGTTGTGTTCCCGGGCCCCTTTTATCTGAAGCATCCTGGAGGAATCAGTATTTCGAACCTCAGGAACAGGGATGGTAAGCTTTCCTGAAAGATATTTTCCCGTAAGAGAATTCGGATCCGCAATGATCTGTTCGTAGCTCCCCATCGAGGTGATCTCGCCGCCATGGATTCCGGCTCTCGGACCCATGTCCACAATTATATCCGCCTCCCTCATCATTTCAGGATCGTGCTCAACTACAAGCACCGTATTGCCTATGTCGCGCAGCGACTTGAGTATCCTGATAAGACGCGTATTGTCGCGCGGGTGAAGACCGATGCTCGGCTCATCCAGGACGTAAAGCGTTCCAATGAGCGCGGAACCAAGTGAAGTTGCCAGATTTATCCTCTGAGTTTCACCCCCCGAGAGAGTACTGCTTAAGCGGTCGAGCGTAAGATAACCCAGGCCGACGTCGTTCAAGAACGTCAGGCGCTTAATGATCTCCTTTAATATTCTTTCAGCTATTGAAAGCTCATATTGCGTGAGATCAAGCGACAGGAAAAACTGCAGCGACTTTTCAATTGAAAGCCTGACCACATCCTGAATCGAGCTTCCGCCTATTTTCACCTGTTCAGTCTCGCGCCTGAGGCGTGAACCCTTGCAGGCTGCACACGTCGTATAACCGCGGTAGCGGCTTAAAAGAACCCTTATGTGCATCTTGTATGTCTGGCCTTCCAGATCTTCAAAGAACGGATCAATGCCTATAAAACCCGTATACCCTTTTTTTATCGTCTCAACCTGATCTTCTGTAAGCTGTCTGAACGGAACGTTAACCTGTATGTTGTGATCTTTTGCCGTGCGTACAAGGTCCCTTAGATACTTGCTGTACTTGACACCGCGCCATGGCGCAATTGCACCTTCAAGAATTGTAAGGTTAGGATCGGGAACTACAAGGTTCATGTCTATGCCGACCGTTCTGCCGAAACCCTGGCAGACGGGACATGCACCGAAAGGGTTATTGAACGAGAAAAACTGCGGTTCCGGCTCTTCATAACGCGTTCCGCAGCATTCATAAAACCTGTTGAAATTTTTCACCTCAAAGCTCTCGGCATTTATTACCGCAAGGCGCCCTTCCCCTTCCTTGAAAGACGTTTCGATGGATTCAGAGAGTGTCTCCCTTACCCGGCCAGGTCTCACCTTAAAGCGGTCTATTATAACATAGACGCTGTCTTTCTTCTTCGGGAGCGTATATTTCTCATTTAAATCAATGAGCTTATCTTTTGAGAAAATTCTGAAGAAACCTCTTCTTTTAAGAAGCTCAATTTCCTCTTTTTGCGTCCTGCCCTCGTGCAGGTGCATGGGAAAGCCCATGTAAAACTTTTCCTCACCATGCTGTTCCTCAATCCACTCGGAAACAGAACCAACCGTATCTTTTCTTACGACATTTCCGCAGTTAATGCAGTATGTCTTTCCGATTCGGGCAAAAAGGAGCCTCAGGTAGTCATAAACCTCCGTCGTGGTTCCTACGGTGGAACGCGTATTTCTGGAACCGGTTTTCTGTTCTATGGCTACGGCAGGACTTATCCCATAGATAAAGTCGACGTCGGGCTTATTAATTCTTTCGAGGAACTGCCTTGCGTAGGAAGAAAGGCTTTCCACATAACGGCGCTGCCCTTCGGCATAAATCGTATCAAAAACCAGTGAGGATTTACCGCTGCCGCTGACTCCTGTAAAAACCACCATCTTATTGCGCGGTATCTCAAAAGAAAGGTTTTTCAGGTTATGCTCCCTGGCACCCTTGATGATGATCTTATCGCGTGAATTTGTATTGGAATTCTTTGACATATAAGTTTTGAAAGTTCAAAAAGGCATGCGCATTCTCCGAATGCGCATGCCTAAAAAATAAAATTAACCCGGTAAATTAAGGGATAATGAGGAGTTAAAAAAGGCAGAATTTTATAAACAGCACTCTCATCTAGTGTTTCCTGGTACCCGTATTATCCTCCAGAGTCTTCAATTCCTTAATCTTTGCGTCCAGAGTCCTGGTTTTCTCCTTGATTTCCGATATTTTGCTGTCGAGATTCTTCTCGTATTCGCTTGCATCCCAGTAGCCCCTTTCCTCGAAATAGCTCTTAAAGAGCCAGTTGTGCTTGAGGGCTTCCATATTTTCAGAAAATCTTGCCGCCCCAACCCTCACCTGTTCGGTTGTTGCAGTCAGGTTCTTTATCATCGAGCGGATCGAATCGCTGTAGGTGCTCTTGTCCGAGACGAGCTGGCCCAGGACTCCTCTGCCCTGACGCACATTGTCAACCACGTTATCCACCTTGAGAATAGTCTTATCCAGGTCTGCTATGATCTTCTGGAAATCCCCGGTCGTATTTTTAACAATGTCAGAAATCTCGTTTAATTTTGTCGTTATATTGTTCAGGCTTCTGTCGGCCGATTTTGTGAGATCCGTAGCTGAATTATAGAGCTCATCGTCGTTAATAATTTTGCCTATCGTACCTTGTCCTGTATTTATCTTGGATACAATTTCAGAAAAATCCTTAGTTATACCCTTCAGGTAACTAAGCGTTCCCTGCCCTTCGGCAATAATTTCAGCTATACTGACCGGCGATTTTGAGCGCACGAAGCCCCCGTCTTTAACTATCTCGTAGGCCGTGGTGCCAACAGAAAGGACCACTATTTTATTGCCAACGAGTCCTTCGGTTTCAATCGTAGCCCTGGTATCCTTGCGTATGAAATTCTTCACATCCGAATTTATACGCATCGTCACAATGACGCGCCCTGTGGTGTCATTTGCAATTTCAATCTCGTTTACGCTTCCGACATTGATACCGCTCAGCCTGACGGGTGCCCCGGTTCTAAGGCCTTCTACAGTGGTAAACATGGCTTTAATGGTAAAAGTAGGCTGAAAGAGGGATTCCCTTCCCCCAATAAGAAAAATAGCAGTTACCAGTAGAGCGGTCCCCAGAAACACAAACAGTCCCAGACGTGCGCCCGTGAAATTCTTCAGCATTTATATCTCCTAGCTTAGGCTTTAATAACTTCCGTACTAAAAAAGTTTTGTAAAAATTTGTCCTGCGAGCTCGTCAACTCACTTATTGTCCCCTCATAGGCTATAACGGCATCCTTGAGGAATATAGCCCTGTCGGCAATGATATTTGCACAGATCAGGTCATGTGTAACGGCAATGGAAGTCATGTTCAGTTTTTTCTGGAGCTCCAGAATAAGTTCGCTTATCTCCTTTGTTGTCAAGGGATCCAGCCCTGTAGTCGGTTCATCATATAACATCAGTTTCGGTTCTGTAATGATTGAGCGTGCCAGGGCTATTCTTTTTCGCATACCCCCGGAGAGTTCGGAAGGCATTTTGTCAATAGCATCCAGCAGTGAAACCATTTCAAGTGTTTTGACCACCCTTTCTTCAACTTCGCTTTGAGGCAGATTAAAGTGTCTGTAAAGAGGAAATGCAAGATTTTCCTTTACAGTCATTGAATCGTACAGAGCACCGCTCTGGAAAAGGAAGCCGATGTTTTTCCTGACCTCATTTAACTGACTGTAGGAAAGCTTCAGCATTTCCTGCCCGTCTACAACGATATCCCCCTCGTCGGGTGTCATAAGGCCAATGATACACTTCAAAAGGACGCTTTTCCCGGTTCCGCTTCTTCCGAAGACGACGAGGTTTTCCCCTTTTTCCACATTGAGAGAAATTTTGTCCAGCACCTTATGAGAATCGAATGCCTTGCTCAGATTTTTTATGTTTACCATCAAGTCGGCCATAACCACAGAGTTAATTTTACAAGAACCATGTCAAATAAAAGAATTATTAAAGATGAAACCACAACCGATGTCGTCGAGGCTTTGCCAACCCCTTCGGTACCGTTCTCGGCCGTATAGCCCTTGTATGCTCCTACCATTCCCACGATGAAGCCAAAGACAAAGGTTTTAGCCACACCCGGTACAAAATCGCCAAAACGGATTGAAAGCATGAGCGAATTGACGTAATAGTTGAAATTCATGCTCTGTGAGAGTGTAATTGCAATGTATCCGCCCATAATTGCAATAAAAATCACATAAACCGTTAAAACCGGCAGAATCAGCGTACAGGCTATTACACGCGTTACAACAAGATACTTAAACGGGTTAACGGCAGAGACTTCCATTGCATCTATCTGTTCAGTAACCCTCATAGAACCCAGCTCGGCACCGATGCCGGAACTGACACGGCCGGCAAAAATTATGGCCGTAAGAACAGGCCCCAGTTCCCTTACGACCGTCAGCGCAACCATTCCGGGCAGGAAAGACTCGGCCCCGAACCTTATGAGCACGGGCTGGCTTTGCATTGCAAGCACCAGACCGATGATAAAGCCCGTAACGCTGACAATCGGAAGGGTCTTTACACCAAGCTCGTCCATGTGTTTCTTTATTTCAGCAAATTCATATGGAGGGACAAGGAACGTTTTGAAGAATTCCACAGTAAAAAGTGAAAGGCCTCCAATGGTGCTGAAGTACTCGTTGAGCCGCTCGCCAATACGACCACGTCTGGTTTTACTAAGCTGCATTAAGTTTTATTAGTTTCCCTGATTATTATAAGATAATAAATCTGCCGCACATTTTATCCAGCTGCTTGTGCCAAAAAATCATATCTTGAATTTAACAGAATTCTAATCACAAAATTAGAAATATTTAAGTTAGAAATTTACGCAAATTGCGCCTAAGAAGAAAGATTCTCAGAAGGCATCCTCGTAGTAGTTTATAACCGGCTCTCCCGGCCTCTCCTCCAGAATTGCCACAACATCGAACCGGCAGGCAGATTCATCGATCTTTCTCTCAAAAAGGTAGCATTCGGCTAGTTTTCTGACCTGTTTAATTTTTGCGGGCGTAATGCTGTATTCGGGCTCCCCGTATTCCAGGTTCTGCCTGTACTTTACCTCCACAAAGACGAGCGTTTCACCGTCCTTTGCAATAATATCTATCTCCCCCTTGCCGAAATGGTAGTTCCTTTCAACTATTCTGAAACCTTTGCTTTCGAGGAGCCTTGCAGCCATCTCCTCGCCCTCACGGCCCGCCTTGTTAGATTCCAGGCTCATTTTCTTCCATCAGGAAATTCTTAAGAAATGTTTTTCTGTGAAAGGGACTCGGCCCAAATTGCCTCAGCGCTTTTATATGCTCGGAGGTGCCGTAGCCCTTGTTCTTATGCCACATATATTCAGGGTATTCAGCTGAAAGCTCCTTCATCATGCGGTCACGCGTAACCTTGGCAACTATTGAAGCGGCTGCAATACAGAAGGATTTGCCGTCGCCCTTGACAATTGCCCTGGAAGGAATCCTGCTCGGGAAAACCTTGTTGCCGTCTATTATTGCCAGATCTGGCACCACACTTAGGCTTTCCAGTGAATTTTTCATTGCAAGCATCGTTGCCTGAAGTATATTGATCCTGTCTATCTCCAGATGACTTACTATGCCTACGGACCAGCTGAGGGCTTTTCCCGTAATTTCAAGGTAAAGCTCTTCCCTTAAAGCTTCGCTCAGCTTTTTTGAATCATTTACCCTTGCAATTGAAATGCAGGGGTCGAAAACAACCGAGGCTGCTACAACGGGTCCGGCCAGAGGGCCGCGGCCTGCCTCATCAATTCCTGCAATGAGGCGTATATTTTCAGACAAAAACGCGTTATCGAAATTTTTCATTTGTTTCCCAGATAAATTGCCACAAGTCCCAGAACCATCGTTAACTTAAGCAGGTTGCTCATAAGCTTGAGCCTTAAATGCCCTCCTTCAGTCTCAAAAAGAAGCTTCAAAAATAATATAAGTAATAAATTTACGCCGTTCATTACCAGTATAAAATATTCAATCCTGTAGATATGTAATAAATAAGGAATAAGCGTAAACGACATCAGTAATATAGTTAAAAAACCGGTAAGCCGTATGCTGTTCTTGAACCCGTATTTTTGAGGAAAAGTAACTATGCCGTTGCGGCTGTCTCCTTCTATGTCCTCCATATCTTTTATGATCTCGCGTATAAAATTCACCATTAGGGCAAAAAACGCCGGCATCAGTGTCAGGCTCCATTTACCGGCCGAAACCCCGCCAAATATGAAGGCAATTGCCGTCAAAATGCCTACGACAAAATTTCCAACAAGAGGAATTCCCTTTAAGAACTTTGAATAAAGAAAAATTGCAGCTACGGAAACTATATAAATAACAAGGGCCGGAATGCTGATTAGACCAGCCAGAACAAACCCTGACACATTAAAAGCCCAATACAATATGCAGGCCTCCCGCTTTGAGAGTTTTCCCGAAGGCAACACTCTCTCAGGACGGTTAATCCGGTCAATTTCAACGTCAATTATATCATTAATGATGTTGCCTGCCGAGGCCGCCAGGGCGCCTGAAAAGGCAGCCATCAGGATTTTCATGCAAAGGAACTCCCCTTTTGAACAAATTAGACCCGCAACAAAAATGGTACAAAAGGTAATCAGAACATTAAGAGGCCGGATTATCTGAAAAATTGCAGAGAGTTTTTTCACAGGGTTTATCCTTACTTAGGCAGATTTAACTACGCTAAAATAGGAATAATCCCAAAGAAATTAAAATTCGTTTACAAGTCCGAGGTGAATCTTGCCCTGGCTGAACTGATCGCCGTTTCCCAGGGCATAGCTCACACTGAGTATGCCGAAGCCGGTTTCAAGGTTAATTCCCAGGCCGTAACCGTTCTTGAATGACGAGGTGCGCGGGATGTTCCTTTCGGGCTCCGCACTCCTGAGGTAATAGCCCGAATCCAGAAAAAGGAATCCGTAGGTCCGCCTTGAAAGTAAAACCCTGTATTCAAGGTTCGACCAAAGAAGCCTGTTTGCAAGGAACTGGTTTTCATTATAGCCCCTTAGAGTATTCGTGCCGCCAAACCTGTAAAGGTCGCTTACTTCATAGTTAGTGCTTCTTAATTCCCTTCCATGCAGGCCCAGTGCAGCTACCTGGCTGCTGAAAATCTCATAAAACAGGCTGAAATCTATGGCAAAGCGCTGCTGGTTTATATTTTGAATTGTCTCGGTATTAAGGAATCTTTCCGGTCCGTTTACTTTTTTCCTGCTGAAGAGGTAACTGTTCAAGAAGTAAATACCCTTTGTAGGAGCGTAGAAATCATCCCTTGTATCGATCTTAAGGCTTACCCCCGTAGAAACGGTAGAAGAGTTAAAAACGGTAAAATAAGGAGAACCGTTTTCTGTAGGTATTACGTCTTCGGTGGAAAGTACAACTGAAGCCGATATATCCTCAGTTGCCAGGTATTCAAGCGAGGCCTCATACCTTCTTTGTATGTACGTGGTATCCTGCTTATGCTGTATGAGGCCGAGGTTTACGTTAAATGGAAATGAAAACAGCCAGGGTTCCAGGTATCGCAGCTCCAGGTCCTGAGAATACCGGTCCAGCTGCTGCCACTTTATTGCAGCAGCCCTTCCGCTGCCCAGTATATTCCTGAGCGTGACGTTAACGAGGCCGGTCAGATATCCCTTCTGTCCTTCGCCGGTTCCAGGAAGATAGCCCAGTATGCCGTCAAAGTTATTTGTCTGCTTTTCCTTTACGTTGATCAGCAGCACCCCTTCGCCTTTTGAATTGAGGTAATAAGAGGGTTCTTCCAGGGGCTCAAAAAACCTAAGGCGGTCCAGCCTCTGCGGCACCTGCTCAATGAGTTTCTGCGAATAAAGGCTGCCCGGCTTAATTCTCAATTCCCTGAGTATTACGCGGTCCGAAGTTTTTGTATTTCCTTTAATTTTCACTTCATCGATCTTTGTTACCAGCCCTTTGTCTATTTTAAGGAACAAGTCTGCCACCTCTCTTGATGAAGCGGTGTCTTTTGTAAAGAAAATGGAGCTAATGATTACCTTTGCAAAAGGGAATCCTTTTTCCTGCAGGTAATCCAGTGAGGAAGAAAGGTTATCTTCCAGTTCCGGCTTTACAAAAACCTGGCCCTTCATGAAGCCGAAAAGCCTCATAAAATAAGCTGAATCGGCACCGGCAGATTCTATTTCAATATTTCTTACATAAGTAGGATTGCCCGGCCGGACGGCAATTCGAAGATCAGCACCCGAAGCATCAGTTGAGGCTTCAAAACCTGTACCTTCAAAAGACGGGTGGTAATATCCCATTTCAGAGAGTTTCTTCGTCAGGTTCAGCTTTACTGTATCCAGAATGGAAGGAAAGACTTTCATACCCGTGCGCACACCGCTCCAGTTCACGTATTCTGTTCTACTGAATACGCTGCCGGTAACGTCAATTCTGCCGATTACCTGCTGAGAAAAAAAGGCTGCTGGAAGAAAGACTATTAATATGAAAGCCAGGACGAGTTTTCTATTCATTCTTTACGCTTTGGGATTCAAAACGAAGGAAACTTACGCCTTTTCCGGAAAAAATAAAACATAAAAAATCCAGGCCTCTCTCCCCCGGGAGGGAATTTTAAGTTGTAAATTTTAAGTTTTGAATGGAAAGAGGAAAAAGAAAGCAGGGGACTTATCTCTGTCCCCCGCCCGGGATTTGGAAAGGAGAGTCAGTTGCGGTCTCTTGGATCGCCATACCCGTAATTATCGTTTCTATTCTCATCGTTCTGGTTTCCGTTATCATATCTGTCACGGTTGTGATAGTTATACTGATCTTCACCATTGCGCCCATTTCCATAATACATGTCATTGATCTGAACGTAGCTTCTTCCCTGGTTCCGCATTTTTATTACGTCATCCTGGCGGCAATTATAGGACTCGGAAATCAGCCTTGAGTTAACCGCATTTATTGCATCATAATCACTTACAATAACTCTGTGGTGTTTATAATATCCCCTCGCTCTCCCATATGGAGGACCCTGCAAGGCTCCCTGGGAGAAAAAGATTTCGGGACCTAGCCCTAACTGATATGTAATGTCCATCCACGAATAGCCCTGGCGCCTTAAGCGTGCTACTCCTCTTGGGGATACGCCGGCCTTCCTGGCTACAAAAAACACCACTGGAATCTCCTCATCGGGAAGCCTCCTGTCCCTTACTATTACAACTTCTCTTTGTGGAACACTGAAGTATCTCCCGATGGTCATATAAAAACCTCCCGTGCCGCCGCCGCCTCCCCTGCCCGTTGAAACTCCGGCATAGACCTGTGCCTCAAGCTTTACAGACATAATCAGCATTATTACTACAAGTATTATCATATGATTATTTACGCGTTTCATTTTTGGTCTCCTCACTCTCTGCAACTGGTGCAGGTAAAATAATTTAATTGGAACGATATGGTTTTCCATTTTTAATGTGCCGTCTCGGTATACTAATATTCAAATAGCATGCCTGAGAAATACCCCGCGATTTATGGGAAATGAAATGCAATTGTACAGATAAGTGAACTCGGTGTGTCTTGCAGATACAACACCTAAGCAAGCCGTTTGTCAGGCAGATTGGCCTTTCATACATTTCCTTTGTTAATTGGAACCGATTTTGTTATTTTCTCTAAAAATCTTGATAGTTTTTCACATTAACTAGAAAAGCCAGGTTAATTCCGAATGACCCGTAAACAGAAATACTGGACCTGCCAGCTATGCGGCTGGGGCTTTTATACGGTTATACTTTTTTTCTTTGCATTCCAGTCCACGAGAACTTTCAGCGAGAAGTTCTATTATTCTTCTTCTGTATTCATTCTCCAGGTTGGACTTACGCACATCTTCCGCCTGGTATTAATACGCCATAAGTGGCTGGATCTGCCGATACTGAAAAACATATTAAGGGCTGCAATATCTTCGCTTATACTGGCACTATTAATTGAAGCATCACTTTTTTTATTGTTCTACCTTCCGGAGATACAGGGAATAAAGGACATTAACTTCAACCGTTTGTTCGTGAACTACATAAACCGCAGCTTCTTGAATTTCGCCTGGGCCATCATTTACTTTGCAATCCATTATTTTGAAAATTATAATAGCGCTAAGCTGGATGCACTCAGGTACGAAATGCTCCTGAAGGACTTTGAGCTCAACGCACTGAAGTCGCAGATGAACCCGCACTTTATTTTTAATGCGCTCAACAGCATCAGCGGCCTGATAAATGAGAATCCGCACAAAGCCCAGTTCGCTCTCTCACAGCTCTCCAGCCTCCTCAGGTATTCACTAAGGGTAAATGAAAACCAGACCGTCTCGCTTGAAGAGGAAATGCAGATTGTAAACGACTACCTCGAGCTGGAGTCCATCCGCTACGAAGAAAGGCTGAAGGTAAAGATGGATATCGACCCCTCCTCGCTTCAGGTGCAGGTGCCGCCGCTGATGGTACAGACACTTTGCGAAAACGGAATTAAGCACGGAATATCCAGACTGCCTGAAGGGGGACTGCTCTCCATCAGCTCTGCCTTCGTAAACGGCTCACTGAAACTGGAAATAATTAATGCCGGCTCGGTTGCAGAAGAGGAGGCTTCCGGTAATGGCTGCGGAATAAGAAATACAAGGCAGAGGCTTTCTCTTTTATACGGGACAAATGCCTCATTTGCCCTGAAAAACGTATCCGGCAATTTCGTATCTGCGGAAATAATTATCCCGGTATGAGGTAAATATGAAAACATTAATTATTGACGACGAAAGACTGGCCCGCGTTGAGTTAAGAAGGCTCCTTTCCCCCTACACTGAAATTGAGATTGTAGGAGAGGCAGTAAATACGGAAGATGCACTTGGGAAAATCAGGCTCCTTAATCCCGAACTCTTGTTCCTGGATATACAGATGCCCGGAATGGACGGCTTTGAGCTCCTGGAAAAACTCGACCGCGCGCCTAACGTAATCTTTACTACCGCCTACGATGAATTTGCGCTCAAGGCATTTGAGTATAATGCCCTGGATTATCTCTTAAAACCCATACTGCCCCGAAGGCTGGATGGCGCAATTAAAAAGGTTCTGCAAAAGACTTACCCAAATGCCGGCAGCACAGGCAGCCAGAGTTTACTGACGGAAAATGACCAGATATTTGTCAAGGACGGCGACAAATGCTGGTTCGTCAGGCTTTCCGAGGTAAGATTCTTTGAATCCGAAGGCAACTACGTCAGAATTCATTTTGACCATTTTAAACCGCTTGTACTTAAATCCCTGAACTCCATAGACGAAAGGCTCGACCCCAGGAGCTTCTTCAGAGCGAACAGAAGCTTTATTGTAAACCTCAAATGGATTGAATCAATCGAGACCTCATTAAGCGGGGGGCTGATTGTAGTTCTGAGGGGAGGAACAAGAATTGAGATTTCACGCCGCCGGTCCCTTAAATTCAGGGAAATGCTCAGCCTATAAGAATTTTTGCACTTTTTTACCTGAATTATACTCTTTTTACGGCAAAGCGGCTAAACAATATTGAATAGATGCCGATAATAAGATTAAGGATTAGTATAAGCAAACAAAATGAACATAGAAAACAACAACCCGATTCAGGCTTCATCTTATACTATTGATCCTGCTGCTGTTCCAAATACAGAAGAATATGCAAAGAAACAAGGGGAACCCAAAACTGGCGGATCTCCTTCGCTTATCTCTGGAAATGATTCCATCAGTATTTCAGATGATGCACGCGCCGAAAGAGATAAAAAAATTATCGAAGAGCTGGAAAAGATAGACAGGCAGGTTCAACAGCATGAAGCTGCGCACCAGGCGGCAGCCGGTGAATATTTCCGTGGGATATCTTTTACCTACAAGGTAGGTCCCGATGGTAAGCGATATGCTGTAGCAGGTGAGGTGCAGATCGATACTTCGGCATCTTCACTAAATCCCAAAGCAGCTATCGCAAAAATGCAGCGAATCCGCAGGGCCGCCTTGGCACCTTCGGACCCGTCGCCTCAGGACCTTGCAGTTGCAGCACAAGCCGCAAAAGCTGAAGCCAATGCTAAAGCACAGGAACAGGGGGCTTATTTAGCCACACAGACAAGCAAAGGCTCAGTTCCGGAGGATCCTTCAAAAGCAACCGATAATTCAGCTCAACCCGATACCCAGGTCAGCACCGGCAAAAGTTCAGCACTGGCCCCGGGACTTCAGGTTTCTATGCTTTTCAATACTCCGGGAAATCTATTATCACCTCAGAAAAGGACAATAGACATTACTCTCTAGAAGTTCTATCTAACAGGCTTTATGTTCAGTGTGTTTATCTTTTTGCCAAGAGTAGAAATCTTAACCTCTTTCTGAATTTCAGCGGCCTTTTCGGGGTCAGCTTTACAAATTTCCCACGATGCGGCATTTAAGGCTCCAAGGCTTTGAGCAAAAGACAGCGTCTCCTCGAAGGTCATTGCATTATGAAGCCCGTACGCCACGGCAGCCGTAAAGGCGTCCCCGCTTCCCGTAGAATCCAGCTCTTTTACCTGAGGTGTTTCAGCCTTGTACAGAAAATCAAAATTGGAGGCATAAACCGGCTTTGCCCCGTCAGTAAGAAATACCTGCTTTACGCCCTTTTCATAAAGCCTCTGCAGATATTCAAGAATTTCCTTTTCATCATTTAACGAAGCATTCATCGAGGCTCCTGCCTCCTGGATGTTGTTATGGATTACCGTGGGAGCTTTCTTGGTGCACTCTTCCAGATTCCGGCCGTAGGTGTCAAGGATTGAAATCTTGTCGAATTCGTTGGCCACTTCAATACCGTATGGGAAAATGTCATCCGTCAGTTCCGAAGGCGAGCTGCCGGAGAAGACTACTATCTCACAGTTTTCAATCATTTTCCTGAGCTTCACCTTAAATTCACCGGCCTCGGAAGGTGTAATTTCGGAATTGAGCCCGAAGAACGTCGTAAGGCGCTCTTTTCCTTCTTCCACAATTAAGGAAGCCACCCTGGTCTCGCTCTTTGTCTGAACGGCCGTAAAGTTAATGCCTTCGGCACCAAGCAGGTTCCTCAGGATTTTTCCGTTATTGCCCCCAAGAAATGTAAATGCAAGGCATTCGGCTTTAAGGCAGTTCAGCTGCCGGCTTACGTTAATTCCCTTTCCGCCTGCGCTGAAAAATTCATTTGCGGCTCTGTTATTTTTCCCGAGCTCTATTTCCTTAAATATCAGTCTTCGTTCCAGTAAAGGATTAATTGTAACAGTTAAAATCATACTACCCCATCATGTTTTAAGTACAAAAAAAATACAGAATACTCTCTGCAGGCAGCGTTCCCAAAAGAGCACCGCCTGTGTTATTCTGTATTAAAAAATTCTATTTATATTTTATTGCCTGTATTTCCACCAGCTGCCGTAAACCGGGTCCAGGAGCCTGTAGTCCCCAAATCCCGTCTGGTCAACAAAAACAAAGCGCTTGTTGATATCGTAATAATCCCAGATCTCGTAAGGCTTTGAATCATACTCAAAAGGATAGCGCTCTATATTGCTGGGAGGGCCGAGTGTAATAAAGACCATACCCATATCCGTACGCCATCCTTCCATGTAATTTTTGAAATGCTCATTTGCATAGGCTATTCTTCTATAGTACTCCTCAAAGACCTCGTTCTGTTCGGTTGAAGGAGATGGATCCTTCGACTTCCAGAATTCCAGGAATTTCTTCTGCTTTTCTTCCTTGCTTGGAGCATCCTTGATTTTGTTCAGGTCGGACTCGCTTGCAATGTAAACCATCTCGTCTACAGCCTTATCCAGGTCGTTGACAGCCGTAGGCATGCCGATCCACCTGGAAATGAACCTCTTCTGTGTTTCAGCCTTTGAGTTACCCGACTCATCCTGCAGAACGACAAAGAGGTTATACTGCCCAAGACTTAGTTCAGCGTTTTTCAGGGAATAGTTGACAGGGTTAATTCCCCTTGTAATTTCCCTGGTATCCTTCTGCGTATAAATGGGCTCTTTATCTTTGTCGTCGCCTTTCTCTTCCTTACCCGGTTTGCTTTCAGCCACGGAATAGTTAATATCTACTTTCCTTGCCGTATCCGAATAAATCTCATAATACATCATTAGCCCCTCTTTCCTGGAGGCAACGTTGCGTGAGATATTTGGAATTATCTTCTTCTGGCCGTTTATTTCCATGACCTTCTGAATGAGCAGTATGTCGCTTACGGCCAGAGGCGCATCCAGGTTTTTAACGGTAAACTTGCTCTCAAGTGCGGTGCTTTTCTTTGAGTCCTTATCTTCCACTTCAACCCTCAGAAAATAATTAGCCGGCGGAAGGTCGAAAGATTTCACGCTTAAATTAAAGTTATCCTTTGATGTCGTCGCGTCAAAGTCGGATGCATTGACAGACTCACCCCAGGACTTTTCGGTAATCATTTTGTCTTTAGATTCATTGCTGTATATGGAAGCGGTAATATTGTAATCCGCAGTAAAACCCTGAGCAGATTTCACGAACTGAATTCCGTTATAAGGCACCTCGACGTACAAATCCATGCGTGTTTTACCAGGCTGAGCTCCCCTGTAGTTATAAGCGTCAAAATAGAACTGCGGGGAACCCTCTCTTGACATCTGCCCCCTGAAGTTCTCCACCTGTGCCCACAGCGGAAGCACCATGGCAACAAGCAAAACTAAAATAACGGTTTTCATTTTAGATCCTTTTATATACTTAAATTCTTAAGACTTCGCCATAAAGATCATATTCATTGCAGTCATAAACCTTAAGCTCATAAAAGCTTCCGGTCATGAGTTTTTCCTTTGCGGGGATTAGGACCTCCCCGTCCACCTCCGGGGCATCCTTCATTGAGCGCGCAATGTAGTAGCCGTCTTTCCTCGAGCCTTCGAAGCCATCAACAATTACGCGGAGATTTTTACCAATGAGTTCCCTGTTCTTCGCCAGTGAAATCTCCTTCTGCAGTTCCATGAGTATTGCCTTGCGCTCTTCCTTCACTTCCTCAGAAACAGGATCGCCAAGTATAAACCCGGTTGTATTCTCTTCCACCGAATATGTAAAGACGCCGACTTTATCGAACTGGTACTCCTTTACAAACTCGCAGAGCTCATTAAAATCCTTTTCTGTTTCTGCCGGATAGCCGACAATAAATGTAGTCCTGAGTGCAATATCCGGCACGGCCTGCCTGATCTGGTCTATCATCTCCCTGGTTCTGCGCGAGGTTATTCCGCGCCTCATTGACTTTAATACGCCGTCTGAGATGTGCTGTAACGGCATATCCAGGTACTTGCAGACTTTCGGGTTATTCTTAATTACCTCAAGAACGTCTTTCGGGAAATGGGAAGGATACGCATAAAGAAGCCTTATCCATTCCAGCCCCTGAATTCCGCTTAACCTATCGAGTAGTTCGGCAAGGTTCCTCCTGCCGTAAATGTCAATGCCGTAGTCTGTCGTATCCTGCCCGATAACGACGAGTTCCTTTGTGCCTTTTTGAGCCAGGAGCCCGGCCTCATCTACCAGCTGTTCCATCGGCCTGGAAACATGCTTACCCCTAATTAAAGGAATAGCGCAGAAGGAACAGGGATTATTGCAGCCTTCCGAGATTTTAAGATAAGCCAGGTGCCTGGGAGTAGTAACTACTCTCTCACCCAGGAGTTCATACTTCAGCTCTCCGCCGAGTTCCTTTAATATGCCACCGTAATCTTCCGTCCCGAAATAAACGTCCACCTCAGGAATCTCTTTTTCCAGATCGCTCTTATAACGTTCCGACAGGCATCCCGATACTATTACTTTCTTCAGGCTGCCGTTTTTTTTCATTTCAACCGCGTTAAGGATTGTATTAATCGACTCTTCCTTGGCAGCCTCAATAAAACCGCACGTATTTATAATTACCACTTCCGCCTTCTCCGGGTCGTCAGTCAGCTCACAGTTGTTATTAATAAGTTGATTCATCAATCTTTCAGAATCAACGACATTTTTAGAACACCCTAAAGTAATTACACCAACTTTTTGTTTCTTTTTCATTCATCCGTCTTTCTAAAGTTTGAGGCATCCGTTTCCTTAACGTTAAGCATCCCGCTTCCGCAAAAATAACATATAGAGAGATCAATGCCGTAATAATTAACAATATTTCCGCTTTTTAAGTTTATTTTACAAAATAAACCAGATACAGGTACACAACCGGAGAGGTTAAAAGAAGGGAATCAAAGCGGTCAAATATCCCTCCGTGCCCGGGGATGATATTTGAAGAATCCTTCACACCGGCATCCCTTTTAAGGAGCGACTCGGTTAAATCTCCCGTCTGGCCAACAGTCCCAACTATAAGCCCGATTACCGCCGCATCCGGTATGCTGATGAACTGCAGCAGAAGAATTTTCATTACAACCATTGCAATTACAGCCGCGGCAAAACCGGCAATTGCACCTTCCCAGCTTTTCTTTGGGCTTACGCGCGGAAATAACTTGTGCTTTCCAAGAGCCGAACCGGCAAAGAATGCAGCCGAGTCGCAGACCCATATTGAAACCAGGATGGAGATCATCAGAAATCCCCCTTCCTGATAGTTAACCGGAAAATATTCGCGTATCTCAACCATTGAGCTGGAAAAAAGGCCTATATAGAATATTCCAATTAGCGTTGTACCCAGGTTGAAGATAGCCGAGCTTTTATTCCTGAAGAGCTCATAAATTAACAGCAGTACCACCATCAGGTAGACAACCGACTTAAAATCCATGAAATGGAAATAGGCATTTGTAATTATGAGCAAAACGGCTATCAGCCCTATAACATCCGAGGCAAAAGCATTCTTATTGCGTGCCATACGGCTGAATTCCCAGAATGCCACGGCGCCAATAGCCGCTATAAATAAAAGGAAAAACAGTCCGCCAAAATAGCAGGCCAGAAGTATCAGTGGAATGGCGGCAACTGAAACCAGAATTCGTGTAGTAGTATTTCCAAGAGACATAAGGGCTATAAATTATCTCCGCTTTCGTTTTTATTTGAATTAATGTCTTGAATTATCTGTGAAGCGGCATCCAGGTCATCTTTCTTAACCATAAGGCGTACAAACGACAGATCCCCAACCGTTGGGAAATTCCTGTCCTTCTTCGATACGATCATGGTTTCAATGCCTGCTCCTTCCAGGTTAGCCTTCAGCATTTCAGCTTCGTAGAGCTCGCTGCAGGTATAAACGGTTTCCCAGTCTTTAGTATCAATCAAATGGCTTTCAAATTCCTGCTTATCGACCAGTTCCACGTCGCAGTCAGGGCATACTGTAACGCCATCGTTGTATTCAGCTTCGCAATTCGGGCATATCAGCATATTTCCTCCTTAATTTGACTTTTTATAATAGATCCGGTTTACATAAATCATAAAGAACGTAAACAATGCCGCCAGACTTAAGAAAACCATAACGGAAACCCTGAGGTCCGCCGCAGGCACTGTCTGAGGCAGATTGACATCATCTGAGCCATAGACAAAGAACATCAAAACAGCGATCAAATTATTCAGAAAATGAAGTATCATTGGTAAAAATATGGTTTCGCTCATATATGCCGCAAAACCAAAATAAAGTCCTAAAGCCGTAAGGGGTACAATCTGATAAGGGTGAAAGTGATAAAGCCCGAAGAAGAAGGCAGTAACTAAAGCGCTGGTAAAAGGCCTGATCTTAAGCTCAAAACTTCTCTGAACGTAACCCCTGAAGAAGAACTCCTCGCATATGGCCGGAACTACGGCAACAACAATAACAATAAGAAGAGACTCAAAAAACGACTGTGAAGTAAGAAGCGTATTATATGAGCTCTCGACAACTTTATCAATTTTATCTATATAGGACTTAATTCCATTAATTGAAGGATATGCCTGGGCAAGTTTAATAATTGCCGCGTTCTGCAGGTAAAGGTAGCTCTGCAAAAGGCTGGTCAGAATGAAAAGCCCTATTGAAAAAATCACCGTTTCCTGCGCATCTACAGGCTTTATTCGTATATGAGCCGTAACGTTTCTATAAATCAGCCTTGTCAAAATCAAAGCCGGCAGCAGTATAAAAAGCAGCTGCCCGGCTGTTGTAAGCAGCCTCATTGCCGTAAGGTCGGCATCCTTAAAGTTAAAACCGAAAATGAGCAGCGTAAGCAGGCTTCCGCCCAGCTGATAAAGAAAAAAGACCAGTACCAGCCCGATGAATGCTGCACTGACGGGTGATATTTTCGGCCTGCGATCCGGCACCTTCTCAGGTGTCAGGCTGAAACCCTCATCCTCCTGAAAGTCATCCTTCCCTGAGTTATCTTCCCCGTTGTAATCATTTTTATTTTCCATCGTAATAGACAAAATAAAAAAAAATAGGGAAATATTTTCTAAAAATATCTCCCCGTCAGGCAATTTTTAACTGCCGCAAAAGAACTGCACATCCTATCTTTTGGAAGTAATTTTACCGGCCAGTCCCTGATATCCTGTAAGCTCTGCGTCAATTGAACCAACAATAACCTTTGTTTTAACCTTAACCGGTATTTTAAGGTTATCGTTGGAAAGCCATATCAGTATATTTCCCTCACTCTTAAAAAGTCCTCCTTCCTTAACAAGAGGCTCAACAATAAAACAATTAAAAGTACCGGCATCCACTTTTACCTGTTCGGTGCCGTGGTAGACTACATCCAGAGGAAAGACCTTGTCGTTATAGAAGTTCTGCAGGTGTACCCTGCTTCCGGGTTTCATTTTGGCAAAGTCGTATGTTCTGGCCAGGTAGAAAGCCGAAACTATATCGTTTACGTACTTTGGGATATTATATTCTCCCTTGCTGGTTTTTGCCTTGCCCGAGCGCTGGTCGAAAAATGCTGAAAAATCCCTCGAATAGCCGCCTTCCCTTATATGCTGCTCAAATCTCCACGGGAAAAGCCCGTCAACGTCCAGATAGGTTTCGTATCTGTCCCTTACTTTATAGAACCAGTCAAAGCTGGGAACAGAAGCCACCTGGAAAGTAACCTGGTAAACGTCGCGCCCGGAGATCTTCTTCATTCTGGGCACTTCCATGGTTGCAATACCTGCCTTTACAAATCCGTATTTAACGTCGAAGGTTAATTTTTCCCCAACCTTGAAGGCGTTGTTTTCAATTTTGCGGAACTCCGGGCTGCTGCCCGCGCTTCCGGTCTCATCGCGCCTGTTGTTGTTGTTCTGTGAATTGATCTCCGAGATCATCAGTAAAGCGATAAAAATTGAGAAAAATCCCTTCATAAATTTAGTCATGTAACTCTCCATTATGAACTCTGTTTAACACACTTTTAATATATTCAAAAACCGTATGAGGATTTATTGAATCCATACAGTTCAATTTCTCACATTGTTCCCTCGTACAATTTGTACAGTTGAGCGCGGGGCTGAAAACCTTGCTTTTTTCTGTATAAGGCCCCCAGCGCACAGGTGAACAGGCCGTAATCTTCGGATAAAAGCCAACAACATCCTTTCCCAGAGCCGCAGCCAGGTGAATTGGCCCCGTGGAGTTGGCAATGAGCATGTCTGCCCTGCCAATAAGTGCAATAAGCCCTTTCATATCCAGCTTACCTGCAAGATTAATTGCCCCGTTATCATCCGAAAGCCGGGAGCAGATGCCTCCTTCACTCTCTGAACCGGTAATCAGAACGCTGCACTCCAAATTACGTACCAGTTTTTCAACCAGCTCCTTAAACCTCAAAACCGGCCAATCCACTGCGCTTCCCCCGCTCCCGGGGTGAATTATAATCACGGGGTACTTAAAATTAACATCATTTTCAGACAATAGCTGTTCAATTTTCTGTCCATCCTGTAAATTTATATTGAGGCCGAAAGAGATATTTTTTTTGCTTACCGGCTCACTAACGCCGAAGTGCCTTAAAAGGTTTACGTTATATTCAAGCTCGTGGCGTTCCGCATTTTTCCTGTGCTCGAAGGTCTTATGGTTAAAGAGGAAAGAATACCACCTGTAGCCGGTGCCGATGCGGTGCTTTATTCCCGCAAGAAACACAATGAGGGCCAGCCTGAAAGTAGGATATACAACAATGCAGCTGTCGAAGGCGTACTGCCTCAAGAGTTTTACGTTACCCCAGAGAGTGGTCTTTTTATTTTTTTCATCAAGAACAACTACCCTGTCGGTACAGGAGTTCGACATTGCGATGTCTTTTGTGTATTGCCTAACAAGGAATGAAACCGAAGCCCCTGGGAAATGCTTCTTTACAATTTCCGCAAGGGGCAGTGTAAGGACAAGATCGCCTATCCTGTCGGTACGTACTATTAGTAGGTTTTTAGGTTCAAGCATTTTATTTTGAAACAAAAGGGTTATTCCTTATATAAAAGCGCCAGGGCAGATCCACGGATTTAGTAATTCCGATCCTCTTTGACGTAACTATGTCCCCGGCTTTAACGTTTTCGCCTTCAGTTATGTAAATTCTATTACCCAGCAGGTCCGTTCCGTTATGTTCTCTTTTAATATCAAATGCCTGGCAGAGTTTTCCGGGGCCGCTGGTCAGGTTTCGGAATTCTTTTTTCGTAAGTGAAGCGGGATCGACCGGAGTTCTTTTCAGGCGGTTTTCGGCCATGGACTTAATTCCTGTTAAAGGTTCCACCGCTCTTAACAAAACAGCCTTGCCTTCCCCTTCAAGCCCGGTTACAACGTTGCAGCAAAAATACATTCCGTAGGTAAAATAGACATAGAGGAAGCCCCCGGTGCCGAACATGATTTCGTTTCTTGGGGTTCTGCCTATAAAGGTATGCGCTGCCTCATCTACAGCGCCGTCGTAGGCTTCAACTTCAACGATACGTCCGGCAAAAAGCCGGTCTTCGTCCTGCTTGACTAAAATTTTGCCCAGTAAGGATTTTGCAACCTGTATGAGCTCCCCGGTATAAAATTCTCTTGTAAGCTTTTTCCGGGAGAAATCCCCTTTTATCATCAGTCCAGTTTCCCGTGCATGAAAATACATAACCGAATGATTTTATGTAAAGGCACGAAAAAAGCCTTCACATAAAATTCAATCCGTTAAAATACGTTAAAATTCCGCACGAATCCAGACGAAAAGTTATCCCGCGATTGCCGCATAATTCAGAATAGAAGCCCGTGAGCTATCTTCTCCCGGCATGAAATTTCATTCGCGGCTATTCCTCCTCTCTGTGTGTGTGTGCTTCTAATTCCTTTTTACTATTGCAACTGCGACACGGCCGTTGTGTATTCCAACGACTGCAATTGTGTTTCCCTTTACGTCCATGCTGAAGATTGCATCCCATGAGCCTGAGAACTCTTCGTAGGTCTTCCATTCAATTCCATTATAATGGGCAAGTAAACCCCATCCTGTCACAAATATGTCATTTAACGCGTTGCCGCGCACCAGTTGTATGTATTTATCTGTTTTCAGGCCTGCATCCTTCCACCTGTCCTGTGTGTAATAAAATAGACCGCTTCCCCCGGCATATACCGGATAGCCTTTGTGTGTCCAGACCGTCAAAGGGACCATTTCATCAGGAAATCCTATGAGTTCAACCTTTTCAATACTATTGGGCCTGCTGGTAATACGGATTACCTTGGATAGCATTGGATTGTAGTTGATTGAATACGGGCAGTAGACGACCTCTTCTCCTGTCAGCTCATCCTTGTAGCCACACATATCAGCCGTATAGCCTATTGAGCCTGCGTTTAAGAGCCTCCAGCTCTTGCCGTCATACTTTACCACAGAGCCATCCTCACCCGCAAAGTACATGTTAGAGGAATTTGTTCCCCAGATCTTTCTTAGCCTTCCTGTAGGTTTGGGATAGCCTGTTTCCACTCCATAAAAGTTCCATTTATCACCAGCCCAATGCCCTGGTGTATTATTCCCCACCCAGATATCGGATTTTGAAAATGAAAAGATTGAATATAACACACCATAATAATATCCTTCTCTTTCGTTTTCAGCAACTTCATAAGTCCACTTGCTTCCGTCCCATTTCAGGAGGTTATAATATTTATCCTCACCTGCTTCCCTTACTGTAAAGTCTCCGCTGACCCAGACGTTATTCTCATCTATTATGCTTACGTCGAGGGCCTGGTCCATGTTGCCTATTCCAAAGTCAAACGTCTGCCAGCTTATGTTGTGGCTTGTGGGGGTGAGTGTTGTTGCCATGACCTTCTCGCTGAGCTTTTCTAAGGTGCCCGACTTACCTTCGGTAAGCTGGTACGTGTACGTAGTGCCTCCACTCAGAGCAGTGTCGCAGATGACCGTGTCCTTGTTTACCCTGAATGTCTGAACCGGGAGGTTATTCCTTTGAAGCGTCACGTATATGTCTCTAAATCGGTTACCGGGGCTTACACGTAAGTATACCTCCTTTACAGAGGCATCGATTAGATACATGTTGAGCCTGTCCTGAGTGGATGAGGGTTCATCTGAAAAGTTACAGCTGCTTAGAATGAAAAGAAAGAGTATTGGAACAATGGTCCTGATAAATGGCATGGCAACTCCTGATAATTCTTTTACCGTATTGGGAAATAAAAAGACAGCCGCCATCTCCTGAAGACCTATAGCTCAGAGAAGGCATTATCACCTGGCCTTATTCAGCAAAGAAGCTTATTCTTTATGGAATGACGGAATCTTTCTGCATATTCTCAAGGTTGTTAAACTCCGTACAAATATGTGATATGTTTCTACGGGGCAGCTCATGAAATAAGAACAGTGAACAATTTACTCGGAGTTGAAATTAAAGGAAACCTTTCGGATTGTCAATATTAGATCATATTTTTTTGCAGTGCTGTTACAGCAATTTAGAAATGTCAGTACTTAAGCATTATTCCTTCCTCTATAGACCCTTCTTTTTGAGTCCTCCAGATTACTTTTTTTCTGATATTTCTATTTTGCCATTACATCTTTAATTTTCCATTCAACGCAATTCATTTTTAATCCTGAAAACGGCTGTTGCTGTCATACAGTTTTAAGATGTAAAACGCCATGGGAATTTAGCTCCTGGATCAAGGAATATGTTTGATAAAAGGCATTATTGCGCAGGGAAGATTATATAACCGTTCTCTTGCTGAATGCCCTGGATATAACAGCCTTTATATATGTTTTTAATGTGGAATTGCTTCAGGAAGGCCTTACCAGCCGCTCTGCCCGAGCTGCTGCTCAATTTCCTCTATCTTGGACTGGTAGAGCTCTTTCTTGTCGGGACTCTTTGCAAGAAGTATTTTGTAGATTGCAAGGGCTTCTGTAAACTTGCCCTGCGAGAGATATATCTTTGCCATGGTCTCCGAGGCTATGGCATTTTCGGGCTGGGAAGAACTTTTTTCTTCGACTTTCTTTTCTGGAACCGTTTCTTCCGGGTTCTGCTTTATGGATATTTTTGCCGAGGATATCTCTTTTGCCAGGTCGCCCAGCCTTTCCTCTATTGAGCCTGACCCATCCTTTATGCTGTCAGACGATTCTGAACCGGCAGTCTTAACTTCCTTACCGCTTTCGGGCTCTTCATCCAGAAACGATACCCTGCGGCTTTCGGTGAGATTTGAATTCTTCCTTCTTCTTTTTTCCAGTTCGCCAATGTAATAGTAAAGTGTTTCTTTGGAATGAATGAGGCCTGCGCCTTTTTTGAATGCTTCTTCGGCTTCGTCGTAATTGCCCAGGAGCATCTGAGCCCGGCCAAGGAGTATAAAGGCTGTGGGATAGTTTGGGAATTCCGCCAGGCCGTCGCGCAGAATGCTGACGGCCTTGTGCAGATTATTCTTTTCAATTTCAATTCCTGCCGCCCTTACAAACAGGGGTGATTTCCTGTTGTATTCATATATGAGCGCAAGTTTTTCTTCAAAAAGATCTTTTTTTGGCAAAAGAACACCTTATTTCTTGTTATATACGCTTTTAAGCGACATTGATGAAACCATGGTAAATCCAAGGAAGAACAGCAGGTGGAACGGTAAGGCTGCAATTTCCATGAAATAAATTGAAGCAACTACTCCCACCAGGCAGTACGCCGCTAAAAGCATTTCAATATAAACCGTAGGACTAAGTTTCTTTCTTGCGCTGTAGTTCGGCTTCGGCTGTGTGTCGCCGGGCTTAACCTTGGGTGTACGTACAAATTCGCTCTTTCTGCTAAGGAGCCCCTCAATTACGGCCCTGGAATTGTTTACCGCAAAGCCCATGCTTCCTGCCATGAAAAGCGGGAATAACGCAATTTTCTTTCTCCAGTCCGTATGAACATCCTTCTGTGAATAGAGATAAAAAAGGAATGAGCTGAAAAATGCCAGAATAAAGATAGACATCATGTTGAAGAAAGCCTCGTGCGGACCGCTGTTCTTGATAAAAACAAGAGGAACGTTAAGTATGCACGCCAGAAGCGTGATAGGAAATGCAAAATTAAGGCTCAGGTGGAATGTGCACTGAAGCTTGATTCTAAACGGCATGTCGCTCTTCCAAACCAGTGGAAGAAGCTTCTTTGCAGTTTCAATGTGGCCTTTTGTCCACCTGAACTGCTGTGCCTTGAGTGCATTGATCTCATCGGGCAGTTCGGCAGGAGTAGTAAAATCCCTGAGGTAAACAAACTTCCAGCCTTTTAACTGTGCCCTGTAGCTAAGGTCCAGATCCTCGGCAAGTGTATCACCCTGCCAGTTTCCGGCATCCTCAATGCATTCTCTTTTCCAGATGCCGCCTGTACCGTTAAATGTTATAAAAAGTCCTGCTTTATTTCTAACGCTCTGTTCAATGACGAAGTGCCCGTCCAAAGCGAGGGCCTGAACCTTTGTAAGGAGCGATTCATCGCTGTTTGCATGATCCCAGCGGGTCTGAACCATCCCGATCTTGGGATTGTTAAAATACCTGAGTGTTTTCTTGAGGAAGTCGGGTTTTGGCATAAAGTCGGCGTCAAAGATTGCAACATAATCACCCTTGGCAACCTTGAGTCCCTCACAAAGGGCACCGGCCTTAAAGCCTTCTCTATTAGATCTTCTGATCTGTTTTATGTCGAAACCGTCTTTTTGTTTCTCTGCAACAAGCCTTGCAACGAGCTGTGTTGTTTCATCTGTCGAATCGTCAAGCACCTGAATTTCAAGGAGTTCTTTCGGGTAATCAATGGTGCAGACACAGTTAATAAGTCTCTCGACAACATAAAGCTCATTATACAAAGGAAGCTGAATAGTAACTTTTTTATCCTCTTTTAATTCCTTGGCTTCCATGGGGCGGTTTTTCCCGTATTTGTTATGATAGAATAGCATAACGAAGCCGTGACTGGCAAATATTAATAGTATTGTCAGTGAAATGAAATAAGAAATTAGTACTACATCATCCATTGTTTTTCCTTGAAAATTATTACCAATTTGAAACCGTGCCGATTAAGATATCTTCCGTAATCCTGTCCAGTGCAGTCTGAATGCCTGCCGGCCTGTTGGCCGCTATATTTTCCGTCGTGTAATCGCCGTAGTTTGAATAGTTTTTTTCGGAAATGGTTCTTTTTTTAACCAGATCCTTGAACAGAACCCTCACAGTAATTGTAATTCTCCTGGTTGCAACATTTTCCCTGTTGTTTCCCGAGGCCGCAATTACGGCAGGGGCATCATTAAAAGAAACAATTGAGCATTCCAGCAAGGCACTGGCGCCGGACTTTTCAGCCACGCGCAGCGTATTGTCGTTATTAAAGGCCTGGATCAGCTTGCTTGTAAACTGCTCTCTTAAGTTAATCTCTCCGACACCGCTTCTGTCCTCGGCGACCGGAATAGCAACTGTTTTTAAGTGCGGAGCTACTGAAGCTCCGGTAAAGGAATAAAAACAGCCACTAAAATTACTAACAAACATTATAACAAACAATAGTCCTATTGAACGCATATTTTTATAGATCATATTCCTGCATCTTCCGGTAAAGTGTTCTTTCGCTTATCTTAAGTAGTTTTGCCGCCTGTTTTTTGTTTCCCCTGGAATAATTAAGCGCGTTTCTGATGGCTTCCTTTTCCATTACGTCAAAAGGCACCACTTCATCCACGTTAATGTGCGAATTGTTATTGTCTTTATTTTGGACTTCCTGGGAGTTTTTATAGACGGCCTGCTTTAGCTCCATTAAATCCCGCTTAATTTCAATCAGCGCCCTGTATATCATCTCCCTGTCGGATTCCTCCGGCGTGCGGTGAACATAAACGGGAAGGTTCCTGTTTTCTTTCTCCTCAATCCTGCTCTTAAGAAGGAATGAAAACGACTGTACGTCCAGTACGTCGGTACGGTTAAGCGCAATTGCAGTCTCAATTGAGTTCTTCAGCTCGCGTATGTTGCCGGTCCACGGAAAATTTGTCAAAAGGTCCAGCGCCTCGTTTGTAATATGAGGAAGCGGGAGGTTATTAGATTCTGCATAGAGTTTAATAAAGTGCAGAGCAAGTTCACTTATATCTTCCCTTCGTTTTCTAAGGGGCGGTATGTAAAGTGTAACGGCCTTAAGGCGGAAGTAAAGGTCCTCCCTGAACCTCTTGGCGTCCACTTCCTTCTGGAGGTCCTTGTTTGTGGCTGCAATGATGCGCACGTCCACCTGTGTCACGGTTTCACTTCCGATTCGCATAAATTCTTTATTTTCAATTACCCTGAGTAGCTTAACCTGTGTGGTCAGCGGCATCTCGGCCAGTTCATCCAAAAAGAGCGTTCCGCCGTCGGCTATTTCAAAATAGCCCTTCCTGTTTTCAACCGCGCCCGTAAAAGCCCCTTTCCTGTGGCCGAAGAGTTCGCTTTCAAGAATGCCTTCCGGAATGGCGCCGCAGTTAACCGTAACGAGCTGGTTATCTGCCCTTTTGCTGTAACCGTGAATTGCCCTGGCAAAGACTTCCTTGCCAACACCGCTTTCCCCAAAAATTAGAACTGAAATGTCCGACTGGGCTACCTGCATTATGATATCTACAAGGTCCCTGATTTCCTTGGACTTACCAATAATTCCAAATTTTTCCTGAAACTGACTGATTGTCATTCTTTTTCTTGAAATAGGAGTAAAAAACTAACCCCAATTTAACACATATTTTTATTTATTTAAATTCCAAATAGATCCCCTTCTTCTAAAAAGGAAATCTTATGTCTTTTTTCATGCCGTCACACGCAAGAATGAACCTTTCACGTTCACTCTTGGCGAGCTGCCCGAGCCAGGCATTAAGAGGTTCTTCTTCACTTATATGCGTAAGAATAATCCGCCTTATGCTCTTTTGGCTCCTTACGGCTTCAATGAGGTCACTGAGCTCAACGTGCGTGGTTTCACTGATCATAATTCCGGGCTCTTCATCCCGAAACAGGTACAGGTCACTTTTATCAGCAACGTCTCCGGTGTAAAATAAACGCACCTCTGCCGAGGTAAATAAAAATCCCGCGGACACAAGGAGCGACTTATCGGCTCCGGACTTATATACATCAAAAGTCCCCTCGTACTTCTTAAGGTGTGAATTTTCCTTTGCCTTAAAGGACAGGACTTCCGAGAGCAGCACGTTCTCACCGGGCTTAAAGCCCCTGATGCTCAGCTCAAATCCCAGTCGTTCCTTAAAGACGTATCCCGTTTCGAGGAATTCGTTCATCTTTTCCTTCAGGTTATCATGCACATAAAGCCCGAGCGGCATTTTCCTTTTTCTCATTTTCATCTGAATGATTAAAGAGGAGATTCCGTTTAGGTGATCCGGGTGGAAGTGAGAGAATAAGACGGAATTTATGGAGTTAAAATCTATGCGGCTTTCTTCAAGGGCACGCGAGGCGCCGTCGCCGGCATCAACCAGGAGATTATAGCCGGGGACAGATATCATAAAAGAAGAAAAGTAACGTTGAAGTGAGACTTTTCCTGATCCGGTACCTGCAAATGTTAATTCCAAAGCAAACCTTCCAGGCTAATAAGCAAAATTGTTACCACCTCAGTACCACTATAATAAGGATCAGGAAATTAAGAAACAAGTAACCCCCTTTACTGCCCTGACCTAATCACTCTTCCGTTCAGCTTGTATCGGGCGTTAATTAAATCGAGCGCCTTGCGCGCCTCGTCTTCGCTTTCAAATTTCCCTACGTTCACAACGTTAAGCGTACTGCCGCCGATGTCTTTTTTCTTCACCTCTGTAAAGTAGCCCTCCTGCCGGAAACTGTCCATTAGTTTCTCTGCATTTTCATCGCTTAAGAATGCCCCGGCCTGAATGGTAAACCTGGAGCCTTTTTTATCGCCCTGCTTACCCGTCTGCCTGTTATCTTTATTGGATTTTTGAACGGTTTTGGGGTCATCCTTTGCCGGAAGGTAATTACTGCCTTCTAAGTTTAGAAAGGAAGATTTTGGATAGTTCTTTTTAAGCTCGTCCATGTAGCCTGAAGCCTTGGTATAGCTTCCAAGCGCATAGTAATAGGAATAGACCCAGTAAAGCGAGGCGTCGGCATATTTGCTTTTAGGATATTTCCTGTATACTTCAGAATACTTCGAAAGCGCCTCTTTGCCGTCCTGCGTAAGCATTGCATCCAGGAACATTACGGAAGGATCCTTTGGGTTGGTCTTCTTTAATTTTTCAAGCCCGCTTCTGGCGCTTTCCACCTGCCCGGATTCGATCTGCCTTAAGTACGTGGTAATGTTGACTTCCTGAGCATAAGCCGGGACAAGGCAAATCAGCAGCAAGAATAAAACAGTTTTTAGAATAATATGCACAGTGGTTACCTTCCTGAATAAATAATTCCTTCTTCAGAGTTCCTTTCTTTATTGGTTCCGCCTGAAATAGATCAGGCAGTCAGATGAAGATTTTCTCCCGTTTCAGGGTAAACCTCTACTACGTCTGCAAACAAAGTGCCCGAAGTTGCCCCGTTGATCCTGACCTTTACATAGCTGCCTTCCTTAATCTTTTCAGAACGCGGGAATATGGCAACCTTGTTAGAATCCGTACGGCCCGAGAGGAACTCAATGCTTTTGCGGCTGAAGCCTTCAACGAGCACAATTTCCTCTTTTCCGATAAGGCTCTGATTTAACTCATGCGAAATCTTCTGCTGAAGGTCTATTATCTCCGAGAGGCGCTTAACCTTTGTTTCCTCCGGAACGTCGTCTTCCATTTTATAGGCTTTTGTTCCCTCTCTGGGCGAATACTTGAACATGTAAGCCCCGTCGTAGCGCACCTGGCGCATAACTTCGAGCGTCATCAGGTGGTCTTCCAGTGTCTCGCCCGGAAACCCTGCAATAATATCGGTTGAGAAGCTGACGTCGGGAATTATTTTTTTAGCTTTTTCAATTAACCCCATGTAGTGCTCAATTGTATAGGTGCGGTTCATCAGCTTAAGTATCCTGTTTGAGCCCGACTGCACGGGAAGATGTATATAATTGCAGATGTTCTCTTTGCCGGCAATAGTATAGAGGAGCTTATCGGACAGGTCCTGCGGGTGCGAAGTGGTAAACCTGATTCGCATTTTCGGGTCAACCGCAGCACATGCAGAAAGCAGGTCTGCAAAGTCGGAGCCGTTATCGTTATAAGAGTTCACGTTCTGCCCCAGAAGAGTCACTTCCCTGAAGCCCCTTTTGGAGAGGACCTTGATTTCTTCAACAATCGAGTCAAGCGAGCGGCTTCTTTCGCGCCCGCGCGTAAATGGAACAACACAATAAGTACAGAACTTGTCGCATCCGCGCATAACCGACAGCCAGGCCTGAAGGCCATCTTCCCTGTAGGGAGTAATATCGTCATAAGTTTCAGTGCGAGAGAGCTTAACGCCTATGCCCTTTTCGCCGTTAAATGCAACATTCAGGTACTCAGGCAGCCTGCGGTATTCATCGGGACCTACAACCAGGTCCACAATTTTCTTTTCTTCAATGAGGTCCTTTTTCAGCCTTTCTGCCATGCAGCCGAGTATTCCAACGACAAGACCCGGCTTTTCAGTCTTCAGTGTCTTGAAGTTCCCAAGGCGTCCATAGATCCTCTGTTCGGCATTATCTCTTACGCTGCACGTATTAATTAAAATCACATTTGCATCTTCGGCATTCTGTGTAATCTCATAGCCGTTGTTCTTCAGTATGCCCATGACGATTTCCGTATCGGCAAGATTCATCTGACAGCCATAAGTCTCTATGTATATGTTATTCTTACTCATTTGTCTCTTTCATTTTAAGCTCAAATATAAAGATTTCATGTCTTCTAAACAATGAATTTATTGGAGTGAGGATGCGGGGTTTGAGCTTTGGCATTCCGGGTTTTGAGCCCGCTTCGCAGCTGCGGGCTTTTTCATAGCTTTATTCAAAACTCCCAGCCTTCATGGATGTTTCCTTTCTCCATCAACCTTAACCTCTGCCTTTACCTTGTTCTCCTTAAACCTTGAATCTTTCTCCCCACTTAAAACTTAAAATTACTCCCCCTTTGCCTTTTCCTAAACCTTGAACCTTGAACCTTTTTTCCTTGAACCCTTTTCCCACTTAAAACTCAAAACTTCTTTTCCCACAGCCTTTCTTCCTGCCGCTCCTTCGGAGTTTTTTGGGGAAATTTGGATTACAGCGCCCCCTGGTAAAATCACTTCAGCAAAGCCATTTTGCGGGCGATAAAAACATTTTTCCCTTCAAGGCGGTAAACATATACTCCCGAAGGCAGATCCCGCGCATTGAAGTTTAACCGGTGTGCTCCTTCGCTAAACTCCCCTTCGGAAAGCAGCGCTACTTCCCGCCCCATAATATTATAGATACGAAGCGCGTATCTGCCCGCAGCCGGTATGGTAAAACTTATTGTAGTTGACGGATTAAAAGGATTCGGGTAATTCTGGGCCAGACTGAAACCCGAAGACCTAAGGCTCCTGCTCTCAACCGGTGTTCCTTGTGCGGGATAGAAATATTTCAGCATGTCATCAAGTGTTGCACGCCAGAGTCCCCAGCTGTGCCCTTCCGGGTATTCAGCCCACTTAAGCTCGTAACCCTTTTGCATGAGTGAATCCTTAAATGGCCTCCAGAACTGGTACAGGCCTTCATAACTTCCCCAGACTGAAAAAAGCTTTATGGGTTCCAGGGGTTTTGAACTGATAAGGGAAGCTGCCTCATAGTTATTTGGCTGGAAGGCTCCCGAATGCAGAGCGCAGTTACCAAAGAGTTCCGGATGGTTAAATGCAATGAGTGCCGAGATGTTGCCCCCGTATGAATCGCCAAGCACCAGGCGGTCCTTAGAAATTCTAATGGTTTTATAAAGCGAGTCAATAAATTGTACCAGCTCATGGCAGAAGAAATCGGTGTACTGAACCCTTTTGTTTCCGGTATATTCCACGTTTCGGTCATTCGGCTGCACAAAGACTGCAATAAGCGGAACTATCTTCCCGCTGTCGAGCAGGTTGTCTATTACGTTTACAGAGCTCCCAAGATTGATGTAATCAAGCCCGTCCTGGAAGTATACCGAGGGATACTCCTCAGCATTCTCAGAGTTATAGCCGGGTGGAAGATAAATCTTAAGCTGATAGGCTGAGGAGGTCTTCACGCTGTAAACTGACCTGCTTTCAACCTTGCCGTGCTTAACCAAGGACTTAAACTGAATCTCCCAGGGCTGCACATAGCCCGGCATGGCAAGTTCGGAATTCATCCCGTAACCGCCTGCAACCTGGTGAGGGTTTAGCGGATCCAGTATCCAGTTGCTGCCGTTAAGAACAAATTTATAGTCCAGCCTGGCATTTTCTTCAAATGAACGCGAAAAGTAATAAAGGTCCGTATTTGAAAGTTTTGTCAAAATGTTTACAGCACCATTCCAGTCGTTGAAGTCTCCCGCTACAGAGACACCTGAGGCAGTGCCGCGGTACAGAAAATTAGCGGTACTGCCTTCAACAAAGGGAATTCCCTTTGTCTTCGCATAATTCATGAAGCTGTCCACAACTGCAGTTTGTGCCTGGGGATTGTCCTTAAGTGAGTTCACGCGCGCAATGAAGCTCCGGAACCCCGTCTGGGAAAAAATAAATGCAGGATTAAAGCAAATTGCCAGTATAAAAAGCAGCTTTTTCACGGTATTAGTTACTTTTATTAAAAAAGGCGGGCTGCAAAGCCCGCCATAATAATACTGCTTTTTTACTTAAGAAGCACCATTTTTTTAGTCTCCTGGAAGTTGTCCGTTCTGAGCATATAAAGGTAGATTCCGCTCGGTATGTTTGATGCGTTAAATTCAACCTTGTAGCTTCCTGCACCCTGTTCCGAGTTGACCAGTGTTGCAACCTCACGGCCCAAGAGGTCAAAGACCTTCAGTGAAACAAAGCTCTTCTCGGGTAACTTATAGCTCAACGTTGTAGATGGGTTGAACGGATTCGGGTAGTTCTGAGCCAGGCTGTAGTTCGACGGCCTGAGATCTTCATCGCCCTCTTCAACTCCCATATAGGAATCTTTTGCTGCCCTCAGGTTATCGAGACAAATAAACCCGGACTCTGGGTTTCCGGGAATGTAAGAAAGCTGGAAGCTGTCGAACTTAAGCTGCCCGTCTAGAATGCCGTTGCTGCTTGTGTTTCCATCCCATGTTCCGGTTCCCTCTCTTTGCATATCCCAGCTAAGAAGCCTCCAGCCGATCCAGTTTATGGTGTACCACGGGCTTACCTCAAGTCCCTTGAAGTCACTGCCATCGGCAACACAGAAACGGAACTTATTGTTGCTGCCGTCACCGAAGATGTAAGCCTGAAGGATGCCGCTATTGCTGAAGGTGACATTCTTCGGTGCACCCCCTATCAACGGTTCCCTTAAAAGCCACGAAGAAGCACTTTTTTTCCAGCTATAGTTTATCAGCATGCTGCTTGAGCTTCCATAGAAGCGGTAAATTGAGCTGGAGGCAAAGTTGGTTCCTGCGCTTGTGATACCCGATGAATAGGTAAGCGGACTGACCCAGTTGGCTGTAAACCCGCTTTCAAATTTGTCGATATAAACCATCGTGGGCAGCTTACTTCCGGTCTTAAATGTATACACCTTTTCCGAGCTGGTAGGATTTTTATACAGGTCCTCAATGCCCGAAGATATAATGAGGCTGTAGCTCTCATTTTCCATCAGTGTATCTACAGGAAAAAAGCAGAAGACAGATTTTTGGCCATCTACAGGCAGGTAATTAGCCTTCAGTGCAAGTACTTTCTGGTCCGAATTTCTTACCAGTTTAATTCTTCCGCTGGCCGTAGATGTATTAATTTGCTCATTAAAGCTTATGTTGATAAGCGGCATCGGTTCAACATTTTCCATGTTGTCCGAGGGATATACCGTTTCGAGCACGGGGGCACTCAGATCCTGAAGCCTGGTCCTGAATGAACAGGTGTAAATATCTCCCGAAACTCCGTCTTTGTTTCCATCCAGAGACAGTCCGTGCGATTTTTCCTGTGCACCGGCTCCAATTGTCAAAGTAAAGTCCGTCATAAAAGGCAGTCCCGCCGTGGCAACTGTAAGGTTCTTTTCACTCGACCATGTAAAAGTAAGAGGAGCCTTTGGGCTGACTGAAATTGCCGATTCAACAGAAGCCTTATTCATTGCTCGCGAAAAACTGATGACAATATCTTCTTTACCGGGATAAATCGAGTCCCCGGAAGCAGGACTGACAGAAACTACAAAGGGAGGGACGGTTGAGAGCAGGTCCTTATCTGCAAAAGTGTTTTTGCTTGCCTGAACCGTCACCGTGGATGAATCTCTGAAATATCCGGGAGCTTCATAATAAAGCTTATACTGGCCGGGCGTAAGTTCATCGAACATAAAAAAACCGTTGTTCAGGTTGTCTCCCTCGTAAACAACCGGTTCCATGGTATTAAGCGCATCGGCCGGTTTCAGTGTAACCTTAATGCTGTTAACAGGTTTTTTTGCATCCTGCAGTGTTAGCGACGTATAGCTCACCCCCAGGTCGGGGTCCCTTAGTATTCCTGCAATAATACCGGTTGTAAGCGGAGGTTTTCCCCAGTAGGCCAGGAAAGCCTTTGCAATTGCCCAGGCCTCATGCTTAAGATAAGCCTGGTTCCTCAGGCGCCAGGATTCAGGTATATAGTCATGAAACGAGCTTTCAGACAGGGTGCCCGGCATCTTCAGTCCCACAAAAACTCCGAGATAGGGTCCCGTTGAATTATAGAACGTAAAGTCGCCGGCAATATCCCGCGTTGTGGTCCTGTGCGCGCCCAGAATCTCATTTCCAATATAACCGGCCATTGTCTTTGCAAGAGGATAAGTAGGAGAGGTGGTGGTTCCCTGGAAAAGCAGCAGCGTATAGTTTACTCTTGTACTGGTTCCTGTAGCGTTACTGTGAATGGAATGAAAGTAATCAGGATTATACGTATTTGCCCGCGCGGCAATATATGAAGTAGGCTGAATATCATCATCCTCCGTATTTGTAACCCTGGACATTATGACAGTCGCACCCAGTTTCTGAAGAATGTCGCGAAGGAACAATCCTCTTGTCAGATTGCCTTCCGACTCCCAATAATCCGTTTCCAGGATATGCCTGTCGTTTGAGGTATAGCCTCCATGCCCCGGATTTATATAAATCTTGATTCCCGAGAGGCTCTGTCCGAATAAGAATGAAGCACTAAACAATAAAAACAATACTGCTAAGAGTTGCTTTTTCATCGGATTTCCCCCCTATTCGCTTTTAAGCTTCAGTGAATAAATGTTCCCATCCTCGCTGTTAAATAATATGCTGCTTCCGTCGCTGGACCAGGTTGGGTACATCTCATGCACATCGCTTGTGCTGGTAAGCTGAAATACATGCAGGCCATCGGAAGAGCAGGCAAAAATTTCAGATCCCGTTACAAATTCGCCATCGTCCTTTTCAACCATATAGGTAATCCACTTGCCGTCGGGTGACCAGTTTGGAGCAGAAATTTTACCCAGACTAGCAAGTATCCTGCCCTGCAAGTCGGAAATAAACGCTCCCCGGTGTACCTCGGTAAAAAGGATTTTCGTTCCGTCAGGCGAAAGAGAAGGCCAGATATATTCCCCTTCCCCAAGGGGTGAGAACACTTTTTTCGTCCCATTCATGTAAAAAAGGATCTTACCGTCTACGCTATAAAGCGCCATGTCATTGGCCCCGGTCTTATTCAGGTGCGGTCCTCCGGCCTCCAGTATAACGTTGCCTTCCTCCATATAGGCTATATTGTTGCTTGCAAGAACCTTTGGCGTTGAAAGCTCCTTTGCAGTAACTATTACCTCCGATTGCAGGTCCTGCAAATTTCTTTTAATTAAACTCTGATTGCGCCTTAAGCCCCTGTCATCGAGATTGCTGGCACGGTATATAACGGAGCTCTTATCGTTTGAGAAGACATACTCATAGCCTGCTCCGTCCTCTGAGGCAAACGGAATAATTTTCTTCTCGGCCATGGAATAATACCAGAGCCCCTTGTAGCTTGCCGAGGTAAAAAAAATCTTTGAACCGTCGGGGGAGGTTCTCGGAAAGTAGAACTCACCTTGCGACTTGTCGGTAATTTTTTGGATTTCTACAACAGAAAGTTTTTGTGCGGGAATAAAAGAGGAAAGAAAGAGTACTAAAAAAAAAGAGCTAAAAAAATTTTTCATTTGGGCCTCCTGAATAATCGAATTAGCTTTTTCATGAACGCTTCTTTTTGGAAAGTAACAATAAAAAAAAGGCGGGCTGCAAAGCCCGCCATAATAATACTGCTTTTTTACTTAAGAAGCACCATTTTTTTAGTCTCCTGGAAGTTGTCCGTTCTGAGCATATAAAGGTAGATTCCGCTCGGTATGTTTGATGCGTTAAATTCAACCTTGTAGCTTCCTGCACCCTGTTCCGAGTTGACCAGTGTTGCAACCTCACGGCCCAAGAGGTCAAAGACCTTCAGTGAAACAAAGCTCTTCTCGGGTAACTTATAGCTCAACGTTGTAGATGGGTTGAACGGATTCGGGTAGTTCTGAGCCAGGCTGTAGTTCGACGGCCTGAGATCTTCATCGCCCTCTTCTTTTTCAACTGCATCGGTATATTGTTTTGTTCCGAAACGGAGATCCTCAAAATACAGGCTGCCTGAAGTCTGGGCTCCCGGAGCGTAAGAAAGCTGGAAGCTGTCGAACTTAAGCTGCCCGTCCAGAATGCCGTTGCTGCTTGTATTTCCATCCCATGTTCCGGTTCCCTCTCTTTGCATATCCCAGCTGAGAAGCCTCCAGCCGATCCAGTTTATGGTGTACCACGGGCTTACCTCAAGTCCCTTGAAGTCACTGCCATCGGCAACACAGAAACGGAACTTATTGTTACTGCCGTCACCGAAGATGTAGGCCTGAAGAAGGTTGCTGCTTGTAAATGTAACGCTTTGTGGAGTGCCTCCGCTCAAACATTCGCGGATAAGCCACGATGCAGCATCAATATCCCAGCTATAGCTTATTTGCATGCTCCTGTTACTGCCAATAAGTCGGTAATAAGTATTTGCATCAACGGCAGTTCCGGAAGATACGAAGCCAATTGATGAATTTGCCGTCGGACTTGCCCAGTTTGTAACACCGGTCTCGAAGTTATCTATTGGGGTTATTGAAAACGGCTTGTTTCCCGTCTTAAAATTATAGGCTATATCAGAGGGAACTTTATTAAAAAACTGGTCTTCCAGGCCTGCAACCACCACCACACTGTAGGTCTCATTCTGCTGGAGAGCCGCACTGGGGTAGATACCTATAATTGCCTTTCCGCTGTCAAGCTTGTAATACCTTTGAGTCGTTCTGACCTCAGTCTTAGTTGAAGTTTTCAATAACTTGACCTTCCCGCTCATGGTATTTGTATTCAGAGGCTCGCTGAAGGTTACGTTTATATAAGGAATCAGTTCAACATTTTCCTGTTTGTCAAACGGATAGACCTCCGTAACAACAGGGGAAATTACGTCTTGAATCATTGTCCTGAACGAGTATGTGTAGCCATCACCGGCAACTCCGTCCCTGTTGCCATCGAGTTGCAGGCCGTGAGAGGACTCAACAGCCGTAGCTGCAACAGTAAGCGTCATGTTCATATTAAAAGGCAACCCTGCCGTGCTAACTGTCACTTTTTTGTCTCCCGACCATGAAAAAGTAAGAGGGGCACTGGGATTAGTAGTGATTGCCGCTTCCACAGAGGGCATGTTCATGGAACGGGTAAATTCAATTACAATATTCTGTTTACCCGGATAGAGCGAATCTCCCGTGGCTGAGGTAACGGAAACCACTTCAGGCAGACCGGTTGAAACTAAGTTCTTGTCGGCAAAAGTATTTTTGCTTGCCTGGACAGTAACGGTGGAAGAATCCTTGAAGTAGCCTGCAGCCTCGTAGTATACTTTATATGAACCCGGCGTAAGCTCATCAAACATAAAGAATCCGTTATTATAACTGTCGCCCTTGCATACCCTGGGAGCCATAGTATTTGAGGCATCCAGAGGTTTTATTGTAATCTGAATGTTGTTAACCGGTTTATATGAATCCTGGGGATTGATAACTGTATATCCTGAAGTCTGTTCAGGATCCCTTACAATCCCGGCAACGATGCCCGTGGTAAAGGCGGGTTTTCTCCAGTAAGCCAGGAAAGCCTTTGCAATTGCCCAGGCCTCATGCTTAAGATAAGCCTGGTTCTTAAGGCGCCAGGATTCCGGGATATAATCGTGGAAGGAACCCTCTGAAAGGCTGCCCGGCATGTTTAAGCCCCTGAATACACCAAGGTATGGCTTTCCTGTTCCGTAAAAATCGAAATCGCCGCGTAAACGCAGGTCTGTTGTCCTGTGAGCACTAAAAATTTCATTACCAATATACTGCGACATTGCTTTCGCTTCCGGATATGTAGGCGCATTGTCATTTCCCTGGTAAAGTATCAGCGTATAATTTCCACCGGCCGCATTACTGTGTATTGAATGCATATACTCGACGTTGTTCTGGTTAGCCATTGCAACTATATCCGACAAGGGGAGGTCGTCGGCATCTTCATTGGCGGTTCTCGACATATATACGGTAGCACCAAGTTTCAAAAGAATCTCTCTCAGGTAAAGTCCTTTGGAAAGGTTGCCCTCTGATTCCCAAAAGTCGGTTTCAACAATATGCCTGTCGTTTGCAGGATCATGACCGCCGTGCCCCGGATTAATGAGCACTTTAACACCCTTTAAGTCCTGCCCAAATACTAATGAAGCATTCAGAAATAAAACAATAAATAGTAAAACTCTTTTATTCATGAGGACCTCTTGTTACTGGTTTTGTAATTTCATTAAATAAATACTGCCGTCATTGCTGTGGTAAACAATAGATTTACCATCTGAGGACCATTCGGGGTACATCTCAGCATTACCATCTGTACTGGTAAGCTGAATTCTCTGCTGTCCGTCCGCTGAAACCGCATATATGTCGGATCCGGTAACTTCAGTGCCGTTGTCCCGGTCGACCATATAAGCAATCCATTTCCCGTCAGGAGACCATTTGGGAGCACTTGCCCTACCCAGCTCCACGAGTATATTTCCATCGAGGTCCGAAATGTAAGAGCCCTTTCCGGCAACCCTGAAGAGCAGTCTTGTACCATCCGGTGAAACCGAGGGCCATATATAGTTTGCTTTTCCCAAAGGAGCAATGACTTTCCTGCTGCCGTTTGCATAAACGACTATGTTCATGTCTTCAATGTATGCAACAGCGTCATTTGCAATATTCTGAGGCAACGACTTCTTCAAGCCCGCGCCCGTGGCTTTCATCATAATCCTGCTGCCTGAGGTATAGGCCAGCTTATCACTCAATAACATTCTTGGAGCAGAGAGCTCATTAGCTGTTTCCAGCACCTGGAGCTGTTTTGTCTGGATGTTCTTCTGAACCATGGTCTGCGATGTTCGCAAACCGGACTTGTCAAAATTATCTACGCGGTAGTAAACAGATTTCCCATCATTTGAAAAGGCAAATTCATAACCTGCCCCGGTTTCTTCAGTAAATGGGACCACCTTTTTAGTCTGCATGTCGTAGTACCAGAGGCCTTTGAAACCTGCCGAGGTAAAAAATAACCTGGAGCCATCCGGACTCAGTTTAGGGAAATAGAATTCCCCCTGTGACTTATCCGTAATTTTTACGGTTTCAATAACTGAAAGCTTTTGTGCAGATAGTAAGGAGGAAAGAAAAACAACTATAAAGAAAGAGTAACTGATTTTTTTCATTTGGGTCTCCTGAAAAGAATTAGTCTTTACCCGGACCTAGTTGATCTGGATAACATTGATGATTTGTAAAAGTGCAGGAACAGGAGGTTTAGTAACAGCCAGCCTGAAATATTACCTATCCTGCCTTTATCAGTCGTATCTTAAAAATCCCGGATATCAATATTGAGATTTTCGAATCTAAAAATAAAAAAATATTATTTAATTAAAAGCATCAATTTGGAAATGATTTTTATTCCGTTAAAACACCGCAGTTTTCCCTTTGACCTTCTTTTTCTGAATATTGATGAACTTTGGACAGGAAACAACACCCGGAAGTTTAAAAAGTGAGCCTTTGAGAGCTAAATCTTCTCCCCGTAATAATTAATAGTCAAAGGATTTGACAGAGTATTAATATTTTAGCAAATTTGAGTGCGAAATTACACGCTATTTAAGATTCAGGGAACTTGCCGCTTAAAATACCGGAATTAATCGAAATCCGGGTCCCGGATCCTGTTATAAGTCAAACAATTCAGGCGGATAAACTTGTCACAAAAAGAAATTTTAGAAGAGCTGGAAGCCTTAAGGAAAACCAACCTTGAACTTCAGGCTGAGAACCAGGACTTAAAAAATACACTCGAAAGAGAAAGACTCCTCGCCAATACACTCGAAAGCATCCGGGAATGCGTCAGCATTACCGATATGGACGATATTTTAATTTACGTAAACGATGCTTTCTTAAACACTTACGGCTTCAGCCGCGAGGAGATTATCGGGAAAAGCATCAGTATGGTCAGATCTGATGTTAATCCTCCGGAACTCGTACGCCAGATACTGCCGAGAACACTTGAAGGAGGCTGGGAGGGAGAAATTTATAACCGGAAAAAAGATGGTACCGATTTCCTGATATCCCTCAGGACTTCAATTGTGCGCGATAAGAACGGAATACCAATTGCACTTGTAGGAGCCTGCCTGGATGTTACCGAAAAGAAACTTGCCGAAGAAGCCTTAAGGAAGTCCGAAGAAAATTACCGATCCCTTTTTGAAGAGACCAAGGATGTTGTCTATGTAAGCTCGCCGGAAGGGAAATTCCTGGAAATTAACCCGGCAGGCATCGACCTTTTCGGGTACATAAGGAAGGAAGAATTGCTGGATGCAGACATTGCGAGCAACCTTTACTCCGATCCCGCGGCCAGGGAAAGATTCAAAGAAAAGCTCGGCAAGGACGGCTTTGTCAAAAATTACGAGATATCCATAAGAACTAAAGACGGCAGAAAGCTGACCGTACTGGAAACCTCGTCGGCTGTAAGGAATAATGAAGGCAAAATAATTGCTTACAGGGGAATACTAAGAGATATTTCGTTCATTAAACAAGCCGAAGCCAAGCTAAAGGAATACGTCGGAGAACTTCAGAACAATAAAATTGAGATGGAAAGAAACGCTAAGGAACTCGGACTCCTAAACGCTCAGCTTACCAGCTCTGAGCTTGAGCTCAAGGAACTGAATGCCTCAAAGGACAAATTTTTCTCTATAATAGCTCATGACCTCAGGAGCCCGTTTACTTCGCTTATAGGGCTTTCAGGCATAATAGTCAACGACTGCGATACGCTGAATAAAGACGAGATCAAGGCTTTTGCTACGGGCATTAACAAATCCGCAAAGAACATATTTAACCTCCTGGAAAACTTGCTTCAGTGGTCTAGGATTCAGACCGGCGGCATGGAATTTAACCCTACAAGAATAGATATGTGTGAAGTTGCCGAACAGACCATCAGCATGCTCATGGGGAATGCCCTTAAGAAGAACATAGAACTCTGCAGCGAAGTGCCGCTTGGAAGCTATGTTTATGCAGATAAGAATATGATCAGTTCAGTGCTCCAGAACCTGGCCGCCAACGCCGTAAAGTTTACTTCTAGCGGCGGGACGGTTAAAATTTTCTGCCGCGAGAATAACGACGGCCTGGAAATTTCGGTTAAAGACAACGGCATTGGAATAAACGAGAAGGATATAAAGAAGCTTTTCAGAATTGACGTACACCATACCACAATGGGTACGGCAAACGAGAAAGGGACCGGACTTGGACTGGCACTCTGCAAAGAGCTCGTCGAAAAAAACCGGGGGAATATCTGCGTTCATAGCCAGCCTTGCGAGGGATCCATCTTCAGCTTTACACTTCCCAAAGGAACGGAGAAAAAGCCTGAATGCAAATGCGGTTTGAGAAAGGACTGAAAATTTAACATCCTGAAGATTTGATATTTTGTAAGGCAGACACCTTAAGGCGTCTGCCTTTTTTTTATTATTGGCCTACTACGGATACCAGTCTGGCATCGAGTACCATTTCAACACCTTTAAGAGCCTGAGAGACAGGACAATTCTGCTTTGCACTTTCGGCGTATTTGTGGAACATGTCGTCCTGAATACCCGGAATTTCGGCTTCAGTTGTCATTTCAATTTTCGTGATCTTAAAGCCATCCCCTACTTTTTCTATGTGTACCTTGTCTTCAGTTTTGATTGATTTCGGATTATAACCATCCTTGGCAAGCGCCCCGGCCAGCGCCATCGAAAAACATCCGGCATGTGCTGCCCCAATAAGTTCTTCGGGGTTAGTTCCTTTTCCCCCTTCTTCAAAACGCGAAGTGAATGAGTACCTGTTGTCTAAGGCACCCGATTCTGTCTTAACTGTGCCTTTACCCTCTCTAAGATTACCATTCCATTCTGCATTAGCTTTACGAACCGGCATAATTACCTCCGATAATTTCTAAAAAATTTTTGTTAATTCTGTTTTCAGGATTTTCTTGCGCCGACTACCACCATAATTATGCCTGCCACCACAGCCACGCCCGAAGCAATTGGAGTAACAGGAACTGTTTCCTTCTTTTCCGTCTGTATCTCCACGGGCCCAAGGTCCGCAACCTTGCTTTTTTTCGTGAAGCTTATGCCTCCGAAAATAAATCCGGCTATGCCGAGCAGTATAAGAATGATCCCAATTACAGTAAGTGCTTTCATTCTAAGCCTCTCTTATTATGTAAAAACATAAGGAAGTGTAAAATGAATAGTCCAAAGAACTTCCTGATGCCAGGCCGTCCTTGGCGGCCTGTACGTTTAATATGGTACGACTAAAACTTTAAAATTGCAATGGGCTGTATATAAAAAGAATGTTTTATGGGAAAGAGTACATCATGAGAGAAGAATCAGGAAAGACTTAAAGGATCTTCTGCAGAATCTCATCGCACAGGGCATAGCCCTTTTCGGTAAGGTGAATGTGGCCGTCATCGAAAATGAGGAGTCCCCTTCTCTGAAAGGATTTTAACTGTGCGTGGCGGCTTTGGAACCATTCATCGCCGAACTTGTCCTTTAAGGCTTTTACGTTAAGGCCGCTGCTCCTGAAGGCAAGCATAACGTATTCAGTGAGCATCTGAGAGCCTGTCAGCTCCTCGAAGCTGGCAACAGCACTCCAGCTTTCATTTATTTTCTTAATATAAAGGCTGATATTGGAGTAATTCCACCAGCGTTTCCCATTCACAAAGGAATGTGCGGATGTGCCGAATGAGAGGTAATCCCTGTACTGCCAGTAGGCATTGTTGTGCCGGCACTGGTAGCCCTCCATGGCAAAGTTAGATACTTCATACTGCTGGAACTTCCGGGCTTTCAGAAAATCAATTGTAATCCTGTATATCTCCGCGTCATAATCTGCATCCTGAAGCTTGACCTTGCCGTCGAGAACCAGTTTGTTAAGCACCGTTCCCCTTTCAAGTATCAGGCTGTAAGCCGAGATGTGTTTTACGGGAAGCTCTACTGCCGTTTCCAGGTTAAGGAGCCACTTTTTTTTAGTCTGCCCCGGGAGATTAAATATGAGGTCCAGGTTAATGTTCTTAAAGCCGACCGCATCGGCATCCATTATTGTATTTATGGCCGCCTGACGGCTGTGTATGCGTGTAAGGAATTTCAGCTCTTCATCATCAAAGGATTGGATGCCAACGCTGAGGCGGTTTATGCCGAGTTCCAGGAAGTGGTAAAGCTTCTCTTTATCTACCGTGCCCGGGTTGGTTTCAAGCGTAATCTCAGCGTCATCCGATACAGAATAACGGCTTTTCAGCATTTCTAGTATCTCTGCAATGTAACCGGGTTCCATTAAGGAAGGCGTACCGCCACCGAAGAAGATCGAGGTAAAAACCCTCCCTTCGGAATACAAAGCCGCGTAGTGATCGATTTCTTTTTTCAGGGCGTCAAGATAGTTCTGTACGTTATCCCTCGTTATAACCGAATAAAAATCGCAGTAAATGCATTTGTGCTCGCAAAAAGGGATGTGCACGTATAAGGCAGCTTCTTTCAATTTCAACTCTATTTTCTTCTTTCTTTAGATAATTGACGCTATAAATGAAAATAACAGGAACTCCTCATTCTAATAAGAGACTTACTCCCGTCCGATCCCCATAAGCTCTCTTGCCCCTTTAAGGCTGGCTTCCGTAACCTCCTCGCCGCTCATCAGTTTAGCCACTTCGCGAATGCGCCCATCCTTGTCGAGCCTGGTAATATGGCTTACAACCCTGTCGCCGTAAACGCCCTTTTCTACTGCATAGTGCTGGTCGGCAAGTCCTGCAATCTGAGGCAGGTGCGTAATTGAAATTATCTGGTGGAATCCGGCAAGAGACTTCAGCGTATGGCCCACTTTCTGTGCTATGCGTCCGCTTACGCCCGTATCGATCTCATCGAAAATGAGTAAAGGCAACTGGTCGTTCTTAGCAAGGATTGTCTTGAGGGCAAGCATTACTCTGGATATTTCCCCGCCCGAGGCAACCTTAGCCAGAGGTTTTGGATCTTCACCGAGGTTGGTGGAAATGTAGAATTCCACCTCGTCGAAGCCTGACCTGCTATATTTATAATGCTTTTCGTTTGAGACAATAAACGAGTCCGAATTATTATCCGCAGTGTTCTGTGTAATGTTAACCCTGAAAACAGCATCCGTAATGCCAAGGTATGCCAGGGCTTTGACGACGTCGGACTCGACCGACCTGGCAGTTTCAGTTCTTTTCTTTGAGAGCTTTGCAGCAGCAGCTCCGCATGCCTCGCGGGCACGCGCGATCTCCTCCTGGAGTGAAGTGATGCTCTCGGCAAAATTTTCAGCCAGGCTGAATTCTTCGCCAATCCTGCTGCGATATGCTATTACCCCTTCAAGAGATCCGCCGTACTTCTTTTTGAGCATGTTGATGGCTCCGATGCGCTCGCGTACTTCCTCCAGGCGCTCGGGCTCCAGGTCTATTTTACCGGCATAGCTCCTTACAAATTCCGAAATGTCGCTGATTAAGGTTAAAGCGCTCTGGCACTCCCCTTCAATATCCTGGAAGCTGGGGTCGATTTTTGAGAGTTCCTGCAGCTGATGCCTTATCTGCACGAGTGCGTCGTAGACAGCGCTTTCGGATTCATAAAGGTTGTGATAAATGCCGTTAGTAGCCTCAAGAAGCTTTTCCGCATTCTCAAGTATTTTCAGTTCGTGTGAGAGTTTTTCATCCTCATTCCCCTCCGGGCTGACTGCATCAATTTCCCTGATCTGAAAAGAATAAAGCTCTTTTTTCTCCTTCAGGAGCTCTTCTTTTTCCCTGAGGGATTTGAGCTCATGCAGAAGGCTGCTCAACCTGGAATAGTTCTGCTGATATTCAGCTAATAGCTTTTCATGCCTGCCAAAATCATCCAGCATCTCAATGTGCGTCTCAGTCCTTAAGAGCGACTGGTGTTCGTGCTGCCCGTGCAGGTCTACCAGCAGGTTTCCCACGTCTTTAATGAGCGAAAGGGAAACGGGCGTATCGTTTATGAAGCAGCGGTTTGACCCTTTAAGCGATATCTCACGCCTCATGATAAGTTCAGGCATATAATCGATATCGTTTTCCTCCAGCACTTTTTTCACCTTGAGGTTCTCGTCGATATCGAAAATGCCCTCCACTACCGACTTGGAGGCGCCCTTTCTAACCACCTCGTTTGAGGCTCTTTCGCCCAAAAGAAGGCCCATTGCATCGATAAGTATGGACTTACCCGCACCGGTCTCGCCGGTGATGATATTCAGTCCCTTGCCGAACTCAATAATGATCTTGTCGATGAGGGCATAGTCCCGGATTTGCAGTGATTTTAGCATATATTCTTATAATTTTCCTGTAAATTTACGTGAATTCGAAGGAAAATAAAAGGAATAAAAAAGTTCCACGGCTCTCATTTGATGAGGAGCATTTTCCTGGTCTGCACGGATTTTCCAGCCTCGAGGCGGTAGAAATAGATGCCGCTGCCGAGCCCTTCTTCCAGTGCGTTGAACCTTACGGAATAATTTCCTGCCCGCTTAAAGCCGTCTTCCAGCCTGGCAACTTCTTTACCCAGAACGTCGAAGACCCTGAGCCTGACGTACCCGTCATTAGCCAGCCGGTAGCTTATTACCGTTTCAGGGTTAAACGGGTTTGGATAGTTCTGTTTCAGCTCAAAGCTTTCAGCAATTTTATGACTGGGGCTCACGCCGTCTGTTATGCCGGGCTTAAAACTCAGCTTATAAAGACTCCCGTTAGCACCGCATAGGGCCAGCGAGGTGCTGTTAAGCTTTGAAATGGAAGTAAGATTTTCGCCGTAATAGCCCGTATCAACCACGGCCATTTTGTTTTCTGAGACAAAGCTCAAAATTAACCCTTTATCTGCAACGGCCCAGACGGTTGAATCATTCATTGCCAAAATGTCATTGATCTGAATTCCCTTAAGCGCCAGCGTATCCGTAAGGAGCTCAATTGTCTTAAAGCCGTCAGTTGTTCTATAGATGGCGCCCCTTTGTCCGCAGGCAAAACCATAAAGCTCATTCAGCATGTAAACAGAGTTAAGATTCACGTCCGGACTTGCGAGCGAGCCGTGCGACCAGTTAATGCCGTCGTAGGTCTCATAAATCTTACCTCCGCCCCCGGCGGCAAATCCCCTTGTATAGGAAAGCATTTTAATATCACGCAGCTCACCGTTAAACTCCGCAAGCTTTGTCCAGTTATTTCCCTTATCGGATGTCTTAAATATCTGTCCCACAATAATTGTCGTATCAGTTTTCTGGGTTGTGCTGCCGTTTACAATATAACCGTTATTTTCGTCATTAAAAAATAATTTATAGTTTGTGTAAGTTCCTGCCGGGCGGAGCTGATCCCAGGCGGAGCCGTTATTTGAAGAATGATAAAAGCTGCCGCCCTTGCCGCAGGTATAAAGGTTATTCCCGACGGCAAAAATACTGCGCAGGGCACCGCCTGCTCTCAGGGGCTGCCTTTGCCAGGAGACTCCGCCGTCGTGTGTAACGTCAATTTCCCCTTCATAAGCAGAGCCGCCGGCGACCGTTATATTAAGCGAGTCCTGTGCAACGGCACTATAGAAATCCCTGCTGCTTATTGTACTTGTCTTCCATGTCAGCCCCCTGTCATCCGAGAAGAACAAAACGCCTGCGCTGCCCATTACAGCCACTTTATCGTTTCCAAGAGGAAGAACCGAATTTAGTTGATCGCTGGTAAAATTTGATATTTGCGACCAGCTACTGCCGCCGTCAGCTGTCCTGTAAATATTTCCGTAAGCTCCGCAGGCTAATCCTTCCAAAGGATTAAGGAAACTGATTGAATACAGGTTATCGGAGCCGGCATAAGAAAGTAGGCTGAACGTTTCGCCGCCGTCGGTACTCTTAAAGATCCTGCCGAACCTTCCGCTTATAAAATAGTTTCCCGATGCCGACCTGGTAATAGAGTACATATATACTGTTTTTAAGCCCTGTCCGATAGTTGCTGTATGCCAGTTCATGCCGCCGTCGGAAGTAATCAGGACAGTCTTGATGTTACCAACAAGAATGCCTTTACTGGAATTCTCCCAGCTCATGGCTAAAAAGCTCAGGTCGGTTATTGAGGGAATGGTAACTTCTTTCCAGTTCCTTCCGCCGTCAGTTGTTTTTAGCAGTTTGGCCGAGTTATTGCTTCCGCTTCCGCAGATATAGCCGGTATCGGGGTCGGAAAAGTAGATATCATTAATAGTTCCTTTATAGACGAGTGTATCTGTCTGTTCCTGCCATGTGGCGCCCCCGTCTGTAGTTTTATAAATTATCCCCTGGCTGCCGCCGACCCAACCGTTTTTTTCATCCCTGAAAAAAATGCTCTGCAGATTATCCCCTGCTCTGAAAGGCTGTGAAGGCGTACTGTGCCAGCTGCCTCCCAAATCCTCCGATACAGCCACAAACGACCTGACAGTAAGTCTGCTGCCTACGGCATACATTAAATTACCCGACTTGACTATTTTTTTTATATCTCCCTGAAATTCAGGTTTTCTTATCTGTAACAAGGTATGCTGAGCAAGTAAAGGGATACTAAAGATCAGTAGGAAAAACAAGGTAGAAAGCTTCTTCATATACATTCCGGTAATTTATAAATCAAAAGTATTAACGATTGTAAAAAAACACCGAAAATATAGCAAAGTTTGAGATATATTGTATAAATGGACAGAAATTAAAATATTATGATTTTTAATTATAGAATAAGGCTCACATAATTTGACAATGAAGGGTAATATCGCTATATTTGAAGTACGAAATTTAACTGTGTTCAGACACATTATAAAATAGATTTTTACATCGCGGGGTGGAGCAATTGGTAGCTCGTCGGGCTCATAACCCGAAGGTTCTAGGTTCAAGTCCTAGCCCCGCTACAAAGAAACCCTTAAAGCTTTTGTTTTAAGGGTTTTTTCATTTTAAAGCAGGACTGAATTTTTGCCAGAAGTTCTGAAAAATGGTAAAGTTTTCAGAAGTTTTTCAGAAAATTGTAATCTGATATTTTCCAAAAGATATGAATTATTGAATTATTTACTTAGGGATAACCCCTTGAAAGGTATAAAAATAATCATAGATTTGAAATGCAAGTTAAAATCTACTTTTTACCCCACACTTAAATTTTGAAGATTTCCCCAGCTTATAAATTCTCACTTCAGCAGCAAAATGAGAGGTTATGCAAAAATAGTCTGGTAGTCCCGATAAATGTATATATCTATTATATAGAACATATTCTATTTGGGAGACTACCTGATAAATTAAATAGTTTTTATTTCCCCGATTTAATTCTATTATCCTGTTTACATAACAGAGGATAAAGCTGGAAAGCAAACCCATCTAATAAATCATCCGATTTTGCCAAAATCTGACAAATAGGGAATTCAGTTTCCCAAGCAATATTTGGTATAAGATACTTAACAGCGGAGATACAAAAGACTCTTGTGAGTCATGGCTCTGCTGTTTTTTAGCATAGGTTTGTACGTTAAACAATAATGAAAGGATAATACCTATTTTTTATCGGATCAAAAGCAGCAGAAATTTTAGTGAAAGTTCTATATAGAATTAAGGGGGTGGTTATTCAGGCAAAGCAGCCCCTGATTGAAATTGGAATACAGAAAATCAGTGACGTGATGAAACGAAGAAAGCAGGCTAAGAATGGATAAGAAGTTAAGAATAATCCTTAAGATAGTCAGGGCTATTGTAGAAATTCTCGAAATAAAGCTGGATGACAAAAGAAGGCTGAGCGATTACAGGCTGGATGAACTTAATAGAATTTACCACTCTGGCTATCACGAAGGTAATGAATATAACCATGATGACAAAGTTAAATAAAACTAAAGTAGGAGTATAAAGAAGGCCCATTAGGTGTAGCGGCACCCCTGGGCCTATCCCAAATTTGACAGTGATATAATCTCAGCTAAATACCACCACCTTTTGGGGAGAATGAAATGAGAACCAATTCTCATCATACAAAGGCAAGTTAATACTTCAGTTTTCAAATGTCAATCCCCTATTCTTCTAGGGCAATTTTGAATTTTTGTCTATAGTATAATGGATATATTTTAAACACTTTATTTATAATCGTTTCGCTAATTCATGACCTATAGAATATAATGATGAGTCTAACATCCCTCTCGTAGCTGATATATGTGTTATGAAATAAACATCATATTCTCTGTTATTTATTAAGGTAGTTCTAAAAGATACGACCCAATCTTGTTTTGTATTTTTGTAATAATGGCCAATAATTGGGGATCCTTGCTTATAAAGGTTATAGAAAAAGGTTTCATAATTTACTCCTGATAAAATGAGAGCCTGTAACTTAGAAATTGATAAGTCCTCAATTAAAATTGGCAATGATTCTTTAACTTCAACAAAGAAAGATTCTTTTAAGTCTGATGTATTCTGGGAATGAAAGATACTTAAGTCTGTCGTACCAAATTGAACTAATGACTCTTCATATGATATACCCTTCGTCTCTGCAAACGCAGTAATAATCTTTCGCATATTGATGGCATACCGAAATCTAAAGTCCAGGTACTGTGCAAAAGTGGGATGCTGAGAACAAGCCTCTGAAGGATTTTGCTGCTCGTTCAGATAGGAATTACTTCCAGGATTTAGAGATATAAACATGTATTTTGTACTCTCAGGATAATAAGTCCCTAACCCAACCTCGCAGTAGAGCTTTTGATTATGGATTAATTGAAGTCTTGGACTCTTAGAACACTGCTCAATTTCAATCGCCTTTTTATATAAGGCATTAAGTTTTTCATCTGACACAGCATACCTCTTTCAAATTGTTATTATAAACTAAATAACTGATAATAGATAATTGCCGTTAATTTATATCCGTTTTGAGTGTCGGACTAACTAATTTTATATTTTTCTCGAAGATTTTACTTCGGATTATCTTTAAGAATATTTTTTCAATTCTATCCTTCATTAAATAATCCACCATGCCTGATGCCGAGAAATCATTGTTTATTTTTTCAGCTTTTGGCAATAAATCATTGTTTTGCAGGAATATTTGAAGCGCGGTTAAATATATCACAGGTAATATATGTGTAAGTGGAGGTAATTTTTCCAAATTAAAAAGATGCAGCTTTGATCTCTCAATGCTATTGCCATGGAAAAAGTCATTCCTAGTATCATAAATATTTTTATATATTAATCCTAGAATATTACTATCAAGTATCAGTTTTTTATTAATCCAAACATTAAATCGACAGTTTTGCAGTTTTGGCTCACCGAATTCATATTTATTTAACTTGGCTATAATATCCGCGAGACGAATAGTGCCCGACCCGCCAGGATGGAATAATATTTCAAAAGCACTAACCCAGAGACCTATTTTAGTGCCATAATCGTACAAAGTGGAAAAATTATCTGTTGCCATCTTACATGCTGAATAAGCCATTTGCAAGGATCTTAAAAGTGCAGAATACTGATGTTCCTTCTTATTATAAATAAAGTACTCTTCCCAAAGCTTAATTAATGCATTAAATAATTTATTATCATAAAACAAGAAAAAGTTTTTTGTGTCAGGGAGTGAATAGTTAGGCTGATATTTTAATTTAGCTTTATATATAACATCATGTAAGGCTGGAGATTTGACGAAGTAATACTTTTCATTATATCCGTTCAATAGAAACAACTCATAGTAATCTGAAAATAAAGTTGTAGAAACATTCGGTTGTTTAGCGTGTACTACAGGAATCCATCCATCTAAAATTATACATAATGCGGCAATATTTCTAAAGGCTACAACTGCAGCATGTCTTTCTTTTTTCCTAAATACCTTTTTACTAACAATTAAGACGGCAGGCTTGATAGTTGCTCCATTTATATTAATAAAAGACGATAGTAAATCTCTTACTGGAGGATACTTTTCTTTTATTGAAGAAATTCTTGGATCATCCTGACTAACTATTGCTGCGTATTTTGTTTCAATTGGTATATTGATGAAAAGATTTGGTAGTATACTTATAAATATCCAGGGATCGATTATTTTCATAATATGTAGACTTCTTTTATATTACATCCCAACTTTATTCTGACAATATTTGATTTTCATCAGATCAATTCTCTAGTAATCACAAATAATAACATTGCTAATACGGATGCATAGGTGAACCGTACTACTAGTACTTGTGCAATAAGAGAATAGCTCCTATCAGTAATAAACCTATTCAATAACTACAAAAAAAAACGCAGGAACTTAAAAATGTAAAAGACAAATATCCAATTTTGACCAAAGCCAGATAATATTTTTGATATATACGGGCTCCGAATTTAGGAATAAAAGCATTAGTTGCAATAAAATATAATATTATTGGCAAAAGTCAAAGTGTTTTCAAATATTTACTAATGCCCTTGAGAAGAATTGCTAATAATTGAAATAATAAATTAACTTCTGGCATGGTGGGGGTGGCTAAATAAAGGAGGTACCTTGTCTGCAACTGCTTATCCTGGGGCCCACCTTGACGAGGGGAGGGGTTCTTAAAAAGTGCCTGTTTTCAGTTTACAATTTGGTATAGGAATAACATTATTCGCTCACAGAGAGTCTGTCCAAGAATCCGTGTAATTGACCGATGCAGGCCTAAACATAAGATT
>JAAXKQ010000037.1 GCA_025612245.1 Ignavibacteria bacterium
AGATTGAAGACGCCATAGCGCATCAGAAGCTTGTTGTTCCAACAACGCAGGCAGTAATATCGGCCAAAGCCGTTGGAGTCCGCTTTGCCTCCGCGCTTGTGGATTAACGTTGCCGGAAAAACAATTTGCATAAAAAATAATAACGTTGTATTTTAGTTCCGGAGCATCCTTTACCGTTGGAGTGGTCTATCAATTAGACTCATCTCGTTAGCAAAGCTAACCTGCGGAATTGATGCTCCTTTTTTTTATTCATCCCGGACATGCGAAGCGCTAAACCTTCACGCATCTGGCGCCTTCAATGTGGTGAATTGATGGAACATACTGCACGGGAACAACGCCCGTCCGGCCGCTGCGCGCCTTGGCTATGACAATTTCCATGTACTCTTCGGCCTTAAGGGGACTGCCCTGATTATCGTAATACAAATAATTGCTCCCTTCAAATGGATTTACACCGTACTCGGCGGGGCGGTAGAGCAGAAGCACGAGATGGGCTTCCTGCTCAATTGAACCCGACTCCCGGAGGTCCCCCAGCTGCGGCCTGTGAGAAATTCTCTTTTCGGAATCGCGGTTCAGCTGGCTTAAGATAACAATGGGGACGCCCGTCTGCTTTGCCAATGACCGCAGGTCCTTTACCAGTTCTCCAATTTCAAGGTCGTAGCGCTGCTTCTGGTAGCGGGTTTGGATTAAGGTCAGGTAGTCGATTATAATAACGTCAACTTTATGCCTCAAGCGCCAGTAGTTGATCTTAGCCTTAATGCTCTCCGGGTTCTGTCGCGGAGTGTCGTCAACAATGTAGTCATCGAGGCTGTATTTTTTTGCAGCCTGAATGAGCATATTGATTTCCTCCTGGTTCAATTCCCGGCCATCGATTGTAAGTGTATTGATATTTGCCGCTTCCGATAAGTTGCGTATAAGAAGGCTTTTTGCGTCCATCTCGAGGCTGAATATGCCGGGTTTCAGTCCCTGCCGCATGAAATTCCTCATCAGCTGAAGCATAAGGTCTGTTTTCCCCATTCCCGGTCTTGCGGCAATTATGGTTACCTGGTTTTTAGGAATGCCTGTAATCTGCCTGTCCAGGTTAGGTATGAGTGTGGGTATATACTGTGCGTTAACCCCTTTAAGTCCATCATGAAGTTCCTTTAAGACCTCCTCGGCCACGTCGATGTTTCTTATTTCCTTAATACAGCCGCCGATATTCTCCTGAAGGATTAAGTTAAAATCTTCAATGAGTTTATTTGCAAAATCGAGTCCTGATTCGTGTGTATTCTTAAAGCAGTTCCTGATTTCTCTTTCAATTTTTATTTCCGTAAGGCGTTTAATAATATTGCCCGTATGGCGGTTAATGCTCGCCTGCTGAATGACGTTGAGGAAATAATCGCGGAGCTCGTGGTGGCTGCCCTGAATAAAAAGCCTGTCGTAAAGCTTGTCGAAGGTAGGAGCAAGTCCCGTTTCAAAGAAATAATCCATAGCCTGCGAATAAATGATCCTGTGTTCCTCCCCGGAAAAAATTCCAGAGGGGGCGTTAATAGCGGCAGCGCTGATGAAGCTGTGTTTATCGGTAAGGATTGTGTTAAGGACTTCCGCTTCAAGCCGGAGGCAAATTTCGTCTTTCATAGGAGTATCCTCGGTGAATTTAATTGGAGATTTTGATTTTTCTTTTCGGCTGCCGTCATCTGCATGGCGAGCGTTTCGAAGTTAAAGTTGAGTGAAGAGGCCGAACGGATTCTTGATTTCCAGAAGTCGGTATTTTGAGAAAATTCAATTACGCGCGAGATCTTTTCAAATGGGATGCCTTCATTCAACATGTATGAAATCTCTTTCTGCCATTTATTAAACTGCGGTATTCTGCGCGGCGCATAGTTCTCAGTCATTTTTTTAAGAAGGAGCGCACAGAGTCCTGATTCATCAGGGCTCTGTATATTTTCTTTTATATAATTGTTGATTGTATTAATACATTGTTGATTACGGCCGGGATTTCGGCTTTCAGGTGGCTGAAGGTTTTCAGTAAAAGCCCTGTTTTCCTTAGTTTTAGGCTCATATTGAAGGTTTTCAGGTGGCTGTGAAACAGGCCCTTCGGGTGGCTGTGACTTAGGGCACACCGGAGGCCTGGAACCGGCAGATTTCAGATGGTCAGATTTCAGCGTAAGCCTTTTCAGGTGAGGCTGTATCTGGTATTTATCCCAGTTTACGAATCTTATAACCGGGGTATTTTTACCCGGAATAACCTTTACGCTTCCCCTTTGGGAGAGGTATTTAAGGAATTTATCCACAAAGAAGCGGCTGGTTTTCCATCTTTTAGCAAGGAAGCGGCTGGAGTAAGGGACGTCGCCCGGTTCCACGTGGATTTTAGTATTTCTGAGTCTGAGTGTTCTGGCATTATGTGAAGCCAGAAGCAGCAGGTCAATAAAAGCCATAGCCCTGTTAACGACGGGTTCAGAAGTCCATATTTCATCCCGTGTAACAGATCTGTAGAGCAATACGAAACCTTTCATATCAGCTCCTATTTAGTTAGAGGTTGCAAATAGAAAATGAATATCAGGCTTAAAAACAAAGAAGTGACTTTACAAAACTTAACACTTTATTTACACCAATCAACTGCCGGCAAGAGTAAGTTTGCAAATAAATCATTAAAAAGCAAAGCTTTTTCTTTACAAGCATTACCCCTCAGAGTCCCTCCGTAAAAAGCTGTGACGTAAAGCAACAGAATCAATTAAAAATTAAAAATTAAAAAGTGAGGACAGGGGAGTCTCCACGTCTTATCATCCCGTCGAACCTGTCTTCCCGTCGGACGCCGGACCTTTCTTTCCGTCGAACGTAGAACGTAGAACGTCGAACGCTTACACGCAGGGCGTCCTTTTTACGCAGAAAGTTT
>JAAXKQ010000038.1 GCA_025612245.1 Ignavibacteria bacterium
TCTACCATTTACATTACAAAATTAAACTCAATTCTACAATAGTACGATTAAAACTCGGCGTTATTCCTTTACCCTTCTTTTATTAAGAATTAAGCCTAAAATTATGCCGAGTATGACCAGGGAACTAAGGCTTAAGGAAATAATCTGGCTGACCCTGAAGCTTAATGGGGCAAAAGTGAATTCAACTTTATGTGTTCCTTCCGGGACTACAATTCCGCGGAATGCATGATTGGTTCTGTAGATCTTAGTCTCTTTTCCATCAATGTATGCTTTCCATCCGTTGGGATAATACGTGTCACCCAGGAAAAGGAAATTCCTCCCCGTTGATTTTGCCTGAATTGTAATATGCTCATCTTTGTAACTCGTTACCACGGCAGATGCTGAAGCCGTATCCGGCCTGTCAACTTTAATACTCTCGCCCTCCAGGAATGCAGTCTCTTTCGGATCAAAGGCATTATTCTTTATCAGGTTCAAAATTTCAAGAGCCGTCTTTGTCTGAACCGAATTTACAAAGTAGGCCCTTGGCAAAGCTGAATCGTTTCTGTATACAATACTTTCTTCTGACCTGTCAATCTCTGAAAGTCCCGGAAAACTGACCGGTTTACTCAAGACAACATATTTCACATTCAGCATCCGCCAGAGCGTGGGGTTTGCGACATTTCCCAGCACGTCAACAATATCCTGATAAGCTCTGAATTTAATTCCAGAATATCCGTAAATATCCTGCAGAAGGAAGTACGCGTTGAAATTTGCATTTTGGTAGTCGGCATTGCCGTGTGAGCCATCCTGCCTTAACCCGATCACCCTGAACGGGGATGAATCCTTTTGAGCTTTTATTGCCTTTACATACCGGGGTTCATTAAAAATATTGTCGACATTCTGTTCTTCTGTATATAAAGCTCCCCTGCTGTCAATTCTCCAGAGATCGAATATTGTAAATGCAATTACTGCAAGGAGCAGCACGCTGCCTTTTATTTTTGAAGAGACGTAAGCATAAGCAAGGCTGAATGAAAGTGCACAAAGAGCAAGCGCGATTATTGTATCTGAAATAAACATATTGGTAATGTATTCTGAAAGCGCCCTGAACTTATCCGCTTCAAGCCTGGCAGTGTTGGATTCGAACATCCGTGCAGTAAACCAATTTTTTATTGGATCTGAGAGCAAAAGAGAAATTACAAACAAAGCAACGAATAATATGGAAGCATATTTAACCAGATTAAAAACCCTCTGATCCTTCTCTTTACGAAATGAAATTATTTTGTTTATTCCCAGTCCGGCCAGAAAAGGCATTGAGAGCTGCAGCAATACAAGCATCATTGAGGGCACACGGAACTTGTCGAAATAAGGGAAGTAATAGAACATAAAATTAAAAACAGGAGAAAATGTTTTTCCGAATGATATCAGCAGTGCAATGCCCGAAAGAATTGTAAGGAACTGTACAAACGGGTCTTTCCAGCATGTAAACATTGCAAACAGAGCGAAAAAGAAGACAAGCACCCCCATATACATTGCAACATCTACCGATTCCATCTGTCCGAAGTAAGTATTTACCTGGAAGTCGGGAGTCTCAGAAAGAGGTCCGTTATATTTGGAATTTCCGAATCCATAGAATGAAGGAACCATAAAGGTCATTACCTCCTGAGGAGAGAAAGACCATAAAGTATGATAATCGTAGTAGGCCGAGCCGGATGAAGACTTATCCGGTTCATTTGCTTTTGTTTCAACAACACTCTTGCCCCCACGCGTCGAATAAGGAGAATACTCGTAGATCTGTGTCAGGTTGTCGCTCTGAATGAGTATGGCAATCATTGCTGCTGCGGCAAAGACACCTAAGGACTTAAGGAGCTGTCGCTGGAGCTCGCGGTCTTTCTTTATGAGGGAACGGATAAAGTAGTAGACAAAGTAGATCCCGACTGCAAAAAGTGTGTAGAAGATGATCTGTACGTGCCAGCCCTGCACAAAAAGCTGAAGTGCGATGGTCAGGATTGCAAAGTCCAGGAGCCTGACCTTCTTCTGGAACTTCAGCAGCATCAGGAATATAAGGGGGTACATGCAAAGTGAGGTCAGCTTTGTTACGTGACCAATGAAAAGGAAGATGACAAGCCCCGTTGAAAATGAGGCCGCAATGGCTGTAAAGAGGCTTATTAGAGTGTTCCTGGTCTTATACTTCATGAGGAAATAGCTCGTAAATGAGAGTATAATGAGGTAAAGGCTCCAGACAGCGTATTCAACAGAGAAGAGTTTTGCAAAAAGCCACTTCATGGCCGTAAAACCCACATAAATGAGGTTAAACCACTTAAATCCCACACCCAGTGAGTAGGCGGGCATACCGCAGAATATGTAAGGGTTCCAGAGCGTATAGCCCCCCTCGTGAGTCGTAACATAGGTCTGAAGGCTCTTGCTCGTTATTATGTCACCCGACTGCAGCGTCTTGCCCCCGAAATACATGGGAGAGAAGAATATGAGGAACAGTATCAGAAGTATTGCAAGTGAGAGCGGGGTCTGGTATTTCTCAGGGATCGTCTTAGCCGCAAGTAATTGTTTTTGTGAAGTTTCTTTATGTGATTTAGCAGCAGGTTTTGCCGCCGGTTTGGTTTTTACAGCCATTTTTTCTCCGGAAAAAGTATTAGTGCAAAATTGACTTAAAAAAACTATTTATGAGATCGGAAAAACAATTTACTATTTTCCGGTAAAAGAATTTATAATATTTTTAACAGGGGCGGTGCGTTTTTAAGGATTGCGGTATGCATTTTTATAAGCCGCGTTATCGGGGGGTGGAGCCCAATTGGGGAATGGGCAATATTCCACGAGCTGAAGCTCGTGGCTATTCAAT
>JAAXKQ010000025.1 GCA_025612245.1 Ignavibacteria bacterium
AAATCTTATGTTTAGGCCTGCATCGGTCAATTACACGGATTCTTGGACAGACTCTAAATTAAAGATCTGCAGGGCTTTTTTGTTTTTGTTAATCTTAGGTGCATTGAACCTCAAACAGACTGAAGACCTTCCTTATTTTATCATCACCATTCAATATTCAGCCTTTGAGTGAAACTATACCACAGCCTTTTTCCACTTGCCCCTTGTAAACAGCCAGAGCGTAAAGAGCCCGACAGAAGTCTCCGCTATAAAAATTGCCCAGAAGACTCCCGTATAGTTCATCTCTAATGACTCTGCAAGTATATACGCAAGCGGGATTTCGATTATCCAGAAGAATACTAAGTTGATCTTTGTTGGTGTAGCCGTATCACCTGCACCGTTGAATGCCTGCACTGATACCATCCACCATGCATATACGAAATATGAATATGAAACTATCCTCAGCCACTCACCGCCTATTGAGACAACTCCCGTATCATTTGAAAATATTCTTACAAGCGGCTCACTGAAAAGATAATAAATAACTGCAACCCCAATAAGAAATATCATTGTCCACAGGCCCGCAATCCATACTGCGCGTTCGGCCCTCTCGGGCTTGTGTGCCCCCAGGTTCTGCCCGACCAGCGTGGCTACTGCATTGGACATTCCTGAGGCAGGCATCATTGTAAACATCATTATCCTGAGCGCAATTGTTGCCCCTGCAACTGCCTGACTGCCAAACTCTGCAAGAATGCGCATTATGAAGATCCATGAAGTCATGGCAACTATCATCTGACCTATTCCGCCTAAGGAAGTGCGGATTATCCTGGAAATAATTTCCCAGTTAAGCTTTATATAAGAACTGAATACTTTAATGTGTTTGCCCCCATGAAAGAGCATCCAAAGCTGTGCAGTTACTCCGATTGCCCTGCCTGTAGTAGTTGCAATTGCCGCACCCTCGATTCCCATCCGGGGAAAAGGACCAAGTCCTAAGATCAGAGCAGGATCCAGCAAGATATTGATCCCGTTTGCAAGCCATAGTACCCTCATTGCAATTGCAGCATCGCCGGCACCCCTGAATATTGCATTGATCATAAAAAGGAGCATGATAACTGCATTCCCTCCCATCATCACCTGTGTAAAACGGTAGCCATATTCCAGGGCCCATCTGTCAGCGCCCATAAGCAGAAGCAGATCTTTTGCATAGAAAATGCCCGCAAAGGCAAAGGGGACTGATGCTATGATTGCAATAAATATTGCCTGAATGGCAGTCATCCCGGCCTTCTCTTTATTCTTTTCTCCGATACGCCTTGCAACTATAGCCGCTACTGCGGTGGACAATCCCATGGCTACAGAATACAAAAGGAATAAATATGTTTCCGTAAGGCCGATAGTTGCAACAGCGGAGGGGCCAAGTGAACTTACAAAATAGATATCTACAACAGCAAAGGTCGATTCCATTATGAGTTCCAGGATCATCGGAACGGCTAGCAGAAAGATTGCCCTGCTTAATGGAATTTGCGTATAATCGGCCTCACTTCCCCTAACGGCATTTTTCAGTTCATTCCACATAGACCTTTTTGCGGGTTCTGCAGAAGAACTGTTTTTTATAGGTATTTCAAATTTGTCTCCTTCTCTCACACAAATGTCCTTTCTATGAAATTCATCTTGATTCCTAACAATATAACAGAATAAAACCATTCCGGAGAGGCATAAAACAGGGAATTTACAGGGCCCGTTTCGGCAAATTCAAATTGGCAACTCCTGAAATAAAATGTTGCATATGTGCTAAAAACATATTATATAAAGCTTTAGCGTAAATGTATTTTCCAGGGCGCGCACTTTTTGATGGTTATTGCACGAATCATTAGCTATCCGATATTTAATCTAAGGATACGATGATAGCTCTATCTGCCTTTTAAGGCAGCTATTAGAGCACAACAACTCCCTGACCGATCCCCTTCCTTAGAGTAAGACTTAAGGCACCCGATGGTTATTATAGTAAGTATTCGGAAGCTGGAAACTTTAAGGATAAACTCTCAAGGGAGCACTGAACCCGTAAAGCCCGTCCTTGCTTATCCTGCAGGAGGGGTAACAGTCTATGAGTCCTCTCCCACACTTAACTGGTATATTAACCAGTGGGCATCTCATTTGGAATACCACCTTCAGCTCTCTTTAACAGATGACTTCATAAATCCAATACTGGATGTAACAGGCATAGAAGGCCTGTCATATAAGGTTCAAGGCTTGTCGGCAGGAGTAACCTACTACACAAGAGTAAGGTCATTTAATTCAGAGGGAAGTTATTCGGAATACTCCAGTACGGGTTCATTTACTGTATGGGCGGGTGATTATCCCGTAGTGCCAGTTGCGGCAAGCCCTTCAGGAGGAGTTAGTATTCATTCAGGCAGTGCAACTCTCTCATGGTATTCCCCTGCCGGCAGCACAGAAGAACAGAAGTATGACCTGCAGATCTCAACTGACAAGTCCTTTACAGAATACAATCAGGTCTCAGGCCTAGATACGATGTCATACAACTTCAGGGACCTGAAAGGAGAGACCAAATACTTCTGGAGAGTAAGGGCAATGACTTCGGATGGAAAGACAAGTCCATATTCCAGTGAAGGTACATTTATTACATCAAAGCTTACGAATGTGGCTCTCAGGAGTGATAACCAGATCCCGAAGGACTTTGACTTGAAGCAGAACTATCCTAATCCGTTTAACCCTGTTACAACAATTGAGTTTTCGCTTCCAAAGGATGAGCATGTAAGACTGGTAGTTTATGATATGCTGGGAAGGGTGGCAAAGGAACTTATCAATGGGACTCTGGGTGCAGGAAACTTCAAAGATTCGTTCAAAGCTGAGGGTCTTTCAAGCGGAGTATATATTTATAAGCTATCTACGCCAACTTTTCAGAAGATTAAGAAGATGATTCTGCAGAGTAGAGATGGCATATTATTTTATGGCAAAAGATGCGGGAATACAAATGACAGAGTGCCGGTTGTTGGAAGAAAACGGCAGGGCCCATTTTATGACACGCAGGTTTGACAGGGAGAACGGGAAAGGCAAACTTCATGTGCAAAGTTTTTGCTCAATGGCTCACCTGGACTTCAATAATATAATTGATTATAGTTATGAACAATTATTTGAAACGATGCGAAAATTGTTGCTGCCCTATAGTGAGGCAGAACAGTTATACAGAAGAATGGTCTTCAACAACGTTGCATCAAGAAATTGTGATGATCATACAAAGAACTTCAGCTTTATAATGGACAAAACCGGGCAATGGAAGCTCGCTCCAGCATATGACGCCTGCCATGCTTATCGTCCGGACAGCAATTGGGTAAATCAGCATTGCTTAAGTATTAACGGAAAACGAAAGGATATTACCCGCCAGGATCTTCTTTCTGTTGCCAGAAAAATGAACATAAAACGGCCAAGACAGATAATTGACCAGGTGGCAAGTGTTGTCTCCGGGTGGAAAGGTTATGCCGAAGATGCTGGTGTTTCACAGGATTTAAGGGACGCAATCCAAAAAACTTTATTGAGTCTATAAAAGATATTACTTCGACCTTCCTTGATTATTGAATTGGACTGCCTGTGGATTAATTCATTGAATCATCGTAACAAAACCGTAGTAAATCATAGAACAATTCAGGTCAATTTGGACGATTGAGAGTCAAAAAATCCTTGAAAATTATTAGAAATCGCACTTTTAGAAATCCTATTTAGCCTGTCACGCAGGAGGTCGAGAGTTCGAGCCTCAGTCGACCCGCATTTAGAAAGCCTTGCAAAGCAAGGCTTCCGTGTTTTAAAAACAGAAGGTGGTCCCTGGAACCGGGAATTTCTTCGGCTTGAATTTAAAAAAGCAGGGGCCAATTTGCGTAACATGCGCAGTAATTTAATCCTACCTCTTATTCCTTATTGATCCCTTGAGATTGTAGCTTTGTAGATGCCTCAATCCCAGTATTATGCAGTAGTGAATAATGCGGCCAACGGCAGCGGCGGTCCCGTCATAGGGTTCTTGGATCTGCGCCCACTTGGGGAATCGAAAGAAAAGCAAACAACAATTAACATTTGAATTTATTTTAACAATTGCCTTAGTTTGTGTCTTACTATTTTTTAATTGGAAAACTAATTCATATTTCGGAGTGTGGTTATGCCGGATAAAAATCTATTGTTCCCACGGAAGGGCGACAAAAATACTGTTTATCTTAAGAATCTGGTAAAGAGCGAGTTTATAGAAATAGGCGATTATTCATTTTATTACGACATTGAAAATGCCGAGGATTTTGAAAAGAAATGCGTGCTTTATCATTATCCCTACGTTAATAACGACAGGCTTAAAATTGGAAAGTTCTATTCCATTGCACAGGGCACAAAGTTCCTTTTCAATGGCGCAAATCATACTTTATCTTCGCTATCAACTTATCCTTTCCCCGTTTTGGCCGCTGAATGGGACTTAAAGGTGCCTGTTACAGAATCGTGGGATAACAAGGGCGATATTGTAATTGGCAACGACGTTTGGATCGGCTTTGAAGCCGTAATAATGGCAGGTGTAACAATTGGGGACGGCGCAATTATCGCTTCGAGAGCTGTCGTGACAAAAGATGTGGAACCGTATTCTATTGTTGGCGGTATGCCCGCAAAACTGATTAAAAAGAGATTCCCGGATGATGTAATTGAAAGACTCCTTGAACTTAAATGGTGGAACTGGAACGAGGGAAAAATCATGGAAAACCTGGATAAGATAATGGATAAAAACAGAATTAACGAATTAAAATAATTTGCACTCCCTGAGTGTGAAGTTATACCACGCGGAGCGGCGAAAAGACTTAATAAAGATTTAGATTTTGTCTGGGACGAATACTAAATTTGCAGATGAATTAAAAAAGGATTGCATGTGAAATGGTTATTGGCAAATGGAAATCTTGTTCTGAGGGATTCCATTTTAGAAAATACAAATCTGGTTATCAACGAAAATAAAATTGAAGCCATAGAAAAAGATAGCAGTATGACCGACTTCAATGAAATTATTGATGTCAAGGGGTGCTATGTATTGCCGGGTTTTATAGACCTGCATTGCCACGGGGGATATGGAGCGGATGTCATGGACGCAAGCCTGGAGGCAATCGGCACCATAAGCCGCTTTCACGCTGAAGGCGGTACTGCTTACTTTCTTACTACAACTGCGAGCGATTCATTGGAAAACCTGCAGAAAGTGCTTCAAATATTAAGAACAAATAAAAATGTCATCAGAGGTGCAAAAACACTGGGGGCTCACCTGGAAGGTCCCTATTTTGCACAGAAAAAGCATGGCTGTCACCTGCCGCAGTTTGTAAGAACTCCCTCGGAAAGTGAAACGTCATTGCTTCTGGAATATAAGGATGTGATTAGATCTATCACTATTGCTCCGGAGATACCCGGGGCATTAAGCCTAATAAAAAGGTTTTCGGAAAATGGCATAGTGGTATCTTTGGGCCACACGGAATGCAGCTACGACGAAGCCCTGAAGGCGGTCGAAATGGGAGCCAGCCACGTAACCCACCTTTATTGCGCCATGTCGGGCATTATAAAAAACGGCGTTGAGAGAAAGGGGGGACTTATAGAAACTGCACTGCTGGAAGACAGGCTGAGCGCTGAAATTATTGCTGACGGAATTCATGTGCCCTCCGAACTGATCAGACTCGCGGTAAAGGCTAAAGGCATGGATAAGATCTGTGTTGTTACCGATGCCATGCGGGGTGCCGGAATGCCTGAGGGGATCTATACTTTTGGCTCCATGAGAGGCCAGGAGGCGGTAGTTAAGGCTAAGATGGCGGTAGTTAAAGAAGGAACAGGACTTGCAAGCAGCGTTTTCAAGATGAATGAAATGTTTTGCCACATGTATAATAACTTAGGCTATTCTTATACTGAGCTGGCAAGTATGTTCTCATATAATCCGGCCTGTGTATTATCGGTGCAGGAGAAAATAGGCAGCATTGAGCAGGGGAAAATGGCGAGTTTTACTATATTGAATCGTGACCATGAAGTGGAAGCTACAATAGTTGAAGGAAAGCCGGTTTACTTAAGAAAGGCAGCGTTCAATAAGTCAGAAAAGTAGTTTTCCCAAAAACATGCTCGGACACTTTATAAGGGTGCCGTCCCGCATTTGAGCAGGACGGCTTTTCTAATTTATTCTGGTTTCCTGATTGGCGAAAAATATTTCTAAGGCATCTCCTCAATGTTCATTTCCTGTCGGTGCTTTGCGTTTTTCTTCAGGTCCGCCCTGCATTCGGGGCAGTACTGCCATTCTGGCTTTATTGGATACTGGCATTGCTGACAGAAATTGATTGACAAATCGTAACCGCAATGCGGGCAGTACGCCCTCATGCCGTTTAGTTCACCTTTGCATTCCGGACAGGTTGTGGATTTTAGCGTATCAGGCCTTGTTATCAGATAAACAGTCAGTCCGAAAAACAATGAAATTAAGGTAAGGAATGCCCAGATTCCCGGTGTTTTCACGTCACGTTCCTTTGCATCCACGTAAACCCAGGTGGGAATAAGAAACCAGAGGAACATTCCGGAAATAACTAGCAGCACCGTAGGAATAATTCTTAGCGCATCGCTTAATTCACTTCTTTCAAACCTCCACTCGGTGTAGTACTTTTTCTCATTTACCCTGTCGTCGACCTTCATGAATAATTTGCCGATTAGTTTTCCGCCCGCATCATAAACCGGGGTTGAAAAGCTCGTTGTTGCCGGCTGCAGCAGCGACTCGTTGTCGTCTCCTTTATAAAAGCGCCAGCTGTTTTCCTCATCCCACCTTTCCGGGCGCTCGGCTCTTTCAAACTGCGAGTAATCTATTACGTCAGTTTTATCCACCAGCTTGGTAAGAAAATCATTCCTGTCGCGGTAGAACTCATCGGCTTTTATCCTGTCGCGGTATTTATCGAATGCATCGTTTGTCTTCTGAAAATCCCCGGAAGGAACTCCGAACAGGAAATCGCCCGTCATGGAAGACATCCATAAATATTTTTTCGGTTCATCGGCTTTTTGGTGCTCAATCATGTATTCCGACTGAAGTTCGTTAACGAGAACCTGATCGGGCTGCGCCGATTTAATTCTGGAGGCAATTCCTTTCAGATACTTTGTGTTCTCTTCCATAAAGGAATTGATGTATTTCCTGAATTCTTCTTTGTGTTTATCGTACTGTGCATTATATACAGGTATTGTTGCCAGCAGAAAAACAATTGATACACCTGCAATTATTACAGCAGGCATTGCAAGTTTGCGAATCAGCTTTCTTTTTGTCATATTTTCTCCGAATTATATATTTTAATTGAAACTGTTTTTTCTGTCCGATTCCATCAGCAATACCGGAGCCATTGCAAGAGTTATGAATGAGCCGGCAATGAGAACCAGCGCAACTGACACTCCGGTATCTCCCAGGGACTGGATTATCCAGTTCTTTTCTATCATATTCCAGAAGGGCAGGAGTGCTATCTGAATTTTGATGAAATAGATAAGTGAGAATAAAAATACTTCACCGAACGCAATCTGCAGAACAGGAATTAAATCAACGCCGGGTTTCTTTTTGGATGGCTGCGGAACCAGCACGGAGACTTCCGAGAGAATGTTGCTGAAAAGGTCCTTTGCCGGCTCCTCTTCCTTCAATTCCGAAAGCAGATTCATTGTATCTTTCAGGCTTTCCAGGTATTTCCTGCAGCTTTCGCAGTTTTTCATATGTTCCGTCACTTCTGTGCGTTCATCTTCACTTCCCTCCAGGAAGTAAAGATCCAGTATGCGATTCTTATTTTCGCAATACATTTCAGTACTCCGTCTTTTGCAAAATCTTTTTTAATTGACCAAGGGCTTTATGGAACCTGGCCTTTAAGGTCCCTTCAGGTGTATTTGTTATTTCGGAAATTTCTGAAAACTTCATTCTCTGGTAATGCTTTAGAATAATAACTTCTTTCAGAAAGGGGTTTAACTGTTCAAGCGCACTGGCTATGGTATCCTTAAGTTCTGTATACTCAAGAAAACATCCTGCGGGTTCATCTGCCTCTTTATTGCTGGAATCATCTTCCAGTGTCACTTCCTCAAAGTCAATATGCGGATAACTGTAACGCTTCTTTATCATTTCGTTACGGGTTAAATTTATTCCTATAGTGAAGAGCCACGACTTAAAAGCCCCTTTTTCAGGATCAAAGCTATGAGATGAAAACCAGGTCTTTGTAAATGTCTCCTGAAGAAGGTCTTCTGCTAGTTCCCGGTTATTCGTGTAGCGCAGAATAAAATTATATACGCTTTTACCGTACCTGTCGTACAGGACTTTTAAGGCATTGGTATTCTTTTCGGTTACCAGGGCCATCAGATCCTCGTCGGAATACTTGGCTATATTTATCTCTGTGTTATCCATTCATATAGCTATACAGGTTTAAGATGTAAAAGGTTGTCTTCTTTTAGAAAAATTGAAGAAATATTAATCGGTGGGCGAAATATAGGCATCATTAATCAGGATTTCCTCTAAATTTCCTGCTAACTGTATAATTAATTCTTAAAGAATTGTCAGCATAGCAGATCCCTGACAAATTGGCAGAACTAAGTTAATATTGAACCGGGAACAGGAGCAGGTCGTGTAAAACCATCAAAAAAGAAGTTTTTGGAAAATAAAGGCGTAGACAAGCTTCAGGAGGTTTTAAGAATTGAATTGAAACAAAAATTCAGTCCCGGTTTTATAAGTTATTAGAAGTCCGGTTAGTAACGTTTCCAATTGACACAAGGGGAGGGCTGGCCATTGAAAGCTAAAGATAGTCTGAAACAATTCTTTGGAATTAAAACCGAAGAAAAGCTACAGAGAGGAAAAGAAAAGCCGGGAAATAAGATAAAAGATTTAGTTAAGAATCTTTTATTTGCACTTATCGGGGCTCTTATCATAAAAACATTTTTCCTGGAATCATCAAGGGTTCCTACAGGCTCCATGGAAGGCACTGTCCTGGTTGGAGACTTTGTGCTTGTCAATAAAGTAATCTATGGCTCATCTACACCAAGGAATATTCCATTTACAAATATCTCACTCCCGTTCTACACGTTTCCAGCATATCGTGAACCTCAAAGAGGAGAAGTCGTTGTTTTCGACTATCCGGGCAATTCTGACGAGCTAAATTCACCAGTTATATGGAGCTATGTAAAAAGGCTGATTGGCCTGCCTGGCGACACGGTCCAAATAAAGGATAAGGTACTGTTTGTAAATGGCAAGGAGTACCGGAGACCTCCGCATATTCAATATGTTGATCCGGGAACGAGACTTGCAGGAATAAATGATACGGATATATTTCCCCAAGGGGCACCATGGAATAGGGATAATTACGGTCCCTTAACTGTCCCAAAGAAAGGAGACGTGATAAAACTTAATTCCGCAAACATTGAACAGTGGAGGACGATAATCGACCGTGAATTCTCAGCAAGGGTGGTAAATGTTTCAGATGGTCAGATTACCATAAGTGGGAAACCTGTTAGTTCTTATACCTTGAAGAAGGATTATTACTTTATGATGGGTGATAACAGGGATAACAGTGCAGACAGCAGATACTGGGGATTTGTCCCAAGGGATAAAATAATCGGAAGAGCTGAAATTATTTATTGGTCCTGGGATCCCTCCATTCCTTTTTATGAATTATTTAATTTGCTCGGCTCGGTCAGGCTTGGCAGAATTGCCAGGCTGATAGAATAATTTTTTCCATTTAAGTGAAGTTTCCAATCGGCCTGGACAGCGGAAAAACCATGGAGGATTATGGGCTGGATTGCCTCTAGAGGTTTTTATTACCAACAGAAGCGGGAAAATAGTAAAGTCTGACCTGCAAATGATTCCATCAGAAAGTACAATTGCCGGCTTATTTAAGACGAGCTCATAAAACAAGAGGCTGCCGGGAAGCCGCAAAATGTGGCAAATCTGAATTTATCTTTTTTTGTCTGCTTTATAGCGGCAGCTTCCCTGCAGCCCTGAACATTATGAATGCTCCGATACCTTTTCGAGGACTTCTCCGCTCAACTGCTTGTTGCGTGAGGCAAGAACCAGGTCTCCTAAAGAACAGATTCCAACAAGCCTTTTCTGGCGGTTAAGAATTATAAGCCTTCTTATCTTATTCTTTTCCATAGTCTCTGCCATCTTTTCCACGGGCTCATCATCATAGCAGTAAACTACTTTTTTTGTCATTATGTCGCGTACCTTATCGGCTTTAGGGTCGTGCCCTTCGGCGGTTGACCTTATGGCAATATCCCTGTCCGTAATCATTCCTATCAGCTTGTCGTTCTCATAAACAGGCAGAATGCCGCAATCCAGCGATTTCATTTTCTGTGCGGCTTCCGTTACGGAAATTTCGGGTTTTATGATCTCAACGTGCGGCGTCATTACATCTTTAATTGTCATATCCAATCCTCCTTATATTATTTGTTATAATACTATTCTAAAAATCGCTTTAAGTTTCAAGACATTTTCCAGAGGTGAAAATTCATATTTATATTTGTCCAATCCTCGCTTATGTGTTATTTTAAAGGCAAAATAATTCATCCCATTTTGCTGAAATTCAGGAGCTGATTTATGTCATTTAAGGCATATGTTGTCTTTTTGTTGTGCCTCATGTCGGTCACATGTCCGGCTGAAACCGTTAAAAGTAAATCCTTTGTCAACGACGGCTGGAAAGCCTGGCAGAAAAATGACCACGGTCTTGTAAAGGAAAATTTTCTCAACGCAATCAAAGAGGACCCTAAGAACACGCACGCCTACTGGGGACTGGCTTTTTTGTATTCCCTGGAAGCAAAACAACAGGATGCCTGGAATACCTTTAAGACAGTTCTGGACATTGAACCCAATGCCTACCCATATATTTATTCCATTATGAATCTGAATTGTGTATATGGAAAGGAACTCTCTAACCCGGAAATTGTTGAGTGGTACAAAAAAATTATGGAGAACCCAGACTATGGCGGCGTTCTCCGCGCCATGGCCAATGAAAGGCTCGGTAAATATTACATGTCCAGGCATAATTTTGCCGAGGCTGAAAAGTGCTTTAGCGACATTAACTCCATTGATGACTGGATGTTAATAGGCCCATTTGACAATATTTCAGCCTCTGGATACGATAAGGCCTATCCGCCTGAAACCGAGTTCTCCCCAAAGAAATCTTACTCAGGGCAGAACGGCATACCGGCAAAGTGGGTTAAGCTTATAAAACCAAGAAATGACCGCTGGATAGACTTTCTGCGTTACTATGCCCAGTCCAATGCGGTTATCTATGCCAATACATTTGTTTATTCTCCCACAAAGCAGACCGTGCAGCTCAGAATAGGCACCTCCGGATTCTTAAGGGCGTTTGTCAACGACCAGCTCGTAATAGACGTCTTTGACGAATATAATAATGATCTCGATACCTACATTGCTGAGGTGGAACTGCAGGAGGGCTGGAACAGGCTGCTTGTTAAGTGCGGATCGGCTGAAATTTCAGCCTGCAATTTCCTTGCCCGCATAACCGACGCAAGGGGAAATAAAATCGATGGACTTAAAATTTCTTCAGACAAGCAGAAATATGGTAAAGCAAATTCTGCAGGTTCAAAAATGATTCCCAATTTTGCCGAGGAATATTTCCGAGATAAAATTAAATCTAAACCGGACGAACCGGAAAACTATATGCTCCTTGCCGAGACGTATTTAAGGAACGACAAGGCCGTAGATGCCGAAATGGTTCTTAATGAGGCAATCAGACAGTTTCCGGATTGCATGCTCTTTTACCATAAGATTGCTGAGGCTTACGCCAGGAGCAAAAAGAATGACGAAATGGAAACAGCCTACGAGAAGATATTCTCTGCAGATAAGAGCATACCGGACGTGCTGAGCTATAAAATTATGCAGCTGCTTAAAAATGAGGATTACGACAAGGCTGAAGAAATAACAAAATTACTGGAGCAGTCTGCACCGGAATCGCAGGAACTCATAGCGGTTAAACTTGAAACGGCCGGCAACAGAAAACAGATGGATAAGGTACTTGAGATTTCCCGGAATGCATGCGAAAAATTCCCTTATGAATACCAGTATGCATACCTGGACGCCGCAATAAAATACCAGAAAACAAAAAAGACCGAGGATGCGGTTAAGGTTTTTCAGGACTATCTGAAGAGGAATTTCTCCGATGACGCCCTTTATGCAATTTCGCAGTTTTACCTTCAGGGCTCGGATATTACGAACTGGGAAAAGTACATAGATTCCTTGATTGCATATGAACCCGTCTCGCCGGGATTCTACTATGCCAAGGCTAATACCTTTTATGCCATGCGCGATTACGACAAGGCAGAAAGGGAAATAAACAAAGCCCTCGAATTCTGCTACAACAGTCCCCAGTACTGGACACTTCTGGGCGAGATTTGCAGGATGAAAAATGAAAAGGACCGCGCCATTGAAATGCTGAATAATGCTCTGATTTATAACCCGGCAAACTATGAGGCGCGCGACATGATAAGGGAGCTGCAGGGGAAGAAATCGCTCTATCAGCAGTTCGCAACCGAGGATATAAATTCACTGGTTAAGAATTCTCCTTCGAAGGAAGCCTACCCTAACGACGACGGCCTCGTTCTATTGAACAGCATGAAAAGGCTAGTATATGAGAAGGGCGCCTCCGAATCCACACAGGAGCTCCTGGTTAAGGTTTTCAATAAAAAGGGGATTGATTCGTACAAGGAGCACTGGGCCGATTGTTATTCAAACCAACAGCTCATAATTGAAAAAGCCGTAACCATCAAGAAAGACGGCAGTGAAATTAAGGCCGATGTTTCAGACGACCACATCGTGTTCAAGTCACTTGAAGAAAACGACTGCATTTACATTAAGCACCGCATAAAAAATGTCTTTGCCGGAATTCTGGCCAAGTACTACTGGGATTCCTTTAATTTCAGCAGCAGCTATCCTGTTAAGAAAGCAAGCTACAGCGTGCTCCTTGAAAATGATTCCGATTTCAGGTACTCTGCTCAGAACATGTCACTTAAGCCAGAGGTAAAAAAAACCGGGGAAGGCTCAATCTACAGCTGGGTGCTGGAAGATCAGCCGGCTGTTGTTGAAGAGTACGGCATGCCTGAACTCGTTGACGTGGGAAAAGTACTGAACATATCCAACCTGCCCGACTGGGGAGTTCTGGTTGAATGGTATTCTGACCTGACAAAAAATAAAACAAGATCCGATTATGAAATAAAAGACCAGGTAAAAAAACTCTTTGAAGGCAGGACAAGTCTTAGCGAGGAAGATAAAGTCAGGATTATATATGACTTTATTACCGAGAACATCAGATACAGCAGCGTTTCTTTCCGCCAGTCGGGCCTCATTCCACAGAGGGCAAGGGACGTGCTCGCAAGTAAAATAGGCGATTGCAAGGACATGGCAACCTTGTGCAAAGCCATGCTGAAAGAAGAAGGAATCAATTCTCATTATGTGCTTCTCAGTACCATAGACAATGGCCGCTTTGAGAACGTGCTCCCTTCGCTCTTATTTAACCATTGCATACTGGCCGTGGAAACACAGAAAGGAGAGAAGTTCCTGGATCTTACGGCAAGCAATTACCCGGTTAAATCGCTGCCCATTCTGGATATAAATGCGTTCTATCTTCTGATCAAGCCTGGAGTCACTTCTCCCGGAAGAATTCCTTCGGACTGCTTTCAACAAAGCCTGTCCTACAGGCACACCACCGTAAGCATTAGCCAGGAGGGAAGTGTTCAGGTAAAGTGCAATAGCAGGAAAACGGGCCTTGCCGGAGCCTCATTCAGGGATTCGTTCAGGTTTGTAGACACCACTGAAGCCAAAGAGGAAATGTCAAAAACATTAAGCCGGATATTCCCCAACCTGAAGCTTCTTGAATACAACTGCAAAAACCTGAATGACTTTGAAGAGCCCGTGGACTTCAGCTATACCTTTGAAGCTCCCGGTCTGCTTAATGAAACCGGCAACTTTTCCATACTCAGGATGCCATGGCTGGATGAGCTGAACCCCGATTACGGCTTTTCATACGAGAAAAGACAGTACCCTTACTACAGGCTCTGGCCTATAGACAGCCTGACCGAGGAAATTGACATCAATCTTCCTAAAGGCTATGAGCCGATGGACAAGGAACAGTCCGCAAAATTTTCATCATCTTTTGCAGATTACTCGCTGAGTACCTCTTATAAGGATGGGGTAATACATGCAAAAAGAATCATTAACTTTAAGAACTCTTTAATTACACCGGAAGATTATTCGGCGTGCAAGGATTTTTACAATAAAGTTATTAAGGAAGACTCTAAGCAGGTGCTGCTGAAAAAGAACATTTAGGCTGCCCCTTACAGCCGAAAAGTAAAACCGGGATTATGATTCTGCTGCCCAAAAGCCCTGTAGAGAAATCTTTACAGGGCTTTACTGTTTTTCTGAGAAAATATCCGGCTTTCTTTATCATCCGTCTGTAAGAGAGTTCCCGCGAGCACGCGTGTGCTCCAGGGCCCTGATCATTATCCGGGCGCATGCCTCAGTATCCGATCCCGCCTCGTGGTGGTTTAAGGGAATACCGAAATAATCGCATACATTGTTTAGCTTTGTGGGATAAATATTCCAGAGGCTGCGCGATATTTTGACTGTGCACCTGAAAGGAATTTCCGGGTACCTTATGTCGTAAAGGCGGCAGTAGGCTTTCAGCACCCCCTCGTCAAACGAGGAGTTATGGGCGCAAAGAAAATCAACGCCATTGAACATGGGCCTTATTTCAGGCCACAGTTCTCCAAATGTAAGTTCATCTTTTACGTCATTCCAAGCAATGCCGTGAAGGCTGGTAAATACAAACCAGGAGTTTGGCGGTTTTATAAGGCGTGTCTGCCTTTGTACAATAATGCCGTTCTCAACGCGCACAAGCCCAATTGCGCAGGCGCTTTCCCTTTTATAATTTGCGGTTTCAAAATCTATAGCCAGAAAATTCAAGCTTTACCATGTCCTATTTTTGGCCGAAATATAATTCTTTTTGAGCTATTATAAAATCTGTTTTTATAATAGCTTTTCAAAAAGATAATTAATAATTTAGAACTATCAAAGGCCCGTCAGCCCTCACGTTATTCATTATATACTATGCAGATTCCCGTTCCGGTAATACATTATTATAATTTTAACTTCAGGAGAGCCTCAATATGAAAAAAATCATCCTTGTCCTTTTAGTCCTGGCCTCCGGCCTTTTTGCACAATCAAAACCCGTTTCGGGGAGTAGTTATACCGTTCAATATGATGCTTCCTTGAGCGGGATACTGGAGAATTCCGAAGGAATAACTCTTGTTTATGCGTTCGATTACTGGGGCACATTACCCAGCGTTCCAAACAATGCAGGTGACCTCTTTAAGAACGTCCAGACTCCGGACACCGGCAGGGTTTTCAAGGAGAAGATGAGAAAGGAGGGGAAGGTCTGGAAAGCCGTAATCAGTATTCCTGAGAAAGCTTCTCTGTTGTCTTATTATTTTACCGACGGCACAAAAAGTGACAACAACAACAGGGGAACCTATGTTTCCTATATATACGACAGCAAAATGAAGCCTGTTAGGAATGCTCACTTCTCAAACGTGGATTTCATGGCGATGGCTGGGAAATCCATTGATGAACAGATCCGCGAGCTGGAGGCCGAAGTTAAAGCTTATCCCGATAACTTTACGGCAAGATTTGCATACTGGAACAAGAAAATGGAGAAGGCAAAAGATTACAACGAGCTTCATAAAACAAGAAAGGAATTTGAGAAATACTACACTGACCTTAAAAAGAAATATGCCGGCAATTATGAAGTTTTGAACATTGAGGCCAGAACATACGACGTCTACAGGTACAACCTCAGCGAAGTGCTCAACCAGGAATTCATGGATATTGAAGAAGTCTATAAGAACTTAATTATGCAAATTCCGGTTGAAAAAATGAATTCCCAGATTCTGCGCCGCTATCAGGCAATGAAAAGAAATGAAGAGAGCAAGAAGTTCAACGAATCCGTTGTGGGTAAAGATGCTCCCGAATTCAGCTTTGAGACAATTAAGGGAGAGAAAATGAAACTCTCCGGCCTGAAGGGAAAATTTGTGCTGCTCGATTTCTGGGGAACATGGTGCGGTCCATGTGTGGGAGAAATACCGAACCTGGTAAAAGCTTACAGGCAGTTTAAGGAAAAGGGCTTTGAAATTGTGAGCATCAGCAGCGACCAGATGAATGGGAAAAAGGACAAGGAATACCTCAAGAAATTTACGGATGAGAAAGAGATGACGTGGAATCACGTGCTGGATGACGGGACGATTCATCAGCTGTTTAGGATTAATCACTGGCCCACGCTCTATCTGATAGACAAGGACGGGAAAATAATCCGGAATGAAACAGCCTTAAGGGGAGCGGACCTGGAAAGAACGCTCAAAGAGGTCCTGCCCGAAACCTCGGCAATGAAATAAGAGTAAAATAAAATATTTGCCGTAATGACTGATGAAAAAACGAAGTGAGCCCGCGGAAGCGGGCTTAGTTATATGAGCTTATTTGGAAATATAATTTAGAGACGTAATTGCCTTTTCCTGAATGATGCCGGAGAACTTTGCTGTCTGCCGGCTGAAATAATTTTTTACTATGCCTGAAAGCCTGCTGCCTTCAATAATAGTAAATGCCATTTTTCTCACGGCGTCAATAACCGCGCAGGTTATAAATATACCGAGTATCGAAGCAACTGTAACGGGTATAAATGCCGGAGTATTTGAGAAAAGATTAGCATGCAGAACCTTGTCATAAAAGGTGTGTCTAATTAAAATGTTATCGTGTATCAGGTAGACGCCGAAAGTCAGGGCGGCTACAGGTCCGATAATCTTATTCAAAAAAATGCTCTTAATGGAAATGCTTTTAAATAGCATAAAGGACATAACTGAAGCCAATATAACGGTTGCAGAATTGCATTCATACAGAAAATATTCAAATCCATGAAAGCCCAGCAGAGTAATTATAACTTTGGAGGCAATCATGAGCGCCGTAATTAAAAAATACCCGGAAATGCAGTAGCTTTTTTTCAGTTCATAATTCCAGTATAGCCTTATATACGCCCCAATAAAATACAGGAACATGAAATGGGTAATTGTGTGCCCGTTATTTTTGTCGAGCGCCACTCCGAAAGGCAGTACCGTAGGCCACAGGCTAAGCATAATAAAGAGAATGGCCAGGAGAATCTGCATCTGCTTTTTGCTTATTGCACGGATGAACATATTTAAAAAGGGTGAAAGTATGTAAAGAGCTATGTATGCCGTAGCGAACCAGTACTGGTCGGTTAAAACAGGTATGCAGGCCAGCAGTAAATGTTTAATGCTGAAGTGTTCCATGCCTATTCCAGACAGTACAAGGTAAATGCCAATCGAATAAAATAATATCTGAAGCCATAACCTAAGCAGTCTCTTCAGCCTGAATTGAGCATTTACAAGAAAGTAGCTGCTAATAAGCACGTAGCAGTTTACCGAAACCATACTTATGGCCTCCAGTGTCCAGGCAAAAGAACAGTTCAAGCCGAAGAGGGTGTTTTGTGTTAAGCCTCCCCCGCGGGCCAGATAGTGGATCGATACCACCATTAACATCGCAACTATTCTTAACAGCTCGAAGTTGTTATCTCTGGTTTTATTCTTTTTAAGTTCGGCCGCAGTTGACATTATAAGCCCAAAAAAATTGTTATTACAGCGTTGTAAGAAAGCATTGAATAATCGGCAGTGTGCCGGCATAAAAAAGATCCGGGCACTTGCTAACATAACAAAAATAGAAATCAAACTGTAGCAATTCTTTTTACTGCCTTTAAGGTATGAGTATCGCGTGCAGAATTGAAAAGGGCTTCCGGGGGAGAACGCAGGAACCTCGGTATTGTATTTGGGCTTCAGCCCTGTGGAATAACTCAGGGGGCTAAAGCCCTCATAGGCAATACGAATTTAATGCAGATACTGAAGCCGGGGAAAAGCAAGGGCTTAATGACATGGGTAAATCTCCCGGCATTACCGGGGCGTCCTTACATAAAGGCCTGGTACCAGGCTTTCCTTTTTTTCTTCGGCATCATCATTGCCACAATGCCCGCGCTAACTGCCACTGCTGCCGCTGTCTTTAATATAAATTCGGTCCTGTTGTATTTCCAGTCGGCCTTATAGCCGCGCTCTGCAAATATGTTTGGGACGTGGCCGTGGCCGATATCGTCAATAATTCCTTCCACCGCATTTATTCTGTCGGCGAGCATCAGGGGAAGCCAGTGTCCGTAGCTGGATTCGCTGTACTTGAAAGCAAATCTGCGGAGCATCCCGCTAAGGCCCGATGGCGGCACACTGGTTCCGAAAACAGCCGTAAGGTTTGGCCTTTCAACAGAGTGCAGAACTTCCACATCGGCAGCCTGCTGTTCGGGTCTTTCCCAGGAATAGCCTCTCTGCTCTTCGTCGGTACGGAGTTTCATCGGGTAAGTGGGGTCGTTATCCGGGTTTGCGTCAATGCCCCATCCTTTTATTTTTGTAGGGTCAACGGCTTTGACGTTCTTAAAATCCCCGGGGCGTGTTTCATCTGCTGTCATTTTTTATCTTCGGTAATTGTTAAACATCAGTTAATTAGCTTGCCGCCTTTGGCGGAATGAGCACCGTTTTAATGCAGTTATCAAGTTTGGAAGAAAACATGTGATAAGCTTCCGGCAATTCCTCCAGAGGCAGGCGGTGAGTAATAATTTCCTTGGGGTTTAATACTCCCGATCGCACGTGTTCAACGAGTCTTGGCAGGAGGCGTTTAACGGAGGCCTGGTTGGCGCGTATGGTAATTCCTTTGTTGACAATGTTCCCTACGGGGGCGAGGCTGTCTATGGGTCCATAAACTCCTACCACTGAAACAATGCCGCCTTTTTTAACCGAGTTTATTGCCCAGTGAAGAGCAGTAGTTGAGCCGCCCTGCATGGGGATTTTTCTTCCCAGGAGTGTTTCAACGGCATTTCCCGCGGCTTCGCATCCGACTGCGTCAATGCAGACGTCGGCCCCGAGTGAGTCGGTAGTTTGTTTTGCAAACACCACCGGGTCTCTTAGTTCCCTAAAATTCCGGACTTCGCACTGGGCGTAGTTTTTGACGAACTCGAGCCTGTAGTCGTACTGGTCAATTACCACAACGCGTCCTGCACCAAAGAGCCAGGAGCATTTGGCCGCAATAATGCCTATGGGTCCGGCCCCGAATATGATCACCGTATCGCCGGGCTGTATGCCACCCATCTCGGCTGACTGGTAGCCAGTAGGAATAACGTCCGTAAGCAGCACGGCATCCTCGGGGTCCATCCAGTCGGGTATTATCATTGGCCCCACGTCAGCATAAGGAACGCGGACGTATTCAGCCTGTCCTCCGTCGTAGCCGCCCGCTGTATGAGAGTAACCGAAAATGCCCCCAACGGCCGTAGCCTCCGGGTTAGATTCGTGGCAGTTGCCATAGAGTTCCTGTCTGCAGAAAGAGCATACGCCGCATGCAATATTAAAAGGCACAAGTACATGGTCGCCCGTTTTCAGCTTTTCTACCGAAGAGCCGACTTCTTCAACTATTCCCGTAAATTCATGCCCGAAAGTCGAGCCGACCCTTGTATCTGGTACAAGTCCATGATATAAATGCAGATCCGACCCGCAAATGCAGCTCCTTGTTACGCGTACAATTGCGTCATTGGGATGTTTGATTTCCGGGTAGGGCTTGTCATGGTCAATGCGAATTCTGAAAGGTCCGCGATAGTTCATTGCTAGCATAATTATCCCCGTTGATGTTAAGGAGACACGTTTAATACATAACACGTTTTAAGATATAATATATTTATGCCTGCCCTCAGTCAATATTAAAAAATATATCCGCCGAAAGCCTTCCCGTTCATCCAGAGCATGAAGCCGTCGGGAAAGGAAATCCTGCCGCCTGGAGTTTTTGGGTTCCGTGTGTCTTCCCGGAATAATATCTTTCGTGCAGGTATTCAAAGGTATTTATAGAAAATGAGAGAATAAAATGCGTATTGAAAAGTTTATAACTGTAATGTTATTTTGTGCATCTGTCCTGGTATTCTTTCCCGAGACAGTTGGTGCACAGGAAGCAAAGGGCACCATAAAGGGACACATCGTGAGCCTCCAGGGCAGGGAAGCTCTGCCAGGAATTACCGTGCTTATTCGCAATACAAAGCTTGGTGCAACAACGGATTCAGAAGGCACGTACACAATTGCAAACGTTCCTGCCGGAAACTACACGCTGGAATTCAGGGCGGTTGGATACAATAGCTTAATGAAAACGGATGTACAGGTAAGGCCGGGCAGAATAACAACGCTTGAGGCCTCCCTGGCAGATGCTGTAATTCAGACGGGGGACGTTGTTGTTAATGCCGGATACTTTCAGGGGCCCGAGGTCAGCGGCATGGGAACGGTAAATTTTAACAACGAGGAAATAAAAAGGTCGCCCGGCGCTATGGGCGATGTAAGCCGAATACTGATGGCAATGCCTTCTACGGCAAAGGTCTCGGATGACAATAACGACCTTGTCGTACGGGGCGGCAGCCCGAGCGAAAACGGGTTTTATGTAGACGGCATACCCGTTCCGAACATAAACCATTTCCCAAGCATAGGCTCAACGGGAGGACCAATCGGCATTTTGAACGTGGAGTTCATAGACAATTTTAATTTCCTTACCAGCGGGTTTTCTCCGCAATATGGCGACAGGCTTTCCTCAATTGTGGACATAAATTTCAGGGAGGGAAACAAGGAAGAAGTTGACCTGCAGGCCGACCTCAACTGGGCAGGATTCGGAGGGGCTCTGGAAGGACCGCTTCCGGGAAAAAGCGGTGCTTGGCTCGTTTCCTTCAAGAGAAGTTATCTGGACCTTTTCAGCAAGGCTTCCGGCTGGGGCATGGTTATCCGCTACGGCGATGCACAGGCAAAGGTTACATACGACTTAAGTAAAAAACACAAGCTTTCGCTTCTTAATATTTTTGCCGATGACCACGAAAAGTTCGACCGTAAAGACGCCATTGAACAGGGAAGCAGCTATTTTGGAGAAATAGACAATTTCCAGAACACAACTGGCATCTCGTGGAAGGCTTTATGGAATTCAGAAATGTATTCTTTTACCAGTATTTCTTTTTCCATGCAGAGTTTCAAAAACGATTTCAATAAGGTAAATGCTTCCGGTAAGTATTATGTGGCGGATAACTTCGAAGGCGCGTATTACCTGAAAAACATTAACTATCTTGAGCCAGGGAAACATCAACACCTTGAGTTCGGTTTCGATATAGCTACTGAAGAAGGGAAGTACGACTATACGAAATATGCCAATACGAACAGGCTTGGAGCACCCGAAGGCGATTTTGCTGTAAGTCGCAGGCTTATGCCTTCGAGATACGGCGCTTTCTTAACGTACAATATTGGTCCTCTAAGCAGTTTTACAGTATCTCTTGGCTTGAGAGCCGATTACTATTCGCTGAATGAAGAAGCCTTCCTTTCACCAAGGGTATCGGTTTCATATGAAGTAAACAGCAGGCTAAGGCTTAATGCCAACGGCGGAATTTTCTGCCAGAGGATGCCTCTGGTACTCCTTTCGCAGAGGCAGGGATTTCAAAAGCTTAAGAACATGAGGGCTTACCACCTGGGAACGGGACTGGAGTACCTCCTGTCGCCAGACATGAGGCTGACATTTGAAGTATACGACAAAGAGTATACAGGCCTCCCTCTTTCAAAAGAGGACCCATCTATGAGCATCATAGACGGAAGCCTTACGGGCAGTTCGTTTGGAAACTTTGATGAGCTTTCAGGCTCCGGGAAAGGCTATACACGCGGTCTGGAACTGCTCATACAGAAAAAGCTGTCCGAAAACTATTACGGCGTTCTAAGCGCTTCTTACTTCAGGAGCAAATACAGCGACTTTGATGGATTGTGGCATAACAGGGCGTACGATAACAGATTCATTTTCAGCTTTATTGCAGGCTACAAGCCTTCGCAGGAGTGGGAGATAAGTGCAAGGTGGACTTATGCCGGCGGCTGCCCTTATACTCCTTTTGATGAAGCAAAGTCAAGGGAGTTTAACTCGGGAATGATAGATGAGAACAACATCAATTCCGTAAGGTATCCCGATTATCATTCGCTGAATGTCAGGGTAGACAAAAAGTTTTTCTTCAGTTCGCAAAGCCTGGACGTATACCTTTCAGTCTGGAACGCCTACAACAGGAAAAACGTATCGGAGTATTACTGGAATTCCGACAAGAAGGCGATGGAGGCCATTTACCAGTGGAGCATAATGCCAATCTTCGGAATTGAGTATGAATTATAAAACTGTAAGCCCTTTGCCTTTTTGACCTGAGGTGTTTACTTTTGCCTATGGACATCTAAGTTTGGAAGAAATGAAAATAATAACAGATAATTTGCGGAAAATTGAAATACTTGCGGCACTCTCGCTGCTGATGACGCTAATGTACCATAACTGGCTGCCGGGCCACAAGGTGGAGTTCAGCGGGTCTTATCTTTTGCATTTTTTTGCAGACAGCCTGTTCAACTTTGTGCTGATTTTAATTACCTGGGAAGCAAACATGCGCGTCAACTCGTGGCTTGACAGGGGCTATAAGTGGGAGGCGCATCCCATAAAGCGTCTTTCCTTGCAGGTGAGCCTGAACACGGTGCATTCATTTCTTCTGATGTTTACGATTATCTCGGGCTACGGCTTCATGCTTTCGCTCATGATCCCTGAGTCTGTCCGCAGGGCGCAGGTAAGCGGGGCTTACCCGGTAATCAGAAATTCCATTTATCTGCTGTTGGTTATATTGCTTTTGTACCAGGTAACATACATAAGTTTTTATTTCTTCAGGCAGTGGAGCAGCGCGCTTGTAGAAAAAGAAAGGCTTCGCCGGGAGAATATATCTGCACAGCTCCTTGCACTTCAGGCGCAGGTAAACCCTCACTTTCTTTTCAACAGCCTCAGCTCACTGGTTTCGCTCATCGAAGCGGATAAAGAGCAGGCGGTGGAATTTGTTCAGGAGCTGGCAAGCGTGTACAGGTATCTCCTTCAGCAGAAGGGTGAAACTCTGGTTAAAGTATGCGACGAAATGGAGTTTATCCGCTCATATATTTACCTTCATAAGGTACGGTGCGGGGAGAACCTGAGGACGGAAATTAACATAGATAAAAAATACAGCTCTTATCTGATACCCCCGCAGACACTCCAGATACTGGCTGAAAATGCAATTAAGCACAATATCGTCTCTTCCTCAAAACCTCTTACATTGAAATTCTATACCGGTGAAAACATGCAGCTCTATGTTGAGAACAACCTGCAGAAAAAGATTTCCACGCAGAAGCATACGGGACTCGGGCTTAAAAACATTTCCGAGCGCTATGGACTTCTGGGCAGAATGAATATAAAAATTGAGGATACAAATGGTATCTACCGTGTATCTATACCAATGATTAAACCCGAAGAATGGAATGAAAGTACTGATTATTGAAGATGAAGCGTTAACTTCCAGGCGCCTTAAAGAACTTATACACCTCTCCGATGACTCAATTGAAGTCCTGGATATACTCGACAGCATAGAAAGCTCGGTGGATTACTTCGAAAGGAATCCTCAGCCCGACCTGATATTTATGGATATTCAGCTCTCCGACGGCTTGTCCTTCGAAATCTTTAACCGTGTGGATATTAGTTGCCCGGTCGTCTTTACGACGGCTTTCGATGAATATGCCGTTCAGGCCTTCAGGGTTAACAGCATCGATTACCTCTTAAAACCGGTAAAGGCCGAAGACCTTCAAAGGAGCCTGGACAAGTTCAACAGGCTTAAAACCCCATATCAGACCTCTTTTAATCCCGGGGAGATTCATGAAGTTTTGAAAAAGCTGAGCTTAAACCAGACGGTCTATAAATCGGGGTTTCTTCTTAAAACCGGGCAGACCTACCAGAGGATTAGCTGCCAGGAAGTTGCATATTTCCACACGGAAAATAAACTGACCTATATAGTGCTTTTCAGTGGGAAAATATTTGTAACTGAGTACACTCTGGACATTCTGGAAAAAGAGCTTAATCCATATTTATTCTTCAGGATCAGCAGGCAGTTTATTGTCAGCCTCAATTCGGTTGAAAGCGTGCACGTATACTTTGGCGGGAGCCTTAAACTAAAGCTGAGGCCTGAGAGCGCACTGGAGGCAATAGTAAGCCGCCGCCGCGCCGCGGGTTTCAAGGATTGGATGGATCAGTAAAGGCAATAGCTAGTAAAGGAGAAAATATGTACATTAAAGCAATTTACGGTTTCTCCGGAACAAAACTATTACTTCCGGGACCACGCGGAGCAACGCTTTCTCAAGGCATTTCGACAGCTACCTGGAAGTTGCAAACAGATCCGAGGCCGGGAAAAGGACGGGCTAGAAGGCACTGCCAGCCGCAATTGAAAAATTACAAATTAAACAAAAGTTCGCAAAATACGCTTGTCTTATCTCGTGAAATATTTGTATATTCAGCTTCATAATTATGAAACTTCAAAATACTACATATAACTTTAATTTAACCTGGTCCTTCCTGGGAAGCTGGTGGCGTACATCCATATATGGAGACTTAGTGAATTGAAGTAGTGTAATGGAATAAATTTAACCTGAAAAGCCCTTCTTAGTTTACTAAGAAGGGCTTTTTTTTTGTACATGGGAATAAGATGAAATTTACAGATTTTGAAAAACTGGCTTTTCAGTATAACCTTATACCGGTTTATGAGGTGATAACCGCAGATCTCCTGACGCCTGTTCTTGCATATCTAAAGATTAGAGAAAGGGACAGTCACTGCTTTCTTCTGGAATCGGTTGAAGGGAAGGAGGTCCTGGGCAGGTACTCTTTTATCGGAAAGGATCCGAAGAAATTTTTCTTTAATTACGGGAAATGCCTTACCGTTTCGGAAAACGGGCAAGAGACTGTTCTCAAGGAAAATCTTTTTGATTATATACGCAGGGAAATAAACTTAAGGCGCTCTCCTGTACTTGATGAACTCCCCTTCTTTACAGGTGGACTGGTGGGCTATATTGGATATGAAAACATAAGCCTGATAGAAAACGTGATTGCTCCCGGTGAATATGAATGTGAAAACCCGGATTCCATTCTTGGCTTTTATGAAACTCTCGTTGCATTTGATCATTACAAGAATCAGATCATCTTAATTACCAATGTTTCAGTTGATGGAAATACAAACCTTGAAAGCGCATATAAACAAGCTAAAGAGAAGCTTTCGGAACTGAGGCAAGAGCTTGCAAGTACTGTCAACTACAGATCAGATTTCAGTTTAACCGGTAAAGTTGAAAGCAACATCGACGCTGACGAGTTTAATGAGCTTGTTCTTGAAAGCAAAAAAAGGATTGCTGAAGGCGATATATTTCAGATTGTGCTTTCCAGACGCTTTTCTTCGGGCTACGAAGGGGACCTCCTGAACGTCTATAGGGCGCTTAGAATTCTGAATCCATCTCCTTACATGTACTTCCTTGAATTTGGAGACAGGCTTACTGTTATAGGGACATCTCCCGAAAACCTCGTTAAGGTTAAAAATTATGTGGTTGAGACAATGCCTATTGCAGGCACAAGAAAAAGGGGTAAGACTCCTGAAGAGGACCGGGAGCTTGAGTCGGAGCTTGTAAACGACCCAAAGGAGCGGGCTGAACACGTAATGCTGCTGGATTTGGGAAGAAATGACCTTGGAAGAGTATGCCGGTATAACTCAATTAATGCTGTCCAGCAGATGAGCGTTCAGAGGTATTCACACGTGATGCATATGGTTTCACGCGTTGAAGGAAGGCTTGACGATGGGAAGGACTGTGTGGATGCTCTGCAGGCGTGCTTCCCGGCAGGGACCGTAACAGGTGCTCCTAAAATTAAAGCAATGCAGCTCATTAAAGGATACGAAAAACAGAGCAGGAATGTTTATGCCGGGGCAATAGGACACATAGATTTTTCAGGGAATCTCGATATGTGTATTGCAATAAGGACATTATTTGCCGGGAAAAACAGGATACATTGGCAGGCAGGAGCAGGAATTGTTGCCGACAGCATTCCTGAGCTTGAAGAAATGGAGATCAGGAATAAATCAGAAGTGTTATGCAGCGCCTTACAATACGCCGGAGGTATAGATGAAGATACTTGTAGTTGATAATTATGATTCCTTTACATACAACCTTGTTCAGCTGCTTGGAAGCTTTGGACACAGTCTTACAGTAAAAAGAAATGATTCTGTAAATGAAGAAGAGATAAAAGAAATTTCTCCCGATAAGATTTTAATATCACCCGGACCCGGCCGTCCCGAAGATTCATGGGGCACGCTTAGCGTTCTGAAAAAGTTCAGCCGGCATATCCCAACGCTCGGCGTATGCCTTGGCCATCAGGCAATAGGCTTCAGCTTCGGCTGCAGGATCATTAAGGCTCCCGTGATGATGCATGGCAAAACCTCGGAGATTGTGCACGACGGCAGGACAATTTTTAGGGGCATAGGCCAGAGGTTCAAAGCTACAAGATACCACTCACTCATAATTGAAAAAGAAAGCATCTCAAATGAGCTTGAGATATCGGCACAAACAGAAGACGGAATTATTATGGGTATTAGGCATAAATGTTACCCGGTTGAAGGAATTCAGTTCCACCCGGAATCTATACTAACTACTGAAGGTAAAAAAATAATTAATAACTGGTTAGAACTATGATGAAGCAATATTTGGAAAAAGTAATTTCAAAAGAAAATCTTTCCTTCGTGGAATCCTATAATGTTATGGATCAGATAATGAGCGGGAACATCAATACCTCTCAGCTCTCGGGATTCCTCACTGCCTTGAAGGCAAAGAAGGAGACCCCTGAGGAAATCGCAGGCTTTACAAAGGCAATGCGGGATAAAAGCATAAAGGTTGACATTGACACCAATAACCTTATTGACGTCTGTGGAACCGGGGGTGACTATTCAGGAACCTTTAACATTTCAACCGCAACGGCTTTTGTTGTCGCGGGCGCGGGTGCGAGAGTCGCTAAACACGGCAATCGTTCTATTTCCAGCAAGTGCGGCAGCGCCGACGTGCTAATTGAACTCGGCATAAATATTAATCTCTCGGCAGAGGATACGGCAAGGGCAATCAATGAAATCGGAATGGCCTTTTTATTTGCCCCCAATTATCATCCCGCAATGAAATACGCCGCTTGTGTAAGAAGAGAGCTCGGAATTAAAACCGTCTTTAACCTCCTGGGGCCGCTTACAAATCCTGCCGGAACAAAAAAGCAGCTGATCGGGGTTTTTAACAAGGATGCCTCTGAAGTGCTTTCAAAAGCTGCAATGTACCTTGACATGGACAAGGTATGTTTTATCAATACCGGTGACCACTTTGATGAAATATCTCTGACTGAGCCTACAAGCGTATATGAATATTCAAGAGGCAGAAAGGAATTGTTCTACCAGGTTTCAAATGCAACTTTCGATTATCCGGAAGTAAAAATCGATGAGCTTAAAGGGAATACACCTAAAGACAATGCGGCAATAATTATGGACCTCTTTAAGAATAGAAAGAAAAATTCAGCATTCTATGTGATTGCAGCCAATGCAGCAATGGCCCTTTATTGCGCAGATTTATCAGACAACCTCCTGGACTGCAAAAAGGCAGCCGAGGAATCAATACTAAACGGAGCAGCATTGGCCAAATTAAATGGCCTCAAACGTTTTGGAGCAGTGGCAGCATGAATATTCTGGACAAAATTCTTGAGGAGAAAAAGGAAGAAGTAAAAAGTCTCAGGAGCAGTTATAGACTTTGCGATTTTTATGATTCACCTTTCTATGGGAGAAGTGCATTAAGCTTAAAAGGCAAAATTGAAGGCGAAAAGAACCTTTCAATTATAGCTGAAGTTAAAAAGGCCAGCCCTTCTAAAGGGCTGATAAAAAAGGACTTTAATCATCTTGAAATTGCAAATATATATATGCAGCAGGGTGCCAGTGCAATCTCTGTACTTACGGATAAAAAGTTCTTTCAGGGGAGCATTGAATTTTTGAAAGACATTGCTGCGGTAAGGACGGTTCCTTTATTGAGAAAGGATTTCATAATTGACGTTTTCCAGGTTCATGAAGCCAGGGCTAGCGGTGCAGATGCAATACTGCTTATTGCCGAGGCTCTTTCAAAAGGTCAGATATCAGAACTTACAAATGCAGCCTCAGAGGCAGGGCTTGAAGTTCTGCTGGAAATTCATTCGGAACGCCAGCTTGATAAAATCGATTTCAGCGTGAACGGGCTGATAGGAATCAATAACCGAAATCTCGAAACTTTTGTAACTGATCTCAATACAACTCTCGGAGTATCGGCGGCACTTCCTGATGATGTTGTTATAGTTTCTGAAAGCGGAATCAGCAGCCCAGAAAGCGTTGAGATAATAAAGAAAACAAGAGCCGGGGCCATTCTTGTAGGTGAGCATTTGATGGGAAAAGATGATGCCGCATTGGCATTAAGAGAATTAAAACAGTGGTGCCATAAATGAAAGTCAAAGTTTGCGGCATAACTAATGTTCCGGATGCAATGCTTTGTGAAACTCTGGGTGCCGATATGCTCGGCTTTATATTCTATGCTAAAAGCAAAAGGTTCGTTGAATTTTCTGCAGCAGAGGAAATAATAGGGAAGCTGAGGCCTGAAACCAGGAAGGTCGGGGTATTTGTAAATGAAACGGCTGGTTATGTAAATAAAGCTGCAAAGCGCCTTTGTCTGAGCGCTGTACAACTGCATGGAGATGAGTCGCCTGAAGAGGCAAGTAAAATCACTTTTCCTGTAATCAAAAGTTTCAGGATAAAAACGGGGTTCGATTTTTCACTCCTAAACTCATTCAAGAATGCTACGCCGCTCCTGGATTCTTTTGCAGGCAGCCAGTTCGGCGGCACGGGAACAAGCTTTGACTGGCATATTATACCGGATGATATTAAGGGCAGTATAATTCTGGCCGGAGGCATATCGGCTGCAAATATCGGCTGCATATATAAATCAATTAAGCCTTATGCCGTCGATCTGTCGTCCTCATTGGAAAGTGAGCCGGGGAAGAAGGATCGCAATAAGGTGCAAGAATTTTTTGACGTTCTAAACTACAACAGAACAAAACAATCATTAGAGGTGGAATAAATGGAAAGCATTGCCAAATGCGCGTTGCCCGATACCAAAGGCAAATATGGGAAGTATGGTGGAAGGTATGTCCCGGAGACTTTGATAAATGCCCTGGAAGAGCTGGAAGCTTTATACAATAAAGTAAAAACGGACGGGAAATTTATTGCAGAACTAAATGACCTTCAGAAAAATTATAACGGGCGCGAAACTCCCCTTACATTTGCCGAAAGGCTGACAAAGCGGTACGGGAAGGCTAAAATATACCTGAAACGGGAGGACCTCTGTCATACGGGGGCGCACAAGCTGAACAATACACTGGGGCAGATCCTTCTGGCAAAGAGGCTGGGGAAAAAAAGAATTATTGCCGAAACCGGCGCCGGTCAGCACGGTGTAGCAACGGCAACAGTCTGTGCAAAGTTTGGCCTTAAGTGTGAGATCTTCATGGGAGAGACTGATATTGAACGCCAGGAAATGAATGTCTACAGGATGAAAATGTTAGGGGCAAAGGTGTGGCCTGTTAGTTCCGGGAGCAGAACCTTGAAAGATGCGACAAATGAAGCCATACGTGACTGGGTCGCAAACGTGAAGGATACTTTTTATATAATCGGCTCCGTTGTCGGGCCCCATCCGTATCCACAGATCGTGAGGGATTTTCAGTCGGTTATCGGCAATGAAACATACAGCCAGATCTTTCGGGCTGAGGGAAGGCTTCCCACTTATGTACTTGCCTGCGTCGGAGGGGGCAGCAATGCAATGGGTATGTTCCATAGGTTTATAAATGAAGACGTGAAACTCATTGGCGTTGAGGCTGCAGGACTCGGGATAGAATCAGGAAAGCATTGTGCTTCACTCACGCTGGGAAAGGAAGCCATATTCCAGGGAATGAGGACTTATGTTTTACAGGATGAAGACGGTCAGATAAATGAAGTATACTCCGTCTCAGCCGGTCTCGACTACCCCGGCGTGGGGCCCGAGCACAGTTTCCTGAAAGACACACAGAGAGTAGAATACGTTTCAGTAACCGACGATGAAGCCCTGAAAGCCGCTATTGACCTTTCCAGATATGAAGGGATACTTCCCGCTTTGGAAAGCGCACATGCAGTTGCATATCTGGAGCATCTGATGCCGGAGACAAGGGAAGATGAAATAGTTATTGTCAATGTCAGCGGCAGAGGCGATAAGGATCTCAATACAATCATCATGTTCATGGAGGACAAATTAAAATGAATCTTTCTCAATATATAGATGACGTTAATAAGAAAGAAGAGAAGGCACTTTCCGTATTCCTAACTGCAGGATTTCCTTTTAAGGACATTTTTGCTGATACGGCTTTAAGCGTGCTCGATTCGGGAGCTGATCTTCTGGAGCTTGGAATTCCCTTCAGTGATCCTCTTGCAGACGGGCCCGTTATTCAGCATTCATCGCAGGTAGCCCTTGAAAATAAGGTGAACATTAAGAGCGTGCTTGAATATACTTCAAAAATAAAAAGCAAAACGTCAAAACCCGTTGTGCTTATGGGGTATGCCAACCCCGTATTAAATTACGGGCGCGAAAAGTTTTTTTCTGATGCCGCAGACGCGGGAGCCGATGGGGTGATCATCCCTGATGTGCCGATTGACGAATATGACGAGTTTTATGAATCCAACAGAGGCTTGCTCGATACTGTAATGTTGACAACCCCGTTTTCATCGGCAGAAAGGATCAGGAAAGCTGATGAGTTAAGCCGGGGATTTGTTTACTGCGTCAGTATTTACGGAACAACAGGGCAAAGGACCAGCTTTTCAAAAGAAACTCTTCAGGCGATCGAAGAAACGCGAAAAATGATAAAGAAAAACAAAATGATGATTGGATTCGGCATCTCGAGTCCTGAAAGCATCAGGAGCATAGCGCCTTTTTGCGACGGTGTTATAGTGGGAAGCGCCATAATTAAGAAGCTTTTTGAACTGGACAAGGGGAAGGGTCTTTCAGAAATAGCTGACTATGTAAAAGACCTCAAAGAGGCCTGCATGGAAGGCTGAAAGCTGCCGGGCAGTTAAAATAGGCTTTGTATAAATTGATTAATGCCATATTTTATAAAAAGGCAGACAAAGGCTGCCTTTTTAATTATTGAATGTGTCATTTAGAAATTATATTGGTGTAAAGTTATTTTTATGAAGCCACTTAAGTATATAGCTATCGTAATCGGAATAGCTGCAATTATTGCCGCCGGTGCGTATTTGGGGATAAAGCTAACACATTCCGAAAAACCGCTTGCCGACCGTTTTCTACCAAAGCTCAGGAAAGCCGAAGTGCAGGTGGTGGACCTTAAGTCCGAGGAGGCGGAAGTCAACATTAATGCTTATATATATAATCCTGCGCCTTTGGGAATCAGCATAGACAGCCTTTCTTATACCGTGCTTCTTGAGGGCAACGAGATATCCGAAAGCAGATACTCCAAACCTTTGCACATAGAAGCAAGCCGGACATCCGAAGTGTCTCTTCCCATATCTGTCGAATTCAAGAAACTGATAAAAATAATGAAGGAGATGGAACAGGCTAAAAAGGACAGCGGAAATTTTCAGATTAACGCCGTCGTTTTTCTGAACAGTAAACTCATTCCGCAAAAACGGTTCGACCTGGCGCTCAGCCAGAAAATGCCAATGATGTATTTCCCCGACATGAAAGTTAAGGGAGTTAAACTGGATAAGATAAGGCTTAACGGAGGAACCATAGTGGTGGATTTGGAAATTAAAAATAAGAATACTTTCAATATCAGTTTCAAAAACCTTTCTTATCAGGTAAAGATTGAAGACAACGACTGGATAAAAGGCAGCCGGGATGGCGTCGTTGAGCTGCCGGCAAAGCAGGCGGCCATGGTGTCAATTCCCCTGGAAGTAAATATCGGTACTATGGGTAAAGGCCTTATCGGCATGCTCCTGAAAGGCGGGGATATGCGTTATCAGATGAAGATGAAGGCCAATATTGTATCCGGCAACAAAACTATTCAGAACAGCAAGCTTGAGATGAAGGCATCAGGCAACATGAAGTCGCTGAAAGAAGCTGTAAGCAAGAATGGATAATTCATAATTTTTTTTCTTAGAGTGCCGGAAGAAGCAGTTCCCGGCATTCTCATTTTCACTTCAACATTTGTAGTCTTTTCAGAATTCCTTATTATCACCCGGAAGCCGCGCTACTTGCATTATTCCTTGTAGTCTTAAATTCTTTATTTCTCTTAACGGGCGAAAAAAAGTGGTTGTCGTATAAAAAACAAGGAAAGCAGCAATTAAGCAAGAGCATTTGCCATACATGCCCAGTTCACTTTTTTATTGCACTTAAAGCAACCATGAAATGTCCTATATTAATTTTTGTAGCAGCAGTGGATGCCGTTTAATACGAAAATGCGAAAATTAAAAATAAACCAGGAGGATAAAAAAGTGAAACTCTATACTTATCGAAATCTCATAGTAATTATCTTGCTGCTTTTTGCGGCAAGTTCTTATGCGCAGAAAGGGCATTACCACCCCGACTCTCTGAACACTGTTACTGTTACGGGTACAGTAATTACAGACAGTGTTACTACACCTAACAGCCGTTATTATCTGGATGTTGACGGCAATGGAACGCCCGACTACCTGCTTAGTTTTGGACCTGCCTGGTACATGCCCGACAGCAGTATCAGCCTGGCAAAAAGGCCCCTTAACGGGCAGAGCGTTACTATTAAAGGCGGACTTACAAAAAAGAATGTAATGAACAACGTAAAAATGCTGGTGGTTTATGAAATTGACGGAGCCTTCTGGCGCGATCCGAACGATTCTGCCTGGAATAACCTGGGCGACAATATGCACATGGGTGATCACATGAGGGACAGCTGCCGCAGCAACGCTTTTGGCTTCATGCACGACAGCCTTAAGTCCGTAACGCTAAGAGGCAGAATTCTGGCGGATACCACGTTCATTTATAACCTCACGTTTCTTGATGTGACAGGAGACCAGAAGCCCGATTACTTCCTGAATCTCGGCCCCTACTGGTATCAGCCGCCTCAGGGAACGCAGTGGCCTGCAAACGGCGATTCAGTTACAATTACAGGCGGCTTGCTACCCAGGTCACCCATGAGAATGATAATAGTTTATACAATAAACGGAAAGCTCTGGCGCGACAGTAGTACTGTTCGTACAGCTTTAAGAGGCAGATGGGCACATAAAAGCGATAGCTCAGGTGTCAGGTTCCATTCTCCATATGACACGACAACCTGGATGGAAATGGGCTCCGGCTGGCATACGGGAATGATGCACGGAGGAATGAAAATGCCAGACAGCCTTTATGGACAGATAGTTGAGGTCCTGCCGGGCAGCGTTCCCAATGCTGGAAAAATGATGGTGCTGGCTGCCTACGAAATCGGGTTATTTGCTTATAATGGCGTCGACATCTTAAGAGCAAATAACGGATGCGGAGGCCAGATGAATTTTGGCAGCCAGGTAATGATGCACCTTCACTTTACAAAATCCCAGATACAGGGAGGCAATTTCAACTCAAAGACAATTAAGGCACAGTACTGGAACAGTGAAACTAACAGCTGGACACAGGCTGAAAATGCAACAGTGGATTCTGCGACAAATACTGTTTCGTTTTCTCAGCCAATTGCAAGCAGCTATATAATTCTTACGGCAGAACAAACTGCAACAGCTGTTGAATATACGAGGGATTATACGCCTTCCAGCTATACTCTTACACAGAATTACCCGAACCCGTTTAACCCTGCAACTTCCATCAGCTATGAAATACCCAGGACTGGACTGGTTACACTGAGAGTATATGACATTCTTGGACGTCTGGTCTTACAGCTTATAAATGAAAATCAGAATCCGGGGAAATATACCGTCAGCTTTAACGCTGCAAATTTACCAAGCGGCATATACATCTATGAACTTCGGGCAAATGAATTTCAGCAGAGTAAGAAGATGACCCTTCTTAAATAACAGCACGCTGTTTTAAGAAACTTGCCGGGCACCGTTAATGATTTTCCGCGGGGCCCGGCTGTTGTTTTTCTGCACGGAGTAACTGCACACATTTTGCCTCGCGGAAATACTGTCCATGAGAAAAGAACAAAGTTCTAAGTGAATGCAAAAATTGTTATGTTTGTCCTTAAAATTACCGGGAAACAATAACCATAAACTGGAAGATTTGTATGAGAGGTGTAATCCGCCGCGCAGAATTCACTACAAGTGATACAAGGGCAAAAGAAATACTAACGGAAGGGGAATTCGGTGTCCTGTCAACAATATCACCGGACGGGTATCCTTACGGCGTACCGGTGAACTACTGGTACAAGGACAACATGATATATTTTCACTGCGCTCCGGAAGGGCATAAGCTCGAGAATATAAAGGCAAATAATAACGTGTCTTTTTGCGTAGTCGGCAGTCCTAAAGTGCTGCCTGAAAAATTTACTGCAAGCTATGAAAGCGTAATTGTCTTTGGAAAAGCCTATGAAGTTTCAGGAAGTGAAAAAGAGAATGCAATGATGGACATGGTCAAAAGGTTTTCACCGGAATTCCTTGAGAAAGGGAAGGAAATGATTAAGAAACTCAGTCCGAGGACAGCAATATATAAAATTGTTGTTGAAACATTGACAGGGAAGGCCAGATAGCAATTCCCCCGGAAGCAGTTTTATTTACTGGAAAAATTATTCAGGCGAAAAGGCTGAACAACAATATGCAAAGTACAATAATTGAAATTATTGTATATGTGTAGTCCTTTTCAATTGTAAAGCCTATTATGGCAAAAATAACTCTTGCAACGGGTGTGGCAATCAAGATTAAAAGTCCCAGCTGGATTATCCCCTGGCTGCTTAATGAAAAAGCCTCACGCATAATTCCTCCGACGCTTTTTAGCTCCGCTGGTTCTCCCTTAAACACGGAATATTCGGGCAGTCTGAAACCGTTTTTTACAAGGTAGAGCACTGCGCCAATTGCAACAGTTAATGCTGCCAGAATTACTCCCGTTCTAAGCAGGTTCCCCATAATGTTTTCAATTGCCCTGTCATTTTCTATTCCTGTCGTTTTATTATCTTTTTTCATATCCTGCCCGTAATTCCATTATAGATCATTTCCAGTGCGAGCACGAACACAACGACACTGAAGAGCAATCGGAGCCATTTGGTTCTTACCCTTGCAAGTATCCTGGCTCCAAGGACTGAGCCCAGTAGTACTCCCAGCATAACCGGCATTGCAAGTCCGGGGTCTATGTAACCTCTCGTAAGGTAAATTCCCGCGCTTGCAGCAGCAGTAACGCCAATCATGAAATTGCTGGTTGTAGTGGAAACCTTAAACGGGATGTGCATAATCTTATCCATTGCAATAACCTTTGCGGCGCCTGAACCGATGCCGAGCAGTCCGGAAAGTGAGCCCGCAATGAACATCATACTAAATCCGCCCGGCACGTTATAAACGTTGTAATGGACCTCCTCGCCCTTTACGGGATAGCTCCCATTCAGCCCTAGCCTGGTTGCCAGTTTGTCGGGAGCGCTGCCTGAAGTTTTAATGCTGTATTTACTCATTGAAGTAAGGGCAGAATAAATCAGTACAATTCCGAATATGACTGCAATTACTCCGGTTGATACGCTTGCAGCCAGGAATGCCCCGAATATTGCACCTATGGTTGTAGCGATTTCGAGAAACATGCCGATGCGTATGTTGGAAAAGCCTTCCTTTACGTATGCTGCAGCAGCACCGGATGAGGTTGCTATTACAGAAACGAGCGATGCTCCAATGGCGTAGCGTATATCAACGCCAAATAAAAGTGAGAGCATGGGAACAATAACAACGCCGCCTCCAAGACCCGTAAGCGCGCCAAGCATTCCGGCTAAGAACGCTCCTGCTGAAATTATGAGTGTCCATTCCATTATATTCATCGTGAACCAGTTCTGTTGAATAGAGTTTCTATAATACCTGTCTATTAGATATGATATACAGTCTGCGGGAAAGTTTCAAAGCACAATTTTATGTTTATGCCGGAAATTAAATTTAGTGCTTTATAAAAAATTTATTAGATTAACTCATATCAAAAACAATCTTTTGGGCTACAAATGAGAAAAAAGCTACTCCTGCCATTATTTATTCTTGTTCTTTTTGCAAACATTGCTGCTCAGGAAAAACTTCCTGCTTTTATTACGGACAGCCTCGATACATACGTCGAGCGCGCCCTTAAGGCCTGGAATATTCCAGGCGCATCGGTCTGTGTTGTAAAAGACGGCAAAGTAGCCGTAATGAAAGGTTACGGCGTACGTGAAGCCGGAAAGAACGACAAAGTTGACGAGAATACCCTTTTTTTGATTGGCTCAAATACCAAGGCGTTTACAGGCACCGCGCTTGCAATGCTGGAAGAAAGGGGTAAATGTTCACTTAACGACAGGGTTCAGAAGTACCTTCCGGATTTCAAAATGAGGGACCCCTGGGTTGCCGAACACCTGAACCTGAGTGACATAGTTTCTCACCGGATTGGAATGGAAACCTTTCAGGGTGACTTTATGTACTGGGATGCCAACCTGAGCACTCAGCAGGTTATAGAAAAGTTCGGCCTTCTTACTCCAAAGTACGATTTCCGCACGCGCTGGGGCTATACAAACGCGGGCTTTGTAATTGCGGGCGAATGCATAAAACAGATAAGCGGGCAAAGCTGGGCGGATTTTGTAAGGGAAAATATCTTCCGCCCGTTGAAGATGACGAATTCGCTTGCTCTTTTAAGCGAGATCCCACAGGCGAAAAACATTGCAAAGTCGCACGCAATTGTTGACGGTAAACTTTTGGTAGTTCCTTATCCCAGTGTGGATCACCTTGCTCCTGCAGGCAGCATCGGCTCTTCAGCTTCTGATATGAGCCACTGGCTTATTGCACAGCTCGACAGCGGCAGGTACGAGGGCAGCCAGGTAATTCCATATTCGGCAATCCGCAAAACCCGCCAGCCGCTCTCAATTCTGGGCAGGAATTCCAACCCGTTCGATAGAAACCAGTTCGGCCTTTATGCAATGGGCTGGAACATTGAAGCCTACAGGGGAAAAGAAGTAGTTTCTCATACAGGAGGCGTAGACGGGTTTGTAACCTCTGTTACACTTATACCGGGTGAAAAGCTGGGTGTTGTGGTGCTTACCAACAGCGACAACAATGGATTTTATACTTCCCTTAAGTGGGAAATTATAGACGCTTTCCTCGGGCTCCCTTACCGCAATTACGACAAGTTCTACCTTGATGCTTACAGGAAAATGCAAGTGAAGGACGAGCAGGAGCTCAAAGCCCAGAGAGATACGGTCGACATGAACCTTAAGCCTGCGCTTGAGCTTGATGCATATACAGGAAGGTATGTTCATGAAGCCTACGGCTACCTCGATATAACACGCGAGGCAGAGACGCTTGTAATTACTTTTGAGCATCATCCAGCGCTTAAAGGAAAGCTTCAATGCCTTGGCGGAAACCGCTTCCTTTGCACATACAGCGATCCTGTATTCGGAACCAAGGTTCTGCCTTTTACAGTTGAAGGTTCCGGAGTTAAATCCCTGACGCTCAGGGTGGCCGACTTTGTGGAAATGACAAGTTACGATTTTATAAAACAGTAATTCTTTAATCTGAACGCTAAATATCTTCCGTGGTCGTTAAACGGCAGGGAGGCAACGGATTACATCCGGGAGCACTGGGAGCATAAGCGGGAGATGGTTTATGAGAAGGTCTTCAGTTGAAAAGACTCACAATGTTTCGAAAAAGGAATATTTGCATAAATAAAAAGCCGGCTTAAAACCCGGCTCTTAAAAGTAAGTTTTCAGTATGCTAGGGCTTTACGACGAGAAACTTACCCGGCAGCTGTTTTAATATAAATTCCATGTCATGCTGGAAAATCCTGTCGAAGACCTTAAGTTTTTTCCTGGGTCCCGGAACAACAAGTATATCGCCCCCGATTTCGTGAATATACCTGTTAGCCTCCCAGCCCTGTCTTCCATACAGGCAGACGGGTTTAATCTTAATTCCCTTTATGTCCATTTCTTTTGTAAAAAGCGAGAGCTTATCTTCCTCCTCTTTCTGCCATTGTGTCATCTTATCCTCAACCTCAGAAATTGATCCCGAGTCCTGGACGGTCATTGCAAGTCCGGGTACCTGGAATTCGCGAAGGAGGACTATCTCTTTGGCATTTTCTAGTTTGGCGTATTCATAAGCCTTTTTAATTGTCGTTTCGCCTTCGGGCGTATAGTCAACGGCTATGCAGAACTTAGACACTTGTTTAGGCTCTTTCGAGGGGGTTGTCATAATAAGCACGGAAAATGGGGCGTTGCGCAGTATCTTGCGGGCAACGGAGCCGACGTAATATTTCAGAAGGTTTTCCTTTTCCAGGGCGCCGGCAACAAGGAGGTCAATTTTCTCCTCAACGCATTTTTTAATAATGGCCTCCGAAGGTTCTCCTCCAACCCAGCTCACCTTATAGGAGCCTTCTGTCAGCTTTGAATTGGAGACCATCTGTCTGAAGGTAGCCTCTTTTTCCCTGCTTTGCTCCCCGACGTGGATCAGGACCAGCTCAGCCTTAAACAGGTCCTGTAACTTTTTTGTTTCATTAAGCAGCGCCAGAGCATTAGGGGAAAACGTAACGGCCAGTGCAATTTTACGGAAAGGAAAATTCATCTGTTGATTAAATTAGTTTATAAAATACACTATAAATTGATTAATAATTCTTAGAAAATCAATCAGTTTTCGCATCCCCATGTAATGCCGTAATTACTTTTCCCGGTTTTAGTATGTCAGGGAGCTCTATAGATATCTGGTCCTTATAATGTCGGTATGGTGGCGTTCATGTCCCGCGGTAATAAAGGCCAGGGCCCTTACGGTAACTTCAAACTTGGAAGCCACGCCTTTTCTGAACCAGGCATCTGGCGGAAGAGAGCGGAAAAGGCTTATCGTTGAGCGTCTTACGTGCTGAAACTCCTCCACCAGGTCGTGCCACGGATACTCATTACAGTCGCTCTGGCGAACGTATTCATCCTGGTCAAATCCCGGCAGCTCCTGTCGGTCGCCGCGTGCAAAGCGGAGTGCGCGCATGGTAAAGATGCGTTCGGCGTCAATAACGTGTCTTAGTACCTGTTTGATTGTCCATTTATCCGGCTGATAGCTTCTAATTGCCTGGGCGTCCGAGATTGCCTTAAAGAGAGTTGAGGCGGTTTCGAGCTGAAGTTCCAGGGTATGTAACAGGTCGCCATCCGGCACAGCGGAAACGTACTGTTCGTAGTATGGCGCATATTCGGTTGGATCAGGGCGCATGATAGCACTTTCCATATCTAAATCCTTTCGCTTTTTTTTCAATTTAACAAAATATATGCAATATTGACAGACGGGGGAGGGGGAAAATGCTTAACGTTTAATGCTTAATGTATTACTTTTTAATTTCTAATTTTTAATTTTTAATTTCAACGACCTCAGTTTGAAGAATTATTAGTACTCTCCGGGCAAGTGTACATATGTGCGTAACTGCTACCGCGTTAAAGGTAGCATATTTGGAGGAAACACTTCCAAATTTAATCTCCAACCTGCCCATTTCGGTTACATGTTTTTATGCATTACCCTGGTTGTGGTGGAGGATAGTTTAAAATGAAAAAACCCTTAAAACAAAAGCTTTAAGGGTTTCTTTGTAGCGGGGCTAGGACTTGAACCTAGAAACGGTTTATAATCTGCTTCTAAATATTTTTCTGAAAGATTTCTTTAGAAAGGAATCTAAAATGGAAAGCAAGTTCTGGCTAGCGAAGCATAAAAACGGAATTTATTACATATATTATGTTGATGAAAATAATCACAGGCAAAGCAAGTCCACAAAAACAAGATATAAGAGTGAGGCGCTATCGGCCCATAGGGAATTTTTAGGTAAAAAAAAGAGTGAGGCACTCCAGCTGCTGACATGGGGGCAGTTCAGAGCGGACTTTATAAGACGCTCAGAGAGCATCCATTCATGGAAGACAACGCTGGATTATAAGAGTACCTTTAACGAGATGGAAAAGCATTTTGGACTTATTAGCATCTCAGAGTTCACCCAGAAGGGGATAGAGGAATTTATCCATAGAAAGATCCGTGAGGAATCCCTTTACACGGGCAGGAGACATCTTATAAACATCAAAGCCATGTTCAACCATGCGGTGGAACTGAAGTTACTGGAACATAACCCTGCCTCAAACATTAAACGGATCCGCCCCCCTGAGAAGCTGCCCGCTTTCTTTACAAAAACTGAATTTGAACGGTTTCTTAACGTAGTAGATGATCTGGAGTATAAATCGGTCATTGAATTCGCCGTTAACACAGGCCTGCGCCAAATGGAAATTATCTCACTAAAGTCAGGTCAGATCGACAGGGTAAACAGGATTATCATACTCGATAATCAGCATCATATCACAAAGTCGAAAAGGGTCAGAACAATTCCCTTAAACAAAAGGGCATTCGAAATTCTGGAGGGGAGAAATAATGATCCAGTATTTTCCCGTGAAGGTCGACCTATCTTACCCGATCATCTTCAGGACAGATTCAGAAAATATCTGCTTAAGGCTGAAATTAAACACAAATTGACTTTTCACTCCTTAAGACACACCTTTACCACCTGGCTTCTGCAAAGAGGAGCTTCAATTTATGAAGTCTCCAAACTCTTAGGACATTCAGATATTAAGACGACAGAAATTTACAGCCATTTGAGCCCGAATGACCTCAGGGGGTCAACTGATTTGCTAAATGATTGAAGTCAGATTATTAAAGGTAGTCTCCCAAACAGAATAAATTGTTATATAGAGAAATATATTAAAATGGAGACTACCGACTACTGTAATTGCCTTAGTTTTCATCAAATGCGGCATTAATTCAATGCTGGAATACTACGTTAAAAATCTTGGAAAGCTGACAGTGATGTCCTTGCCGATAGTGAGAGAATTATGTTCCTAAATTTGTATCTGCTAGAAGAATTAAAGATCGGACACAATGACTATTTTGGTAACAAAGTATCCTTTATAAAGTAACATACTATTAAAATACTACTCGTATTGAGGATGATCTAAGAAATATCCTAATCTATTTTTTAAAATCCAGAGTCTGTCCAAGAATCCGTGTAATTGACCGATGCAGGCCTAAACATAAGATTT
>JAAXKQ010000002.1 GCA_025612245.1 Ignavibacteria bacterium
TTTTTGAACTGCAATTACGTGTATTTATGAGAAAGGCCCTTCTTAGAGGGCCTTTCTCTTTAGCGTAAACTTGAATGTGCTTCCCTGTCCAGGCTCGCTTTCAACCCAGATCTTTCCCCCGTTTCTTTCCACGAAATCCTTTACCAGAATTAAACCCAGTCCTGTCCCCTTTTCTTTATCGGTGCCTACCTTGGAAACGTTTTCTTCTATCCTGAAGAGCTTTGAAATGTCTTCCTGTGAAATTCCCGTTCCCGTATCGCTTACGGCTACTATGATGTTTTCCTCTGCGTCATCATGCACGCTGATCGTTACGCGCCCGTCGGGGTAAGTAAATTTTAATGCGTTGGAAAGGAGATTCCTGATTACCGTATCTGCCATATTCTTGTCCGCAAACACGTCGTAATCGCCATCAAATTCGAAATTCAGGTTAACTCTTTTCCTTGCCGCATTGACCTGGTATATGTCCAGCACCTCCCGTATCAAGTGATTAAGGCAGAAGCTGACCGGTGTAAATTTCATTCTGCCCGACTGCAGTGTAGACCATTGCAGGAGGTTATCAACAAGCCGGAATATGCGTTTTAAGGACGTATGCACGCGGAAGGAAAAGTCCTTTATCTCGTCTTTCTCCAGCTCGTCTATATTGCCGCTTAAGTACTCTGTAAAGCCTAGCAGCGCCGAAAAGGGGCTCCTGAGGTCGTGGGCGACGATTGAGAAGAATTTATCCTTGCTGGCATTTGCTTCCTGGAGGTTTTTATTCAGTGCGTCTAGCTCAAGCGCGTTTTTTTCAAGCGCTTCCTTGCTTTTTCTTAGCTCTTCGGAATACCTTAAGACTTCAGCTTCAATTTTCTTGCGTTCTGAGATGTCTTCAATGACTGAAATGAAATAAGCAGGATTGCCCGCCGTATCGCGTACGAGCGAGACCGTAAGGTTTACCCAGATGTTTGTACCGTCTTTCCTTATGTAGCGCTTTTCCATGGAATAGGTGCTGATACTACCTTTCAGGAGCATTTGGACCTGTTCCAGGTCTTTGGGAAGGTCATCGGGATGCGTAAGCCTCTGGAAATCGAGGGCTGAAAGCTCATCGGGCGTATAGCCTGTAATGTCGCACATTTTCTGGTTTACCTTAAGCCACCTGCCGTCAAGAGAAACGTGCGCAATGCCTACTGCTGCCTGATCAAAGGTAGCCTTAAGTTCCGACTGGCTTTCAATGAGCGCCTCTTCAATGCGCTTTCTTTCAATTGCATAGCGCAGCGAATGCTCCAGAAGCTCAGAATCGATCCTTCCCTTTACAAGATAATCCTGTGCGCCTGCCTTTATGGCCTTCACGGCAACCTGCTTGTCGTTCAGTCCCGTCATAACCACTACGGGCACGCCTGAGGTATGAGTCTGAATCCTGTGAAGGGTGTCGATGCCAAAGCTATCCGGAAGCCCAAGGTCCAGGAGCACCGCATCCATGCTGTATTTCTCCAGGGCTTCAAGTCCCGCCGTAAGGCGTGTAACGTGCAGCATTTCGACCCGTATTTCGGAGATGTCGCCTATCATTTCTTCAATAAGAGCGGCATCACCGGGGTTATCTTCTACGACAAGAAGCTTTATGGACTCTTTTGCCATTATTTCCCCTGAGTAGGTAATTTTACTACTGAAAACCAGAAGTTTTCAATTGAGCTAATTACGTTAATAAATTTTTCAAAATCCACGGGTTTTGTAATGTAACAATTGGCGTTCAGCTTATAGCTGGTCAATATATCCTGTTCTGCCTGTGAGGACGTGAGTATTACGACCGGAATTACCTTCAGATCCTCGTCGGACTTAATTTCGGCCAGGACTTCCTTTCCGTTTTTCTTGGGAAGGTTCATGTCGAGAAGGATCAAATCCGGCGTGGGGGCATCGCTGTATATTCCGCGGCGGTGCAGGAATTCAACGGCTTCCATGCCGTTTTTTGCGACACTTAAATTGCTGTTGAGCTTTCCTTCCTCAAGGGCTTCCTGTATTAAAAGTATGTCGCCATTATTATCTTCGACCAACAGTATCTCCATCGGTCTTTCCAGTGTCTGAGTGTTCATATATGCTTATCCTAACGATACTATCTTAAAAACCGGTTTTTGTGTTCCGGATCCTTTTTTCAGGCCGGGGTATTTTTAAAATGTCTCATAAGGCACTTCCCCGGCTTTACATTTAATTCCAGCCGGAAGCAATTTCTAAAGGCTATGTAACAATTTTAATATAATATAACGAAACACTGTAGAAATACAAAAAGCCATCCTCTAAACCCGTACGGCCTTAAGGAAGCGCGTGCGGAAGCAAAGGAAATTTAGGGTAAAAAATCGTCTCCTCCCTCCTGAATTTAGGGCCATTTGTACATGGCTTTTTTTAGATCGGTTCAAATGAAAAATATTGAAATTTAAAACACACGGGAATTCCGCCCGTTTTTGCCCTTTCCATGCACTTTAAATGCAGGACCGCTTGAAAACAGGAGTTACTGCACAACAAGGGAGAGGTAGCACGCAAAAAAGTGGACAAAATAATGGACTAAAACCGCTATAAACTTTAGGATAAATCATCCGAATATGACAAAAAGTTATCGGCAGATTTTAGCAGTAGATAGTATATAACAAAGAATTGGAGAAATTATAATGCGGGCACATGTTCAAAGCCTGGATTTGTATTTGGATGAATTAAAAAGGGGTCAGCATAGGTTTGAGAATGTTTTTGAATCTATTGCCAGAATGCTGTTTGATGATCCGAAGCATATCCAGCCTATTGTTGTAAATGGAAAAAATACTTATGACTTCCTTAAGTTCAGAACGGGTAAAAAGCATATTATTGGTATGTTTGACGTCCTGAATACATTTATTGCCTTTATTAAGGACGCAGCCGAAGACGGCGAAAGCAAGGAAATGGCTTTTGTCCTGGCAGGAGAGCCGGGAAACGGGAAAACATACTTCGTGGACTATCTTTCAGCCATGTACCGCGACTTTGTGAGCGTCGCGGAAAATAACCGCTTTACCTTCAGGTTCAAGATACCGAAGGATATGGAAGGATACGGTAACCTTCGTGTAGTTGAAAGCCAGACATACGAAGATCCTGTAATACTTGCAATGAACCTTTATACAAACAAAGAAGAAAGTAAGGAGGGATTGCTCAGGGCCGGTTTCAGCGTGGATGAAATTGAAGGATTTTACAGAAATTACAGGCCGCTGGGTGCAGACAGTGAATTTATACTGAATGACATTAAGACTCATTTCGACGAGGATCTGGACCGGGTAAAGGAGTGCATTGAAATAGTAAAGGTCCCTATCAGTGAGACCATGGGTACCATTACGGGCAAGTATCCGGCAAAGGACAAGATAACCAGTTCGGGTGTTGACCTGGTAGGAGAAGAAAGCATTCAGAGGCTTTTGCACATTACAAATACAAACAACCCTTACAGGTTTGACCTTAGGCGCGGCGCACTTGCGCGCGTTGGCGGCGGCGGCATTCACTTTGCCGATGAGATCTTTAAGAATAAGACTGACCTTATGAAAATTTACCTCGGCGTGGTTCAGAACAGGGTTATTGAAATTGACGCCTTTAAGTGGCCAATCGATACCTTTATTATTGCTACCAGCAACAACGCCGACGTCCAGAACTACAGAGCCAACGGCGAGGAAAAACCTATTATTGACCGCTGCAAGTTCTGCTATGTAGCTCATAATACAGACTATAAGCTCCAGCAGCAGCTGACAAAGTACGCTCTCGGCTCAAGCGAAAAAACCACCTTCTCGGGCGAAAAGCTGCACATGGACCCGAACCTCATATACGTAATGTCAACCGCAGTTACTTTAAGCCGCCTTCCCAGGGCTGAGGATAAGCTTACTCCGGTTGAAATGATGAAACTTGCCGCAGGCGAGGTGGCCGGTGAAAAGAGCATAAAGGCTCTGGCTGAAATTGTAGAGGACCTGGAGCATGAGTCGGATATTACAAAACGCTTCGGGCAGAAGGGTTTAGGGCAAAGAGACCTTGCAAGAATTATAAATACACAGAGAGGATACTCTGAAACCAACGAAGGCTGCTGCATGTTTGGCGAAGACGCCTTCAAGGCTACCGAAGAGGTCATACTCGACTATATTCAGGATACGAACGAAAGAGGCAAGTACTTTGAAGACCTGAAGATTGCCCGGGGGCTCTACCGCAAGCGCATCAGAACGGAAATGTTCAACGCTTTTATGGATGAACCCGCTGCAATTAAGAAAGACGTGCTCATGTATGTTAATATGATAGTCGGTATGGGAAGAAGCGACCTGGGTTCGGATAAAATCATCACCTACAGGGATCCGCAGACAAACAGGATGCAGCCCATTAAAATTGACGAGCGCTTTGTAAATGCCGTTGAAAATGAGCTGGAAATGAAAACCCGCGAGCAGAAGGAATCCTTCCGCGGGCAGATAAGAAAGATCTATGCACAGAGGCTGCAGACCGACAAGAACTACGACTTTATGGATAACGTGGATCTGGTTAAGGCTGTTACGGATACAAGGCTTAACTCCGATATTGCTTCAGCCGGTGGGCTGGTTGGCGCCCTTGCAAACAGGACCAATGAGGACAACGAAAGGCTCTATAACAGGATCGTTACAACCATGACAACCAAGCTGGGTTACTGCAATACCTGCGCACAGAAAACAATTGAGTTTTTCTGCACACAGGACCACCAGACCTGAAACAATTGAACTCTGTAAGCGAATTGAACTGATTAAGGCAGGCGCCGGCGCCATTTTAGTGTGTCCGGTGCCTGTACGGCTTTGAATAAACGTAAACCGAAAATATGAGCAAGACCAAAGAACTGATAGATTATTTAAGACGGCAGGGGCTTTCAAAAGAACAGATGAAGCTGATAAACGAAGAACTCGCCCATAACGGATCTCATGAGGCTCCGGATGAATTCTCACAGGGCATTTATCTGGAAAACCGCACTTTTTATGATTTCCTGGACAGCCGTGATTTTCTCAGGATGAACATGAATGCCGGGCAGCAGGCCAGGCTTCACGCTCTTGATAAGCTACTTGAACGCGACAAGCAGCGCGATAAGGACGGATTCCCCAGAAAAGTAAAACTTGGCAAACTCGTTAAACCCATTAAAGGCGGAAACGACAAAACAATCATTATTCCTACTATTACAGAAGAGAAGCTCTATCACTGGAAAGGTGAAAATTCCCAGGGGCAGGGTCAGGGTACCGGTGGCTCCGGCGACGGCGAAGAAGGTGAGGTAATTGGTGAAGAACCCCTGAGGCCGGATGACGGCGCGGGGCAGGGTGCCGGACAGGGTAAGGGCGGGCAGCACGGTATGGGCGCAGATGCATACGACATCGGGCGCATACTGACCGAACAGTTTGAACTCCCGAATATCAAGGAAAAGGGAAAGAAAACCTCTCTTACCAGGTTTACTTACGACATGACCGATAAAAACCGCGGACAGGGACAGATACTGGATAAGAAAGCTACGCTTAAAAGGGTCATTAAGACAAACCTGGCCCTTGGCACCATAAGCGGAGATAAACCCGTCGATTCCTCAAAGATACTCATTACTCCCGGCGACCGTATATATCGTACGCTTTCAAGGGAAAAGGATTATGAATCGCAGGCCCTCGTATTTTTTGTGCGCGACTACTCGGGCTCAATGACAGGCAAGCCAACCGAGGTTGTGGCGACACAGCACATCTACATCAACAGCTGGCTTGTTTACCAGTATCAAAGGCAAGTTAAAACAAGGTTCATACTACACGACACGGATGCCGAGGAGGTACCCGATTTTTATACATACTTCAATAAACAGGTGGCGGGCGGAACAGACGTGGCCTCGGCCTTCGCACTGGTAAATAAAATTGTTGAAGAGGAAAACCTTGCCAAGGATTATAATATATACGTTTTTCACGGGACTGATGGAGACGACTGGGACGCCAGGGGAAATAAGGCTCTTTCTGAACTCGAGAAAATGATCTCTTATTCGAGCAGAATTGGCATTACGATTGCTGCCGGAATCAGCGACTACAGCAACACCTTCGTGGAGCAGTACCTGAGAAAGTCGAAACTGCTTGAGTCCTATCCGGATAAACTGCGCCTGGACAGCATGAAGGCTGCCGATGCCGGCGAGGAGAGAATTATACAGGGCATAAAGCTCCTGATTGAATAACGTACCCTGAATAAGCCATGATCTTAGTCCCCGATCCTTCGGGGGAACGGGATTTAAATAATATTAGAATATGAGTTACGATGAAACTGATTGACCAGCATACAAAAAGAATTATGGAAGGCTGCAAAGAACGCGCCGCAGCCGCCGGACTTAAGTTCGACAAGGAGACGCTTGAATACACGGTCTCCAACACAGACATGATAGAGCTCAGTCCTAAGAACATGATCCCTACTCTCTACGATTACTGGGTGCAGGATATACAGGTCTTAAGGGGCAAGGGAGAATATGAATACTACCCGAATAATCCCTATGAAACGGTAATTAATACAAGGCCGGTTATATCATTCTACAATAATAACAATCCCGACTGGCTGAACGTGATGATATTCTACCACGTGCTGGCGCACATAGATTTTTTCCAGAACAACAAGTTCTTCCAGCATACGTGGGATTACGATTTTAAGGAAAAGGCTCTTACGGATAAAAGAATCATTGCACGCCTGAGGGCGCAGAAAAAACGCCAGGTGGATTATGTAATTGAATTCGCGCGCAGCATAGATAACCTCGTGGGCTTTCACAGTTCGTACCAGGACGAAGAGGAAAACAAGCAGTTCAGCTTTACGGAAAAGGTGGAATTTTATTTCGGCAGGTTCATGCAGGAAATCAAGAATGCCGGCATGAACGAATTCCTGGAAGAAGTGGAACGCTACAACAAGGATTCCGAACTCCCGGACCAGGAGCACGAGGAAAGATTCCTTGCAAGCATCAGGTTAAGGCATCCGGAGTTCGATAACCTTTTTGAAAAGGAACAAAAGAAGAAGAAAATAAGGCCTGAGGAGCAGGACCTGATGCAGTTTGTCCTCCAGGAAAGCGGCATACTCAACCAGGAGGAGAACAAGTGGATGAAGTCTGTGGTTGAAATTGTCCGCGAGACCTCGCTTTACTTTGCCCCGATGATCAGAACCAAAACCATGAACGAAGGCTGGGCGAGCTTCTGGCACGAGAACCTGTTTTTGAACGACGACCGGATTAAGGGGCACGAGGTGGCCTTTGCAAAAATCAACGCCGGCGTTACGGCCTTGAGCAAAGTGGGCCTTAACCCTTATGCCATCGGATGGCGGCTTTTTATGTACGTGGAGGAAATGGCCAATAAGGGCCGGCTTTCGTACGACTTCAGGCGCATAAACGCGCTTAACGAAAGAAAGGCTTTCGATTCCAAACAGATGAAAGGACGAGACTTTATTTTCCACGTGAGGGAAAATTACTGCGACTTTACTTTCTTTAACACTTTCGTGGATCAGGATTTCGTGGACAAGCATAAGCTGATGGTAGTAGGACAGAGAATCAACCGCCAGAGGAATACCAGGGAATACTACGTAAAGAGCAGGAAGGCCAGGGATTATAAGGAAATGCTCTTCGATAACCTTTATCATCCGCCATATATTACTTTTCAGAGGAAGTACGAAAACTCCCTTTACCTGAACCACCACTTCGAGGGGCAGGAGCTCTACAGGGAGTATATACCAAATACGCTGATGGGACTGGAATACCTCTGGGGCGGAACTGTTTTCCTTGAGACCACTGAACTGGACCAGGAAGCCATGAGAAAGGCCGCAGGGCGCGACGAAAACAATGTCCAGCCTATATTCCACAGGGTTCTCTATACGATGAAGAACCGCAAGATAACAAAGGAAAATTTCTAAGTCTGTCGTTTTTATTTTTAAGTAAAAGGTTATAAGAATCATGGCACCTAAATCAAGCAAAGATGTAGCAAATATACTGGCACTGCTGGACAGGAAGCTAAAGCGCGAGGAGAAAGGGACTGTAATTACCTTTACGCAGTTCCTTGAGAAAGTAAGCACGCAGCCGGACAAGATATGCCGCAACATTTTTCAGATATTTCACGACCTCATCTATTACTATACGAATGAAGAGGAGGATTTCAATAACGATCCTGAAAGCATAAACTATAAGACAATAAATTGCGACAAGCTTTTTGTAGAAGAAACCGATACGCCGTTTTTTACCGACCTTCCGCTTGCAAACCGCCTGGTGCGCCTGGCAGACAGCTATAACGAAGGAACGCAGCAAAATAAGATTTACATATTTGTAGGTCCTCCGGGAAGCGGCAAAAGCACATTCCTCAATACGCTTCTTCAGAGGTTTGAGGAATATTCCCATACGCCCGACGGGCAGAACTACGAGGTTGTATGGAGGCTGGACAGCTCAAAATTAAACACCGGAAGCGGGCATTCTTCGGGCGGTATACTTGAAATCCCCTGCCCCAGCCACGACCACCCGATACTCATGATTCCCCGTGCATACAGGGGTGAAGTGCTGGAGGCTCTTTTGCCTTCAGAGCAGAAGGCGAGAATTTTCAACAAGAAAGAGTATGAATGGTTGCTTAAGGATAAGCCCTGTGCCATCTGCAGTTCAATATACGACGCGCTCTTGGGGCGCCTGAACTCCCCGGCTGAAATTTTTAACATGATCTTTGCAAGGCGGTACTATTTTAACCGCCGGCTTGGAAACGGCATCAGCGTTTTTAACCCGGGAGACCCGCACCCCGAGAAATTCGTCCTTACAAATGAGGCGATACAGAAAGAACTCAGCAGCCTTTTCAAGGACAGTAACCTCGTTCAGTACATATTCTCGAGGTATGCCCGGACGAATAACGGGATCTTCGCGCTCATGGACGTCAAGGGCGACAATGAGAAACGCCTCATGGATCTGCACGGCATTATCTCCGAAGGTGTGCATAAGATTGAGGAGCTGGAGGAAAACGTAAAATCCCTTTTTATTGCACTCATGAATCCTGAGGATAAGGAGAAGATAAAGGACGTCAATTCGTTCCACGACCGCATTGTTGAAATAAATGTTAATTACATTCTGAACTATGCCGAAGAGGTAAAGACATACTATCACTCACTCGGAAAGCAGATTGAAAAACATTTCCTGCCGGGAGTGCTGGAAAACTTTGCCAAAATTGTCATCAGCTCCAGACTGAACCCCGATTCGGAGGCAATAAGGGAATGGATTGAATACCCGCGCAAATATGAAAAATACTGCGATGACGACCTATTGCTCCTTAAGATGAGCCTTTACTCCAACATCATTCCCTCGTGGCTGCAGGACGAGGACAGGAAAACATTCGACAGGAATATGAGGCGCAAGCTCTTCAGCGAATCTGAAAAGGAAGGCCGCGAGGGCTTCAGCGGACGCGAGTCCATTAATATTTTTAACGACTTCTATACGGCCTACCGCAAGATGTCCAGGCAGGGCCCGGGTACAAACGGTGAAAGGCTGATTACAATGGAAGACGTGAAAAATTTCTTCTTAAAGTACGTGGAAAGAATTGAGATAATTCCAGAGGGCTTTATAGAATCCATCATAAGGCTGTACGACTATAACGTGATGGAAGAAATAAAGGAATCGCTCTTTAACCACAACCAGGAAAGGATATGCCGCGACGTGCAGAATTACCTCTTTGCCTCCAACTACGACGTAGGTGAAAAGCAGTACTGTCCTTACACAAATGAAACCATTGAAATAGGAGAAGCATTCTTTGAGGTAGTGGAACAGCACCTGTTTAAGAAAAAAGTAAGCATGGAATCCAGAAAGAATTTCAGGAATGAAATTGCCTCCAGGTTTACCATAACACTGCAGGAGATGGTAATTGAAGACAAGCCGATTAGAGAAACGCTGATTTATAAGGAACTTTATAACATATACATGAATAACCTGAGGGAGAATATATTTGAGCCCTTCCTGAAGTATACGGCTTATGAAAACGCAATCAAGGAATTCGGGACGGATAAGTTCAATAAGTACGACCAGAGGGTTAAAGAAGACGTTTCTTTCCTCTTAAAAAATCTAACCACGAGGTTCAGGTATTCCGAAGAAGGCGCAAAGCAGGTGTGTATTTATATAATCAGCAAAAATGCCCGGCAGACGGATATATAAACCATTTTAATCTAAAGTCCTGAAGGCTAACCTTCAGGACTTTTTCCCATTCAAAAAAACTCAGGCAACCCAGTCTTTAAGGAAATCCTGGTGGTTCTTGGGAGTGAACTCAATAAAGGTGTGTTCTGCCAGCCCCTTTTTCTTATAAGGGTCGTTATTGAAGAATTCGGCAACAGCTTCCATCGATTCACCCTTTGCAATAACAATTCCCCCGGTGCGTGGAACCTGCGGGCCCGAAAGGAGCAAAAATCCCTCGTCGTAACCCTGTCTTAAAAAACCTCTGTGTTCAAGTGTGGCTTCTTCTATTTTTTCAATTGGAGCTTTATAAACTATTTCGCAAATAAAGAATTTCATAACCTTCCTTTTATGATTTTGTATAAGGTAAACATAAAAATAATCGTTTCATTTCTCAAGCATTCATGGGAATTTTGGACTTAAAAATCTGTCTCGCGTATGAACTGTCCTTGTCTTATATTTACCTTATGTGAAAAAATTAAAGAATCGGGAAGCGTACTTTATGCGGGAATCTGCCGGACGGGAGCCGTTATACAGGAGAATTTTCGGGACTTATGCCCCAAGTGAAATTAGGATTGTCTTTACAGTACTCTTTATGACGCTGGGAATCCTGATTTTCCTTCTGATTACGGGCATTGTCGTTTCCGGGAACACGCGTCAGCTAGACGAGCTGGTTGTAACGGCCTTAAGAGAACCGGGGGATTACTCGAAGCCCGTGGGGCCGCGCGCCTTAATTGGAATCATGCGCGACGTTACCTCGCTTGGCGGGGCCACATTTGTGACGCTTACGACGGTAATTGTAATAATTTACCTTTTGCTGGAGAAAAAAAGGCGTTCGCTCATGCTGGTACTTCTGGCCACGCTTGGCGGTGGAATGCTGGAAACTTTCCTTAAAAGCCTCATTGCAAGGCAGAGGCCAAGCGCAGTTTTTCAGCTTATGCCGGAATATTCCCACAGTTTCCCGAGCGGGCATTCCATGATGTCTGCCGTAGTTTATCTTTCACTGGCCGTGCTGATAGCCAGGATCCAGAAACGCAGGGTAATAAGAATTTATGTTATTGCGGTGGCGCTGTTTCTTACCTTTATTATCGGGATAAGCAGAATTTACCTTGGAGTCCATTACCCCACGGATGTTCTTGCCGGTTGGGCGCTTGGACTTGCCTGGGCGTCATTCGTATGGTTTTTATCCTGGAAGCTGGAGCTCAGGGATAAAAGCGGGAAAGACCTCATTAAGGATGAGGAAATGAAGTAGTCCAAACTCCTACAAACTTTTCAGATATATCCCTATTTTTGTCAGCCCCTTGTTGTGCTATCTTTATTCCATCAATTTCAAATGTTTTAATATTTACCTGCGGGAAATACTCCCGAAGAAATGATGAGGATGAAATGCTGAACGGATTAAGCCATAAGGAAAGTTTATACGGGACATTACCCTTATCTGAGAATAATTCTCATTTAAGGTTTCAGAAGATGATGGAAGACAAAAAGCGCAAAGATGAAAGTTTTTCCACGGGAATCTTTGAAAAAGGGATCCAGGCCTCAAAGGCAAAAAACGAACTGATCTTTGCTCTGGTACGCATGGGAACGATTTTGTATACGCACGGGATACTTGAGGCCGGAAAGTGCAGGGTAAGCTTTTTTATGAGGCTGAAGCACAGCGATTTAATTAACAGCGCGCTTGAATTTTTAGAAATGGCAAAGGAAAACGCAACTTTACTGAAAAAATCGGGCCTTAAGGGGCTTTCGGTTCCAGAACTTCAGCTGAAGCTTGAAAAATACCGCGACTCACTGGAAGAAAAGGTACTGAACTTCTGTTAAAAAATATTTTCCCCAATAAAAAAGGCCCTGCCGGGGCAGAGTGGACAAACCTGGCGCGGCCTTTTTCTTTATTCCCTTCAGAGATCCGCATAGTTTCTTATCGACTTCCCTCTTATATTCATGAAGTAAAAGGTTACTGAAGCTGTAAGTGTAATTGTAAATATGTTTACGAAAAAAGAGGCAACGTGTTCGAGTGTTTTGTTCATTTCAGGGAAGCCGAAAACAAGGGAAATTCCAAACCAGGCGGCAAAAATAGCCGTCTGTGCGCTTATTGTAAGTCCAATGAGCTCCCTTTTCCCCGTATTGTCGGCTGAGGCCAAGCCGGCGGCAACGCCTATTACAATTGCAATCAGGAAACCCGTAAAGATGGGGCTGAATTCCTGGTACTGTAAAGGCGGGTGTGTAAGGAAGGCGCAAAGGGCGCCGGCAGCAACAATTACAAGTGTTGCCGTAACAATGGCCAGCACGCCCTGTAAAGCAAGCCGCCATTCCCTTGTGCAGATTCCAAAGGCAATTGCAAGAATTTCCTGTATGTATGGGAAGAAAAGGAGTCCCGAGATCATTATTAGGAGTTTATACTGGATCATGCCGTATGAAAGGAGCATTGCAGCGGCGAAAGCCCTTCCCACGAAGCTGAAAGTAATGTGCGAAAATTCCCAGAGCTCCTCGTAGATATCGATTGGCGGAATTACCACGGGAAGCGTAACCTTCCGGGTTAAAAAAGGGGTAGCCAATTGAAAATTAAAAATTAAAAAGGAAAAAGGAAAAAGTAACTGTAGGGGCGGACGGCGGTCCGCCCTTGACTCGACGCAAAATTCCGGTAAATAAAAATAAAATCCGGTCATAACCCCCGGCGCGGGAAATTCCGGCAAATACAAAAACAATATTCTTTATATCCCCGGGACGGGGTTAAATGCGGGGCGAAAAAAGGGCAAAAACGAACGGGAATCTGGGATCTCCACTGGCAGAAATCGTAAAACAATTATACATAATATTCCCCGAAAGCCTTCAGAAGATCCACAACCTGGTCTGTTAATTCGCATGCGACAGCTTCACCAAGCTCGCTATAGATGGAGAAAGCCGGTTCGGATACAATTCCTGCCTCCTGCAATGCCTCAACAACTCCTTGAGCTTCCATGCCTCTACTTACGGCAATAAGGCGGTTATCGCCGAATGGGTATTCCCTATAAAAATCGTATGCGTTGACTGTAAAGTTTAAGATGGGAATTCCATCCTCAGTCTTGAAGATCAGAGCCGGATTCATGTCGTTATACCTGGAGAAATACAGTTTTCCCTTAAATCCGTTCCAATCAAATTTGTCGAGTAATAATACTTCGTAAACCAATTTATTTTACTTTCTTTGATAAACATTATTTAATAACTCTGAATTTATTTAAGGAAAAACTGAATTTTAGGTCGCCCAAATTCAGGAAATATGGTTATCAGGAATGACAAATATTCAATTATCCCTTTATATTAATAACAAGTATAAGCTGCCGGAAATTCCAAAACCCGGATAAAATTGTTTGAATTAGTGTGTGGCAGGTTGGGATAAAATATGTAAGCCATCGGATTTTGTAAAGGTATTTTTAGGGTCGTAACCTAGAAGTCCCTTTTGAACTACATAAAATGAAAATGACTTTTCTTGCCATTGTCTTCAAAATAAGATTGAAAACTTCCGCCAGTTGTCAAATAGCAACAATAAGTAGCGATGTTACAACCATAAGTTCCTATATCTTAATTGATTTGGAAAATGAATCCGTATATCTTTGAAACATTGATACAATAAACAAAAGAAAGGATATTGATAATGGAAGCTAAGATGATTGGCGGTAAAATTGCCGAGGCACGAAAGAAATTAAATATGTCCCAGGCCGAACTCGCCAGGCAGCTGTTTATCAGTCCGCAGGCAGTAGGTAAATGGGAGCGCGGGGAATCAATTCCCAATATCATTACTTTTAACCGCCTGGCTGAAATTCTGGGTGTTGACCTTAATTATTTTTCAGAGAATTTGCAATCCCCCGGCAATGAAAAGGCTCCTGATGCAACCGGCACGGGCAGCGTCGGGCAAACGCCGCCGGAGCATGAGGGCGCTTTCCGCCCCGGGGAACGGCCGGTGCAAATAAAGCTTACAGCGGCCAATCTGCAGCAGAGCGATTTCGCCGGCGTTGTTTTGCACAAAGGGAAATTCAAGGCAAGCGCATTGCATGGAGCCGATTTTAGCGGCGCCGACCTTACAGGCAGCTCCTTCGAGGTCAGTGACGCGGGTGAAGCCAATTTTGACGGGACGAACCTGACGGACTGCAGCTTTTCCGTTACTGATCTTTCGGGCGCGGATTTCAATAAATCTATCCTTGTACGCACGGAATTCAGCAAATCCGGGATGAGCCGCGCAAAGTTCACTGATGTTAACATGATAGACGTAAAAATGTCGGTAACCGACCTTAGGGAAACGCTCTTTGAAAACTGCTCTTTTACCGGCGTGGATTTCAAGAATACCGACCTGCGGGGACTCAGTTTCGAGGGGCAGACTTTTATTGACGTCAGGTTCGACAAGTCGGCACTGACCGGTGTTTCCTTCAAAGGTGCTGCATTCAGGAACGTGTCGTTTACGCTGCCTTTTTCGGTTACAAACAAATCATACCTTGCCATGAAGACTGTCTGTTTCGACGGCGCTACGATGGATAAGCTGACCTATGCGGCGCTTAAAGGCTTATGGATAATCGACCTGTCAAAGGTTACGGTGATCTGAGGAGTTAATTAAAAATTAAAAATTAAAAAGTGAAGAAAGATACTAAAAAGTGATGAATACGCAGAACAAATCAATAAGGGTAAAAGGACTCAGGAAGTCGTACAAAGAGCTTCATGTCCTTAATGGTGTGGATTTCGAGGTGGAAAAAGGGAGTATTTTCGCCCTGCTCGGCTCTAACGGCGCGGGCAAGACAACTATTGTAAAAATTCTTACCACGCTTCTAAAACAGGATGGCGGAAGTGCTGAAGTAAACGGGTTCGATGTTGCCTCAAAGCCCGAAAGTGTGCGGCTGTCAATAAGCCTGACAGGGCAGTTTGCAGCAGTGGACGAGATTCTAAGCGGCCGCGAAAACCTGGTTATGATTGCCCGGCTGAGGCATCTTAAAAATCCGCACCGGGAGGCCGATGAACTCCTGAACCGCTTCGGCCTCACTGAGGCCGCCGGACGCAGGGTTTCAACATATTCAGGCGGTATGCGTCGCAGGCTGGACATAGCAATGAGCCTTGTGGGAAAATCGCAGATCATTTTCCTGGACGAGCCCACAACCGGGCTTGACCCGGAGGCGCGCCTTGAAGTCTGGAAAATGGTTAAAGAGCTTGCTCAAAACGGTACTACGGTATTCCTGACTACACAGATACTGGAGGAGGCTGAACAGCTTGCCAGCCGGATTGCAATTTTACATGAGGGCAGGATTATTGCCAATGGCACGCTAGCCGAGCTTAAAAAGCTGTTCCCGCCCGCAAAGGTGGAGTATGTGGAAAAACAACCGTCGCTCGAGGAAATATTTCTTGCAATCATCGGCAAAAGGGAGATGAATTAAATGGATACAGCAAAGAATTATTTATTCAGTGATATGAGCGTTATGCTTGCCCGTTCAATGCGCCATCATTTCCGCAGCATGGATACTATAATTACGGCTACAATTATGCCTATTGCCCTTATGCTGCTGTTCGTTTATGTTTTAGGCGGCGCAATTCAAACCGGCACGGATAATTATGTTAATTACCTGCTGCCCGGGGTCCTGCTCATTACCATTGCAAACAGTATAGGCTATACGTCTTTCCGCCTTTTTAACGATGTGCACCGTGGGATATTCGAGCGTTTCCACTCCATGCCGGTTGCACGCACGGCCGCATTGTGGGGGCATGTTTTGACCTCTCTGGTATCAAATGCAATTTCAGTCGCGGCGGTTATTCTGGTGGCCATAGTTATGGGTTTCCGTTCTTCGGCGGGAATATTGTCGTGGCTTTCCGTAGCCGGAATCCTCGTACTTTTTACACTGGCTTTAACCTGGATAGCGGCTATTCCGGGCTTGTCGGCAAAAACGCAGGATGGCGCAATTGCAATTGCCTATCCTATTCATTTATTGCCTTTAATCAGCTCGGCGTTTGTGCCTACGGCTTCCATGCCGGGGCCTGTCCGCGTCTTTGCCGAAAACCAGCCTGTAACCTTTATTGTCGATGCTATACGCCTGCTGCTTTCAGGGAAGGCTGCCGGTAACGAAATATGGATTGCGCTTGCGTGGTGCTCCGGCATTATGCTGGCGGCATATGCCCTTGCGGTCAGGACGTATAAAAAGCATGCGTGAGAATTAAAAAGGTCCGGCATTGGGTGTCTGGTCAATTTGTCCGTTTCAGGCGGGTTCTCAGCCTGAATTGACACTTCCGTTAGCTTATAAAAATGGATTAAGAGAGCTTTCTAATACACTAAATTCAGGATGCACTCGAATACTATACTCTGTCGGATTCAGGATCTTACTAATCATCCGAGCATCTGGACGGCCTAATTCCAATAGGCTAATTTTTAGACCATCTGACGCATTCGCCATATTGGCCGAAAATATCAAGGCTTCTGGAAGCTATTCCATGATATCCAAGCCGTTCACAAATGTCCTTTATTTTACGGCCTAAAATTGAATGTAATGTCTGAAAAGGTCTTTCTCCAATCATTTCATTCAGATTTTCTATGTAAAGTTTTTGATTCTCATGAGCTAATTTGTGAATAATATCGTGTGAATCAAATTCATCACCTGAATTGAGAATTACCTGTTCAATCAAATTATCTGGAATGCTCATTTTTACTCCGATTATGTGAGACTTATATATTGTGGTTAGTGCTAAACTTCTTTTTACCGGCTGGTCACAATTATTTCCCATTTATTTTTGGTTAATTGCTGGCTCTATATGACAAAGAAAAATTACTTTCAAGGGTATGATTCTGAAACTGTTATACCTCAAAATTCCTCATCTGTCAATCCCAAATTCCGTTCAGCCATGCTAATTTTATTTCTTATTAGTTCTTAAAGTAGAAGATATATTTGCCTAAAACAGCGATCCATCAATGAGCGAATTTCCAATGGAAACTTTGCGAATAAGTATGAAATTGTCAACCACCTTAATTATATGTCATAGACTAATTTATCGTTAGAATTATAGCTGGGAGGGTTTTTGTTTTTGCAGGTTACCAGGAATTAGATGGAATCTAAGCGGCATATATGGAGCCGACTATGAGCGGTCCTTTGATCTTTTCTTCATGTATTTCTCTACAAATAGAATACCGCAACGCGGTAATTGAGACGGCACATTTATAACTGTTCTGATCTCATATTATTGCTCTCCCTTCCCCCTTTATAATTTTTCCTTTTCCCTTCCCCCTTTTTAATTTTTCCTTTTTAATTTCTCCTTTCCCCTTTTCCTTTTTAATTCCCGAACGAAATTTCTTTCTACAGAAAAGGGCTTTCTACAGAAAAGGGCGAACCGCCGTTCGCCCCTACGGAAAACGGAAATTGCTTTGTACGCCGCATCGAATCTTCCTACTTCACCAACAACATCTTCTTTACGCTCTTGAATTCCTGCCCGTTTAAAGGCGAGCGGGCGTCAATGGCGTAAAAATACAGGCCCGAGGGTAAATCGGTGGCGTCGAATCTTACTTCGTACAAACCCTGGTGCTGTATGCCGTTTACAAGCTCACGGATTACTTTGCCCAGTGAATTATAAATGGTCAGCTTTACGCTGCTTTCAAAGGGAATTGCATAATCGATTTTTGTCGAAGGATTAAAAGGATTCGGATAATTCTGGAAAAGGTCAAATTCCAGAGGCAGCACTCCTTCCTTTGTCTCAACCGAGGTAATTGTCGTAACAGCTGCCTCGTTGCTGTACTGCGAGACGGCAGCGCTGTTAAAGGACTTTATCCGGTAGGTGTATGCCGTAGCCATGGAAACCGTGGAATCGATAAAGCTCGTCTTGTTAATGGCGGCGGTATCGATTACTTCAAAACCGCCCGTGGTTTTTCTTTCTATTATAAATCCCGCCTCATTATCCGAATTGTCGCCCCAGGTAAGCTTTACTTTCTTTATGCCGAATGAGCTTGCCTGAAGGGCATCGGGAGAGAGCATCACTGTTACAAAACTGCATGCGTTCGAAAACTGGCTCGACCCTGCGGAGTTTTTCGAGCTTACACGCCAGTAATACCGGGTGCCGTTCTTCAGGCTGTAGATATCCTGTGAGGTTTTTGTGATCGTTGAATCATCAAAAAACACGGTTGAAAAGTCGCTTTTATTGGATACCTGCAGGCGGTACATCAGTGCATTTGGCGCCGTATTCCACATGAGAGTTATGTTTAAGGGCTGGAACGTTGCCCCATCGGCCGGAGAGGTCAGTACGGGAACGTTGGGCAGGGGTTTAATTGTGGTAAAATTCCACGTGTCTGAAAAAATTCCTGTGTTACTCCCCTGTTTTGCCCTTACACGCCAGTAATAAGTTGTACTATTGCTTAATGGCGGCAGCTCACGCGAGGTCTCTTTTACCGACGCATCCTCAAAAAATATGGAGGAAAAAGCGGGATATGTGGAAACCTGCAGCTGGTAGCTGTCGGCCGAAAGGACGGGCTTCCATTTTAATGTAACGTTTAAGGACTGATTATTGGAAGAATTTGCCGGGGAGAGCAGAGGCGTCTGCGCCAGCACGACCGAAAAGCGCCAGACCTGCGACCAGTCGCTTAGTCCCCCTTTGTTATATGCATTTACTCTCCAGAAGTATTTCATGCCGTTTTTAAGGTTGCTTATCTGCATGGAGTTTGTTCTGAGCGTATCGATGTGATGGGTAACGTTGTTAAAGAAAGTATCGGCTGCCAGCTCCAGCGTATAGATCTTTGCGCCTTCGGATGGATACCACTTCATAAGGATGCTCTGCGGCTGATTTACCGCGCCGTCTGAAGGCGACATAAGTGCAGGCTTGGGAGGTGCAGCAGAGACGGTCGTAAAGCCCCAGATCTCCGACCAGGAGCTTTCCTGCCCCAGGAAATCTATTGCCTTTACTCTCCAGAAGTACTTCCTGCTGTTCTGCAGCCACCATAATTCGTAATAAATATTGGTAACAACGCTATCCCTTACCCCGTAGTTGAAAAGGCTGTCGGTGGCAACCTGAACTTCGTACGTTGCGGCGTCAGAAATAGTTGACCAGCTAAGGGAAGTCTTAAGCGGCCTGTCAATTGACTGGTTGGAAGGCGAATAAAGCTGCGGTGTAGAAGGTGCAGCAATATTTAATGTATCGGCCTGGAGGACAAAAAATCCTTTGGAACTGTATTCATTGGCTGAAATTGCTGCAGAATTCAGGAAAATATAACAAACCATCAACAGCATACCGATCTTTTTCATAGCTACCCTCTCCTGATGTTAATATATAGTCAGTAATTACGCTTTTGAAAATAAAATTGCTCAAATACCTGGCTCATGGCTGGCTTTAGCCTGTTATGAATTAAAAGAACAGGGTTTCAGTAACCAGTATAAAAACACTGCAAGTACTTTTAATTACATATTTATGGGGAAAATTTGCAAGTGCACAGATCACGAACGGGATTTCTGAGCTCGGGGGTATAGAGAAAGAAAGCCATGCCGGGGTGCATAAAGGAGAGTGAAAAAGAAAAGCTGAACCTGCCGGGGGTGGGTTTCATATTTCAAAAACCGGATCTTCCCCGGCAGGTCCACTTATATTAAAGCAAAGCTGGGTTATTTACCAAGCTTTTCCTGTATATCCTGTGCCATCTTCAGGTGCTGGCGCAGTGTAGGCAGTGTCTTCTGGGCAAAAGCCTTCAGTTCGGGACTTTGTGCATTCTCAGCCATATCCTCAAAGTTTTTGATGTCCTTTTCGTGATCTTTTACCATGAGGTCGATATATTGCTTGTCGAATTCGCTGCCCGAGAGTTTGGAGAGTTTATCCACATCTTCGCGGCTTTCATCCTTAAGGACTCCGGGTACGGGGATATTTTCCTTTGCAGCGATAGACTTGAGTTCATCGTTTGCCTTGGAGTGATCGTCAATCATCCTGCGTCCGAAGTCCTTTACTTCCTGGCTGCTGGCGTTCTGTACGGCCATTGTTCCCAGTTCAACCTCCATCATTCCACCGCTTGCGGCATCAGAGACAAACTCCTGGTTTACACTGGAAGCCGTAGAAGAGCCGGTTCTTGAGGATCCCGTGGCCCCGGTGTTATCAGTACCTGTCCCGGTTGTAGATGTGCCTGTTCCGTCTCCCGTGGTGCCGCCGGAACCGGTAGTAGATCTTGTGCTGGAACATGCATCTATAAAGAACAGCATTGCAATCAAAGCTAATATTACTGATATTTTTTTCATCTTTCTCGCTCCTCCTTTTTTTATTAAAAGAAATTCTGCCCGTCTGCATAATTTTAACAAAAAACGCATAATCAGGCCTAAATATTAACTTAAAGAGTTTTCTTATAATTGCAATGCTATATTTTTTAGCAGGGCCAAAGGGAAAAATGAAACCGGAGGGGGCCAACTTTTAAAAACATTAATGTGCAAATATGAAAGGAAAGTTATAAATTATGTCCCCGGAATATCCGATAATTACATAATTCTTAACAACATAGCTGCGGACTAAAATGAAAATTAAAAAGATTCGTGATTGGGGAATCTTCTCAAAGATATTAAGTTTCAGCGTTTTGTTTTCTGTATGCCTCTGGGGGGCGTTCGAATTTTATTTTCTTCCAAAGATAGAAGATAACATTTATGAGAACAAAAAAACCGGGCTAAAGAATGTGCTGGACGTAACCTGTTCGGTTTTGGAGAACCTGCAGGGCAAGGTTGACAGGGGGATAATTACACAGGATAGCGCAAAAGCCCTTGCATTTAACCTGATACAGAACATGAAATTCCACGAGAAGGACTATTTGTTCGTAAACGATCTCGACGGTTACTGCCGTGTTTCACGCAACAGTGCCAACGTCGGGAAATTCGTCGGCAATGACCACGACGACAAAGGCAACTACACGCAGAAGATCTGGAGCAGCATAAGCGAGAAAAAAGGCGGAGGCTCTACAATCTTCCACTACAAGGTAAACAATGAAATGGTATCTAAATTATACTGCTTTGAACTCTTCCGCCCCTGGCGCTGGATTGTAGTCAACGGTATGATGATTAAGGATATCGACAAGGAAGTCTCCGAGGTCAGAAGCAACTTTATACTTGCCATATTGTTAATTACACTTCTTACGCTCGGCTCGGCTTATTTTTATGCGCGTAACATAGCTAAGCCTATTAAGCTGCTTTCAGAAGGGGCGCAGAAGGTTTCTCACGGCGATTATAACGTTTCCGTGTCAATAGACAGCCATAACGAGGTGGGCGATCTGGCAGGGGCCTTTAATATAATGATAGGCAACATAAAACAGCTCGTCGACGAGTCCAGGCAGAAAAAAGAGGAAGCCGAGGCTGCAGCACTCCAGGCGGAAAAGGCCAGGACCGCCGCCGTTGAGCAGAGCAATTATCTTACCGAAAGCACAAATGAAATGCTTAGGGCAATAGAAAAGCTTTCCGACGGCGACCTTACGGTTTCTCTTACAGCTAAAAAACAGGATGACGTGGGAAGGCTTTTTAACGGATTTAACAAGGCTGTTGCCCGCATAAGAGAGATGTTCGAAAAAATTGTTGAAGCTGTTGGTGCAACTGCCAGCGCAAGCAATGAAATCTCCTCCAGCACAGAGGAAATGGCCGCAAATTCCAGCCAGCAGAGCATGCAGGCAGCAGAAGTGGCCGGGGCAGTTGAGGAGATGACAAAGACAATATTTGCAAGCACTGAAAACTCCAGGGTTGCAGCCGACTCGGCTGCAAAGAACGGCGAAAACGCAAGGAATGGCGGAGAGATTGTAATTGAGACAATTAACGGCATGAATAAGATTGCCGGGGTTGTAATGAGCGTGGCTGGAACGGTTGAAAAACTTGGAGCCAGCAGTAATCAGATCGGCGAAATAATACAGGTAATTGACGACATAGCAGACCAGACGAACCTCTTAGCCTTAAATGCAGCAATTGAGGCTGCACGTGCAGGTGAGCAGGGGCGTGGCTTTGCAGTAGTAGCAGACGAGGTAAGGAAACTTGCAGAGCGGACCACCAAGGCAACAAAGGAGATTGCGGACACGATAAAGCAGATACAGGGAGACACAGATCTTGCCGTATCTTCCATTAAGCAGGGAACTACGGAAGTGGAAAAGGGCAAGAATCTGGCTGAAAAAGCCGGGCAGTCGCTCCAGGAGATCATAGTAGGAGCCGAAAAGGGAGCCGACCTGATAAAGCAGCTTGCCGCGGCAAGTGAACAGCAGGCGGCAACAAGCGAACAGATGAGCAAAAATATTGAAGGCATCAATACTTCAATACAGCAGTCTTCCTCGGGCATCCGCGAGATTGCAAAGGCTTCAGAAGACCTTAATCGTCTGACGATAAACCTTCAGGAGGTGATCTCTAGGTTCAGGATTTCAGAGGAAAATAACGCCCTAACGGCACGGGGCTGAAAGGCTCTTAAAAATAATGTAGGTCATAAAAAAGGGAGAGGCTGCACTATGGCAGCCTCTCCCTTTACTTTTTATGTACGTGTATTAACTTACCTTATGAACCCAGGGCTTCCCAGCCTTTTCTGTTCATATTGTAGTAGATAATTCCGCCGAAGAAGATTCCAACAATAAGCAATCCCAGTCCCATTAGCGTGCTTCCAAGAACAATGCGGCCTACTCCAAAGAGTGTGCAGTAGATCATTATTACGCCGCTGACCCAGTTCATGAGGTTGAACAAACCGTCTTTCTGGGGTATAATGTCTGTAGCCTGTTTTGCAATAGGAGCCCACATTGTGGCATTAGGACGAACCCTGCGGTAGAACGAAAGGAGAACCTCGTTGGGTTCGGGCTTAGTCAGGTATGTAACCGTCAGCCATACGCCGGTTGTAATAACGGTTGTAATTAAGAGAAGATAAGCAAACTGGTAAGGGTTGCTTTCCGTAAGTCCGAAACCGAACTGAAGCGTGAGCGAAACTACGAATGCCGAAGCCATGGCTGAAATTTCGCTCCATGCGTTAATTCTCCACCAGAACCAGCGAAGTATGTAAACCAGTCCTGTTCCGGCGCCAAGGGCCATCAGAAGCTGCCAAGCGCTTGCAATTGAATCCATATAGAAGGTAACAATAGCCGAAAGTATCATAAGGACCATCGTAACTACCTGAGAAAACTTTACGTAGTGCTTTTCCGATTTTTCGGGTATGAACCTTCTGTAAACGTCATTTACAAGGTAGCTGGCGCCCCAGTTAAGCTGTGTGCCGATGGTTGACATGTAAGCAGCAGCAAAAGCCGCAAGCATCAGTCCCCTGAAATATGAGGGAAGGTCGCTGATTAAGATTCTTATGTAACCTGATTCCGGATCGGCATGAAAAGCCGGGTCGTTGTTATAGCGTACAACTGCAACAAGAGCAACTATTACCCATGGCCAGGGGCGCAGAGCATAATGAGCGATGTTGAACCAGAGTGTAGCCAGAAGTGAATGCTTTTCGTTTTTTGCGCAGAAAATTCTCTGTGCAACGTATCCGCCGCCGCCCGGTTCAGCTCCCGGGTACCAGCTTGCCCACCAGTTAACGGCAATGAATACGAAAAACGTAATCATTGGCATCCAGGTCGAATTCAGATCGGGCACAAATGACAAAATTGAGCTTGAGGGATCGCGGTGCTGATCGATTTCGTGCAGTTTTGTAACGAGTGATCCCATGCCGCCAGTAGCTGAAACTGCGTAAACTGCAAGCAGTATAACCATACTCATCTTCAGGAAGAACTGGAACATGTCAGTCCACAGAACGCCCCAGAGTCCTGAAAGGCTTGAAATAGAAGCTGTAATGAACATAATAAGAATTGCAAAGAAGAGGGCTTCGATCTTTGAGATGCCGAGAACGGACATCATGATTTTTACGATAGCCAGGTTGACCCAGCCCATAATGATCAGGTTGATCGGAAGTCCCAGATAAATCGCGCGGAAAATGCGCAGGAAAGCCGCCGGTTTTCCGTGGTAGCGGATTTCGGCAAACTCAACGTCAGTTAAAACCCCGGCGCGGCGCCAGAGCTTTGCATAGAAAAAGACTGTAAGCATTCCGCTGAAAACCATGCTCCACCAGATCCAGTTCCCTGCAATGCCATTCCTGGCAACAAGTCCTGTTACAACAAGCGGAGTATCTGCGGCAAAGGTTGTGGCGACCATGGAAGTACCTGCCAGCCACCAGCTGACATTACGGCCCGAGACGAAAAAGTCGCTGACGCTTTGCGTAGCTCTTTTGCGGAGATAAAGAGCTACAGCCAGGTTGAAAAGAAAATACAAGGCAATAACAAGCCAGTCAACATAATTTAGCTGCATTTAGCAATCTCCAGATTTAATAATCTTTAATTATAGGATAAGTCTCTCTTCAAAAAGACAATATACTGTGTGTGCAAAGTTAAAGAATATTGAAAAATAAACAAACGAGGGTATTAATAATTCCCGGGGAAATCTTTTTGTAAAATTGTGCTTGACAATTCCCCTGAATAGCTACGCTCGTCCGCGGATGATCGTGGAATAGGACCTCAAAAAATTGGCTTTAGCCCCAGCTAAGAGGAAGGGATACCGAACTCCGGGGACTTCGAATAATTTTCTGAGAAAGTCATTTCCTAAAGGCAAGTCATCCCCTCTTGGGATTTAATTAGTGTCAACTGTTCCTTAGGTTAACGGATAAATCCAGAATCAGCCAATCCCTCATTCCTTCTGTCTGAAATCAAAGGCCTTTATACCGGGGGCCATGTAGCGCCTCCAGTAACGGGTGAGCGAGGAATAGGTGAAAAAATTATTTATGCTCCTGTTCTTTATCGTAAAATGCAGGATGTGGTACGCTATAAAGATAAAGAGCATCTTGAAGCTCCATCTGGAGGCGTCATACAGAAAATTAGAAGCCACAGCCGGAGCGCCGGGTAAATATTTTGAAATTATTGCCGAAAGCCAGAATGAGTAAGGAATAAAGGACAGTACGATGAAGATCAAAACGACAAACGAATGTGCCGTTTGAATGGACTTGGTAGGGCATATATTCATGCATCTCATGCAGCTTTCACACTTAAACGACCAGTAGGGGCGTCCATCTACTATTTTAACGGCTCCCGTGGGGCATCTTTTCTCGCAAAGCCTGCAGTTACCGCAGTCGGAAGAAGAGATGAAAGTCTTGGCCAGTATAAAGCGCCCGAAGAGGGAATATCCTATGGCAACGGGAATTATTGCAATGTCTATTGGAAGCGACAGGAGTCCCTTATAGGTCCTTTTTCCCGTAAGGATTTTTTCGGAGAAGTTTTCTACAATGCTCCGGCATCTTTCTATAATTAGTTCAACTGTCTTCTCATTCAGTCCCGGATGAATTGATATCCAGTTTGAGGGCATATCAAGGGGGAGCAGTCCCTTAATATTAAAGCTCTTCATTTTAAGTACGAGAATTGCCAGCAACTGTGCCATGCCGCTAAGTCCCGGGGTAAACCAACGTCCGGCCTTCATACCAGCTCTTGTATTAAGAAGAAAGGCATCCTGTTTCCCAATGAGGGGAAAAACGAGCATGAACTTAAGCATTATCCAGGGCAGGCTGAATCCGTGCGTTGGGTAAAGGAACCCGATGAGCGTCTTTCCTTCCTGAGAAGGAAAAGAAGGCTTCTTAAAGCGGTCAACCGGAATAAGCGAAGCGTTAAGTCCCTTTAAAGCTGCGCTTTTAGTGATCCACCTTGCCGCTGTAAGCGCGTTGCCTGTACCGCTGAAATAATATATGACGAGATTTTTATACATCCTGTTAAAGGTTTCATTCTTCAGTAAATCGTCCCGAAATAAATTATGGAATTTCAGCGTCAAAGACAAAAAAGGGGGCTGCATTAATGAATGAAAATCCAATGAATAGCCATGGCCCGAATTGTCTCAGGAAAGCAAAATCCCTGGCTGCGGCTATTAAGGGGAAACGTCCACACCTGTATACAGCGTAAGTACATTTGTCTGCACATAATTTCACACATGGGGATAATAAAAATTTCCATTAATGCAGAAATATTAATCTTTTATAAAGGGCACGGATTTTGCACCTATAAGATAAAGCATAATGTAAGAGGCGAATAATGGCAGGCAGATTGAAACCGGTAGTTGTGGTTTTTATTGTACTATTTTCATTCCTGCAGTTTAATTGCGGAAGCACGGCAGTCTACAGGCTTTCCTCCATTGACGGTGAACCGGTCTGGGACTATGGCTGGGAGGTCGTAGGTAAAAAGAATAACGCCGGGGAAGCCCATATCAGCTTTGTAGAGGCAAAAGACGGATATTTTGTTTTTCTACTTAATTATGAGAACCGGACTGAAAAACCTGTTCTGCTTGATCCAGGGGAAATCTATTATGAAGTATTCCGCGACAGCATACCCAGGCATCCGGGCATGGTTCAAAGGACTTATGCCGTGGATCCCGAACTGGAGCTGGCCGGAATAGAGAAAAAATCCAGCAGTCTGGATGCTTCGGAAAGAAGCCGCCTGGGTCTGAGTGCCATAGTAAGCACAATTGACGTTGTAGGCTCCGTTGTTTCTATAGGCACTAAACGTTCAAGCAAGGAGCTGAAAAAACAGGAGAAAGAAAGGGAAGAGAGGATGATTGCGGATGAAAACGCGAAAATCAGTTATGAGAACGATAAGGCAACGCTTGCAGGTGAAAAAGATTACTGGATGAATGACGTGCTTAGAAAAGTAACCGTCTTTCCGGGTGAAAAAGAAGGAGGATATTTCCATGTATCCATTAGAAGAAATGCCGACTTTATAAGGCTTATAATACCCGTAGGAGGAAATTTGTATTCCTTTGACTACAGGCAGTACGAAGTAAAATCTTTAAGATAAGTTTTTCTCAATCCCCCTCAGAAAACAAAACCCCGCTTCTTTTCTTAAAAGGGCGGGGCTTGTTGTGTTATTCCAGCCTTCCTATGACACGTTCGACCTTTTCCAAAATTTCAGACGACTTTACCACCTCTTTCATTTTTGTGTGGTCGGGATAAAGCGGCCTGTCTTCCTCAAGGTGCTTTACGTGTTTACGGACAACATTCTTTGCAATGCAAACTCCCCTGCCGGGATTAAACTCCCTGAAGTCGAGCGCCTGGCTGGCGGCAATGAATTCTATACCGAGTACACCATATGCATTATCAAGTATCTGCGAGTTTTTAATTGCCGTATTCATTCCCATGGAAACGAAATCCTCCTGGTCTGCTGCGGCAGGAATTGACTGAATTGAAGCCGGGTTTGAAAGTATCCTCTGTTCAACGATAAGGCTGTCTGCCGTGTACTGGCTGAGCATGAGTCCTGAGAACATGCCGGCTCCCCTGGTTAAAAATGCCGGAAGGCCAATGCTTAAGGCCGGGTTAAGGAGCCTATTGAGCCTGCGCTCGGACAGGACGCTGACCATTGTAACCGCAGCGCCAAGCATATCCATAGGAAGAGAGACCGGGGTGCCCTGGAAATTGGCTCCCGTAAGGGTCAGTTTTTCTTCAGGAAGAAATATCGGGTTATCTCCCACGCCATTAAGTTCGGTTTCAACCTGCTCTTTTGCATATGCCAGGGCGTCGTGGGCCGCACCTATTACCTGCGGGGTGGAGCGCATTGAGTATGCATCCTGGACTTTCATCTTAAGTTTACCCGTCAGAAGGTCGCTTCCTTCGACGCACTTCATAATTGCGCGTGCGCTTCTTACGGCTCCCTTAAAGCCCCTGATTTCATGCAGCCGCGGGTCGTAAGGCTTCATATTTGCAAAAAGAGCCTCAAGCGTCATGGCGCAGGCTATTTCCGCCTGCTTGAGCCAGCGGTTAATGTCGAAAATTTGAATTGCGCTCATGGCGGTAAGCAGGTTGGATCCGTTAATGGTTGCAAGACCATCCCTTGCCTGGAGGCCCGGAATTGCAATGCCGGCTCTTTCAAAAGCCTCGCTGCCCGGAAGTTTTTCCCCTTTATAGAAAGCCTCCCCCTCACCCATCATAAGCAGTGCAATCTGCGACATGGGCGCAAGGTCGCCGCAGGCACCGACGGAGCCTTTCTGGCAGACCACGGGTGTCACGCCCTTGTTGAGCATCTGGATGAGTGTAAGAGTAATCTCGGGCCTTACGCCGGAATTGCCGTGGGCATGGACGTTGATTCTGCCGGCCATTGCGGCTCTGACGTATTCAACCGGCGCAGGTTCCCCAATTCCCGCCGAATGGTTGTAGATTAGATACTTCTGAAACTGTTTTACCTGTGTGTCATTTAGCACCACTTCGGAAAATTCGCCGATCCCGGTATTTACACCGTACATGATTTCATGCATGCGGATTTTTTCTTCCAGCATGCTGCGGCAGACTTTAATTCGCTCCAGTGCGTCCGGGCTTAATTCCACTCTTTCATTATGGCGAGCTATGCTGACGAGCTTTTCAACGCTAAGACCGGAACCGGAAAGTACAACAGACATAACAACTCTCCTTAGATTTATTGTAAAAAAGTTTATGTCTCTGTGAGCCGATTGAGTCTGCTTTTGAGTGTGTGGATGTGAATTGAAAAACTATCGCTGAAAAACCACACACCTGAATTGCTATAATATAGATAGCTCCGGCGTGAATGGGCCAGCCAAAAAACAAATTCCTGACTGACCAGACCCGGCCTTCAGTCCGGGTTAAACTATTTATAGAATTCTATATCTATCGTTCCGTCCTCTTTTATATAGCCCCTGTACATTCCTTCTGTATTAAAGGGCATAGCTACGTTGCCCTCTTTGTCGAGTGCAATTACGCCGCCCTCGCCTCCAAGAGTCTTCAGCTTTTTGTTTATGACGAAGTCTGCCGCTTGCTGAAGCTTCATTCCTTTATACTCCATTAAAGCCGAGATGTCGTATGAGACTACAGAGCGGATGAAATACTCCCCGTAGCCCGTGGCCGAGACGGCGCAGGTTTTATTATTGGCATACGTGCCGGCTCCAATGATCGGGCTGTCACCAACTCTTCCGAACTTTTTATTTGTCATGCCTCCGGTTGAGGTACCTGCTGCAAGGTTTCCCGAGCGGTCAAGTGCAACACAGCCCACGGTTCCGAACTTGTAATCGTTTATGACTTTTCTGTTGAGGCCTGTTTTGTTCCCTTTTATGGAATCCTGTCTTTCTTTTTCCTTCACCTTCAGAAGTTGTTCATACCTTTTTTCATAATAGAAGTAGCTCTCGGGCATCATTTGCATTCCCTGGCTTCGTGCAAATTCTTCTGCCCCGTCGCCTGTCATCATTACGTGCGGGGATTTTTCCATTACGAGCCGTGCAAGGTTAATCGGGTTTTTAATGTGATGCACTCCTGCAACCGAGCCAGCCATGAGTGTCTTGCCGTCCATAATGGCTGCGTCCATTTCATTTTGACCCTTGCTGTTAAATACGGCGCCCTTGCCGGCATTAAACAAAGGAGAGTCCTCCATTACGTTAATTGCAGCCGTTACGGCATCCAGGCTGGAGCCGTTATTCTTCAGTACGTTGCTCCCGGCCGTGAGGGCTTCTTTAAGCTTGTCTCTAATAGAATCTTCTTCCGCCTGCGTCATGCTTCCTTTTAGAATTGTGCCCGCCCCGCCATGAATAACAATGACGTATTTGTTCTGTGCCTGAAGGAGGGCAAAATTAAAAAGGAAGAGTGTTATAAATAAAAACCTGGCCATGGCTTTGTCTCCCCTTAATTGGGTATAATGGATTCCTGGTGAAAGTGTAAACCTTAAACTAAGGAGTTAGGAAAACAAAGTCAAAATGAAAAGAATCCGCCCCAAAGGAAGGAATAAAACTTTGCTTTGTGCATCTGATAAGGAGTTTTCAAAGCCTTCTTGCAACAACCACTACGGATTTAATTGTTTCCGAAACAATATTATTGCTGTTTAATGCCTGGAGAAGTATGATATAAATTCCCATCCTGAGAGGGTCGCCATTGTCGCTGAGGCCGTCAAATATAAGGGAGCCTTTGTTCCCGTATACTCCGGGGACAATGGTTCTTACAAGGCGCCCCTGGCTGTCGAATATCTTTAGTATCACGCTGTTTACATTTTCAGAAAGGTTGTAGTTTATTATCGTGAAATCCTCAAGCCCGTCGTCGTCAGGTGAAAAGGGATTTGGCAGTATGGAAAACCTCGCCTCGCATTTCTGGTTGAGTACAAAGATGCTGTTAAGCCTGCCGGGAGAAGCCCCTTCCCTGGCAACGGAAGTGCGCCAGTTTGACGGATCGTTTGAGTTAAGGAGCGGGTTTATCCTTTCAAGCGACCGGTTTTTGGTATCCTGCACCGTTTTTGAGTGCCAGGAGCTGAAGTAATAAACGGAATCGATGGTATTTCTGAATGCATCTTTAAGAAGAATGAGCCCGCCGCTATTTGAAAGTCCAAGAGAAGACATATTCCGGACTGAGCATGAGGCGGAATCCTTCAGCCATTTGTAATTATTATATACCAGGCTGTCCGGTGCTATAAGAAAATAGCCCCCTTTAGGAAGCACAAAATTTCCGTCCGTGATATAAAAGGAATTCCCGTTTTTATCAGTTACTTTCCAGTTCGAAAGATCGGCCTCTGCGGTGCCTGCGTTATAAAGTTCTATAAATTCGGAGTTCCCTTTGCCGGGTTCATACATTAACTCATTAATGACAACGGAATTTCTTGCATAAGGGGTGAGGTTAATGGCGGAGTTGCTTCTGCCAGGAGTTGAGCCCTCAGCGTCTGCTGAAGCCATCCAGTTCGTGCTGTCGTTTGTCGGGGCTTCCAGTGAAAATCTTTCTATCGAAGAGTATTTCCGGCCGCACCAGGTCCCCTTAAAATGAAGGCTGTCTATTGTACTTCCTTTTATGTCGGATATTAATATTATATCTTCCGCGTTATTCAGTGAGGAAAAAGGGGTAATAAAAATGTGAGCCTGCATCCTGTTTCTAATGAAAGATGAGTCCCTGGCCAGGATTATGAATTCCCCAGGGTAGACAAAAGCATCTACTGTGGTGATCTTTGCTTGTGAAGCCGAAGGCATAAGGTTTCCTGCCTTCCAGCCTTTCAGGTCGAGTGTGTCATTGGACGCGTTAAAAAGCTCAATCCACTCGCTTTCACCTGTGCGGGGAGCAAACATTACCTCGTTTATTACAAGTGCATTTCTTTTGGAGCCTGGTTCAACGAGACTTTGAAGATAATCGTTTGTCGTATCCTTATCCATGTCAAATGATATCAGGGCGGCAACAAAGACCCCTTTTTTCAGTCCTTTCAGGCAGTCCTCGAAGCTGAGCGTAAGGGTATCCGATTTTTTAAGTGAGAGGTCTTCCGAAGTTTCAAGAGAGTTATATACCTGTGAGTTATAATCCCTGTAGAACATTTTTACAGAGAAGCCGGAAGCGTCTTTTAGCCCGCAGTTGGATATCTTTACATTCAGCGTAATGTCGTCGCCTGTTACGGGGTTTTCTGGGTATGTCGAAATATTTTCAACGGCAAGGTCGTAGTCCTTTGGCGTAATGCTGTTGACCTGTCCCGGTGTACTTCCAGAGGGGGATTTGCTGAAAGCCCAGTTATTGCCTGATGCTGAAGGTTCACTGGCGTGCCTGCGTTCCAGCGAATGTCCGGCTTTTGAGCCGGGAGGGGTGGTATATAAAACTGAATCTATTACTTCTTCCATTCCGTCTTTTAATATGACGCCGTCCTTGTCGTTATTCAAAGGCGGCAGATTGCAGCGGATCAGTTTTGAAGGGATTTCTTTGTGCACAGAGTAGATGGAGGAATCCTTGCTGAATACAACAAATCCCCCGGGCTGAAGGAAGAGGTCGCTACTGCCAAGAAGGACTTGTGAGGGGGAAGAGTACACGTCCGTGATAGTCCAGTTCTTAATGTTTACCGAATCCGGGGAGCTGTTAAAAAGTTCAATCCATTCGGGTTCAGGGCTTTCAGGCATATACATAATTTCACTTACTACAAGCGTGTTAAAGGCGTATGCGGGAAGCACTTTTCTCAGGCGTTCATTGTTAGACGGGTTCTCGTCTTTATCCCATAGAATCCTTACTATAAATGAGCGCTCGTTATGAAGGAGTGAGGAATAATCGAACTGATAGCTCAGGCTGTCCAGTGAATTAAGGTTTAGCAGGCCGGATTCAGAGAGTTTTTCTTCCTTTGAGGAATCGGCGTTTATGGATTCAAAGAGCTGCAGGCGGAACACGGCAGGCTTTCGCCCGGTGTTTTTCACCTTTGCCAGTAGTGCAATCCTGCTTCCGGCAAAGGGGCGTTCAGGCACGGTACTTACGTTACATAGAGCCAGGTCGTAGTCCGTCTTTCCTACAGAGTTTGCTTTGCCGGGTGTCGCCTTAAAGGGTGAAAGGGAGACCTCCCAGTTTGAGGCTTCATCTGAGGGGCGCGCGGCATCAATTCTTTCCAGTGATCTTCCGTTGGTAATTGGCCGGTTGTATTCAAGGCTGTCTATGGTAAGGCCAGCAGAATCCCTTATTACAATCATGTCGCCCGAGTTATTCAGCTGCGGCAGGCTGCAGGTTAAAACTCCTGACGGGATATCGTAGTACTTTTTCAGCGTTGAGTCGCGGCAAAGAACAATGAAACCTCCCGGCAAAAGGAAAATATCCTTTTGTGAAAGCGCTGCGTGAGAGACTCTGTCCGAAACGGTCCATTTTTTCAGGTTTACGGCGGAATTTGAGGCGTTAAAGAGCTCAATCCACTCAGGCTCTCCCGGTGAAGGGGCAAACATAATCTCATTTATTACCAGATCGTTATAATTTCCCGCGGGCGGGGCGACCCTGAAGCGGAGGATCTTTTTATTGTTCCCCGGGAATTCATCCTTCCTGAAGCTTGCCGATGCCATTAGCTGGTAGCTCCCGGCAGCAAGCCCGGGTATCGTAAAGGTAAGGTTAGCCGAGTCACTGGAGGGAAGGCCATTTATGCCGGCGGAATAGACTTTTTCGTCCAAATCCGCTGTGGAATCCATGCCGGCCTTCAGAAAAGCCTCAGCCAGAACCGAATCTGCCGCCATTAAGCCTGAATTTTTAAGCGAAAGGCCGACCTTTAAGGCCTCAGCCTGCCTTGGGTATTCGGGTTGGAGGCTTATAAATGAAAGGCTGATATCAAAGTCTTTTGGCGTTACGGAATTCTTCTGCGCCGGTGTCCCCCCCGAAACAAGTGAGTTCGTCCAGTTAGAGGGGCTATTATTCCCTTCGGGGACTATTTTTTCGTCGGAAACCCCGGCTTTGTTATCGGCTGAATAGGTATAGCTGTCAAGTGTGTCTTTCTGTGAGCCTATTAAAAGAATCCTTCGTCCTGTGCTGTTTGACATGCCCGAGGAGCCGAAAGAGCTGCCTTTAATCTTAAGCATTAGTGCGCCCTGCGGAACGGAGTTTTTATAAATGCCGGAGGCAGGGTTATAGTCGCCTTCAAAGATGACTGCATAGCTGCGGGGGAAAAGGCTGAGCCCCATACCGGCTGAAACAAGCGTATCGGGAAGTGAAGTATGGTACTTTATGGCAAAGTTAGTTAAATTCACGCTTCTGCTGAAGCTCGGGTTAAAAATTTCGACGTACTCATTGTTGCCCGAAACTCCGTAGAACATGACTTCGGAAATCTTAACCTCCGCAGTCTGCTGCGGAAAAATTCTTTCCTGAGTGAAAAAACACAGTACACAAAAAAGAAATAACGTACCCTTACTTTTCATAAAACCCCCGATAGTTTTGCCTGAAACGGACACGAACTACCGAACGGGGAAACAGTATTTTGTGCGCCCCTCTCCCTCCCGATTATTTAAAATACACGGTAATTTATAAAAAGCAAGCTGCAGGGACCGTCATAAATCGGGTTAATGTGGTATTTTTATAAATTAATGCACAAAAAATTCGAAATTATTCAAATTATATTTGCAAAATGAGTGCGACAACTGTATATTATTGGAGCAAAAATAAAAAATTGTGAATTTTATTCGGGACATGAAACCCGATTTTGAACCCTGACTTTGATGCTAAATGAAGCTCGACGAAACTGACAAGAAAATACTGGAAAGACTGCAGACTAACGCTGATATAACCAATGCACAGCTAGCTTCAGAACTCAACATCTCTCCTGCCGGTATGCTCGATAGGGTAAAACGTCTGGAAAATTCAGGTATAATCAGGCGCTATGTCGCACTGGTGGATGCTGATAAGGTAGGAAAAGGCATGTGGGCCTTTACGTCCGTTTCCCTTTCGGTGCATCAGCTTAATTCTCTTGAGAATTTCAAAGAGGAAGTTAAAAAGCTAAGCGAAGTGCTTGAATGTTATTATGTGGCAGGCGAAGAGGATTACATTCTGAAGGTGGCTCTGAAAGACATGCGTGAATACGAGGAATTTCTCCTGCACAAGCTGACGAAAATTCAGGGTGTGAATAAAATTAAAACTACCTTTGTGCTTTCGTCCGTTAAGTTCGACACTAAGATAGACATAGAAGTAAATAAAGACTAAGGAAATTAAATAAGAGTTTAATAGATTTTTCGCAAAACAAATACTCTCTGTATATAACCGAAACCCCTGGCTTTCGCTGAGCTAAGGGGTTTTTTATTTATGGATTATTTAACAGATTCTGTTTATTATATTCTGAAAAGGTGCATTCGTAATAAAAACAAAGTCATAAGGGTTTTACTCCCCTTGCGGCTTTGCCGTTCACAGAATATTCCGGAGGAGATCTTTATGTCAATGAAGGCTGTTAATCCGGCAACAGAAGAAGTAATTGCTTCCTATGATGAACTAACCGAAGACGAAGTCTACGCCGAAATAGACAAGGCGTACGATGCTTTCCAGGCGTGGAAAGAAAAAAGCTTCCCCGAAAGACGGGACCACATGCTTAAGGCCGCAAGCATACTCAGAGACAACCGCACTAGCTACGCAAAAATCCTTACCATTGAGATGGGCAAGCCACTCAGGCAGGCGTTTTCGGAGGTTGAGAAGTGTGCCTGGGTATGCGAATACTACGCCGAAAATGCCGAAAAGATACTAAAGCGCGAGAATGCCGGGACGGATGCCTCAGAAAGCTACGTGCAGTTCGACCCCTTGGGAGTTATACTGGCCGTCATGCCCTGGAATTTCCCCTACTGGCAGGTCTTCCGGTTTGCAGCTCCGTCGCTTATGGCGGGTAACGTGGGGCTGCTGAAACATTCCTCAAATGTGCCGATGAGCGCCCTGGCAATTGAAGAGGTATTTACAAAGGCGGGCTTCCCACAGAACGTGTTTAAGACGCTGCTTGTGGGGTCCTCAATGATTGAGAGGATCATTTCACATCCGAAGGTCAGGGCGGCGACACTTACAGGAAGCGACGGCGCGGGCCGCCAGGTGGCTTCCATTGCAGGAAGGAACCTGAAGAAAACCGTGCTTGAGCTCGGAGGAAGTGACGCATTTATAGTCCTTAAGGATGCCGATATAAACGAGGCAGCCAAAACCGCCGTCGCCTCCAGGATCATAAATACCGGGCAGAGCTGCATTGCGGCAAAAAGGTTCATCGTTGTAAAAGACGTAATAAGAGAGTTCGAAAGCAAATTTATTTCAATCGTAAACGGACTTAAAATCGGCGATCCGATGGATGAGCAGAACGACCTAGGGCCGATTGCCAGGGAGGACCTCATGCTGGAGCTCGACAGGCAGGTGCAGGAATCGGTTAAAATGGGAGCAAGGCTTCTTGCCGGGGGTAAGCGCCTCGGCATGAAAGGCTTTTTTTACCCGGCTACCGTACTGGCCAATGTGACCAAAGGAATGCCTGCATATGAGCAGGAGACGTTTGGGCCTATTGCAGCAATTATTCAGGCCGAAGACGAGGAGGAGGCAATCAGGATTGCAAACGATACGGAGTTCGGACTTGGCGCGAACCTGTGGACAACAGACATACAAAGGGCAAAACGCCTGGCCCGCAGTATTGAAGCGGGCTCAATTTTCATTAACGGAATGGTTCATTCCGATCCCCGCCTGCCCTTTGGAGGTGTGAAGAATTCCGGGTACGGGCGTGAGCTTGCAAACTACGGCATTAAGGAGTTTGTAAATATTAAGACCGTCTGGATCGCATAGAGAGAAGCTTGAAAAACTTATTCCGGCACAACAAAAACAATTCCAGGAGGGGTGTTTTATGTTAAAGCTAAAGATCACTGCCATTATCACGCTGATTCTGGGAGTCATATCACTGGGGTGGATTTTTTATGACTACCTGGCGCTTACAGATATAGTTTACAATTACGGCGGCGGCCTGGATGCCAAACGCAGGGTTGTAACGTTGGGGTTTATCCCCATCATACTTTTTCATTTTGCCTTCTTCATTACCATGTATTTCCTGTTCGATTTCCTGAAAAAACAAAAACCCGTTATCAAAGAACACGCCCGCCTGAAAGCCGAAGAGCTGAAGGCCGGGCAGCTGAAAACTGAGCAGCAGAAAGCCGAAGAGCTGAAGTCTGGCCGGGACAAGCCAGAAATACCCGGGAAGGACATGCATTAAGAGGAGTTGCCTCAAAAAAACTGCCGTGCCTTTAAGCCTTTAATTATCTGCTCTTATGAGGAAGCGAAATATTAATTTTTAAATAAATTATGTTTTCTGATCCTTTAATTATTATTTTTGCAGTCGTAAGAAATCCTAATGTTTAATTTCATTATTAATCCAGGGACAAAATGAAGAAGGAAGAAAAAGAAAAGACACCAGCATTCGTTTCAAAAAGAGTCAACAGGAGCTATATCCAGAAAATAAATTCGACACCCGATAAAGTTTTTCCGCTCTTATGTCCCAGAAGAGAGCTCGACTGGCTTGACGGCTGGCATTATGAAATGATCTATTCGGAATCAGGCTTCGCTGAAGAAGGCGCCATCTTTAAGACAAAGCATGAAGGTGAGGTAAATACAATCTGGACGGTTACTAGGTACGACAAGGAGAACTTTGCGATTGAATTTGTAAGGATGACCTGGGAAGTTATAGTTGTAAAGATTAAAATGCGAGTTGAAGACAACCATGACGGTACATCCAACCTGCATGTCGAGTACATTTTCACCCCCATAACAGAAAAAGGCAACGAATTTATTGACGGTAAATCAGCCAGACAATTCCTGGATATGATGAAGTGGTGGGAAAAATCACTTAACTATTATCTTGAAACGGGCGGAAAACTCCTGGCGCTCAAATTATAAATCTTCGGGGCCCTTTTGTGGATGAATTAATCTGTTAACGTAATGAAACCTTCGGCATGCTGCTATTTGTTACCGCTGAAAACTCTCCTGCCTTATGTGGCAGAAAGAGCAGTTGAAATTGCTGAATTAATCAGGACTTTGACTTTGAGATGATACACAGGGAATTAAACTGGATAAACGAAGACGGCACCGGAATTTACGGGCAGCTCTGGCAGCCGCAGGATGATGTAAAAGGCGTGGTCTGCCTTATACACGGTCTGGGTGAACACTGCAGCCGTTATACGCTTCTGCCAAGGAAACTGGCCGAAGAAGGCTTTGCGCTCATTGCATTTGACCAGTATGGCCACGGGCGTTCTGAAGGCAAGAGGGGGCATGCCCCTTCATACGAAGCCATGCTCGAAAATATAACACGTCTTATTGAGCAGGCAGCCATACATTTCCCGGATAAGGATATATTCCTCTACGGGCACAGCATGGGAGGAAACCTTGTCATTAACTATGCCCTCAGATTTAAGCCCCGCATAAAGGGCCTTATTGCCACGGGCCCATGGCTCAGGCTTGCCAGGCCGCCAAAACCTTTTCTTGTTTCAGCCGTTAAATGGCTGGATAAATACTGGCCAAGTTTAAGGCTCTGGAACGGCATCAAACCTTCGAAGCTTTCGCACAAGAAAAAAGGCACTCTGAATAACCCCGGTCAGAAAAGGCAGAAGGACCCGTTTTTGCACCCCTGGATCTCAATTCACACTTTTCTCGGGGTCCACGAGGCCGGAGAGTACGCGCTTAAGAATGCCTCGGGCTTAAGCTTACCGATTCTCATACTCCATGGCGGCGCGGATCAGATAACATCAGTCGACTCGAGCCGGGAGTTTGCGTCTAAAAACCCTGAAAACTGCACACTGGAAATCTTCCCCGGGCTCTACCACGAAATTCACAACGAAGAGCACGCCGAAGAGTTTTTCTCGGCCATAATTAACTGGCTGAATTTGCGCCTGAACCCGGTTGAAAGAAACTGAGATGAAAGAGGCAAAGAAGATTACCCTTCCTCCCCGTGTAAGATGGCTTTAGCCAGCCCGGTAAACCTTAAGCCCGCGGCGGCGGCCATTAGTTTCTTGTTATTCATCTGAAGATTCTTTAAGTTATCCTCAGTTTAAGTCAGGTTCTCGAAACATTTCTTCTAAAATTTCATTTTTCTTAAAAAACATAACAAATATTGGAGAGTAAATGAAACGCACTCTTTTGTCCTTTTCAGCTCTTTTCTTTATCCTTTTTTTCCAACTGAATGCCCAGGAAATAAGCCTGGATAGTAAACTGCCCGTTGACCCGGAAGTAAAAATGGGTAAACTTCCAAACGGGATGACCTACTACATAAAAAAGAACCATAAGCCGGAAAAACGGGCTGAACTGCGCCTTGTGGTTAATGCAGGCGCCATTCAGGAAGACGACATACAGAACGGGCTTGCCCACTTTTCGGAACACATGGCCTTTAACGGAACAAAAAATTTCAAAAAGCAGGAAGTCATAAACTTCATGGAATCCATCGGCATGCGCTTCGGTCCCGAGGTAAATGCCTATACCTCGTTCGACGAAACCGTCTATATGCTGCAGGTCCCCACAGACACTATAAGAATTCTGGAGAAGGGGTTCCAGATTCTGGAAGAATGGGCGCACAATGTAAGCTACGAAAATGAGGAAATTGACAAGGAAAGAGGGGTTATAATTGAAGAATGGCGCCTTAGGCGCGGCGCTGAGGCCAGGATGTGGGATAAACAATCCGCTATCATGTTTAAGGGCTCCAAATATGCCGTGCATAATGTGCTAGGTCAAAAAGAAATCCTGGAAAAGTTTGACTATGAGACTCTGAAGAAGTTCTATAAGGACTGGTACCGTCCCGACCTTATGGCGGTTGTTGCCGTGGGGGACTTTGATGTAAATGCCATTGAAGAGATCATTAAAAACCGTTTTTCGGGTATTGCCGCTCCAAAGAATCCAAGAGAACACACCTTAAGTCCTGTGCTCGACCACAAGGAGCCTTACTTTGCAATAGCTTCCGATAAGGAAGCCTCCGGAAGCTCAGTGTCAATTTACTACATGAGGCCCATTGAGCCTGAAGTTACGGTAAAAGACTACAGGCGCAGTATTGTTGAGAATCTCTACAATAACATGTTTAATAAGCGCCTTTATGAACTCTCAAAACAGGCCGACCCTCCCTTTGTTTATGCTTACTCAGGGCGCTATGATATTGTAAGAACCAAGAGCAGCTACATTCTTGCTGCCAGTGTTAAAGATAACGGAGTAAACAGGGCACTGGAAACACTCCTCAGGGAAGCTAAAAGAGTGGACCAGTTCGGTTTTACACAAGGTGAGCTCGACCGCCAGAAAAAAGAGACGCTAAGATATATGGAACAGGCGTTTAAGGAAAAAGACAAGACGGAAAATTCAAGTTATGCCTCCGAATATGTCGCGAATTTCCTTACCGGGCAGCCGATAGCAGGTATAGCTTATGACTATGAGCTTTATAAGAAATTTGTTCCTGAGATTACAGTAGAAGAAATAAACAAACTGGCCAGCGACTACATACGCGATGAAAACCGCGTGATTACGGCAAACGTGCCAGAAAAAGAAGGTGTGGTAATCCCCAAGGAAGAAGAACTTGCAAAAATCTTTGAAGCCTCTTCAAAAGAAAAAGTTACGGCTTACGTCGATAAGACGGTCTCTGAGGATTTATTGGATAAGGCTCCAACGCCGGGAAAAATTACTTCTGAAAGCAAGCGTGAGGATCTGGGCCTTACGGAACTTACGCTTTCAAACGGCGTAAAGGTGGTCTTAAAACCAACGAATTTTAAGAACGATGAGATCCTTTTTACTTCGTATTCAAAAGGGGGTAATTCCCTTGCCCCGGACAGCGACTTTGTATCGGCTGTTATTGCCTCTTCCATTATCAATGAGGCTGGAGTAGGAAAGTTCGACCAGATTGCGCTTGCCAAGGCCCTTTCGGGCAAGATGGTTAGGGTAGATCCTTCTATAGCCGATATACAGGAAACAGTCTCAGGCTCGGGAAGCGCGGCTGATATGGAAACCATGTTTAAGCTCATTTATCTGCATTTTACCTCTCCGCGCATGGATTCAACGGCTTTCCTTTCATTTAAGGGGAGAATGAAAGCCTACCTGGAGAACAGGAGCCTGGAGCCTTATTCAGCGCTTCAGGATACATTAAGCCTGACACTCTGGAATTACCACTTACGTTCATATCCATGGACAGTTAAAACTCTGGATAAAATAGACCTTAAGAAAGCGTTTAATTTCTATAAGGACCGCTACGGCGATGCGGGTGACTTTACGTTCTTTTTTGTCGGCAATTTCGACGTTGAAAAGATAAAGCCATTCCTTGCAACATACCTTGGCAGTCTTCCTACAACAGGAAGAAAAGAAAACTGGAAAGATACCAAAATGGAATACGCCAGGGGTGTTATAGAGAAAACGGTATTCAAGGGGATTGAATCCAAAAGTCAAGTCGTTTTAAGCTTTAACGGACCCCTGGAATGGTCGCAGCAGAATATATACGACCTCAGGGCAATGGCCGACGTGCTGGATATTAAGCTCCGCGAAGTAATTAGAGAAGAAAAAGGAGGCACTTACGGCGTAAGCGTGAACCATGGAGTTAGTCATTACCCGAAAGAGGGCTACAGCATTAATATCTCTTTCGGCTGCGACCCGAAGAAAGCCGAAGAGCTTACAAATGCGGTTTTCGTACAGCTCGACAGCCTGAAGAAGTTCGGCCCCGCCCCAACTTACATACAGAAAGTAAGGGAAACACACATCAAATCAAGGGAAACCTCCTTAAAGAGAAACGAGGTATGGTTATACAGCCTCCTGGGGGCTTACTTCAACGATGAGGACCCGATTGAGATTCTTGATTACATTAAGCTTATTGAGAATATTTCGGCCAAGGAGGTTCAGGCTGCGGCACAAAAGTACCTGGATAATAAGAATTATGTTAAAGTGATACTTTACCCCGAGGGCTTCAAAGGGCTCTGAAAAGCTGAATGTGGTACTGAATGTTTAAGGGCGGAGAATGTATCTCCGCCTTTTTTCATTAGTGTGCGCCCGGCAATATGTCCACCCAAATCCCTTGTCAAAGTTCTCCTCCATGCATTTTACCCGTAAGCTTTATATATGTTCTGAACTCCGCCAGGAGTGTTACATCAGTAGCCCGGGGTGCGAAACCCGCGGCGGCGGGTGACAAACCCCGGGTTAAATAATCCCCTACACCACAAAGCTCCGTCAGGAGCGATACATTAAACAGGAACGACATATGAATCAGGATAGAAAAATAAAATTGTGCTTGGTTTCACATGGCTGAAATGATAACCGGATTAAATTGAATCATATCAAAAGAAAACCGGCATAACCGATTAAATCATTTACGTACAAAAACAATTAAAGAAAGGAGCCGGTCGTGCCAGACACATACACGCAGGTCTACATCCATATGGTATTTGCAGTAAAGCTAAGGCAGTTCATGATAAAACCTTCTTTTTCAGGTCATCTTGAGAGGTATATTACAGGAATCGTGCAGAAAAAAGGCTCAAAGATTATGGCTATAAAAACCATGCCAGATCACATGCATTTATTAGTTTCACTTAATCCTAATGCCTCAGTTTCGGATCTAGCAAGGGACATAAAGGCGTGCTCATCAGGATACATTAAGAAAGCCTTTAATTGCAACCTCTTTTCTTGGCAGACAGGCTACGGGGCATTCTCATACTCAAAAAGTCAGCTCAAGCAGGTTGCGGGATATATTCAGAAGCAGGAGGAGCACCACAGGCAAAAATCCTTCAAAGAGGAATATATGAAGATCCTCATGGATTTTGGTGTGGAATATGATGAGAAATACCTATTTACGTGGATTTCTGATGTGGAAGAAGGTGAGGCCTCAAATTAAATATCCCCGGGGTTTGGCGCCCCTCCGTGGGCTTCGCACCCCGGGCTACTGATATGGCACTCCTGGCGGAGTTCCTGAATGCTACTCACGGATGGTTTACAGCTCCATTCTTTCCGAATTAAATAAATTAAATTTTAACTTCTTCCGCATTTTTTATATCTTCTTTAAATAAGGGCAATTCCATGTCCAATTATTTAGTTTTACACCGTTTATTCATAAAATATATTAAAGAGGGCAAAAAATGCTGCTGCAGGCAATTCTGACCGTTATACATATTCTTTCAGCCGTAGTATGGCTTGGCCTGGTGCCGGCCGATTTGGTCTTGAGGAAAAATATAAAAAGATCAAAGGGGCGCGCACCGGAAAAGAAACTTATTTCTGTTTATCTGCATTTGGTCAATATTACCGGCATGATCGGTATGACGGGCATTGTTATTACGGGGGTGATACTGACCTCAATTATTCCATACTATTCATTTTTTAATTTTTCTGTCAACCATTGGCTCGTAACAAAGCAGGTAATAATGGTGATTCTTATTGTGCTCGTTGTTGCCGTTCTTATTCCGGGGGCTAAAAAGGTCAGACTTGCTCTCGGAGGGGATTTAGAAAGCCAGATGCCTTTGAATGAGGAGGCTTACAGGAATTTAAGCCGTTTGGAAACAATTATTACCGTAATTAACGTTTTAGTATTAATAAACTTTCTTTTGGCACTGACTCACAGATTTATTTAATGGTATCATAATGATTGCTGTTCTTTTACGTTGCTTTGCAACGGTTACTTTTTTAACTTTTGGTGTTTAATATTTGGCTGAAATGAAGAATATTTTAATTTTGGGGTCTACCGGGTCAATTGGGGTTAATACCCTGAATGTGGTCAGAGCCTATCCGGATAGATTTAAGGTTGAAGGCCTGACCGTAAACACCAACATAGACTTACTTGAACAGCAAATCAAAGAATTCCGCCCCTCTTTGGCAGTTGTCAGAGACACTCTGGCTGCAAAGGAATTAAGAAAAAGGATAACTTCAGGGTGTGAAATCCTCCAGGGCGAGGAAGGGCTTCTGGAAGCCGCGCGCCGCGGGAATTACGACATACTTGTTGGTGCACTGGTAGGTTTTGCCGGCCTGGCGCCCACGATTGAAGGAATTAAACTCTCCAAACGGATTGCCCTTGCCAACAAGGAAACGCTTGTTGTTGCAGGCGAGCTCGTTACGCGTTTATGCCGGGAGTACAATTCGGAGCTGATCCCTGTTGATTCCGAACACAGCGCCATATTCCAGTGCCTTGTGGGTGAAAAGCACGAAGAGGTTGAAAAGCTGATCCTTACGGCCTCCGGGGGACCTTTTCTAAACAGGAACTCTGAGGCCTTAAAGAATGTAACAGTAAGTGAAGCATTGAATCATCCGAACTGGAAGATGGGCAGCAAGGTTACCATAGATTCGGCCTCGATGATGAATAAGGGGCTGGAGGTAATTGAGGCCAGGTGGCTTTTCGGCCTCCCGAAAGAAAAAATTGACGTGGTGGTTCATCCACAGTCGATCGTTCATTCAATGGTTGAGTTTGTTGACGGCTCCATTAAGGCTCAAATGGGATTACCCGATATGAAGTTGCCAATTCAATATGCGCTTTGCTATCCCGAGAGGCTGGTGAGTAAAAACAGGAAAACGAACCTTGCGTCCGTAAAGACGCTGACTTTTCAGGAACCGGATCTCCGGAAATTCGAATGTCTCAGGCTTGCATATGAGGTAATGGACTGCGGGGGCACGGCTCCATGCATAATGAATGCAGCAAATGAAATTGCCGTTGGGAAGTTTCTTGAAGGTAAGATCAAATTTATTGAGATCCCGCGCATAATTGAAAAATCATTAAGCTCTATAGAAAATCACCGCTCACCAGATATTGATGTGATTTATGAATGCGACAGAAAGACCAGGCAGTATGCCCGAAACTTATTTTAACGTAAAGGAGAATAACTCTTAGTATGAATTATATAATTTATTTTTTAATCACAATCGCTATACTGGTGTTTGTGCACGAGTTCGGTCATTTTATAGCGGCTAAAATATCCAGGATGAGGGTAGACGTTTTTGCCATCGGATTCGGCAAACGCCTCCTTGGCTGGAATAAGTTAAGCGGTTTTTCCTTTGGAGACCTGCCTGATGACTTTGACGGGCAGGGTAACACGGACTACAGAGTGTGCCTGCTGCCTTTTGGCGGATACGTTAAAATTGCAGGCATGGTGGATGAAAGCTTTGACGTGAAGTTTGCCGATAAAGCACCCGAGCCTTATGAATTCCGCAGCAGGCCGACTCACCAGAAGCTCTTTGTAATTACGGCAGGCGTACTGATGAACCTGCTCTTAGCTTACTTCGTCTTTGCAGGCATTAATTATTTCCAGGAAAAACAGTTTGTAAAGACTACAACTATAGGCTTTGTGGCTCCCGGAAGCCCGGCTGCAAAGGCCGGCTTTGCGACCAACGACAAGATCCTTTCTGTTGAGGGCAAGGCTGTCAGCTACTGGGAGGATGCAGAGGCAAAGATATATATAGATAACGTTGTAAAAGACCTGAACGTCAGGGTGGCAAGGGACGGGAAAGAGCTTACACTTAACATCCCGCGCAAGACATTCTCACAGGATATGAGTAAAGGAAGGCCCCTTCTTCCGGCCGGCTTCAGGATCTCAATTGACAGCGTCATTAAGGGGCTGCCAGCCGAAAAGGCCGGAATTAAAAAAGGAGACGTCTTCCTGGCAATGAACAACGAGCCCCTTGAAGGCCAGCAGCAGACGACTTCCATCATTTCAGAAAACAGGGGAAAAACTCTTCCTCTTAAGATCCTAAGAAACCAGGATACACTCCAGCTTTCAGTTACACCGAGCAAGGACGGGAAAATCGGCGTTATGCTCAAAGAGCAGTTCTCAGGTCCTATAGAATACAGGGCCATGGGACTTGGTGAGGCCATGTGGGCCGGAGTAACGGATATAGGCCGTATTACCTCGCTGACCTTCAGCATGCTCAGTAACGTTATAAGGGGAAAAGTTGAATTTTCTTCTGCCTTTGGCGGACCGGTTAAGATTGCACAGTTCGCGGCTAAGTCCGCCGACTCCGGACTGCTTACTTTTATCTCTTTCCTCGGAATGCTGAGCTTAAGCCTTGCAATTTTGAACATACTTCCCTTCCCTGTCCTGGACGGAGGCCACTTCGTCATAATACTCATAGAGGGGATTATGAGGCGGGAGATCCCGGTCAAGGTAAAACTGGCAATTCAAAACGTGGGCTTCGTTATACTGCTGATTTTTATGGCATTTGCAATTTATAACGACTTGCTCAGCCTGTAAGATCAATGCCTTTTTGAAAAGAGCGGATAAGGAGTTCTTTAACTCCTTATCCGCTCTTTTTTTTATGAAAAATCACGCCAAAAAATGTAAGTTATTATCCTACATCCATCAAGCAGATTATCTTACATTAATATCAGAAAATTCCTTATTCCCCATATTGGACTAATATAGTATGTTTTATATGAACTAAATAAATATAAATAAGGAGGGTACTATGCTTTGGACAATTTTCGCAATATTGATAGTTTTGTGGCTGCTGGGTATGGTTAGCTCTTATACTCTTGGCGGCTTTATTCATGTATTGCTCGTAATAGCAATAGTATTGGCTCTTATTAGTTTGTTCCGCGGCAGAAGCACAGTGTGAGGCGTCTGTCCCTTTTAGGTAAGTTTCTGTATATAATGAGTTAGTTAGGCAATAGCAAGGTTAAGTAATAAATGGATAGAATGGGAGATAGGTTATGAGCTATATGGAAAGGTTAGCAAAAATGTTCGTGTTCGTTCTGGCTGTTTTGTTCTTATCGTTTCAGAGTTCATTGCTTGCCCAGGAATACAAAAACAAAGACGTTAACGACAAAAAATCGGGCAGTTCCCAGGACAACCAGGAAAATCAATTCAAAAAAACGGCAAAGGATCTCACCTTGAGGCTTTCCAGGAACGTTAACCTTTCTGAAGACCAGTCCAATAAAGTAAGTGATATATTGGTGGACCTTCAGAAAGACGTGGCCGATAAGGGAAATAAAGATAATGGTGAAGCTGTCGGCAGCAGCAACGACTCCAAGGACAAGCTGAGGGATGCCGATGTTTCTGCAAATGACAAAATCGAAAAAATAATAACCGATAAGGAAATTCCTGCCTACCTGAAGGTAAAAAAGGAATGGTGGGCTAAGATAAAGGATAAAGTATACTCGCCGGAAAACTTTTCAAGAAATGAAGACCGGTCGGGGAATAAAACTACCGCCAGAAGTAAGGATAACAGAAGAGGCAGCGATAAAACCGACGTCATAGGCAGCAACAGGTCCGACAACAACAACGCCGGAAGCGAGGACAAGGATAAAGAAAACCCTCAGTTTGAACAGTTTGCAAAAGACATGTCTGTCGATCTGATGAAGAAGCTGGATCTGTCGCTTGAGAAAGCGGCTGATGTGGAAGATGCCCTGATAGATTACCAGAAAAGTATAGCCGATGCCCAGAAAAGCAGGATGGATGAAGACAGAAGTAATACTGCAGATAATACGGGAAGCGTACGAAGCCGCAATCAAAGGGACAGGGATAATGAAAACGTCGGCAGCAGCAGAAACAGAAATAACTTCTCAAATGAAATGCAAAGTGCCATCCGCTCGGCTGACGACAAAATTGTTGACGTACTGAACGACAACCAGAAACCAAAATATGAGAAGGTGAAAAAGCAGTGGTGGAAAAACGTTCAGTCCAGGATCTCTTCAAGCATCAGACATTCACAGGGTAATAACAGGTAGTGTTGAACTGTAAAGACGATTAGTGTGATTATGATTAGTGTAATGTTTATTTATCAATCAGAAGACGGGAGGTAACCTTATGGATAGGCTTGAATTAAAAGGCAACTGGAACATCATAAAAGGCAGGTTAAAACAGAAATATGGAAATCTCACTGATGATGACCTGAGATACGAAGAAGGAAAAGACGACGAGCTAATTGGAAGAATACAAAAGAAAACAGGTCAGTCGAGAGAGGAAATAATTAACTACATAAGAAGTCTCTAAATCCCCAAAATTGTTCTCTTTATGCTTTCTTGTTATGTAGTTAATTAATGTCCGGCAGATAAAAGCAGGCGGGATTAAATTTCCGCCTGCTTTTTTTTGTTCTTTAGAATTTGAAAATCTTCAGGCAGAGCCTGAATTGGGTTGAGTAACATGGTACCCGGCTAAACTAAGAACCTCAGTTTCCGATAATCATTCTGATAAACAGACACGAAGTAATTAAAACAGAAATATTATGAGGGGTGCCTTTTGATACGTATACTGATACTGCTACTTTATATCCCTTGTTTTCTATTCCCGGCAGGACATAATGGGGAATCCGGAAGTCTGCAGAAAAAGAAACTTCAAAGTGCGGGAATATGCATAACGGCTTCGTGGCACTATGAGCCTGTAGCAGGCAAACTGGTTGGAATATGGCCCAATATAAGATATTGTACAAAAGAAGCACTGAAAAGCTATGCAAGGAAGTATGGCTTTTCGGGAATCTCCATAAGGCAGGATCTGTTTCCCCCGGATAGTATCTACCAGTGGTCGCTTAGGGCGGGCTTTCGCCCGGAAAATATGATGGTTATGGTCTGGGATGAAAACTATCTTGAGCGCGTGGCACAAATGCCCGCGGGCTATTACTATCTGGATGAACCGGTAGAGCACAATTGCAGCGGGTACGCAACAAACGGCACGCATATCTATCCCCCGGCTGAACTCACTAAAAGAAGAGACTACGTTCACAGTATACGTCCCAATTCAAAATTTGTAGTAGGCGGCTACAAAAGGTGCAGCCACCTGGAAATAGCCGCAAACTGTGCAGACAACATAATGTACACTTCATACGTCAACTGGTCTTCACTCTGGCTTCCTTTATGTCACGTCAACATGGGATTTGGCGATGACATGGAAGCACCCTGGAGCCAGGGCAGCGGGCTTCAGAAAGACAGCTGGGGTGACATGCGCTCCAAATTCGGGGCAAAATTTAATATGAGCTGGATGCACGGAGTCAACGATGAGTACCAGGAACTCTTTCAGGCGGCTAACTCGCTGGGGCTTGAGGGCATCTGGCTTTATGCGTATGAAGGCATGGGGTCCGACACGGCGGCTACACTGGAAAAATTCTGCCAGGCCGCGGCTGCAAACGGCTGGCTTAAGATTGTTGACGACTATATTCCTGCTCCAATGAACTTTTATGCCAGAAAATCACAGGACGGCTGTTTTATCAGGCTTCAGTGGACCGACGTATCAGACAATGAGAAGGGTTTCATAATTGAAAGAAAACCCTCTTCTTCAGAAACCTTTGAACGCCTGGCTGTTGTTGAACCTGGATGCGTGAGCTTTATAGATTCCACAGTTGAGGAAGGAAATGTCTATTCATACAGGATGAAAGCCTTCAATGACTATAACTCCTCGGACTATAGCGGTGAATCTATCATAAGCGCCCCTGCACTGCCTCATTTGCTCTTTCCTGAGGACAGGGCAAAGGACCAGCCCTTAAGGCTGAATTTCAACTGGAAGCCGGTTGCAGATGCTGAAAGCTATTCCTTTATGATCTCCGAAAATGTCAGTTTTACCGAAGCGGTCATACTGGATAGCCTTCTTAGCAAGCCGGGTAAAGAAATCTCAGGCCTAAAAGACGGATTCAGGTACTACTGGAAAGTTTCGGCAAAGGATCCCATGGGAATAAAATCCTATTCTGAAGCCAACAGCTTTATTACAATCCTCCCTGCGCCTGGTGACCTTAAGTCTGAGGGAATGGAGGGAGGTAAAATCAGGCTCACGTGGGCCGACAGGTCCATGAATGAGACCGGGTTCTACCTGGAGCGCAAAAGCAGTGATGACTCCACGTATTTCCCTTTGGCCAATCTCAGGGAAAACTCGGTTACATTTACCGATTCATTAACCGGATCTGCAACATTTACGTACAGGCTGAGGGCTTTTAACACGGTAGCTTATTCGGAATTCAGCAACGAAGCCATGGCCTCAATGCCGACTGCCCTGAAGAAAAAGCAGGTGCTCCCGATAGACTATACTCTGTTCCAGAATCATCCTAACCCCTATAACCCTTCAACCAAAATCAGCTACATGCTCCCCTCTGAGTGCAGGGTGAGACTTTTAGTCTATAACTCAATTGGAGGAGTAATAAAGAAGCTAATTGACAGGGTGGAAAATGCAGGGTTTCATGAGCTCGACTTCAACGCTGCGGACCTCCCCTCGGGAATTTATTTTTATTCCATGGAGGCAAGTGCACTCTCAGGAGCAGGAAATTTTCGCGCCACCAGGAAAATGCTCCTCCTGAAATAGTATCATTTGATACAAGCTAAAAGCAGCTGGTGGCCCTTTGGCTTCGTGACCGGAGTAGAAAAGAGAGAATTTACCCGGAGGTGAAAGCCCCACAAAGGTGGAGTTACTGAGAATTCCCGATGACATTTATCTTAATTCGGCTTATCTTAAATAAATGCAGCCATGGCTGCATTTATTCTTAGGCATAATTCAAAACGGGAATTAAGACATGATTACTAAACCATTGACACAGCTTGAAGAGACAGAGAAAGATGAGCCTCTCAGGAAAGATATAAGAGAACTTGGTATTATTCTGGGCAATGTGCTCGTAGAGCAGGAAGACAAGGATCTGTTTGAAACTGTAGAGGAATTAAGAGCCCTGACAAAAACTCTCAGGACGGAATACAGCGATGAAGTAAGAAACAGAATTATCTTTTTGATAAATTCCTTTACGCCCGAAAAGGCATACAAGGTGGTAAAGGCCTTTTCCGTATATTTTATACTGGTTAACGCTGCCGATGAAATCAACAGGATAAGAAGAATGCGTGCCCACATATTCCTGAACCACAGGCCACAGAAGGGTTCAATTGAAGAGTCTCTTTCAAAACTAAAAGAAGAAGGCATTACGCAAGAGCAGCTGCAGGAGGTTCTAGCCTCACTTGAGGTTGTCCCGGTCTTTACGGCTCATCCGACCGAAGCTACCAGGCAGACAATATTAAAAAAGATACTCAACATCAGCAGGCTCCTTTTGCAGAGGGAATATAAAAAGCTCACGCCTTATGAGGAAGAAAGAATAAGGCAGCAGCTTCAGACCGAGGTAACGCTCCTCTGGCAGTCGAATGAAATAAGATTCCACAAGGTAACGGTAAAAGATGAAATTCAGCACGGACTCTTCTTCTTTAAGAACGTGCTCTACGACCTGATCCCCGAGTTCTATCTGAACCTTAACCTAAAACTTGGCTCCGTCTATAAATTCAAGAACCCCGCCCCCGCACTCATAAAGTTCGGCTCATGGATGGGAGGAGACAGGGACGGGCACCCGTACGTAACGGTAGACATCACAAAAGAAACCGTTGCGAACTACAGGAAGATTATTCTTGAACTTTATCTTAAAGATCTGGATCCAATTTACGATTCCATCAGCACTTCAATGGCGCTGGTCTCGGCAAGTCCGCAGCTTCATCTTTCAATTGAGAGCGACAGGATAAAGCTGAAGGATTTTGTAACTGAAAGCGTGCTCAGGGATCCATCTGAGGTTTACCGCGTAAAGCTTTTCCTCATATCGCTTAAGCTCAGAAAAACGATTGACCAGGAGGAAATGGGGTATAAAGACGCCTCGGAATTTCTTCTGGACCTTGAACTGATGTACGACAGCCTTTCTGAAAACAGGGGGCGCATAATTGCAGAAGAGAAAATTCTTCCTCTTATATATAAGGTAAAGACATTCGGCTTTAATTTTATATCGCTCGACGTCAGGCAGAATGCTTCTTTGATAAGGGAGGCTGCAGAGGAAATACTGGGCTACTGCGGAATAAAAAGCGGCTTTTCGGAGCTTAAGGAAGAAGAAAAGAATTTCATCCTTACGAAGGAAATACTAAGCCCAAGGGCACTCATAAACCAGTTCAGCGAAATTAGCCCCACTGCGCGCCAGGTCATAGAAGAGCTTGCCGTAATCAGGTGGGCAAAGGAGAATATATCGGATAAGTCCTGCAACGATTACGTCATCAGCAACTGTTCTGCTGTAAGTGACGTGATGTCGGTCCTCCTGTTTGCCAGGGAGGCGGGGCTTGTTCAGGCCGGGCGTGAGGGACTCAATAAGTCGGACTTCGACATACTTCCCCTTTTTGAGACAATTGACGACCTCAGGAATTCTGAGGCCATAATGCGTGAGCTTTTCGGCAATGAGGCTTACCTGAGCCACTTAAAGCTGCGCCGCATGGTGCAGAAAATTATGATCGGCTATTCCGACAGCAATAAAGACGGCGGAATTGTGACCTCGAAAATTGAGCTTTATAAATCGCAGCGTAACCTTACCCGGCTATGCAAGGATATGGGGGTGGAACTGATCTTATTCCACGGCCGAGGGGGCAGCATTTCCAGGGGCGGCGGTCCACTGAACCAGTCCATACTTGCCCAGCCCAAAGGGAGCATACAGGGAAAGATAAAAATTACAGAGCAGGGAGAGATGATTTCCTCCAAATACCTGATCCCGTCTATTGCAGAAAGGAGCCTTGAACTGATAACCTCGGCCGTAATAATTGCAAGCACCAATTCCAGAACGGGCAGGAGGCAGGACCGATTTGAGGACTACAGCACAATTATGGAGGACCTTTCCAAAGAAGCCCTCTCTTACTACAGGCAGCTAATTCTGCACCCGGACTTTTACCAGTACTTCAGAACCGTTACGCCGATTGACATAATTGAGCAGATAGAAATCGGCTCACGCCCCCCTTCGCGCAAGAAAGGAAAAGATATAAGGCTGCTAAGGGCAATCCCGTGGGTATTTTCCTGGACGCAGAACCGGCAGACAATTACAGGCTACTATGGTTTCGGGCACTCTATTAGTAAGCTCATGCAGGAAGGGCGCGCTACAATGGAAGAGTTCAGGAATATGTACCGCAACTGGGAGTTCTTTAAGGTCCTTGTAGACAACATAGAAATGGTGCTGCTCAAGACTGACATGATTATTGGGCGCGAGTACCTTTCGCTCTTTGAGGATAATAAGTCCGCCTGGGATATTTACAAGATGATTGACGAGGAGTTCAAGCTTTCGGTCAGTCTTGTTCTTGAAATTACGGGAGAGGAGAATCTGCTCGACAGCAATAAGTCGCTACAGAGGTCCATTCTCTTAAGAAATCCCTACATAGATCCTATAAGCTTCATACAGGTGAAATTTATAAAAGACTTCCGCGCAGGAAAGCTTTCAGAGCCGGAAAAGGCGCTCCTACTTTCACTCTTAAGGGCCACCGTAAACGGAATTGCCGCAGGAGTAAGAAATACGGGCTGAAATATTCTGAGGCTTAATAATAAGACGGCACCCTTTATAGTTCGGGTGCCGTTTTGATTAGAGCAATATTCTATCTTTTTATTTCTGCAGAGTTACCGTTCCAAGGTCCGTATTCTGCCCTTTAGTAACCTTTACATTTGAAAATGTCACGTCCTTATATCCGGTTTCCGAGTGAGCGATATGGACCGTGTAGGTGCTTTCGGGCAAGGCCATCAGCTTGAAGTAACCCTGGTTATCGGGATATGTTGTAACAGTGTCGTTTCCTGCAATTGTGTGCACGTCAACTCTGGCATCCAAAGGAAGCACCTGTCCCGAGACGCTGCCGCTCAGTGCATTTGCTTCAACCCTAACTACGGGCTTAAGCTTGTAGTTGTTATTGCCCGTAACCAGAATTGACTTTGAGGCGTCAAAGTCCAGCGTAAGCTCATAGGTAACTCCGTCCTGGAGACTGAAGGGATGATTCAGCTTAAGTCCCGTGCTGCTTCCGCTTGGGACCGTAAGGTCGTGCCTGATTCCGTTTTCATCGACGAGGTAGCTGCCCGTTCCAATAATAAGACGTATCTGCGAATACTCTCCGGCAGGAAGGGCTGTATTACCCAGTATTGCCGTTACCCCGTTACGCAGCTGCATGAGGTCGACATTCTGAGTGCTGTCCTTTACCACGAGCCAGCTTCCTGAAGTGCCGGCAGTGTCGCCTCCCTGATGAGCTTCCACACGGGTGACCTGAATATTAATGGAACTATAGTGTGCCGGGGCATCTGTCATATAAATCTTAAGCAGGCCGTTGCCGCTTCCTGTCTGTGGAGTTGTGGAATTGTCGTCATTTTTACAGCCTGCAGCCAAAAGTGCAAGGGCAAATAAGGAAAAATAAAAAAGTTTACGCATAAGGTTGTCTTCCTTTGTTATTAATCGAATGTTCTTTCAATTTAACCTATTAGGGAAAGACGGTAAAGGGATATAATTGCCCATGAAATGTAAACGCCTTGAAAGTAAAAATAGCAGATGAAAGCATTAATTTACAAAACAATTGCGCGCTACTTTAATTTCAGTTGTGCAAATTGTAAATTGCGTCAGATATTTTCCGGACAATAAATCAGGACACATTAAAATGAAAATGCAATTTACTTTTGTCAATAAGTCACTTAAGGCGGGGATGCTTATACTGCCTTTACTGGCAGCTTCCCTTTTTTCTGCCGGGTGCTCCTCAGTTAAAGAAGCCTCCGCTGAAAAAGGCAGTGTTACCACAATTGAACAGCTTCAGCAGAAGATTGACGAGCGTTTCAATGACCCCCTTTTTGCGCACGCGCACTGGGGCGTGATGATACAGTCGCTCAAGACCGGACGCGTCTGGTATGAAAGGAATTCGGAGCGCATGTTTATGCCTGCTTCAAACAACAAAATACTTTCTGCCGCTTCGGCTCTTACGAGGCTGGGGCCCGATTTCACCTTCGAGACAGACCTGTGCTGTAACGGCATTGTAAGCGATTCCTTGATAAACGGCGACCTGGTCGTCTTCGGCAACGGTGATCCGACGCTTTACAGCCACTTTCAGAAAGACCCCCGTGACCTGTTCTTCTCCTGGGCAAAAATGCTCTATGAGAAGGGCGTCAGGCACATTACGGGAAACATTATAGGTGACGACAATTCATTTGACGATAATGCGCTTGGCGACGGCTGGTCACTTGACGGACTGGATGCCTGGTATTCTGCCGAGGTTGGCCCGCTGCAGTTAAATGAAAACTACGTCGACCTAAAAATTATTCCTCCGGCAACGAAGCTGGAGCCGGTAAAGATTGAGCCGAACATTCCAAGCAGCTATTACACCATAGTAAACAACCTTACGGTTTCAGATACGGGACGTAGCCACATTTCAGTAAACCGTGCCTTTGGTACAAACAGGATTGTCATTAACGGGAACGTCCTCTGCGGCTCCAGGCCAGTTGTAGAGTCCCCCACAATTACAAATCCCACGCTTTTCTATGTTACTGTCCTTAAAGAAGTTCTCCAGGCCTCGGGTATAAGGGTCGATGGAAATCCCCTGGACTGCGACGACATTCAGGGCTGGAAGCATACAGCGGGTGACTTCCTGCTTCTGGATAAGCACTATTCGCCGAAGCTCAGTGAAGTACTGAAGGAAATGATGAAAAGAAGCCAGAACCTCTATGCCGAGATAATGCCGCGCATACTGAGCTGGAAATTTACGGGAAAAGGAAGCTTCAGGGGCGGCAAAAGAATAGTTGAAGATGTCTTAAAAGAATTCGGTATTGAGCCTGATACATACGCCTACGTTGACGGTTCCGGCCTCACGAGGTACGATTATGTAAGTCCAAAGCAGCTCGTGACCATACTGACGAAGATGAAAAAGAGTCCTTACTGGAATGTCTGGTACGATGCCCAGCCGATTGCAGGAATTGACGGAACACTCAAAAGCCGCATGAAAGGAACAAAGGCTGAAGGGAACGTGCATGCAAAGACAGGCACAATTTCCAACGTGCGCGGGCTTTCAGGCTATGTTACGACTGCTGACGGCGAGGACGTTGTATTCTCATTTCTTGTCAACGGTCACCTGCGTTCAAGCAAGGAAACCGAGGACATTACGGATAGCGTGCTTGAATTGATTGCTTCCTTTAACAGGGAAAACTGAGTGGCTGCCTGGTTTTAAGAGAAAAATGTATATTGAAGTAAATGCAATTAAAGAAAAATAGGTGAAATATGAGCCGTAAATTCTTCCTTCGGAATATTGTTGCTCTCCTGGTGCTGAATGCATGGGGCATGGCCTGTTTTGCTAAGGATCCGTTTACAAAAGTTACGTTTAGCGGTGAAAAGTCCTTGAGGATTTCGGCGGATCTTTATACGGCCTCTTCAGGAAAGAAAGCGCCCATAATAATTTTATTCCACCAGGCACATTCAAGCCGGGGCGAGTACAGGAGTATTGCCCCAAGGCTCCTCAGGATGGGCTTTAACTGCCTTGCCGTTGACACCAGGGCAGGAGGAAAGGACAGGTGGAACGGAGTTGAAAATGAAACTACTGAAGATGCACTGAAGAAAAAGATGCCGGATAACTACGATGCTGCCTACCATGAAATGGAGGCTGCATTGAAGTGGGTAAAGGACAATAAGTTTACGGGTAAGATTATACTCTGGGGGTCGTCATTCTCTGCCTCGCTGGCTTTCAGGCTGGCAGAAGAGCACAGTAAAGAGATCTCTGTACTTCTTGCATTTTCACCGGGTGAATATTTTGAAGGCAGGCCGCAGGTTGTGGCCTCCTGGGCCGGGAGGCTGAAAAATATTCCGACTTTTGTAAGCTGCGGCTCCGGTGAAAAAAGCCGTACGAAGCCCATTTATGACGCCATTTCGGGGAATAATAAGACGTTTTACCTGCCTGAAAAAGGTGAGCATGCCTCTTCAATACTGATGGAGGATCCGGGCAAGAACTGGAAGCCTGTAGAACAGTTTTTAGGCAGGTTTAAGGAGTCCTGAAAATTTACGGCTTAATAGCCATAAAACAGAAATCCCCGCCATATAAAGCGGGGATTTCTTTAATTACCAACTTTCTTTCATGGGGTTACTTCAGTGTATCCTCTGTCTGAAGTTCTTCTTCTGAAGATTCGCTTACCATGCTTTCGAACTCCGGCGCATCAGATGATTCTTTTTTGCTCTGCCATACTGCCCAGGCTATAGCGCCCAGTGCCAGGATTGCAACCAGTATTCCAACAATGATGGCCCCGAAAGTCTGAATGCGTGGGCTAAAGATGTTGTAGTTCAGAACCATTCCTAGTGTAAGCAGGCTTACCATGTTCATTACCTTAATGAGCGGGTTAATTGCAGGACCAGCCGTATCCTTTAACGGGTCGCCAACTGTGTCGCCTGTAACAGCCGCCTTATGGGCGTCAGAACCCTTACCGCCATAGATACCGTCTTCAATTAGCTTCTTTGCGTTATCCCATGCGCCTCCGGCGTTGGACATAAAGACTGCCAGCAGCTGTCCAACCAGTATCATTCCGGCCAAGAAGCCGCCGAGTGCGTACGGACCAAGGAGGAAGCCAACCAGTATCGGGGTCATAATTGCCAGGAATCCCGGGCCAATAAGCTCTTTTTGTGCGGTATTTGTGCAAATATTAACAACGCGTCCGTAGTCGGGTTTCTTTGTACCGTCCCAGATGTGCGGGTCGCGGAACTGAATGCGGCATTCATGTACGATGTAGAAAGCTGCCCTTCCGACGGCACGTATGAGCATGCTGCTGAAAAGGAAGGGAACGGCGCCGCCGATGAGAAATCCTATGAATACAGACGGGTTTGCAACCGTCAGTTTTCCGGCTTCAGCTATGTACTGTCCTACGCTCAAAAGGTTAATTTTATCCTCGCTGCCTACGGCAATAACGGCAATAAAGCTGGAGAAAAGTGATACTGCGGCAATAACGGCAGAACCAATGGCAATACCCTTTGTTTCGGCTTTCGTAGTATTACCAACGGCATCCAGGTCTGCAAGTATCTGGCGGGCACGCTTATAGCTGCCGGGATTTTCTTTTTCCATATCCACTGGTTCATAACCCATTTCTCCGATGCCGTTTGCATTGTCGGCAACGGGTCCGAATACGTCCATGGAAATGGTGTTACCGGTCAAAGTCAGCATTCCTATACCGGTCATTGCAACGCCGTAAGCGACGAATAAAGGAGGGGTTCCGGCGTAGCAGAGTACTGAAAGCATAACGGCAGCTGCAATTACAATAATAGCTGCAACCGTACTTTCGTAGCCGACTGCAAAACCCTGAATGATGTTAGTTGCGTGACCTGTCTGGCAGGATTTAGCAAGGCTTTTAACCGGGGCATGGCCTGTATGTGTAAAATAGCTGGTCACCTTGTTCAGTGAAATAGCCAGGAATACACCTATAAGGCATGTCCATGCAGGACGCAGATCGAGCCCTGAAATTCCGAAATTAGCAAACCACGGGAGGTTTCTGGGGTCGACGGCCCAGTAGCCGAGTTTGGAAAGTTCGTTGAGCTTTTCGAGTCCGAAATAATTAACGTCAAAATGCAGGTATCCGAATCCGAGCAGGAAAAATCCAAGAACGGAAATTGCAGATCCGATCCAGAAACCGCGGTGCACGCTGTGAAGGGCCGTATCGGAAGTATCATTGGCTCCTGCCTTTACGGTATAGGTGCTGATGATGGAACCGAGTACGCCGATACCTCTTACGAGGAGCGGGAATATAACGCCCTTGTGTCCGAAAGAAGCCATGCCGAGAATCATTGCGGCAACGATTGTAACCTCGTAGCTTTCAAATATATCGGCAGCCATACCGGCGCAGTCGCCCACGTTATCGCCCACGTTATCGGCAATTGTAGCAGCATTTCTCGGGTCGTCCTCGGGGATGTCTTTCTCAATTTTACCCACCAGGTCGGCTCCCACGTCAGCAGCTTTTGTATAGATACCGCCGCCGACGCGCATGAAGAGTGCGAGGAGTGTACCGCCGAAACCAAAGCCTAAAAGGGCCTCGTAGGCGAGGTCGCCAAAAATCAGGAATATCATCGTTCCGCCCAAAAGTCCCAGGCCGTCGGTCAGCATTCCTGTTACCGTGCCCGTCCTGTAGCCGAGCTGCATGGCTTCGCCATAGCTTCTTGTAGCGGCAGCTGCAACCCTGAGGTTACCCGCGGTTGCAAGGCGCATGCCTACAAAACCGACCGTCCAGCTAAAGAGGGCGCCAATCAGGAAAGCGCCTGAACGTCCCCAGCGGAAGGCATCTACAGTTCCGGTATATGTGAAAAAAAGCAGCAATGTAATTATAACGATAAGCGGGCCTATGCGCTTGAACTGTGCGCCAAGGTATGCATTTGCGCCTTCACGCACAGCGGCGGCAATCTCCTGCATTTTCTTTGTGCCAGTATCGGCCCTGAAGACCTGCTTTACGAGTAAAAGAGCATAAAGCAACCCTGAGACAGCGATACCCAGAACGACAAGGAGGCATACAATTTCGAGCGTGCTGTATTTAGGGTCTGAAAAAAGAGCAAAAGGAACAAAACTTTTAACTTCACCAACTTTCGAAGTAACTGATTCAGTTTGACTTAAACCCGGCTTATAGAACAAAGCTACCACAAACAGAATCATGAGGACGAATAAGTAATTGCGCCGGGCAGTGCTGGAACGCAATAAATTTTTAATTCGAGTCATTTTCCACTTTTCCATTTTATTCGCTTTTAGACAGAAAAGCATATCGAGCCGGAGAAAGAGATTCCTTTCATTGCGGGAAGTGCTTTTTCTGAAAACTGTTAAAGAATTAGTTAATTAAGAAACCAGACTTTCCGAAGCGGACCTCCACCATTTTGCATATTCCACTTCCAGATGACGCTTTTCCGGGAAGGGGTAGTATTTAATACCTGACTGATCCCCCAGGAAAAAACCCCTGCGGATAGTCCTGAAGAAGCCGTGAATATGAGGATTTCTTGAGACGGTTTTGGTTTGCTTAGTCCTGCGGTGCTTCAGCTCGTTAATGCAGTCGACGATGTGCATCGGATCCGAATACGGCAGGTATCCTGCAAGTCTTCCAGATTCATCATGGTCCAGCAAGAGGTCTGCGAAAAATATTCTCGGTACGCCGACAGGGTTGCACGGATCGGTCATGAATTTTGTAAAGACATCAGGTGAAAGGGCAGACAACACTAAGGGTGAAACGGGACAGAGTTCCTGATAAAGATTTGGACCAGAACTGTTATTGCTCAAATCGTAGCCGGAGGCTTCCAGGTTAATTACCCTTCCGTCGGCAGTAGTAAGATAAAGCTTACCGAAGGCAGAAAGACTCAGGTGCTCCATAACCCTGTAAACACTGATGTATTTACTGCGTTTTGGGCTCCCGTCCTTGTGCGGTGCGCAGCGCTCCTGGATATCCTCCAGATGGAAGTAATCACTGTGAAGATCCGGGTCAATTTCAAAGAAAAGGACATTACCACGGGTATTCTTCTGTGTACCGACAGCCATATACAAGCCAAAAGCTTCCGGCTCCAGGTGTGAGGCAACCAGTGCCTCGAAGCGGTAAGAGAGCATGTAATAGTGAATCTTCATTATCTAAACTCCTTGCTGAACCCGTTGCAAGATACTGAAGAACCAGCCAGAGACATATGTATAGGGGGCGACCAGGTTTGGGTAAAATTGCCTTTAGAGAGCAACACCCTTACTAAAGCTGCTCGATATAACACATCTTTACCAATCCTCAGTACATGAACAAAGCTCAACCGATAAATTAGAAAATGTGTTTACTGCACTAATAAATCTATTACTTTAACGTGTCAAAAGCAAACCTGAATGTCCTTTAAAAGCGGTTTTATAGGGATGAAAAAAGAAAACCCCGGAAGCTTTTGGGGGAGCTCTCCGGGGCATAAAAAATGGTGGCTTACTGCAGTAAGAAAACTGCTATTTTGTCTGCGGAATCTCCATTTTTTCTACCTCTTCCTCACTGGGAAGGTCGAGCTGGTTATGCCAGAGATACTTTCTTGTCTCGGCAACAATCACACCGCTAAGGGCAATGAGCGAGACCAGGTTCGGTATAGCCATGAGCGCGTTTGCAATGTCGGCAAATGACCATACGATTGGAAGCGAAAGCACCGAGCCCAGCATGACTGCCAGTACCCAGAGCCACCTGTAGGGCTTTATTACCCTGCTGCCGAAAAGATACTCAGCTGCCTTCTCGCCGTAATACGACCAGCCCAGTATGGTTGAGAAAACGAAGGTCAGAAGGCCAACTGTAAGAACAATGGGGCCTAGGACAGGTATGTCAGCAAAAGCCGAACTTGTAAGCTCCCCGCCGCGAAGGCCTTTCATCCATTCGCCTGAGTTGACGACCACAAGGCCTGTCATTGCGCACACCACAACAGTGTCCCAGAACGTTCCGGTCGAAGAAACCAGGGCCTGCCGGGTGGGGTTTTTCGTCTGCGCCGCTGCCGCAACTATAGGAGCGCTTCCTAAGCCCGACTCATTGGAGAAGAGTCCCCTTGCAACGCCGTAGCGGATAGCTTCCTTGAAGCCTGCCCCTAAGAATCCCCCAATCATTGCGTGCCCGGTAAAGGCGCTTTTTAGAATGAGCATGAATGTTGCAGGAACAGTCGAGGCATTAATGATAAGAAGAGTGATGCAGCCGAGCACGTAAAAAATTGCCATAAAGGGTACCAGCATTTCACAGACGCTGGCAATTGACTTAATTCCGCCGATAATTACGACGGCCGTAAGTATTGTCATCAGTATGCCTGAAACCCATACGGGGATGTGAAAGTTGCTCTCAACCATTGTAGAAATAGAGTTTGCCTGAACCATATTTCCAATGCCGAAGGCCGTAACGGCCGTAAGGGCTGCAAAGACGACGCCCAGCCATTTCATCTTAAGCCCGCGCTCCAGAACATACATGGGGCCGCCTGCCATAAAGCCTTCTTTTGTCTTTACCCTGTACTTAACTGAAAGAAGGGCCTCGGAATATTTTGTCGCAATGCCGAAAACGCCCGTAAGCCACATCCAGAGCACTGCCCCGGGCCCGCCGGCTGCAACGGCGGTTGAGACGCCAACGATGTTACCCGTGCCTATTGTTGCCGCAAGTGCGGTTGTAAGGGCGCCAAACTGGCTTACGTCCCCCGTCCCTTCCTTTGAACGCTTTAAGGATAACTTGATGGCTTTGCCCGTGAAGCGCTGTATGAAGCGCAATTTGAAGGTAAGAAAAATGTGCGTGCCGAATAAGAGTATGAGCATGGGATAACCCCAGACCAGGTCGCTTATCTGGGAAAGAAGCTTTTCTAACTCCTGCATTGGAACTCCTTGCTGTATAATTTATTTATTGTGGATTCTAAAAGACACAAAACAACAAAAGGAGAAAATCTAAACTGGAAGTTAAGAAAGAAAAGCCATTAAATGAAAGCCAAATTTTGGAATGAGACCGAGGGTTGAAGGGCCGGGGGTGTTCTTTATGCCGGTGATTCATTCTAAGGATAAGGAATAAACCGTGCATGCTCCATCCAGGTGAACTGACGCCTTAAAGATGAATCATTCATATATTCTTGTTATTTTTCGTGCCGGGAAATAACAGGAATATTATTTTTTAGATTACAGCTATATTTTTAACCTCCAGCAATAAATGAATATAAACACTATGGCCCGTTCAAAGTTTTTCTCAAGGGTATTTAAGACCGTAATGCCTGTGATACTGCTGATATCTGTCATTTCCTTCAGGTGCAAATTACCCGGGCATAGAGGGGACGACCCTGAAAGCGCCGACTCTTCACTTAAACTCGTTGCAAGCTACCAGCTGGATATTGAGGAGCCCTCGGGAATAACATTTAACCATGACTACACCGCCTGCTGGATTGTTGACGGCCATGCACAGCGGATTTATAAGACGGACCTTAAAGGAAATATAATAGAAAAACTCCACTACAAGGGAGACGACATAGAAGGAATATTCTTTCGGCACAGTGATTCCTCCTTATGGATTGCAGAGGAGCGTTCAAGAGAAGTGGTTCACCTGAACCTAAAGGGAAATGAAATTGAAAGGTTTTATACGGGTATCCACGGGTCCGATAACAAAGGCCTCGAAGGACTTGCCTTTGATGACAAGAATACGCTTTTCGTCTTAAAGGAAAAGGACCCGGCTTCGGTCTTTTTACTCGATGATAACTTCGAAGTATTAAAGCAATATAGCTTGAACTTTGCAGATGACCTTTCCGACATGGATTTCGACCCGACATCTGGCAACTTTTTTATTCTGAGTGATGAATCACGATCTGTTTATGTATGGAACCCTGCCGGTAGGCTAGTAAAAAAGTATCTGCTTGCGTTGACAAAATGTGAAGGCATTGCAGTCAATCCTGTAAAGAAAAAAATTCTAATCGTAAATGACGCGCTTAATACACTGTATGAGTATGAATACAAATAATCCGAAGATGGGGGCTTCGACAAAACCGGCCTGAAGTGACCCTGAAAACCGTTGCCCCGGGTTATATTCTGCAGGTTTGTAACTTGTATTTGAAAAGTAAAATTCCCTTCAGCTTCATGCTACTTAAGGCTTCCTTCAATTTTACTGATAAGATGCTTCATCCTGTCGTAATGAGTTCCTTTCCAGTATATCCTCAGGCACTCAGGGCAGCGGTAAAATTCCGCCTGCGACTCCCGGACCTTCGGGGGCAGATCGTCTAAAACGTCTTCCTTGTTTACGCTTTCAAGCACGCCGTTACATTCCATGCAGCGCGAGAATTCGCTTAAGTCCCTTCGGAGGTGAAATCTAAAAATTACCTCGCGGGTCTGCTCCAAAGGTTCCTCGCTTCTTATCCAGTAGCCATGAGTCACGTCGTTGCGCTTAAGAAGGTTCCTGTCGCGAGTCAGTATGGTCCTTCTTTTCTCGAGTGAAATATTTACGAGGTCGTCTTTCGAGTAATTATTGCTGTAAAGCGTATCCAGCCCCAGCATTCTCATATAGCGGGCAAGTTTTCCCAAATGCACGTCCAGCACGAACTTCGGCTCTCTTAAGGGTTTATTTCTCAGATGCGTCAGGTCCCGTACGTCAAAGGACTCAAAAACGGGGTAAACAGTTATGTCGTCGTCATCCCGGACGAGGTATGAAAAATCCACCGAATGCCCGTTTACCAGTATGAGGTCAATTTCCGAATGAGGTACGCCAAGCGACTCTATCATGTCCTTTACGGAAGTGCGGTCGGTATAGAGGTGCGTAAATCTTACTTTTTGTTTGTCTTCGGGCAGAAAGTCGTTCAGCTCCTCATAAAACCTGAGAAATGCCCTGTGCATTTATCTCTCGTGTAGTATTATTATTAAATATAAAAGTAAAATATGGAGTAAATAAAAGGGGATTATGTGGTATAATTATGCCTAAGGGGATAAAGTGCCTTACACTTTATCCCCTTAGGAGTCAATTTAATATTTTTTTCCTATCTGATGCTGGTGAATGTGGCAGCTTCCCTTAAGAAGAAGGAAGTTTACGGGGTAAAGCTTGCGGCGCGGGCAGCTGCCGGTTGCAGGTTCTCCGGAATCCTCGCAGACTTCAATGTCCGCTACCGTAGAGGGGCGCCTGAACTGGTTGCCGTAGGATCCTGGGTACTGCAGGTGGGCAACCGACATCATCCTTGCCCATATGGGGGCGCAGGCACTTCCGCCATACTGAAAGCCTCCGCCCAATTTTCTTGAAGGGTTGTCGTACCCGATCCAGATTGCAGTGGAAAGTCTCGTGTTATATCCCACAAACCACACGTCGGCCGAATTCTGTGTCGTCCCGGTTTTTCCTGCGGCAACGCCCTTAAAGTAAGGCTTTACAGAGTTTGCGGTGCCGCCGCTTACTACCTCCTCAAGTGCCCGCGAGGTCAGATAGGCTGTTGCCGAATCGAGCACCGTTTCTGTATTTGTATGAGCCTGATAAAGCACCCTGCTGTTTTTGTCCTCAATTTTCAGGATTGAGTAGGGCTTTGCATAGAGCCCTTCTGAGGCAAATACCCCGTAAGCCGCAGCCATTTCAAGCGGCGTTACCTCAGCCGTTCCAAGTGCTATTGAAGGATATGGCGGAATATTTGATTTAATTCCAAGTCTTGAGGCAAAGGCAGCAACGGAATCGGGGCAGGTAAGGTTTACCATTGCATCGGCAGCGCAGGCGTTAACCGAGTGCTTGATTGCGTCGATCATTGGCGTCATGGAGTAGGAGAAGCTGCCCGTTGAATTCTCAGGCTTCCATTCCCTGACAGTTCCCGAGTCCACCACAATCGGGAAGTCCTTTAGTGGTGTGGCAAGAGTAAAGCCTTTCTCGAGCAGGCTTGCGTATAGGAATGGCTTAAAGGATGAGCCCGGCTGGCGGTGGATTTCGTCCGTATGATTAAGTCCGCGGGATTCCGAGCTGGGGCTTCCGCCTACCATGGCTTTAATCTTACCCGTGCCGACTTCCACTGAAACCAGCCCCACCTGTGCCTGTTTCATTGAAGCCGGGAAGCGGCCGTACTGCCAGTTAACGGCGTCCTCTGCGGCTTTCTGTATTTCGTAGTCGAGTGTTGTTGTTATTTTTAACTGATCGCTGTTTAGTGAAATTCCTCTTGAATTCAGTATTGCGAGCGCCTCCTTGCGCACGTGTTCTAAAAAATGGCGGCCCACCCCCTGGTTCATTTTAAGTCCCAAAGGCCGGCTGCGGTAGCGCTCAAACTCTCTTTGGCTTAACTTACCTACCTCCAGGAGGTTGTGTAAAACCTCGTTGCGCCTGTTGAGGGCCTTCTGCGGGGACTTTGCCGGGTCGTAAGCGCTTGGCGACTGCAGAAGTCCTGCCAGCGTGGCGCTTTCAGTAACTGAAAGCTTGTCCGGGGTTTTGCTGAAGAATTCCTCTGCAGCTGCCCAAATGCCGTAAGCTCCGTGTCCGAAATAGCAGGTATTGAGGTATAAAAGCAGTATCTGGTCTTTGGTGTATTTCTTCTCCAATTCCCTTGCAATATTTATTTCCGTGAGCTTGCGTGTAATTGTCTGCTCGCGTGAAAGGAAGAGATTTCTTGCAAGCTGCATCGTAAGTGTGCTGCCTCCCTGCGTAGAGCCGGAAAGCGTCTTAAGTATGGCACGCCCCAGCCCCTTATACGAAACGCCGTCGTGGTTATAAAAATCCCTGTCTTCGGTGGCGATGAGTGAATATATTACCCATTTTGAGATGTAGCCCGTGCTTTTGACCTCAACGCGGTGCTTGTCGCCGTAGTAGCCTATAAGGCGTCCGTCGGCTGAGAGGGCGTAAGAGGAATACTGAAGCTTGACCGGCGGCAGCTGTGGGTAGATGGTGCCGGAAAGGACAGGCAGAAAAATCAAAATGAAAAGTAGTTCTTTCAGGTTAAATGTGTTTTTTTTATGCATCAGTTCAATACGTGAAAATGTGAAAAATTATGTCTTTTGCTTATCCCATGTTCTTTCTACATTAATTAACATGCATGGTTCTCGAATTTTGACCATACAAAATTAAAGCTACTCAATGATAGATGCCAATGAGTTTGAAAAAATGTAAACGGGATTTACTCCGGGGCATTAAAGAAACAGGATAAATCTTTTTCTTCCAAGGCTCCCCGGAATTCATCTTAACGAAATGCAGTTCGTTAAATATGCTGCTTTTAGCCTTTTAGAGCGCACGTATTATGTCATTATCGTTTTACCGGGGTTATTAGTTAAGTCTTAGTGAAGGTCAATAATTTGTATACAAATGAACGGAAAGAAGGATATGGAAAAGCCGGAAAATTGCATTATCGTAATATTTGGCGCCTCGGGTGATCTGACAAAAAGGAAGCTTATCCCGGCGCTTTATAAGCTTTTTGAGCACGACCTTTTGCCAGAAAGGTTTGCCATACTGGGCGTGGCCAGGACGGAATTAACCGATAAGAAGTTCAGAGACGCGGTATTCCAGTTTACAGGCAGCGGAGAAAGTAATAATGAGCTCCGGGAGAGGTTCAAACGCCACCTTAATTACATCCATCTTAAGGATTACTCCCCTGCTGAATTTGCCGGGTTGAATAAAAAGCTGAAGTCTTTGGATGCCGAGCTGGAGACAGGTGGCAACTGCATCTACTACCTGGCAACCCCACCGGGGGCATTTGAAGACATAGTGCTCAGCCTGGGCGTGGAGAAAATGCAGTTCCAGGGGGAGAATAACTGGAAAAGGCTCATAATCGAAAAGCCTTTCGGCAACAGCCTCGAAAGTGCAAAGGAGTTGAACAGGAGGCTCTGCCGCATCTTTAACGAAAACCAGATATACCGTATAGATCATTACCTGGGAAAGGAAACCGTGCAGAATATATTTGTTACACGGTTCTCAAACGGTATATTTGAACCTTTATGGAACAGGAATTATGTGCACCACGTGGAAATAACGGCGGCAGAAAGCGAAGGCATCGGTTCACGCGGGGGCTATTACGATCAGTCCGGCGCATTGAGGGATATGGTGCAGAATCATCTTCTGCAGGTGCTTGGACTCATTGCCAAGGAACCCCCGTCTTCAATCAGGAGTGAAGCCGTAAGGGACGAAAAACTGAAGGTATTTGAGTCCTTAAGGATCATGAAGCCCGAGGACGTGGAAAGCCACGTAATACGCGGGCAGTACGTGGCAAATAAAATAGGACGCGAGATTGTGGCGGGCTACCGTGAGGAAATGGGCGTGGAGAGAGAGTCGCACACCGAGACCTATGTTGCAATAAAGCTTTTTATAGACAACTGGCGCTGGGGAGGGGTGCCCTTTTACCTGAGAACGGGCAAAAGGATGCCTGCTGCGGTTACAGAGGCCGTTATACATTTCAGGCCAACCCCGCACAGCCTCTTTAGAGGTATGGACGGAAGCCTGAATCAGCTGGTTATAAGAATACAGCCCGACGAAGGGATGCTTCTTAAGATCAGCATGAAAGTACCCGGGCGCGGCTATAACGTACAGGAAATTAACATGGATTTTCACTATTCCGAGCTCGCCGGGCAGTACGTGCCTGGTGCATACGAAAGGCTTCTTTTAGACGCAATTGAAGGAGATACGACGCTTTATGCCAGGGGTGATGCGGTGGAGGCGTGCTGGAATTTCATTCAGCCCATTGTTGATGCCTGGCAGAAGTACCCCGGCATCAAGCTCTTCGGATACCCTGCCGGAACCTGGGGGCCGGAGAATGCAGACGATCTGATTGAGGAATCCGGTCTGACCTGGCGTTACCCGTGCCGGAATCTTTCCGGGGAGGGATCGTACTGTGAACTGTAGAAAGGCTGAAAAATTATGGCGTTAAAAGGAGTATTTTTCTGCAGCAGCAGCTGCTCCTACCCCTACCCTACCCCGGGAGGGGGTGAATTTATGCGTGCTGAATATTGATAATATCATTCAATTTAATTATTCTATACTAACAGTCATGTAGCATTGATTAAATACGAGGAGGAATGAATATGAGTAGAGGAACGATGGGTTTTGTTTACGGTATATTACTCGGTGGAATTGCAGGAGGTATAACTGCTTTGCTTTATACTCCCGTTTCCGGTAAGAAGATGCGGAAACAGATTATCAAGAAGAAAGACGACATAATGGAAGACATGAATGACTACTATGAGGCTGTGGAAGACGTGATAAAAGACGGCAAAAAAAGAGCCGAATCCATAATTGAAGATGCAAGGAATATCATTAATATCTGAAAATATCCTTTATGTGAAATAAAAAAAAGCTTGAGGCAACTCAAGCTTTTTTTATATAACAATCTATTTCCCTAAAGGATTTTTATGCGCCTTTTTTTAGGATCGGAGACTTCAGCCATTTGGGCAGAATGTCCTTATAATCAAAGATTTTTCCCTTTTCTTCGAATGGCAGCGCTACAAAAGGCGCGGAGTTATCGTTGAAGATGAACCTTTTTTCAATTTCTTTCCAGAGTTCCTTGCGCTTTCCGTCATAGCCCAATGCCCAGATTCCAATTCCCCTCAGGTTTTTCGAAATTGCATAGTCATATTTTATTCCGAGGCTCCTCTGGTCTTCGAACCAGACCTGGTGCCATTCATTGTCCTTCTGGTAGCGAATCCAGGGAACACTGTTATACTTATCCCAGAATTTCTTATACCTGTTTTTTTCAGCCTCCAGCATCAGGGCATTGTAAGTAGGGGCTTCCACATACCTAATGCTGACTGCCTGCGGGTTGCCGGTTTCGGTAACCCAGTGGTTGCCGTAATAAGGCAAGCCCAGGATCAGTTTCTGAGGAGTTGTTGAGGTGACGTCGCCGTATCCGAAGACTGTGCTTAAAAGTGTACTCTCAATTGAGTAGTAGGTGCCGTTTAATGAGGCCGGCGGGCCTGCAATATTGCTCCTGTTGTCGAAATACTCATATCCCATGATGAATATATAGTCGCAGGCTTCCGAAAGCCCCTTAAAGTTCCAGCCACCCCAGTTGACTGCCGGGCCGGCAAAGGATACTTCATAGGCGGGGAATTCCCGGTGAATATAGGCGGTTAAATCCCTCATATAGCCGATAATGGCTTCGTTCCTGTCTGCCCTCTTCAGGTTCTCAAAGTCTATGTTTACTCCGTCCAGGCCGAACTCTACAAGAGTGCTTCTAATATTCTGAAAGCTTCTTTGTCTTGCCTTGCTGTTGGAAAGAATATTGTGAATCTGAAGCGAGTCTGAATTCAGGACGGTCATTATGACCTTAACCCCGTTGGTGTGTGCCGAATCAATTACGTCTTTCCATGGCCACATATCCGGGTTTTTGATGTTCCCATCCCTATCGGCCGCAAAATCAAACACAGCCAGGTGTGAAAGCAGCCTGTACTTGATGTTTTTTACGGCTTCCGGGTATTTCCAGGAAGGCAGGTATCCGAAGACGGTTCCCTTCAGGTTTCTGTTTACGGGCACTGCCGGTTTATTGACTATGAGCAGTGTCGTGTCGGCATGTTTTTTTTCTTTTACGGCCAGGTGACTGTATTTTTTCCCCAGCGAACTTATTGAAGGCAAAAACAATAAAAAACCAAAAATCAATGAGGCAAGGATTACCTTTACAGCATTGCTATTCATACGTTGTCTTTCTCAAGGAATAAAATCTTAACCTAAAAACACGGTTAAAACTAAAAAGTTCCGGAAAGCTACCGGAAGGAATATCCACTTATGTTCATTTAAATACAAAAATAACAAAAATAGGGAAAGGATCAATGGATTTTGGGAAATGAGCAGAATAAAAGGGCATAAAAGGAGTTTTATGCCCTGGTGTTAATAGGGGAAAAGCTAATTCCGCTTGCGCTTTACCAGTCCTGAATTAGCCGTAGTAATCCACACGTTTCCCCGTGAATCCTCTCTGGCGCAAGTAATGTAATTCGAGGGGAGTTTTGTACTGCCCGTATTCCATACCGCCCAGTGCCCAGTATCTGAGAATTTCAACAGCCCCCTGTCTGTGCAAACCCAAACAACGTCATTCTGTATGATGATATTTGTGATATACCTGGAAGGAAGTGCTGTATAGTTAGTGCGCCAGGAGTTATTCTCCTGAACGGCGAGTCCCCCTTCGTCTTCTCCCTGGGGGATGTTTCTGGAAAAGCCGGCCCATACCTGTCCGGAGGTCTGCCCAACAGCCAGGGCCGTAATGTCATGCCCGGGCAGCCCGTATTTTTCTTTTGTATGAGAATTCCATTTTGTGCCGTCGAATGTCATGAGGCCAAAAAGTCCGACTCCGATCCATACCCTCCCGTCGGGGGAAGCAGCAAGGCCCTGAATTAAGTTAGAGGCCAGCGGGGAGTTGCTTTTGTTGAATAATTGCCAGTTTGACCCCTGAATTCTGACCAGCCCCTGCATGGTTCCTACCCAGACGGCACCGCTTTTGTCCTGGCAGATGGAGGTAATATAGTTATCCGGCAGGATTGAGTTTTCTTTTTTGTAAACGCTCCAGCTGTTTCCGCTCATGACTGCAAGGCCATCTTTGGTCCCTATCCAGAGGTTAGTCTGATTTACAAAAGTTAGTACTGTAACGTAGTTATTGGGTATTGGTGAAGTCGTGGTATTAAAGCTTTTCCATGAAAGGCCGTCGTATCTGACCACCCCTTCACCCAGCGTGCCGAGCCACATGACCTCATTTTTGTCAAATAAGAGCTGAGTGAGCCTGTCTACCGGAAGCCCGGAATTCTTACTGTTGTATGTAACCCACTCGGTAGTATCGATAAGCTGAACGTATGTGTATTTGACCTTGTTGCTTTCTACTACAGCTTGCAGGCTGTCGTCCCTGCATCCGGTTTTCCGGTATTTTATTCTGTGTGTACCGGGAATGAGCCCCTCCAGTGTGGCAGGGGTAAGCTTGCCTGTATTAAGGCCGTCGAGGAAAATTATGGCATTGTCGGGAGTGGTTTCGCAGGAGATCTTTCCGTACATCAGAGGGTTGGAATAGTAATCAATAAAAACCTCCTTTTTTTTGTCCTCTTCAATGCTGACCGAAAACGTAGTATCCATGTAGAGCGGGTACTTCAGAGTTATCCTGTACTCGGCCCCTTCCATCCAGCTCAGGCTGTCGGGTGTGTGCCTGCCGGTATTCTTGCCGTTCAGGTAGATTGAGGTTCCGGGAGGATTGGAGTTTATGAACAGGTATCCTGTGTGCACGGGCGGGTCGGGTGGACTTACGGAAACATCCTTGTCGCATGAAAATGAAAGGGTTATAACTGCCAGCAGGCAAAACATTGCGGGAAGCGTTTTTAATATTCTCATCTTACTCGTCTCCAAGTCTGGTCTTATAGCCGAAACTTTTAATATAGTCCTTGTCCAGCCTGATCGAGAACCTTGTATTGGCGAAGGATGCGAAGATGCCGAGTCCTCCTTCAATGTTTGTAAAGTCCGTCTGGTCCAGTTTTACTGAATAACCGTTATCGAGTATTTTCGAGGCGGAATAATAGGCCGAGAGGTTTTCATCCATGGTCATTATTGCGGCCGTAACAGACAAGATTACATAATTCCTCTTTTCGGGATCTCCTGCGGAGATTTCCTGCAAAGTACGCCTAATTGCATCCATTTCGATTATACAGGCCGATTCGTTTGTAGGTGAAGCATAAACGGGGACATACTTCCCGCCGGAGAGGACATACTTTACGGGCAGCTTTTTTACGTATCTGACAGGAATTCCGTTCTCAAGCCTGAAATAAGAAATCGAGAAGCTGGGATAATAAAAAGTTCGCGGATCCGAGTTCGGCAGCCATGAAGCAACGACATAATCCCTTCCAGAAGGGGGAATTATTTCTTCTGTCCCCGAAATGTCGAGCGATACGGGCTTCGGAACTATTGTCCTGGCGTGAAGCTTTCTGCCGTTTGGAAGAACGGCCAGAATTTCGGTTTCCCTGAAGCTGTAAAGCTTTACATTTGAAGCATAGTAGTACTTCAGCGGGGAATTGTACCTGGAAGTGTCGCCTCTTGGCACCTCCCCGCCCTTCATTACATAAACGCTGTCGCCTACCCACAGCCTTATATCGGCGTTTTCAATGGCCGGGTCGGTCCTGTTTTCCAGGGGGTCGTATCCCGGTACGTTATAACTTCGGCTCAGTATGGCTGTCTGGACCGTGGTGTCGGACCTGAGTATGCAGGTGAGGACGTACTTTTCCTTATACTCCCCTTTGGGGCTGAAGCTATCCTCCCGGCAGCCCGTTACAACAAGGGCTGAAGAACAAAGCAGAATGCCAAAAAGTATTTTCTTCATATTTCAAGCTTTAGTGTTGCAGTTGGTAAAAATGGCAGCATGTTAACGCGCTTGCCCGTGTCACGTTCGAAATAAAATATATTTTTCCTGTCGTATGCATTAATTACGCTTACATCCACGTAGAAGTTTGCAAATGCAATAGAAAACTTTTTCGAAAGGCTAAGGTCGAGCCTGTGATAATCGGGCAAGCGCCCCAGGTTCTTGTCCCCAAGAAGCAGGAATGGCTGGTATGGGGTAAGCATATTCAGGTTGTTAAAGTATTCCTCGGCATCCAGCTTGTCGTAGTATCCTGTAAGCTTTGTAAAAGGCAGGCCCGAGCTATAGACCCAGATAATGCTTGCCTGCCAGTCTTTTCCCATATTCCATTCAAGCGTCAGGTTAACCGAATGCCTTGAATCGTACTTCGGGTAATAGCGCCAGCCTTCTACCGTCTTGTATGTCCAGCCCATGGAGTAAGACCCCATAAAGAAGAAATCGAGGAATTTATACTTCAGGAGGTACTCCACACCGTAGGCCTCGCCGGAGCCTGAAACAAGATCCTTGTCGGATTCAAATACTTTCTTTTCGTTTATTGCGGGGAAATTCTTTATATACTTGTAGTATCCTTCAGTCTCAAGGCTCAGATCCTCTGTAAGGTTGGCCTCCAGGCCAAGTATATAGTGGGTGGAATTTGTCGGTTCCAGGTATTCGGGGATAATAACCCAGGGCTCAAAAAGCGAAATTACTTCCGATTCGTCTGAAAGTGTGGTCACTTCCTGCTGGAAAATTCCGCAGGCGCCCTTAAGCGCCAGCTGGGGAATGAACCTGTATGTAAAGCTCAGGCGCGGTTCGTTAAAGAATTTCCCGCCGTTGACCGATAAGCCCGTGAGGTTAATTCTTGTGCCCAGATCTATTCCGAGGTTCTTGAAGCGAAGATATTTATATTTTGCATACACGCTGAAGTTTGTCCCGTGAGAGCCGATATCCGTAACAGTGCCGCTGAGATTTTCCAAAAACAGCTTGGTGTTAAGATTTATGATGTTCAGGCCAACGCCAAGCTGGTCTTTCGAGTCATAGACGTAATTGCAGTCCATTCTCATGTTTACGTCCCTGACCTCATTTTTCTTGGACCTGCTTGTGCTGAAATTTGGAATTACTTCTCCCATAAAGTTACTGACCGAAAAGCTCATCTCAAAGAAAAGGGGGCTGTCGGAAATCTGGAACCACTTAAAGCCGAAGATGCCGTTAGACCACTTTAAGTCGGCTTTCGTGGGGTCATTATTCATTAGCCTGTCGTCACTTAAGAGCCCCTGGAACGTAATTTTGCTCCCTTCCACAAATTCCGGATTGGCATAGTTTACCTTAAAAGAAAGGTCATAGAAGTCCAAGGGGATACTCTTATTGTTCAGGAATTTTTTATATACGTCGCTCGAGTAGCTCTTGCGCCCGGTTACAATAAAAGAGCCGTAAGGAATGGGGCCTTCGGCGAGAGCCTTTGCGCTCAGGTAGCTTATTCCAACCTTTGTGGAGTAGTTGTTTTTATTGCCGTCCTTTGTAAATATATTCATCACGGAAGAGACTCTGCCGCCGTATTCGGCGGTAAAGCCGCCCTTATAAAATTCGATATTATTGACCATTTCGGGGTCAATGATGCTGAAAAGTCCGAAAGCGTGGAAAGGGTTATAAATTGTGGCGCCGTTTATCATGACGAGGTTCTGGTTGCTTGCTCCTCCGCGGATGTAATACCTGGCCGAAACGTCGCCCGTGGACCTGACGCCCGGCATATACTGCAGCGACCTGAAAATATCGGTTTCAACGCCTTTGGGCATGAGCTCGAGCTCTTTTATTGTGATTCTCTGCAGGCTTATGTCCGTCGCGTTTTCTTCTGCAATGCGTTTTTCGGTTTTTTCGATTACCGGAAGCAGGAGGCTCGAAGGGGCGAGCTTAATATCCAGGTGAGTCATCTTTCCCTTCTCAAGCCTGATGTTAAGCTTCCGGGTATTGTAGCCCATGTAGGAAACAACCAGCGTAAGCGGTTTTCCCACTGGAAGTGAGGTAATGAGGAAGTATCCCTTGGAGTCGGAGTAGGCGCCGGTGGAGATTTCTTTAACGACGACGCTGGCGTATGCAAGCGCCTCCCCGCTGGTTGAGTCGGTTATAAGGCCTCTTAAATATCCTCCGCCCGATTGTGCGGGGGTGTAAGTGGAACAGGAAAGCGCAATAATAAGACAAAGCGCTGTAAAGAGGAAAAACCTGGATCCGGGCAACTTTTTTCCAGACATAATTGCTCGCTTGTTCGTGTGAAGAATTGTTCTGTGGGGCAAGTTATATATTTCACTCCTAAAATGAAATATAGTTTTCGATAATTTTTCCCGGCCGGCTGAAAATTAATCCGAATGGCAGGATAAGTAGATGAATGGACCAGGGAAGGCAAGGGCAGCTTTCCTGAATCATCTTTACTGAAGCAATTTCCAGAAAAGCATTTCCCGTGAACTAAGGGCTGAGAGGAAAATGAGAGACTATTTTAGTATATTTTATTTACAAATATGATTAAATGTGTATCTTTATTAAAGGAGACTGGTATGCATTGGTCTGAGAAACTGGAAAAAACCGGCCCGTGAAGGCCGATTTTAAGTAAATGAAAGTAAACTTAAAGGTGAAAAATTGTTAGGACATATTATTAAGTTTGTCAGAGACAGATTAAGCAAGATATCAAATACGGGCAAGAAGAAAAAAGAGGGAACTGTAAAGGAAGTTAAGGTTTCAGGTGCGCAGCCGGGAAGGGAAAGGAGAACCGGAAGAGAAAACAGGCAGCAGCAGCCCGGCAGCGGAAGGCAGCAGACGCCCCAGCAGGCACAGAGGACGCCTCAGCAGGCATCCCAGCCGAGAGGCAAAAGGCCTCAGCCTCAGCAGCCTCAGCAGCAACAGCAGGCATCGGCAGCAGGAACGCAACCAAGAAGGGAAAGACAGGAAAGGCCCGCTCCAAAGGTTCAGCAGCCGCCGAAAAAACAGCCCGATAACTGGGATGTTGCACAGTTTAAGGTGGAACCCGCCGAGGGCAAAACAAGGTTTCATGACCTCAATCTCCCTAAAGAGCTCATGCATGCAATTTATGACCTGGGTTTCCAGTACTGCACTCCGATTCAGGCCGAGATACTTTTTAATACGCTAAACGGCAAAGATGCCACTGGGCGTGCACAGACGGGTACGGGCAAAACTGCGGCGTTCCTGATTACAATTATAACACGCCTCATGAAAGAAAAGCTGCAGACCAAAAGGCGCAACGGTGCACCGCGTGCACTCATAATTGCCCCTACGCGTGAACTGGTTATGCAGATTGCAAGCGATGCCATTAACCTGGGAAAATATACCGACCTCGTCATTATGTCTGTCTACGGAGGCATGGATTACCAGAAACAGAAACGCCAGCTCAATGGCCAGCAGGTAGACGTACTTGTGGCAACACCGGGTAGGCTGCTTGACTTTTATAACCGTCATGACGTGCACTTAAGTCAGGTGGAGATAATGGTAATAGATGAAGCCGACCGCATGCTCGACATGGGTTTTATTCCGGACGTGCGCAAGATCGTGCGTGCTACTCCGCCCAAAGAAAAAAGGCAGACACTCTTCTTCAGCGCCACACTTACGCCGGACGTGGAGCGCCTCGCTTCTTACTGGACAAAAGAGGCGGTGAATGTGGAAATTGCACCTGCACAGGTGGAAGTTGAATCTGTAAAACAGATCATTTACATCGTAACCAGCGAGGAAAAGTACCCACTCGTCTATAACTTAATTACACAACAGAATATGGACAGGGTTATTATTTTTGCCAACCGGCGGGATGAGACCCAGGGACTGACGGATCACCTTCTGAAGCACGGCATCAGCTGCGCTCTTATTTCGGGTGACGTTGATCAGCGCCAGAGAATCAGAACGCTCGACGACTTTAAGAACGGCAGGATAAGAGTCCTTGTGGCTACAGACGTCGCCAGCCGCGGAATTCACGTCGAAGGCATCAGTCACGTAATTAACTATACGCTGCCCCAGGATCCTGAAGATTACGTGCACCGTATAGGGCGTACCGGCAGAGCCGGGGCTACAGGCACCTCGATCAGTTTTGCCACAGAGGACGATTCATTTTATATTCCTGCAATAGAGGGATTTCTGGGACACAGTCTGCATTGCATTCAGCCGGAAGAAAAACTCCTTCAGTTGCCGGAAGAGCTGGATACTACGGCAACTGAACAAACTACTCAGGCTGCTCCGGCAGAAGCTGGAGAATCTGGATCCATGGAAAATAAACCCCAGGATAACAGGCCCCAGGAAAAAAGACGCCAGTCTCAAAGGCCGCAGGGCAGCGGCGGCTACAGGCGTGGCGGCGGCAACCAGCAAAGGCGCAGTGGCAGTGGCGGCGGACCAAGGCCACAGGGCAGAAGCGGGCAAAAGCCGCAGCCGGGGGAAAACAGGCCTGAAAGGAAAAATTCAGGCAGACAGGAGAAACCTTCTCCTGAAAGAAAAGATGAAACAAAGCCCGAAAAGCCCGGCAGGCAGGAAGAATCTTAATAGCGGAGGTGTTTAATCGCTTCCCCTTTTATCCCGATTTCAGTCATTGCCTCAATTCCAATCTGAAGATGAAGATCGACAAAGGTCTCTGTTACCTTGCGGTCTGATTCTTCAGTTTTTATACCTTCTGGGATCATGGGCATGTCGGAAACAAGGAGCAGAGCCCCCCTGGCAATCTCATTAACGTGCCCCACAATAAAGATAGTAGCTGTTTCCATGTCGATTCCAATGACGGAAAGTTTTTCAAGATAGCGCTTGAAAGCCTCGTCCCATTCCCAGACTCTCCTGTTAGTCGTATAAACGACGCCGGTGCGGTAATCCTGCCGGTGCTCGACAATTTTTTCCGAGACAAACTTATGGAGCTTAAATGACGGGAGTGCCGGTACCTCGGGCGGCATATAATCGCCTGAGGTGCCTTCGCCCCTGATGGCTGCAATGGGAAGAATAAAGTGCCCGATTTCCGTGGATTTTTTTATGCCGCCGCATTTACCCAGAAAAAGGACGCCTTTAGGCTGCCGTGCAACCAGAAGGTCCATTATTGTTGCGGCGTTCGGGGAGCCGATGCCGAAATTTACAATTGTAAGTCCCTGCGAATTTGTAGCCGTCTGCATGGGGCGGCCTATGCCGCGCATCTCGCAGTTGAACTGCTCGGCAAAGCGCGTTACGTAATTATGAAAATTTGTCAGCAGCAGGTAATCGCCGAATTCATCTATTTTTGTCCCGGTATATCGGGGAAGCCAGTTTTGGGCAATTTCCAGTTTTGTTCTCAAAATTTTCTTTCCCTGATCTCGTTATACTTATCTGCCAGTTTTCTTATTTCGCGGATGTGGTGTGGACCGGTGCCGCAGCAGCCGCCAATGATATTGATCCCGATTTTAAGCAGCTCTTCGGCCTTGGGCAATATGATTCCGGGAGTCTCCTTATAAACGCTGAGGCCGTTAACCCATTCGGGTATGCCGGCGTTTGACTGTGCAAGGACGGGTTTTTCCGTCAGTGGGCGCATTTGCCTCATAACCATAATCATTTCGTCAAAGCCGCGTCCGCAGTTAGAGCCAATTACGTCTGCCCCTGCCTCAGTAAGCCTTTCGATGCTGGTCTTGACGTCCACGCCCCACATGGTCTTTGGACCCGAAGGCCCCACTTCATAAGTCATTGAAGCGCATACGGGTAGGCCTGTTTTTTCTTTTGCCGCCTTTACAGCCGTCTCAGCCTCCTCGATAGACATCATGGTTTCAACAAATATTACGTCCACGCCTCCTTCTGCCAGGGCCTCTGCTTCCTCGGCAAAAGCGTCGTAGGCCTCCTGAAGGTTGAGTGGTCCCAAGGGGGAGAGTATTTCGCCCGTAGGGCCAATTGAGCCGGCAACAAATTTCCCACGGGGGCATACTTCGCGGGCAAGTTCAGCTGCCTTTCGGGCAAAGTCATAAGCCCTGTCTTCCTTCTGATGCAGTGAAAGTCTGATGCGGTTACTGCCGAAAGAGTTTGTTTCTACGATATCACTGCCTGCTTCATAATATTCGCTGTGAATTGACTGTATTATCTCCGGGCTGACAAAATTCAGCTCTTCGGGGCAGGCGCCTGTTTTCATGCCGCGCTTCTGAAGCTCTGTGCCCATGGCGCCGTCTGAAAGCAGTATTGTGCCTGAATTCAGCTTTGTCAGGAATTCCTTGAACATATATTCTTATTCTCTTTTACTCAAAAAATATTAAATGAAATATAACAAAGAAAAATCAATTAATTACTGAAAGCCTGTCAATTAGAAAGAGATTATCTGAGGAAGCCGAAAACGCCGCTTGCGGATTTCATCGGAAGCATTAAGAAGGCTTCTGTCAGCCTGAGTCCCAATTCCCTTCCATTTAAGATGTTAAGGAGCTTTTCCTGCTCGCTTAAGTCCCAGCCGGCATAGCCGGGAGAAAACCTTTTGCCAAGGCGGAAGCCCTGCCGCCGGGATGCCTCTTCTGCAATTATACCGCGGGCTTTTGCCTGCAGGCTTTCAATAATGCTGCCTGCTGCTGCATTAAGTAGGTAGCCTTCAAAAAAGTCCTCATCTTCAAGAAGCCCAATCCTCTCGTCAACCTCAGGACCCAGTGTAACTACGTAAACTGCCGCTAATTCTGAATCCTTCAAGAGGCGGAAAATGCCCTTCCCTGAAAAATAGCTATTTTCATGGAAGTAAATTTTTAGGCCCGGGGGATCTTTTTTTCTAATTTCAAGAATCCTGTATCTCAGGACCGGCTTAAATAAGTCCCGGTGCTTCAGGTAAATCCCGTGGCAGAGTTCTATCATGGGGAGGGCATTTTCAGCGATTCTCCCGGCTTGAAGGTATTTCCGTGTGCAGGAAACCTCGGGTAAAATGTTTTCTGCGTTAAAATGAAGAGTTTTCAACGCCCCGCTCCTTCCTGCTGAAAGTGGAAAGGCAAATTCTTTATAAAAACGTCCTGAAAATCCTCCCTTCCTGAAATTTCAACGTATCTTACTTTTCCCGGGAGGCTCTCGGCCTTAAGCCTTGCTTCCTCGGAAAGCAGAACTGCAAGGGCGCCCGACAAGGCGGCGTTGCCGATAAACTTTACCTTTTCAGGCTCCATGTCGGGCAGTAATCCAAGCTCAACTGCGTCTTTACCGTTCAGGTGGTTACCGAAGGCGCCGGCAACAAAGACCCCCTCAACGTCTGAAGGCGTAATTTTAAGTTCTTTCATCAGTATGCTGATGCCGGCAGAAATTGCGGCCTTTGCAAGCTGAACCTCGCGTACATCCTTCTGGCAGAGCATAATTCCTTTTCCGGTAAGCTTTATGTCGTTTACCCCGTCTTCAGAGCGCAATATCATGCCTTTAATTTCAGGGCTCAGCGTTTCAGGCAGTTCGGCCTTAGCCCTAATTCTGCCGCTTTTGTCAATTACGCCTGCACGCAGGAATTCAATAACGAGGTCGTGCAGCCCGGAGCCGCAGATGCCCCTGGGCTCGGTGTTGCCGATTGTCTTAAGCCTCAGCCGGCCTTTCTCAATTACAGCGCGTTCAATTGCGCCTTTTGAAGCCCTCATGCCGTTTCTGATGCCCGCCCCTTCCCAGGCCGGGCCCGCCGGAGAGGAGCAGCAGAGTATAGCCTCTTTTGACCCGAGCACTACTTCCCCGTTGGTGCCGATATCAATGACGAGATAAATTTTACTTTCATTTTCCAGGTCTAGGACCGTAAGAACGCCCGTTATGTCGCTCCCGGCGTAACTGCCCAGATCAGGAAGAAGATAAACCATTCCTCCCTTGTTAATGGAAATGCCCAGTTCTTTGGCGTTGAGTCCCAGGGCTCTTTTTAGAACAGGGGTATATGGGCTAAAGGCTATGTTTTCCGGTGTAATGCCGAGGAAAATGTGGCGCATGATTGTATTGCCCGCAATGGAGACTTTATAGACCGAGTTTTTTTCAATTCCGCTTTCTGTGCAGAGTTCGTCAATGAGACGGTTTACCTGTCCGACTATGAGCCCGTGGAGCGCTTCAAGGCCGTCTTTATGGCTTAAAATGTAGTTTACCCTTGAAATGACGTCTGAACCGAAGGCATTCTGCGGGTTCAAGGCCGAGCCGACGGCATAAACTTCGCCATTGTTTATGTCCAGGAGCTTTGCCGCAACCGTCGTAGTACCGATGTCAACCGCGGCGGCATAAAGTGATTTCCTTGTGTCGCCTCCTTCAACTTCAAGAAGTTTTTCTCCGTCAAGAACTGCCGTCAGTCTGAAGTTGTTTTCTCTTAAAAGCCGCGGGATTTCCTTCAGTATGTGAAAATTAAAGTCATGAATGGTATATCCTTTTTCCTTTAGGCCAAATGCCAGAGTTTCAAAATCGAAATAGTTTTGTCCTGGCAAGGGCCTGGGAAGTTCAAGAAAGACTTTCTTCAGTCCCGGGTTCAACGGGAACCCGCCCCTTATTCCCTCGGTCATTATTTTCAAGTCGAGGGCCCGTGATTTTTCAGGCACCAGGCAGGTAACGTCTTCTGAAATTATGCTCTGGCAGGAAAGTCTGAAGCCTTTAAGAAGGAGTTCCTCCTCTGAAAAATGCTCCTGATCAGAAGGCGTGGGATTAAAGAAGCCCTGAGTGATAATGACGGCGCACCTGCCGCACATGCCCAGGCCGCCGCAGGAAGCTTCAATTACAAGTCCCAGCTCCAGGGCAGCATCTTTAAGGGAAGTGCCTTCCTTAAAGTAACCCGACCTTCCTGAGGGAAGAAATGTAACTTTGTGCTGTTTCATGGCTTTATAGTAGTTGCAGGACTCCTGCTTTAGGTTTAATTAAGCTGTTTTTATGCGTAAATCCTTATCTGACAGCATTTAACAGGAATAAATATAATCCAATTGAAATGAAGGCGCAAGGCTGCCCGCGGAAGCTCTTAATGAAGAAACTTTATGCTTCACCTTTTGAAAGCTTATATTTATATTTACAGAGGTGTTATAAATTCAAAGTTTTTAATATAAATTAGCAGAGACTAAAAATGACTGAACCAACTGTAAGCGTAGGCATACTGACGGCGGAGAAAATAAGCTTCGACCTTTACGGCGACTTTTCCTCCTTCGGTTTTAAGAATACGTTCAACGGCAGATATACTGCCCGCCTGGAAGATGAGATCATAGTAATTGAAGCGGAAAAAGAAACTTACAAAGTGACCGGCGAAATTTCCTTCAGCCCGAACGACTTCAGATCCGAATCATTCCTGATAAGAGAGGTTGTAATAGGCGTCAAGTTTCACTGGGAGCAGAAAGAGGACCAGAGATTTGCCGGCGTGCTGAAACTTGTCAAAGAAGGCGATAAAATTACAGTCGTAAACGTGCTTCCGGTTGAGTCTTATCTTACGAGCGTTATTTCCTCTGAAATGAGTGCTACAAGCTCGCTGCAGCTCTTGAAGGCTCATTCCATTATATCCAGAAGCTGGCTTCTGGCACAGATAGAAAAGGTAAAGGAAAATGCTCCCGGTACAAAGCATGCTTCAACATTTCAGACCGAGGATGAACTGATAAAGTGGTACGATAAGGAAGACCACACACTATTTGACGTGTGTGCCGATGACCACTGCCAGCGCTATCAGGGTATGACAAAGGCTTACACCGACGCTGTTAAGGAAGCCATAGAAGAAACGCGCGGCATTGTTCTTACATATAATGATAAGATATGCGATACCAGGTTCTCAAAATCCTGCGGCGGAATTTCCGAGGCTTTTGAGAATGTATGGGAACCGGTAAAACACCCATATCTTTCACAGGTAGTTGACTATAAATACGACCCCGAGAACCTGAAGGTGGATTTTTCAGACGAAGAGAGCGCCGACAAGTGGATCCGCTCGAATCCTCCTTCTTTCTGCAATACGCACGACCACAAGGTGCTTTCTCAGGTGCTGTTGAAATACGACCAGAAGACGACAGACTTTTACCGCTGGAAAGTTGAATATACGCAGGAAGAAATATCCAAGCTGATCAAGGAGAAAAGCGGAATTGATTTCGGCGACATAGTGGATCTTATTCCGGTGGAAAGAGGCTATTCGGCAAGACTTATAAAGCTGAAGATTGTAGGCACAAAGAAGACGCTGACAATAGGTAAAGAGCTGGAGATAAGAAGAGTGCTTTCTCCCTCACACCTCTATAGCTCGGCTTTTGTAGTGGATAAGGAAGATCTTAAGGACGGAATACCCGCTAAGTTCATACTGACGGGTGCCGGCTGGGGACACGGCGTTGGCCTCTGCCAGATCGGAGCCGCAGTTATGGGCGAGATGGGTTACAGCTTCGATGAGATCCTCTTGCATTACTTTAAGGGCGCAAAGCTGAAAAAGATATACTAAGAAAAGGTGTATTAAAAAGATATATTAAGCCGGGAAGCTATTGCCCGGACGAGGCCCGGTGAACACTTCATTTCCCGGGCCTTTGACTTTTAATCCCCCTCCCATTTACGAGAGAAAGGCTGTCTTATTTTTATATTGCTGTTAAACGGACAAGTTCCTATTTTTATGGTAAAGGAAACGATTTTAAGGCGGGATGCGCCTGATGATACGGGCCGGCATCCTTTGCATAAACAACAGATTTAGAGGGAAAAATTTTTCATAAATGACATTTCTTAATCCTGCAATATTATTTGGTCTTATTGCAACTGCAATCCCCGTATTATTGCACCTGCTTAATTTAAGGAAACTAAAACGCATAGAATTCAGCACACTTACTTTCCTCAAAGAACTACAGAAAAACAAAATACGCAGGATAAAGCTGAAACAGTGGCTGCTTCTGGCACTCAGGTTTTTAATAATTCTTTTTGTGGTCTTTTCATTTGCAAGGCCCACGCTCCAGGGCGTTTCAATTGGCGGAACCACCAGCTCGGCTAAGACCACGGCGGTTTTTATACTGGATAATACCTTCAGCATGTCTGTGGTAAACGAGAAAGGCTCCGACTTTAACCGTGCGCGCCAGGTGATAAAGACTCTCTTAAATGAACTTCAGGAAGGCGACGAGGTCGCCCTTGTTACGGTTGCCGGGGCGGGTAAAGAAGATGTAAAAACCACGACCAACCTGGCTGAATTCAGGAAAAAGCTGGATGCGGTTGAGCTTTCCTATGAAAGCGGTACCATCAACAAGGCTGTGATCATTGCAGGGGAGATCCTTTCGGAAAGCCACAATTTCAACAAGGAAATCTACCTCCTGAGCGATTTCCAGAAAACGGACCTCTCAGAGCCCAATCAGCCGCTTTCAAACCTGAGCAACATACTAAACGACAAGGTAAAGCTCTATACGTTTGACTTCTCGGGTAAAGACGTCTTCAACCTTGGCATCGACAACCTTGAGGCAAATAACCAGATTTTTGAAAAAGGAAAGCCCGTAAGCTTTACGGCACAGGTTACCAATTACTCCTCAAGAAGCGCACAGAATACGATTGCTTCTTTGTTTATCAACGGCGAAAGAAGCGCACAGCAGAGCGTAAGCCTCGCTCCGGGTGAGACAAAAGAGGTCGTCTTTGAAACCCAGCTCAAGTCCTCGGGCTATACGGAGGTTTCAGCTGGCCTGGAAGATGACGATATTAACCAGGATAACAAGCGCTACATGAACATTGTTGTTCCCGACAAGATATCAATAGTGATATTTTCCGACAGGGATCAGGATGCAAGTTTTGTGGCACTTGCCCTTACAGCCGCGAGTGAAAACGGCACAATTAACATTACAAAAAGAAACTTTAGCCAGGTTTCTTCTGTTGATCCTAATAGTTACGATGCTGTAGTTGCCATCGGTTCCGAAGGCCAGAATAGCGCCGGAAAGCTGAAAAGCTATGTGGCTAACGGGGGAAGTCTTTTCATAATGCCCGGTTCAGGCTCAGACCTTTCCAACTTCAGGAGCCTGCTTTCAATGTTTCAGCTCCCGGAACCTTCCTCAATGGCCGGGAACCCAAATTCCACTGCAGGCGGAGCCATCTTTGACAAAATTGACTTTGAACACCCGGTTTTTGCCGATCTTTTTGCAAAAGGGGCTAAAAAACAGGTGGAATCGCCGGACATTTACTACTATTTCAGGTTAAACACACAGGGAAAAGGAAAGAACATAATTACATTGCCCGATAACTCCTCTTTCCTGAGCGAATATTCAGTCGGAAAAGGCAAAGTGCTCCTGATGAATACGGCGCCTGTCCTTAACTGGAGCAATTTCCCGCTCAAAGGCTTATTTGCCCCGGTAATGAATAAAGCGGTTTATTACCTGGCCAGCAAGGATCACCACATGAACAGCTTTACTGCAGGCGAGATGGTGACATTAAACCTGCAGGCTAGGATTCTTCCGCAGATAAAGATTGCAAGGCCCGATAAAACGAATGAGGTAATTAATCTGGAAAACCAGAGCCAGAATTTTATTACCTACAGCAATACAAACCTGGCAGGTAATTACAGGGTGCTTTCGGGTGAGAGGCTGGTGGATTATTTTTCCATAAACCACTCCCCCAGGGAGTCGAACCCGGGCAGCCTGACGCTCAAGGAGTTCAACGAATACCTGAGCAAGACTGGTTTTAAGGGCAAACAGTTCAGGCTGGACGTAAATGATAATTACACGCGTGAAATTCAGCAGGCCAGGTTCGGCTCCGAGCTCTGGCGGCACTTCCTGCTGATGGCCCTGATACTGGCGCTCGTTGAAATGCTGATCTCCCGGAGCGCAAAGAAAGACACGGTGTGAACCGTTAAAAGATTTAATTATTAAACAATTTCTGCCAAATAACAGAAAATTTGTTTACATGAAAGGGATGTATGATAGAAAACCAAAAGAATACGACAGAAAAAGCAATACTGGTATCTCTTAATACCAGAGAATACACAAAGCATGAAGTAGAAGAGCACCTGGACGAGCTGGAAATGCTTGCCATGACGGCCGGAGCCGATACGAAGATGAAAGTTATACAGGACCGCGACAGGGCTGAACCTGCTTATTACCTTGGAAAAGGAAAAGCCGAGGAACTGGCGCAGCTGGTGGAATTTAACGATATTGACCTGGTTATTTTTGACGACGACCTCACCCCGGTGCAGGTCAGGAATCTTGAAAAGCTGGTAAATAAAAAGATAATCGACCGCTCGGGCCTCATTCTGGACATATTTGCCACGCGCGCTAAGACACGCGAGGCAAAAACACAGGTGGAGCTCGCGCAGCTTCAGTACATGCTTCCAAGGCTTACGCGTGCCTGGACTCACCTGAGCAAGCAGTACGGCGGCATTGGAACAAAAGGACCAGGTGAAACACAGATTGAAACCGACAGGCGAATGATCAGGACACGCATCGGAATGCTGAAGGAAAAGCTGGGAAAAATTGAGTCGCAAAGGCAGACCAGGAGTTCCAACAGGAAGGATTTCTTCAGGGCGTCACTGGTAGGCTATACGAACGCCGGCAAATCCACGCTGCTTAACCTGCTTACAAATGCAGGCGTGCTGGCTGAAGATAAACTCTTTGCCACGCTTGATTCCACGACGCGCTCTTTAAGGCTGGACAGCGGGCAGAACATACTCCTCAGCGATACGGTAGGATTTATCAGAAAGCTGCCCCACCACCTGGTTGCTTCCTTTAAGAGCACACTTAACGAGGTTTCTGAGGCCGATCTGGTGCTGCACGTTATAGATGTTTCACATCCTTTCTTTGAGGATCATATTTCGGTTGTGGACCAGACACTCAAGGATCTTGGCGTGGAGAAGAAGGCACAGATAAAAATATTCAACAAAGTTGACGCGCTGGAGGACAAGAGCAGAATCGATTACGTCCTTGGAAAATACAGCAACGCAATTTTCGTCTCGGCCGAAAGAGGAATTAATATACAGGGGCTGAAAGAGAAAATTAGATCTGTCATTGAAGAGGAATTTAAGGAAGAAACAGTGGAACTGGAACTTACGGATTCCAGGACAGTCGCAAAGATACATTCGCTTGCAGACGTTATCAGTGCGACTTATGATGAGGACAGGATATTGATTAAATACAGGGCAAATGATGCCTCATCCAATAAAATAAAAAGAATACTGCATGAAAAGACAAATCATGGAAGTTGACGGGAATTCCCTGAGCCTGGATAAAATCGAATTCTTCCTCAGGGAAAATCCACTTGTCCGCCTTTCCAGGGAATCTGAAAAGAAGGTAAAAAGGGCAAGGGCCTTAATTGAAAAATGGGTCGAAAACGAAGAAGTCATCTACGGCGTTACGACGGGCTTCGGGGAATTTTCAAACGTCAGGATTTCAAAAGAGGATCTTGCCACACTGCAGGAAAACCTCATCTTAAGCCACTCCGTGGGAACGGGAGAGTACCTTCCCCCATTCATAGTCAAAATAATGATGCTCTTAAGGGTAAACGCCCTGGCCAAAGGCTATTCGGGCATCAGGCTTTCCACTATCAAACTATTAATCGAAATGATGAATAACAACATCATTCCGGTTGTTCCCTCTCAGGGTTCGGTTGGCTCGAGCGGCGACCTGGTGCAGCTTTCGCACCTGGTGCTGGCCATGATAGGGAAAGGCAGGGTTCAGGTAATTAAGGACGTTACAAGTGATGAGGCCAGGAATGAAAAGATACTTCCTGCCTCAAAGGGGCTTAAGAAGTTCGGGCTTGAGGCGGTAAGACTCCAGGCAAAAGAAGGCCTGGCGCTTATTAACGGCACGCAGATGATGACTTCCTTTGCCGCGTATATATGCATACAGGCAAAAAAGCTGATCAAGACGGCAGACATCAGTGCCGCGCTTACTCACGAGGCCTTAAGGGCAACCGACAGGGCCTTCGACCATAAGCTCCACCAGCTCCGTCCCTATCCCGGGCAGATTGAAACCGCTGAGAATATGCTTTCACTTATTGCGGGAAGCGAGATCCGTAAGTCGCACATCGCAGGTGACAAGAGGGTGCAGGACGCATACTCTTTAAGGTGCATACCGCAGATACACGGGGCCTCGAGGGACGCAATCAACTACGTCTGTTCGCGCGTTGAAATTGAAATCAACTCGGCTAACGACAACCCCCTTATTTTTCCCGAAGAAGAAGAACACATCGAAGGGGGCAACTTTCACGGGCAGCCAATGGCTCTTCCGATGGACTTTATGTCGATAGCCCTTTCCGAGCTTGCAAACGTTTCTGAAAGAAGGACCGAGCGCATGGTAAACGGCGCCTTAAGCGGGCTGCCGAGGTTTCTTGCAACCAGGGGAGGCTTAAATTCAGGGCTCATGATAGCGCAGTACACTGCTGCAAGCCTGGTTTCGGAAAACAAGGTCTTAAGCCATCCGGCAAGCGTGGATTCAATACCGACCTCGGCCAACCAGGAGGATCACAATTCCATGGGCTCCATTGCGGCGCAGAAATGCTTCCGTATAATGCAGAACCTGCAGTCGGTGCTTGCAATTGAACTATTGACTGCAAGTCAGGCAATTGAATTTCACAAGCCCTTGAAGTGCGGAACGGGGACATCCATAGCATATAATGAGGTAAGAAAAGTTGTGCCCCCGATGGAGCGCGACCGCGTTTTATATGACGACGTGCAGGAGGTTTTGTCCTTAATCAGGAACGACACGGTGCTTAACAGTGTGGAAGCAAAAGTCAAACTGAACTGAAATATTACCTGCGGGAGCCTTGGGCTCCCGCGGGATCAACCTGTCATAATTTGTGCGAAGTATTTCTTAATGCATTAAGAAATAAGTAACTGTTGCCCGTCGTCTTTTCCTGGCTCCAGGCAGAGGCGGCTTATTTCTGACCGGCCATTTTACTTTCCGTAAGGGGTAATATTCCTTTGGTTTCATTTATGAAGGAATTTATGTCAGCTGACCAGAGTATGGGGTTATAGCCAATACATCTGCTAAAAATGACTTTCCCCCTTGAGTCTGCAACTAATACGTAGAACCTGGCATTTACATGATGCTGAGCTTCACGTTCAATGGCAAACGGTATGTATATTACTGAAGTGGTATCTTTAAGCTCAATCGAGGCACTTTCTCCCCAGCCCAAAGGTGTAGCCTTGCCGGAATAGCAATCATCAAGTATTTGTCCATAGTATTTAAGGTAGCGATCGAAGTTATCCGTGTCTTTGTCAATAAGCTCTACCGTCTGGTTATTTTCCCCGAGTAATGTCTTCAGGTGGCCCATTATTCCCGATTCTGTGGCCGGGTAATGCACGAGTTCCTTTTTACCATTCTCATATACGGTGGTGACAGAAAAAGGCAGAAGAATTATGTTCTTTGTTGATTTTGAAAGCATACCGGTGTTCCCAAAATCGCTGCAAGAAGAACAATCGTTAAAAGCAATAAAGGACTGATCGGAGGCATCAGGAGGAGCCAGTAAGTTTTCATAGGTTAGACTATCTACAGCCGGGCCATGATAAGCATAAGCCATAGCCTTTATCCTGTAGCAGGTGCTAAAGCCGTCCGGTTTCTTGACCTCAATGAGCTTAATTGCATCTGCTCCGATTTTTTTTGCTCTTTCAATTGCTATTACTAAGACATCACGGAAACTGCAATTTGCCGCAAGGCCGGCATCAAATACATTTATCTGTCCCAATGGTACACACTCATCGATGAGTCTGTCCTCAGGCTCAGCAATGATCATATTGTAATCCTTTGGCTTCGGGGGCCGGTTCTCCTTGAGCGAAGTTACGTTGACTGCCGGGCCGCACGAGAAAAACGTAAATGAGACTATGGATGAGATAAGTAATAAGTTAAAATATTTCATTCAATACACTCCCGTATACTTTTTTAGATGGAGACTGTCTCCTCGCTTAATTAATAACATATAGCTTGTCATATGCTCCTATTGTATAGATTTCATGCCGTCTTCATTATAAGCTATAGGATCAACAGAAATACAAAACGAGTCTTAAAAGGTATTAAGTCTTACAAAAGAAATTATATTGAAATTCATTTATGCTGGGAAACATATAAAGAATCGTTTCCAGGCAGAAATATATGCTTCACATAAACAGAAGGCAAATCTTATGTCCGTCTTGCTATTACATGACTTGCCTGCAAAGTATAGAATAGCCTCCGGCAGTTCAATTAACTGCATATTAGGCCGCTAACCTATGGAGCTATTCTTTTTGAAGAGAGGGGCAGCGGTACCAGCGCTGTCCCTTTCGTAATTGTTTTCTTAGCTTTTTTCTCCTTTAGTCGTTTAATTTCCCGTGCAGCACCAGTGTTTTACCTCTATCCAGGGCTAGAAAGAATACGTCTTTTTCAAGAATTACGGGCACGGCTATTATAATCATTGTAGGTGAAGGGGAATGATATATGTACTGAATGTCAGTCCCGTTATAATGTGCCAGACCGTCTTGCATCCTGATGATAATGTCTCTTTCGCTTCTGCCATAACAGCAGTAGCCGTAATTTATATTGTCAACTGAGAGCACCTTAACTAGAAGACCATCTTCATATCTAAAGAAATTATACCCTATTGAAAAATAAACCTTACCGTTCATAATCAAATTGTTACCCATAATAATTTTGCTTATAGAATTGGAGAATAATTTTTCCAACTTTCCATTATTAGTTAGCTGGTAATATATGTCTGAATTATTGTAATCCTGAAAAGTAAACGACCAGACAAAAATCTTTCCTTCGCTCTTTCTAACGGATAGGAACTGAGAATTAAAGTCTCCACGGCAGACTTCCTTCCAGGTATTGCCGTCATAATGCAGAACAAAGCCCTTAATGGATTCCGGTTCATAAGCAGAAGTCTTGTACAGAATAAAGCCGCATGCATATACGTCATCAGGCCTGGAGCCCCAGATGTCGCAGATGTCGACAAAATGGGTGCCATCTACCTCAAAGTCAAAGTTTAAGGTCCACTCCCTGCCGTCATAGTGCAGTATCTGTCCGTCATTTGAACCCATCCAAACGTCATCCTTGCTGAATCCGAAGATGCTAAACCCGTTGACGAGAACATCCAGCGCTTTCCAGGTCCGTCCGTCAAAGTGCTGCATCCCTTGACCTGCAGGCCCTCCTGTCCCGCAGACCCATACATCACCGGCTGCTGAACCCCAGATGGATTCTCCCGGGTTTACAGGCATATAAAGAGTATCCACTTTCCAGACGTAGTCCCGCCTTCCAGGAATGGAGGGATCTTCGGGTGCAAGAGAGTTGGGCTTTCCGCATCCCAAGTCCAGCAGGGAAAGAATGGCAAGAGAAAAAAACAGTAATATGGCTGATGAGCAGTGATGCCTTAATGAGTCTTTCATATTTTTACCCCAAAAGGATAGAAAGTGTAATAGCCATTATTCAGGATGGGAAACGAATTATTTTTATATGGATGATCCAGAGCTTACTTATTTCTAAAATAACTTACGCTGGTAAGTTATTTTGGTCTCAGGCTTCCTTTTGAGGCGGAGCCACTGGGAAAATCATTCTTAATGGGGTTCTCACTACGGGAGTGGAAGATGAGTAGTATTGGTGGCTGGAGAAAGGAGAGGCTGTCTTAAGAGCCCGTTTAATCTGTTTCATCGGAAGATCCATGAAATATTTATGATTTAATTTAAGGATCATCAGAAATAACAAAACAGAGAACCTGACCTGGGAATGTCTTTTGATCTATACAGAAGTTACTTTACCGGAATTCTTTATCATAAAATCAGTTCTTATGGATATGTTCCATGAGGAAAAGATTCTCTCCGGTCAAGATAAATCGATGTCTTTGCCTCATCTGCATTCAAGTTAAGGGAATTATTATTTCCTGTCAAGGAAAATTTTACCTTATCCCTGCTACCCGGTTTGAATGTTTTTCCATCTAAAAAGCAGTAGCTGTTTTGTTTGAATGCTGCAATTTATCTAACTTTGATAAAGTGATTAAAAATAATTTTAAGGAAGTTCAAATACAGTAATATTCCTATTTAAATAGGAAATCTTCACACAATTACTTTCATCAAATAAAGGGTTACAGAAATGTCAAAAAGAGTTGCTTTAATTACTGTTTTTTTACTCATCTCTCAATTTGAACTTTTTTCTCAAAACAATGTCCCCTCTCCTTTCTATGTCTCTTTGAACATCGGCGGGTTTATTTCAGCACGGGAAGGTTTCAGCGAGGTATACGATTCAAGACTGGGGTTTTCTTTCGGCGGGGGGCTGGGGCTTCCATTATCCTCCCAAATGTATCTTACGGGAAGAGCCACTTACTTCTCAAAGTCCGGCGTGCCATTTACATATAATTACCATTATGATCGTGAGAATGGAGACTTAACAGGCATCACCAGGACAAAGGACGGATCGGCAACATACAAGCAATGGATGATTAACGGGGGACTGGAATATAAGATCCCTCTTTCGGACATCCTTACCTTATATCCAATGGCGGGGCTTACCTATTCCAAGTATACCGAAGAAAGTAAAAGTTCCGATGGACGGCTTGGCTCGACTACAGACGCTTCGGGAATGATAGGCTATTATGCCGGGACGGGATTAGAGGGAAAACTTAATGCAATACCATTGACAGTCTTTGCAGAGGCGTACTACAATTTCCTGCGGCAGTCACTGCTTGGCATAACCGGCAATGTCGGCGGAGCCAATCTTAATGCCGGCGTTAGATATTACCTGGGACAAAAAAAGAGCCGGTAAGTTTTAATTGCATGATGCCTGTCAGGTAGGATAATGAAAGAAAAGCACAAAGACGAATTAAAGTCGTCTTTGTGCTTTAATTTTTTTATGGGCGGAAAAAAAGCTGCGCCCGGGTACAAAAAAAGATCAGACCTTTGTAATATTTATTATACCGGAAAGGGGAATTTCCCTTTTCGAGGATATGATGACGGATATAATTTCGTCTTCCGAGAGCCCCAGCTCCTTCAGTGTTCTTTTCAGGAGCGCCCTTTCCAGTTCCCTTCTTATTGTGTCTTCAAGCAATGATATCCGGTAGCCATGGAACTCAAAGTCCTTATTGCCGCTTTCAAGGAGTTCATTATGGAACTCATCCATCAGCCTCATATATTCATCTTTTAACCTGTCGTATTCTTCCTTCAGTTCAATCAGGCGCTTTGCCTTATCCTCCAGCATCACATTTTCTCCATAGTTATATAATTATAAGTATGGAAAACGTTCCTCTAAATCAATCCACTTAAAAAATGAATTTCCTTAGAAGCCGGATGCCCGGGGAAAGGCTATTCAGGATTAAACAGGAGCATTACTTCCAGGTTTGGCGTTCCGGGGAACATATCCAGGGGAACTACCCGTTTAAGGCGGTAGCCGTTTTTTGTCCATAGCTTCAGTTCCCTTGGTATTTCATCCACTCCGCAGAAAATGTGGATTACCTTTAAGGGATTTCTTTCTGTAACCGATTTTATCACGCCTGTAGCTGTTCCCTGCCTCGGGGGATCGAGGAGGAAGACTTCAGGTTTCCCGTCCTGGGGAAGTGAATCTTCCAGAGTCTGGCTTTCAATTTTGTGTGCTAAGAACCTTACCCTGCCTTTATGTGAAAAGTAAGGGGTGTTTTCAATTGCGGATTTAACGGATGCTCCCTCGGCTTCAATGCCGGTGGCTTCAGAAAAGCTGTCCGCCAGGAAGTGAGTAAAGAGCCCGTAGCCGCAGAAAAGGTCAATAAAACGCGCGTCTTTTTCGGGAACGCTTAGCATTTCCTTTGCCAGATCCAGCATCACGGGAACCATTGAAAGGTTGACCTGGGAGAACGATGTGGGGTGAAAGGAATATTTTTTGCCGTTTACCATAAGAAAGATCTTATCGGCCCCGAAAAGTTTCTTGAAGTTCATCTGGTCCTTCGGTCTCAGGTTTTCAAGGTAATATTCCGAGCGCGTGGGATCCAGGTAAATGAAAGATGAGGCTATATTTACTTCCAGCTTCTGCATCTGGAGTGAAAGCGCCCTGAGTTTTCTTACAATTTCTGCATTTAACGTGTGCACATTAAATATGACCGTAAACTCCGTATAACTGCCGCGGATAATGAGGTAATTAAGGTTAAAGCCAATGAGCCTGAATGCGGGTTCGTTTATTTTGTCCAAAAGGAACTTATAAATGGCATTATGCTCCTCGGGTTCAAGCTCCGAATAGCTGAAGAGGTTCTCCCCTGAAGGCCTATGGCTTTCGCTGAAGAAAAGGTGGAATCTTCCCTTAAGGTTTACGACCCTTCTTTTTGTCGTGGTGCGGTAATGCCTTGCTTTTGGCGAGCGCCTGATGGCTTCGGGCTTTAATGGGAGCCTGTTTAACTGCCAGAATTCGGCAAATGCGTCGTTCTTAAGCCTGAGCTCCGCTTCGTAGTCCATAGCGGAGAGAGGTTCAATGTCGTCTTTTTTTACTTCCCTAGGAATGCTCCTGAGTAAAATTCCGGAGAATGAGCCCGCACCGGCTTCTTCCGCCTTTATGGGGCTATCTTTTTTTACACGCAGGCTTGCAGGCCTGAAATTGTTTTCTTCCCTGTTTTTTTTAACGGGTCTGCCGGACTTATCCGGAGCGTTAAATTTTTCTGTTTTGTCTTGTTTTCCAATCCTGTGAGGTCTTTCAGTCCCGGATGGTCTATTATAATTTCGCTTCATAATCCATGTAATTCTTCTTTACTTGAAACGTAGCTTATTTATGCATAAATTCAAAACCCTTTTTGAATTATTTGATTCTGAATTATGGATAATCTAAAAAATATGGAAAAAACATCTTCTATTATAAAAAGTTACTTGATCATTACACTGGGGCTTTTTATTTACGCCCTGGGCTGGACCGCATTTTTAATTCCGTCGAAAATTATTGGCGGCGGATTAAGCGGTGTGGGTACGCTGGTTTATTTCATGACGGGAATTCCCGTGGGTCTGACATTCCTAGTGCTGAATGCAGTCCTTATAGCCATGTCAATTAGAATTCTCGGTTCCGGATTTGGGATAAAGACAATTTACGCGGTGATAGTTTTATCCGGATTCCTTTATTTTCTGCAGTATATGATAAAAGCGCCCGTGGTAAAAGATGCCTTTATGGCCTCTATACTGGGCGGAATGCTGGCCGGTGCGGGTATAGGAATGATCTTTACCCAGGGCGGGAGCTCGGGCGGTACGGATATAATTGCAATGATTATAATAAAGTATAAGAACCTGAGTCCCGGCAAGGTACTGCTGGTTACAGACGTCATAATAATATGTTCGTCGTACCTGATATTTGGGTCTCTGGAGAAAATTGTTTATGGATGTGTTGTAATGGCTGTTACCACCTATACGATTGATATGCTTCTGGAGGGAGCAAAACAGTCCATGCAGGTCTTCGTTTTCTCAAACAACAATGAGGCCATTGCCGAAAAGATTGGGAAAGATCTCCACCGCGGCATAACGTTCCTCAAAGGCAAAGGCTGGTACACCAACGAGGAAAAGGAAGTACTTATGGTAGTGGCCAGAAAAAATGAACTGGGTCTTATACTCAGAATTGTAAAGGAAGCGGACGAGGATGCATTCCTTTCTTATAACTCCGTAATGGGGGTATTCGGCAAGGGCTTTGAGAAGATAAAGTACTAGAGCAGTAAAGCCGGAATTTCAGGAAAATTAAATTATTTTTATATTTGCACATTAATCTGCAATAAATTAAGCAACTAACAAAGGGTAATAGAATATTTATGGAAAACTGTCCTTGCGGATCGGGTAAAGCATACAGTGAATGCTGCCTTCCATTGATCAAAGGTGAAAGAGCCGCCCAGACGGCTGAAGAACTGATGAGATCACGGTTCACGGCTTACGTAAAGCATGAAATAGATTACATTTACGATACAACTCATCCTGAGCACAGGGATGACTTCGACAGGGATGCCACACGTGACTGGTCTGAAAACTCGGAATGGCTTGGAATAGAAATTAAGAACACTTCCAAAGGCGGCCCGGGCGACGAGGAAGGTGAAGTTGAGTTTATCGCCTCCTTTGCGCAGAAAGGCATAAGGAAAGATCACCACGAGCTGTCCACTTTCAAGAAGAAAGAGGGCAAATGGTATTTTGAGGATGGAAAGGGTGTTTCTGTAAGGCCTTACGTAAGGGTGGAAGATAAAATCGGGCGCAACGATCCCTGTCCATGCGGAAGCGGCAAAAAGTATAAAAAATGCTGCGGCAAAGAGCAGTAACAATCAGTCATAAAATTCTTCTTTTTTTAAGGGGCAGCAGTCTTTATCTGCTGCCTCTTAGTATCAGCCATCCTACGAGTCCCGAGAGCACAGAAGCCGAGAGAATTCCGATTTTTGCGAAGCTTAAGAAAGGGCTCTCGCTTCCGAAGGCAAGATTTGCTATAAAAATTGACATTGTAAAGCCGATTCCGGCTACGGCCCCCGTTCCGAGCATTGAAACCCAGTTTGCCCCGGCAGGAAGGCTTGCAAGACGAGACTTTACGGCCAGGAAGGAAAAGAACGTAATTCCAAGGGGTTTACCCAGGAACAAGCCCAGCATGACTCCAATTGTCGAAGGCATGGAATAGGCCTGAGAAAGTTCACTTCCCACGATAACGCCCGCATTTGCAAGCGCAAAAAGGGGCATAATTAAATAAGATACCCAGGGCTGAAGCTTATGCTCAATTCTCTGAAGGGGTGTCTGTGCGTTTTCACTGATGGTCGCTAGTCCAAGCAAGGCTTCCTGCTCTTCCTGCGTAACAAGCGGTGTTGCGGGCGTCTTTGGTGCCCTGTCGTATTCCGTTAAATAGTGTCTGGCCCAGTCGGTGAAATTCCCATTCATGAGCTTTGTTCTTGCCGGAATTGCAATTGCAGAAAGGACACCCGCAATTGTGGGGTGAACTCCCGTTTTCCAGAGTGCAAACCAGAGCCCAATGCCAAGTATGGCATAAACGGAGTTTTTGTGGACGTTGAGGCGGTTCATTAAAACCTGCAGTGTAAAGAACGCTGCGGCAGCAATAAGCCAGCCAAGGGAGATGCCGGAGGAATAAAATATGGCAATTATTACAACTGCTCCCATGTCATCTGCAATTGCCAGGGCGGCAAGAAAAACCTTGAGACCCAGGGGGACCTTCTTTCCCACCAGCGACATGATCCCAATTGCAAATGCAATGTCTGTTGCAGTTGGAATTCCCCAGCCGTGAGCCGAGGGAGTGCCGAAATTAAAGATCAGATAGATCAAGGCTGGAAACAGCATTCCCCCGACTGCCGCAATTACGGGAAGAACTGCAAGCCTGGCAGAAGAGAGTTCCCCGGCAAGAATTTCTCTTTTTATTTCGAGTCCCACCAGGAAGAAGAAAATTGCCATCAGTCCGTCGTTGATCCAGAAATGCAGGGATTCGTCCATTAGAAAGTCTCCAAAGCCAAGGCTGAGCTTTGTGTGCCAAAGGCTGAAGTAAGACTCCGAGAAAGGCGAATTTGTCCATATTAGCGCCAGGAGTGTAAAGAATAAAAGGAGGATTCCGCTGAAGGTCTCTGCCTGTACGAACTGCTGGAATGGCTGCAGTATTCTCTTAAAGCGTTTCCTTCCTTCCTGCTGAAGTTTTTTCATAAGAGCACATTTTATTACTGAATAATTATATGATACATAAAACTCTTTAATTATTCTATTCACCTGCCGGAAAAAGCAGCTGCAAAGTCTTTAATCGGCACGCGGGGAGTCCATGCAATTGACACGGGAGCGAAAATTTTCTAAGTTTAACTGTAATTTTGAAACGATATGTGTTGAAAGATGATGACGGAAAATAATTCTTCTGTTCTTACGGCCTCCCGGAATGAAAAGGTAAAGAAGACCGCGCTTTTAATTACAACAATAACCGCCTTTACCACCCCTTTTATGAGCTCAAGCATAAACATTGCGCTTCCTGCAATCGGTAAGGAATTTATGCTCAACGCCGTATTATTAAGCTGGGTTGCAAGCTCATTCCTGCTTTCTGCCGCTGTATTGCTCGTTCCCTTTGGTAAGCTTGCCGACATATACGGAAGAAAAAAGCTCTTCATGGTTGGTGTTATAATATATACTGCGGCTTCACTTTTCTGTGCCCTTTCACCAACGGTTTTACTTCTAATTGCCTTTCGAATAATCCAGGGCATTGGCAGCGCGCTCGTCTTTGGAACCGCCGTGGCAATCCTGAGCTCGGTTTACCCGCCGGGAGAAAGAGGCAGGGCACTTGGCATTAACGTATCAGTTACCTATCTGGGCCTTTCAATTGGTCCTTTCCTCGGGGGAGTGCTGACGCAGAACCTCGGCTGGCGGAGCCTGTTTTATGTTAACGTCCCGCTTGGAATTATTGTCATCTTTCTTGTACTTGCAAGGCTCAAGGGAGAATGGGCCGAGGCCAGGGGTGAGAAGTTTGACGCCGGGGGATCGGTTATCTTATGCCTGGCGCTCGTGGCGCTTATGTACGGATTTACTCTCCTGCCATCTATAAATGGGAGTATTCTTCTGTTGTTTGCAATTGCCGGATTTTTAATTTTTATTAGGTGGGAGTCGCGTGCTGAAAGCCCGGTCTTGAACCTCAGGCTTTTCAGCAACAATACGGTTTTCATGTTTTCCAACGCGGCGGCACTAATAAACTACAGCGCTACCTTTGCAATTGGATTTCTCCTGAGCCTTTACCTGCAGTACATCAAGGCTTTTACGCCGCAGAGGGCGGGGCTTGTTCTGGTTGCACAGCCTGTGGTTATGATGCTCGTTTCCCCTTTTGCAGGAAGGCTTTCCGACAGGGTTGAGCCGGGAGTGCTTGCCTCAATTGGAATGGGACTTCTTACGCTGGGGCTTTTTGTCCTTGCATTTATTTCAGCCCTTACGCCCACGGGCTACATTATCTTGGCACTCCTGGTAATTGGAATAGGTTTCGGGCTTTTTACTTCGCCGAACACAAATGCCATAATGAGCTCAGTGGAAAAGAAACTCTACGGCGTGGCCTCGGCTACGCTTGCAACAATGCGCCTTACCGGGCAGATGCTGAGTATGGCGATATCCATAATGGTTTTCTCAGTTGTAATCGGAAACATAAGAATTACGCCTGAATATTACGGATTGTTTCTCTACAGCGTAAAGATGCTCTTTGCCGCTTTTTCAGTGCTTTGCCTTCTGGGAGTCTTTGCCTCGCTGAAAAGAGGAAAATTAAGGTAGAGAGAGGAATTGTCAGTGTAGAATAAAAGCAACAGAAAACGGGGTTTTATGGCCTTAAGACTGAAGAACAAGAGTTTTATTAGGGATAAGCTCATCTCCTGGATAAAAATTATACGCATTCAGTTCTATCCCATGACTTTTATTGCCTACAGCCTTGGCTCGGCTGCCGCGCTATTTCTCCCCGGGGGCGCATTTAACCCCGTGGCGTACTTCTGGGGCTACACACTCCTTTTTTTTATTGAGCTGCTTACTATACTACTGAATGAATACTTTGACTTTGCGACAGATAAGCTAAACAAGAATTTCAGCCTCTTTACGGGCGGGACAAGAATGCTTGTTGAAGGGAAAATCACCAAGGGTGAAATTCAGGCTGCCTCAGGCATTGTAAGCTTACTTGTTTTGATAAATTCTTATCTTTTGCTTAAAAGCACTCCTGCTTTTTCACACTGGCTTGTTTTAACGATGATTTCTGTAAGCCTGGTTCTTGGCGTCGGCTATACCGCGCCCCCTCTTAAATTCTGCTACAGGGGCCTGGGTGAACTTACCGTCAGCGCTACGCACAGCCCGGTTGTAATTATGTGCGGATTTATATTCCAGGAAGGAAGGTGGAATTACCCGCTGCCGTGGCTTTTAAGCATACCGCTTTTCTTTGCAGTCATGGGTGCAATAACGCTTGCCGGCATACCGGATTACAGTGCCGATGTGAGGGTCGCAAAAAGAACAATTCCCGTCCTGCTCGGGCCCAGAAAGGCTGCCATGCTTTCAATTGTATTTACTGCCATGGCGGCAGCGGCATACCTGGTACTCTGGCAGTACGAGGTTATTAGAGGTCTTGCGGGAACTGCGGTGCTGCTTGTGCTTTTTCACGCCCTTATTCTCTGGCTTAATGTGTACAGGCTTATTAAATCAAATGACTTCGACCGCAGGATAAATTCCATTATGCAGATTGCCCTTAGCTATATAATCTGGTTCGGTATAATTCCGCTTGCATATTATTTATTGTAACAATTAGTCGAATTTTTGTGGGATTTCTCAGGAAAAAAAGGGGGATATTATGAAGTTACTTGCTGCGGTTTTGCTGTCGATTATTTTTCCCTGCGGAGCCTTCTGCCAGGAGACGCTTCAGAAAGAAAGGGACCTACTTATCAGGACCGACCTTGAATTTTCCAGGCTTTCAGAGGAAAAGGGATCAAATGAGGCTTTCCTCACTTTTGCCTCCGACAGCGCGGTTCTGCTCAGGAAGAATAGCTCCCCGGTTGAAGGGAGGATTGCCATTTCACAAATGCTCAGAGAGCACCCCGACACCTCATTTACGCTCAGCTGGAAGCCCATGTTTTCTGAAGTGGCTCTTTCAGGAGAACTCGGTTATACTTACGGCATCTATGAGGTAAGAAGCCGCGGGGGAATAAAAACTATTGGTGAAGGAACTTACGTTACAATCTGGAAAAAGGACAGGCAGGGAAACTGGAAATTCGTGCTCGACGCGGGTAACGAAGGGCTGGGGCCCAAGAAATAAATTTGACCACTAATTATTTCAGTTATTCTCTATCTTTATAAGGAAAGGTAATCTTTATGAGGATAAGGTGGCAAGAAACGAGTTTGGAAGGACCTGGTGGGGCAACGCATGGATTGAGGCACTGGAAAAAGGCGGCGTCGACAAGGAAAAACTTGAAGAGGCTAAGGCCAGTGCCGCAAAGGGAAACGTAAAGGAAATTAAAATTAAAAACCGTGAAATACGGGCTTTTGTGCTGGACCAGCAGGAGACCTATGAGCCGAAGATAAGCCTGATTGAATTTAGCGAGGAAGAAAAAAAAGAGGTACTGAATATCATAAAGGGAAACCCCGCCCTTGCTTCCGGGCTCAGCCTGGGCAGGCTTCCTGAGGGAATACTGGATTTGATGAAGGATGAGGGAATTCCGCTTTTTCCCACAAGCTGGCAGCGCGTTACCTCTTCCTGCACATGCCAGGACAGTGAGAACCCATGCCTCCACCGCATGGCAGCCTACTTCCTGATTGCAAACGAGGTGGATAAAAATCCCTTTATACTCTTTAACCTGCGGGGTATCAGTACGGAGTGGATGATGGGAAAACTGGGCCTTGTTGCCATTGAAGAGATAAACAGGGAGGATGAGGAATTTACACCTTATGAAAAACTAAAGGCAGGAGCCCCGCTGCCGGAAGAAACAGAACCCGATCTTTCCTTTGATGACCTCAACATCAGGTCTCTTTTTACGCTCCTACCCGACAGCCCCCTTTTTTACAACGAGGGAAACTTTAAGCTCATGCTTATTGAAAAATATAAGTCGCTTGCCTCGTATGCAGAAACCATCAGCATTGAAGACGAAATAAATCCCGCTCTAAAGCGCCTTGAGATTTATATGACCTTCCAGGGCAAAAAGCCCGGAACAGGCAATGACCCGGAAGAAGAGCCCTCTTTTTTGTTTTCACCCGAGACCTACATTCAGGGCATTAAAACGCAGGATGACCAGCTTACGGTTAATATACCTGTCCTGTCCCCTTCGGGGCCCGAGCTTCAGAAAAGGAAAATGAAGGTTGCAGGCAGAACGGAGGTGATGAATTACTTCCTTTCACTTCCGCTGGAGCTTTCTAAAGAAAGCTCATCCCGCTCTGTAAGGTTCTTAAATCTTGCCTCATCCATTGCGCTTGCGCTGGTCAGGACATTTTCTTTTGTCCCCGAGCTCAAGCTTTTTGAGGATAACAGCTTTTCAATACACTTTATACCCCTTATACATGACGAAAAGACGCGCGCGGCAATGGACCTCTTAAAGCATCTGGCCCCTGAAAACTTCATGTTCGGCAAAAACGGCCGGGAAGTATATAAAGAGCCCGGGAACTTCATACTTCAGGAATTTATAACATACATAGTGCACCAGCAGGAGGCCAGGCTGGGGCGGAATTTCTACTTCAGCGACCGGAAGATCTACAACGCCTTTTTCAAGGGGGAGAGGTTTAAGCCCGAAAGGTTTGAAGAGGAAAGCTACGCAAAGGCGGTACTGGACTGGCTTGAAAGGCTGGCATTTAGAAAAAGGGCTCTTCAGCCGGCAGTTGTGGTAAAAAGTCTCTCGGCCGACAAGTATTCCCTACAGGTTGAAATATGGGACAGGAGAAATGAAAACTCAAAGCCCCTCCCCTTCCAAATGCTCTTTGAACAGGAGGACAGGCTTCGGGGAATTGAAAGTGAAGTAATCAGAACGGAAACGTTGCGCGAGATTAAAATTGCCGGAGAATATTTCCCGCAGCTTAATACGATTCTGAACAGCCGCGGTAGTGAATGCGGAGTTTTAACTTCCGAGGAAATATTTGACTTTATTACGAGGACCTCAGACATACTGAAGCTCCTGGGGCTCAAGGTTATACTGCCTGAAAACATTAAGGATCTGGCTGAACCAAAACTCATACTGACTGCAAGGGACAGGAGCCATCATGATTCACTGACCTATTTTTCGCTCAAGGATGTACTTGAATTCCAGTGGGAAGTTGCAATAGGCAGCAGTGTAATCTCAGCCGAGGAATTCAGGAAGATGGCCGAGTCCTCAAGAGGAATCGTAAAGCTTAAGGAAAGCTACTTTCTCCTGGATCCGGAGAAAGCACAGACAATGCTAGGCGAGATCAACCGGAAGCCCGGGGATTTTGCCCCGCGGGATATACTTCAGACCTTTCTTACAGGCGAGTTCCAGGGCAAAAAGTTCATTCCGGACGAAGGAGTTACAAAAAAACTTGGCGAACTCTTAAAGGCCGGTGAGGAAGTCGGCTACCCCGAGAGCCTGCGGACCAGGCTCCGTCCCTACCAGCAGGCAGGATTCAGGTGGCTTTATACAAACCTTACAAAAGGCTTTGGCTGCTGCCTGGCCGATGACATGGGACTTGGTAAGACCGTGCAGGTAATTGCGCTTATTCTAAGGTTTAAGGAAGAAGGAAAGCTCGATAAGCCTGCTCTTGTCATCTGTCCGACTACGGTTGTCGGCAACTGGTACAAGGAACTCACGAGGTTTGCGCCAACACTAAAGGTTTTTATTTATCATGGCTCTCAAAGAAGGCTTACGCTTAAAAATGCGGACGTCGTAGTTACGAGCTACGGCACGCTGAGAAGTGACGAGGAAAAGTTCGGGAAGTATTCCTGGACTTTTGGAATCATTGACGAAGCACAGAATATCAAAAATCCCGATGCCGCACAGACTAGGGCCGTTAAATCCATCAGCGCAAAAAACCGTGTTGCAGTGAGCGGCACACCCGTACAAAACAGGATGACCGAGCTCTGGAGCATATTTGACTATATAAATAACGGCTACCTTGGCAGCCTTGGCAGCTTTAAGAAAAACTTTTCCGTGCCGATTGAAAAATACAGGGATAAAGACATGATATCGAGGCTTAAGAAAATTACATCGCCTTTTATCTTAAGGCGCCTCAAGACGGATGAAACCATAATTAAGGACCTGCCCGATAAAATAGTTTTTGACGAGTACTGCTACCTTACAAAGGACCAGACCGTGCTTTATGAAAGCGTGGTCAAGTCAGCTCTCAGTGAACTGAAGCTGAATAAGGGAGCTTCAAGAACAGGCGCAATCTTTAAGCTCATTACGGAACTTAAACAGATCTGCAACCACCCTTCACAGTTTACGAAAGAGGAAGACTACAGGAAGGATCTATCGGGTAAATCCGAAAAAACAGTTGAGCTCCTGGAGAAAATGCTCCGTCAGGAAGAGAAAATTCTCATCTTTACGCAGTATAAGGAGATGGGTGACATACTTAAGAGCATGATTAGGAGTGACTTAAAGCAGGAGGCATTTTTCTTTCACGGCTCTCTTACAAGAAGCCAGAGGGATAAGATGGTTGCAGGTTTCCAGGAAAAGCCGGACAATAAGATAATGATTGTCTCGCTTAAGGCAGGCGGAACCGGTCTTAACCTTACGGCTGCCGCAAGAGTAATTCATTACGACCTCTGGTGGAACCCCGCCGTGGAAGCACAGGCAACCGACAGGGCCTACCGCATTGGACAGCATAAAAATGTTACCGTACACCGGCTTATTACACTGGGGACCTTTGAGGAGAAGATAGACGACATGATAAAGCAGAAAAAAGAGCTCTCTGAGCTTACGGTTGCAGTAGGAGAAAGCTGGATTACGGAGCTTCCGGAAAGAGAACTTAAAAAGATATTCAGCCTCCAGGGGCGCTCCTTTGAAGCCGGGGGATTTTAATTTATCAGGAACATTCCTTATCTTTGCTTCAAAATGGCTTAAATATGAAGGCTGCGGAAATAAAAAACATCATCCTTTCTAAGGCACTGCTTCTTCTACTTTTTCTTCCGGCCTTACTTTCGGCTCAGGAGAGGGTCCCGGGGGAATATGAGGCGTGTTTTAATTCCGTGCTTCAGGATTCCGCCATGGGCGATACGTGCCTTAACATACAGCTTAATGATGACAACTCATATAGCCTTCAGGTAAAATATCCTTCTGAGATCAGGACTGAAAACGGCTCGTGGCGCCTGGAAGGGAACACATTTCTGCTTACGCCTTATAACAGTTCGGACTATTACGACCTTTATGACACTCTTCTGGACAGCCTCCTCAAGGAAAGGAGGCTTGAAGTTAATGGTGAAAACCTGCTGTTATGGCGGTTCCGCAACGGAAGGGCTGTATTCCTGAAGAAGGTTAGAAAGTGCAACTGCTGAAAAAAAGTGTCTAAGAGTAAATGGCCGCCGGCGCGGGCAATTCTTAGCGGCAAAAGCTATGCGGTGAGGCATTTCAAACAATGCTTTTGTTTTTTAAGCTAGGCTTAATTACTTTTGTCTTTTATTTTTGGAGAAAAGGTTACAAGGAATCAGTCCGAACAGATATATGCAACTAACCCAGGAACAGAAGAACATAATAAACAGCCATGGTGATCTTAAGATCAATGCCGTAGCCGGCTCCGGAAAGACAACCACACTGATTGAATACGCCCGAAAGAGAGCAAAGAAAAATGAAAAGCTCCTTTACCTGGCTTTTAACTCATCCGTAAAAAAATACGCACGCGAGAAATTCCTCTCGGAAGGAATGAAAAACGTAAGGGTTGAAACCGCTCATTCGCTGGCTTTCGACAGCGTGGTTAAAAGAAGCAATTATACCATCGGCAACGGCCTCGGTACCAGCCAGGTCAGGGACGCACTTTCACTTAACTCGAACAGCCGCGACAGGAATGCGGTTTATATACTTGCAAACCACATTAAAAAGTTTGTCTCCTACTACTGCAACAGCACAAAGGAGAAGGTGCAGGAACTCGATTACAGCAGCGTGGTAAGCGACCCGGTTGCCAGGGCCTTCGTTAAGACTTATTATGAACAGATCGAGTACGGCACGCGGCTTCTTCTGACCAAAATGCTGAAGGCTGAGGTGGACATTACGCACGACTTTTATCTCAAGATGTTCCAGCTTAAGGAGCCTTACCTCAAATATGACTACATACTCTTTGATGAAGGCCAGGATGCCTCTCCTGCCATGCTCGACGTTTTCCTGAACCAGAAGTCTACCCGCGTCATTGTAGGAGACACTCACCAGCAGATCTACGGCTGGCGCTATGCCATTAACTCACTGGAAAACGTGGAAGGCTTTGAAGAAATGTCACTCGGAACCAGTTTCCGTCTGGACAGTGAGATGGCGCGCCTTGCAATGTCGGTCCTTAAGTGGAAGGAAAACTTCACCAGCTACAGGGAAAACCTCATTACGGGACTTGGGCACAGGAAGGAATTAAAAACCAGGGCCGTAATTGCACGCACAAACCTGAGGCTGCTAGTAAAGGCAATTTCTCTTGTTACGGGTTTTAGCGGAATAAACAAAATTTATTTTGAAGGAAACCTGAATTCCTATATCTTTGCCGGCGAAGGAGCTTCTCTCTACGACGTCCTGAACCTCTCTACGGGCAATCTTCACCTGATACGAGATGAGCTCATAGGAAGGATGAAAGGAATCGATGAGCTCAAGGAATATGCCGAACAGTCCGAGGAAACCGAGCTCCTGATGCTCATTGACATAGTTGAGGAATACGGGAAAGAACTTCCACGGCTGATAAAGCTTCTAAAGGAAAGACACCTGCCCGACAGTGAACGCCACAAGGCCGATATGATATTCTCAACCGTGCACCGCTGCAAAGGGATGGAGTACGACGAGGTTACGCTTGAAAAGGATTTTATTTCCGAGGAAGCCATCAAAAAGGCAATCAGGAAAGAAGGCATTAAGAATATCGATGCCGCGGGGCTTTCCGAAGAGATAAACCTCCTTTATGTAGCCATAACACGCACTAAAAGCAGACTGAAGATTCCCGAGGAACTCTTGAGTCCTGATCTCCGGGAGGACCTGCTTTCCTCGGAAAAACATTTCCTCATCCCTGCTCGTGAAGCCCCGGGAAGGTATTCCCCGGGAATTAATAAAAGCATACTGTTTAAGAAACCGGCTTCCTCAAACATCAGATGGACCCCTGAGATGGATGCCGAACTGGAAAAAAGGGTTTGTAAAAACGTTCCCATGAAGTTTATTGCCGAATATTTCGGCGCAACAAGAAAAGCGGTTAGAAAACGCCTTGGTGAATTGGACCTGTATGGCAAGTACGACCTGGACGCTGAGAGATACTGATGAAGATGACTGCGGGTATAAAAGCATCCGCTACCAGATAATGTGATCCGCATAACCAATTACTATCACTAATTTACGGATAAATAACTTGAAAACTCTCTCTATTGGCAATATAGCCCGGCCACTGGGAATTCTTATTTTGTTGCTCCTCATTTTTACTGTGCAGAAGATTACGCCAGCACAGCAGAGGCTTGAAAGCGACGGGGCAGTTGCACTGCTTAAAAGCAATAAGACTCCCCTTTCCTACTACAGCCCGTATATGAATGCTTTTGCTTCCTACGGCATTAAAATTAAGCCCCTTGCCTCTTCAGGCCTTCTTAAACTCTCCGGGGTGAAAGTGCTCGTCATACCCTCAGAGGCGGCCTTGAAAATGACTGAGGGTGAGGTAAAGATAGCCCTGGATTTTCTCCGCTCCGGGGGCAACATTATTACCGAAGGACCTTCTTTGCTTTCAAGGCAGATGGGGGTAAAGTTCTCGGGTAAAAGTAAAGCCGTCAAGTTCGCGCGGGACCTAAGTCACCCGGATGTCGAAATAAAATTCCGCAGCAGCCTTCAGGCAGAAGAATTTAGGGGTGAAGGCCTTAGCATATTTTCAGACGAGCCAGGTACAAATTTGCCTTTAGCCGCCGGGGGCAGTCTTGGGAAAGGAAAATTCATATATCTTGCGCTTCCGCTCGACAAGCCGGGCTCCTTCGGCTACGAAAGATTTCCATATTTTCACGAGTACTTCTTTAACTTCTTTAATTATAAGCCTTTTGTGAAGGATAACCGTCTGGTTTGTTATGTCGATTATGGATTTCATGACATGGATGACCCCGCGGAGCTGGCCTTAAGGCTCAAGGGCTACGGAATTGGGGAAATTCACCTGAGCGGTTGGTACACGCTGGAGAACTGCGGGGAATTTTATGGCAGCTTTATAGAGGAATGTCATAAAAACGGCATACTTGTATACCTATGGCTGGAGCTCCCGATGGTAAGCGATGAATTCTGGAACATGCATCCGGAATGGCGGCAGAAGAAGGCGACCGGTGAGGATGCGGCCCTTGACTGGCGCAAGCTCATGGCTCTTGAGGTTCCTGAATGCTTCAGTGCCGTTGAAGATTACCTGAAAAAGTACATTGAGTCGCTGGACTGGGACGGAGTTGATGTGGCGGAATTGTATTTTGAATCCCTTACAGGCTACAGGCACCCTGAGGCGTTTACTCCCATGAGCTCTTACGTAAGAAATGAATTCAAGGGGAAATACGGCACCGACCCTATAATGATCTTTACAAAGGGTAATCCTTTTTATTATGAGAAGAATAAAAGCATGCTGAATAAGTTCCTGGGCTACAGGGCTGAACTTTGTACAAAGCTGAACCGGAGGGTGATGGAATTCCTGCAAACGATGAAAAAAGAAAAGGACTTCGATATATACCTGACACAGATAGACAACCCCCTCAGTAAAGACGTCAAAAGCGCCATTGGCGTTGAAACAAAGGATTATGTAAGCCTGCAGAAAGAATTCGGCTTTACGATGCAGGCAGAAGACCCTTACCCATTGTGGGTCCTGGGTCCCGACCGCTATAAAAAGATAGGCAACTTTTACAGGAGTAAGCTTGGTCCCAGGGCTACGCTGACGCTTGACATAAACGTGGTGGATGAGGGCCGGGATGATCCCTACCCAACTGCCGTACAGACGGGGCTTGAGCTGCTGGAACTCATACGCGAGGCCTCAATGCATGCCGACAGGGTGTGTATATATGCCGACAATACGCCTTATCCTTACGACTATAAGTATACACCCTATGCCCTGGCTTCGGCATCGGCTGTAAAGAAGGTCAATGTGGATGAATACGTTACAGAGTCACCCAGGTCCTTTATTTTTGAAGCGGATACTTCCTGGCCTGAAGTAACTCTTAACGGCAAAGCCTGGCCGCTTGTTAACATGAGGTCCTTTATAGTGCCTGCCGGGAAAAACACAATAAAACTTTCGGGCGCCGGCAACAAAGAAAAACTTTTTATCACGTCTCTGAGCTGCGAGGTAAAAAATGCCGAAAGGACCGGCAAAAGGCTTGAGGTTTCATACAAGGAAAACAGGAATGTATATATAAGCCTGAATAAAAAGCCCGGTGGCATTTGGGTTAACGGGGAAGAAAAAGACGTTACGGAATATTTTAATCCTGCTACGGGGGAATATACCTTCAGATGTCCTTCGGGGGAAAATAAAATTATCTTTGAGCAATGAAGCAGGAGTGAAACTCTGAATGCAAAGGGCATCTGAAAAGTGCCCTTCTTTTTTTTACTCGCGTGCTATTTTTCCGGTTCCTGATCCTGTTTTTCCGCGGTTTCCGCAGGAACCGGGTATTCCGCTTCGGCCTCATTTATTATTTCCTGGAGTTCCTTTACGTGCTCCTTAATGGCTTCAATGAGCTGCTCCAGCCTGTTTTTTTTAAGTTCGTTATTACTGTCCATAATCATTTTCCCCAAAATAAATGATTCTTTATAATATATATATGGTGACGAGTGCGGTTTTCGGAAAATTATTTTTAAAATATGCGCAATATATGAAATTTTTCCCCCGGAAAACTTTAAAATGAATGGCTTGAGTCCAAAAAAATTACTGTTTTTCCCCATCCCCATTCCCGCAGAAATTCCCGATCCCAAAAAGCAATAAACACTTTATAATGACCGGTCAAATTATTATTTTAATAGGCAAGACAGCGGAAAATGTAAAACAATTGCGAGGATAAAATGCCACTGTTTACCTTGATCCCAAAGTCCGAGGCCAGGAAAAAGGTCCTTGAAATAAGGCATAATCTTAGTCCTGCTGAAATTTCACTTAGGACCGAAAGAATCATCGGCCGTCTGCAGAATACCGATGAATTTAATTATGCAAAGAAGGTGCATATTTATATCTCCGGCAGGCCGGGTGAAGTTGATACGCGCAAGATCATTGATCTTGCAATCGGGCGTGGAAAAGAGGTGGTGATCCCGAAGTTTAACAAAGAATCCAAATCCTTCAGGCGCGGGCAGTTTACCGGCTGGAATGAGGTGGAACAGAATTCGGAAGGATATTGGGAGCCGCGCATTTCTTCGGGTGAAGAGCTTGATGACATTGACCTTTTCATTGTGCCTGCAGTTGCCATTTCCAGATCGGGCCAGCGCGTGGGCCGGGGCGGAGGGCATTACGACAGGCTTTTGAGCAAGACGTTTGCTCCAAAGCTGGTGACAGCTTTTGAATTCCAGGTTTTCGATTACATAGAAAGCGACCCGCATGACGTCAGAATAGATAAGATCGTAACCGAGCTGAGGATAATTAATACCAGGGAAAGCGGAAAGTAAACGCCTCCCCGGTCATTTTACGTGGAGCTCTCGATGCTTGATACGTTTATGCATGAACATAATGATGCCTTGCAAATGAAATGGGCTTGTCTTAATTATTACTATGTGTACAATTTAACTAACTGATTATAAGCTTGGGCAGTAAAACTGTCTTACAATAATAAGAGATGCTGATGTTTAAGAAATATGTTTTTGTTCTCCTTGTGCTGATGACGGCTTTTTCTCAAAAGAGTATGGCGCAGGGACCCGAAGGAAAGAATTTTGGATTCGGAATTATACTGGGGGAACCCACGGGTCTTACACTTAAATACTGGTTTAACAGGCAGAATGCACTTACCGGGAGCATCGGAGGCTCGTACTTTGGCAGTCCGCGCATAAATGTGGATTACCTGTGGCACATCGACGCCTTCCGTTCTCGCAATGCAACGCTCTATGCCGGCCTCGGCGGGGCTTTGGGATTTGGTTCGGGGGGAGACGGATTCTGGTATAAAGATGAAAAAGACAGGTTCTTCTACAGGACCACAAATGAGGCGGGACTGGGCGTGAGGGGCACCTTCGGCCTTAATGTTATACCCGACAGGGTGCCGCTTGAGACATTCCTTGAAATCGGGGCTCTTGTAGGGCTAGTCCCGAGTTCAGGCGCTGCAATAGACCTGGCCATTGGGCTCAGGTTTTATCCTTAACACGTTGGGGTTTTCAGAAAGAAGTTAAAAGCTGCAATCGGCAAGATAGGCGCGGCCGAGGTATTTTTCGTACTCCTGGAATGTAATTTCCACCGCTCCGAACATTTTAAGGTGCTCGGTCTGGTACTGCACGTCGAGGAGCTGAAAGCCCTTTCTATTGAGGTGTTCCATCAGTTTAATGAGGCAGGCCTTTGAGGCCTGCGGCACTTTTGAGAACATCGATTCTCCGAAAAAGGCCCCGCGGTATGTAATGCCGTACAGACCTCCGACAATCTTATCCTCCTGCCAGGCTTCCACCGTATGCAGGTGCCCGGCCTTGTGAAGGCGTCTGTATGCTTTTATTAGTTTGTCGGATATCCAGGTGGTTTCACGGCTGGCGCAGCCTTTAATTACCCTCATGTAACTATAGTCAAAGCGGTATTCGAAGCCGGAATTTTCCATGAATTTGCGCAGGCTGCGCGGAAAGTTATAGCTCTCCAGCGGTATGACCGTGCGTGTCTGCGGCCAATACCAGTCTATCCTTCCTTCATCATCAGCCATCGGGAAGGCCCCTCTGGAATAGAGAATGATCATGTTCTCAGGTTCCAGGAGCTCATCTTCTGAGAACTGTCCGTTATTATTCATCGGCAGCTACTTCATATTTAACTATATCGTAGCCCTTCTTGGTTTCAAAAAACGCAAAGCCGACTCCGGTAAAAACCACTATCATTCCGACCAGGAAGGCTCCAATGATTAAGGCCTGAAGATCGAGTCCCTGGTTGAAATAGTCGAAGGCAATTAAAAGCGAAGTTAAAACAAATAAAGCCACTGCCGCGGTATAGCTTAAAACCGCGTTGCGCACGAGGCGGACGCGGAAGACGAGCTCTCTTAGCTGGTGGGCAATGCTTTCCAGGCGCACGCCCTCTTCATAAGTAAAATCCCTTCCCCCGGCTTTTAATGTAAGAATGCGTTTTTCTTCGTTAAGCAGGCGTACCCTGTTTACGACGATGGAATATTTATTATTAATGCCCAGTATGAGCAGCCCGCAAGCATTTATCATAACTGCGGGTGCCAGCATGAGCTGTATTATCTGTGTTACCGAAACACCCTGTCCTGGTATCTGGATCATTTTTCTCACCTGTGTTAAATCAATTAATCCTGAAGCATAATTTATAATTTATGCAGAACTTTACTGCAAAAGCAACCACAATACCTCAAAAATAAAAAATCCTTCCCCAAATTTCCCGCGAGATAATTATTCCATGGCTTTGTTTATTCCTATATACCGGAAAGAAATTTTTTAAGATAAGGCATTTCCATTCCTCAGAACGGGGTAAATTATACGTGGAAGAGCTTTTAACCTGTGCTTTTATTTATTACTTTGCAGCATGAACATTTCCCAATCTATATACAGAAGAAGGTCCATCCTTTATTCAGTAAGCGCCGTATTGTTCTGGTCCACGGTGGCTACGGCTTTTAAGCTCGCCCTTGAAGGCCTGAGCTACGCTCAGCTTTTATTCTATTCGTCGCTTTCAAGCACAATTGTCCTTTTTTTTATTCTTCTTCTTTCGGGCAGGAAGAAAAGAATTCTCCCGGAACTGAAAGGAAGATACATGCTAAACAGCATGTTTCTGGGATTCCTGAACCCGTTTCTTTACTATATGGTGCTCTTTAAGGCCTATTCGCTTCTGCCTGCCTATGAGGCGCAGCCTCTTAACTACACCTGGCCGATAATAATTTCTCTAATGTCGGCTTTCTTCTTAAAGGAACGCCTTGGCTTTAGGACGGTTTTGGGGCTATTAACTGCCTTTATTGGTGTGGTTATAATAGCAACAAGGGGGGAGATTTTCAGCCTGAAGTTCCAAGACCCCGAAGGCGTAATTCTTGCCGTCGGGAGCTCACTGATCTGGGGCTCATACTGGATATTAAACGTTATGGACAAAAGAGAGGCTCCGCCAAAGCTTTTCGGGGCATTCTTTATGGGAACAATTTATTCAGCCTTGTATCTTTTATTCTTCGGAAGCTTCAGTGTCAAGAGTTCTTTATACATAGCCGGTGCAGCATACGTGGGCGTTTTTGAAATGGGCGTTACTTTCTTCCTCTGGATGAAAGGGCTTGCCCTGAGTAAAAATAAGGCAAGGACTTCCACGCTGGCGTACCTGTCGCCTTTTATATCGCTCATTTTTATTACGTTAATTCTGAATGAAAAGATTTCGGTTTATTCCGTCATTGGCCTTATGCTGATCATCGGCGGAATAATTTATCAGCAGGCGGATAAAAAGCTTCCCAAAAGTGAAAGAGTGCCTGCAAACAGGTAATTAGACTTCTAAAGGGGGAATTCCTCCGGCATTTTATCCGGGACTTCAATGTACTTTGAGTAACATTTGGGCTCCGGTATGAGGTAGCCTTCATCCTTCAGGCTTTTCAGATGGGCTCTTAAGGCCTGCAGCATTGATTCTTCCACCTCTTCTTTTGTAAAGCCCGTGGCAACGCAGCCTTCAAGGTCGGGTGAATATGCAGAAAAACCGGTTTTTGTGTTTTCCACTACTATCAGGTATTTCATTATCTTAAACCTGCTTTGTCAAGAATGTTATTTATGGAGTTATGGGCCAGCAGGCCATGCGCCCTGCCAGAGATTGTAATTATGCCCATTTTAAGTGTGTGCTTAAACTGCCGGATTTCCCCTTCTGAGCCGAAGCGGTACCACCCGTCCTTTTCCACAATTCTTATGAGTTCCCTGGTTTTCATGGCAGACACCACCTTTTTTCGCATCATATAACATTATATAAGAAGCAGTGCAATTTTTCAACCCTATTACCTGGTGAGTGCCTTCAGATCTGGAAGCTCTGGCCAATCTCGTTGAGGCCAAGCTTAAAGGGGTAGTTCTTAACGGACTCATTAAGCCACTTTAAGGGTTCATCCCTGGGCTCCATTCCCTGCTGAAATGTGTTGCAGTGTATAGGTATAAAATATTTTGCTCTCATTCTGTCTGCCATAATAAGAGCTTCCTCGGGGTTGCAGTGGTTGAATTTCCAGGGGCGGTATGCTCCGATAGGCATAATTGCAACGTCCACGCCCTCGGTTTTCAGAACGTCAAGCTTACTGGTGTTTGCCGTGTCGCCCCCGAAGAGTATCTTTTTTCCGTTCCTTTCTATAAGGTATGCGTTATAGCTCCTGCCGTCCTTAAAGAATCCTCTCGAACGGTCTTTTTCCCAGGGGAATCTCCATCCGAAATGCTTTACCTCGTAAGCGCGTAAAAGTGTAGAGTCAATTTCGTGGCTTTCGCCCCAGTCGAGCTCGGTTAAGGATTTCCAGGGGAGTTCCCCAATGACGTCTTTGGAGTGATAGGAAGTTAGAACGTCTATTTCGCCGGGCTGCCTTTCTGAAATCGTCTTCAGTGATTCCCAGTCCATGTGATCCATATGTGCGTGTGAAAGGAGTATGAGGTCCACCCTGGGCAGTTCGTCAATTGAAAGTGCGGGTGCCGTATAGCGTGAAGGTCCCCAGGTGAAGCCAAGGGCATAGACTCCCACGCGCCCGAAGAAGACGGGATCTGTAAGGATCCATTTGCCGTAGAAATTCATAAGGACAGTCGAATGCCCGATCCAGGCGAGGCTTACTTTATCGTTGCTCCAGAGCGAGGTGTCGGGGTGGTGTACCCTGAGCGTAGCCGCCTTAAGGCTTTCGTCTTTTCTATCGAGGAAGGGAGAAGTAAATACAAAGCCAAGAGAAGCCAGAAATCCCCTGGTAATAAAAGATCTTCTATTCATTGTAGCTATTTACTTTCTAAAAACTTATAAAACAAATTTATGGGCAGGATTTACCTGAATGAGACCGTATCGGGAAGCTCATTGGTATCATCTTCCTTAACCGGGAAGTGCCTGCTTAGAATTTCGCCAACCTTTTCGATGCCAAGTATAATTCCTTCGCGGAAGAACCCCTGCCGGAACTTCTCCTGCATTTCGTCCTTTATTTTGTGCCAGGTGTTCTCTTCCACCTTCTCATTTATTCCCGTATCGGCGAGTATGTGAAACTGCTTATGTGAAAGTAAAAGGTATATCAGTATTCCGGTCTTGTCGCGTGTCTTATCCATCCCAAGGCGGAAGAATTCTTCCTTTGCGAGCTCATCAATAGTTTTCTTGCGTTTTAAGAAAGGTTTCTTCTCCCTGGCGCTGACGCGGATTTCGCCGGAGGTCGTTTTTTCGGCTTTGCTTATGGCGTCTGAAATCATAAGCAGGTCATCGTCATCCATAAGGTGGTATATTAAAGGCAGTTTCATGCTGTTAAGAGATATAATTGTTGCAAAATTCTTTATTTCCCGTCACAGATAAAAATACTTAACCCGTGGATATATTACAAGTATATTATCCCTGCGCCGTGCTAGCCGGGGCCTCAGTGTTCGTTGGTGTATGGGCGAGCATCTGTGGCTTGTCCGAACGGTAATGCGATAAATCTTCGCATTTATGTTGATTTAAGGCACTTGAAATAATTTCAATAAGCCTTAGCTTTACTATAATTTCAGAAACTTCTTTTGCCTTTATTCTTCATTCTCTATATTGTATAATAACTTTAAAAAGACTTTACAAAAAAATAGAAATGAAGGATAAAAATGGCGTTTAAACTAGAAAGACTGAATAATTTTCATGGCAGAAAAGGCCCCCTTTTACTCATAATTATGGATGGAATGGGACTTGGAAAGAATGCTGATAATAATGCAATCTATCTGGCCAAGACTCCCGTACTTGATAAACTGATGACAATTCCCCTAAAGACTCAGCTTAAGGCGCACGGCCCTGCCGTAGGCATGCCTTCGGATGACGACATGGGCAACAGCGAAGTCGGTCACAATGCTCTTGGTGCAGGACGCGTCTTTGCGCAGGGTGCAGCACTGGTAAGCCTGGCAATTGAAAACGGCGCAATATATAAGTCCAAGGCCTGGAAGAAGATTCTTGAAATCGGTAAAAGCGGCCATACGGTTCACTTTATAGGGCTGCTTTCAGACGGTAACGTCCATTCGCACATAAAGCATCTTTTTGCCCTGATCCATAATTGCGCTTCTGAGGGAGTAAAAAGAGTTCGCATTCACGCCCTGCTGGACGGACGCGATGTGGCTGAAAAGTCGGCTCTTACGTATGTTTACCCTACTGAAGAGCTGTTAAAGAAAATTTCAGATGAAAACGGCTACGACTATAAAATTGCCTCGGGCGGCGGCAGAATGAATGTTACCATGGACAGGTACAATGCCGACTGGTCGATTGTAAAGCGCGGCTGGGAAGCACACGTTCATGGCGAGGGAAGGAAATTCCACTCGGCTACAGAGGCCGTGAAGACCTTCTACGATGAAGATCCTAAAATGACCGACCAGTACATGGATTCTTTTGTCGTCGTGGATGAAAGTGAAAAGCCGGTCGGGACAATTGAAGACGGCGATGCCGTGGTATTCTTTAACTTCAGGGGCGACAGAGCCATTGAGATATCAAAGGCTTTTGACGACAAGAACCTAGATGCATTCGACCGCGGCAGAATTCCTGACGTGTTCTACGCCGGAATGATGGAGTACGACGGCGACCTGCACATACCGGGCAACTTCCTGGTTTCTCCGCCGGAGATTGACTGTACGGTAAGCGAATACCTCTGCGGTGAAAAGGTGACGAGTTTTGCAATTTCGGAGACGCAGAAGTTCGGGCACGTAACTTACTTCTGGAATGGTAACCGTTCGGGCTATATAGATGAAATGCTCGAGAAATATCTTGAAATTCCTTCCGACAGGATTACATTCGACAAGGCGCCCTGGATGAAGGCAAATGAAATTACAGAAGAAACCATAAAGCTTTTAAGAACGGGCCAGTACAAGTTCGGACGCCTTAATTTTGCAAACGGCGACATGGTGGGCCATACAGGCGACATGCAGGCTGCAATTACGGCAGTTGAAACCGTCGACAAGTGCGTCGGAGAGCTCCTTAAAGTTGTAGAAGAGCTGCATGGCATTGCACTCGTAACAGCCGACCACGGCAATGCCGAGGAGATGTTTACGGTCAAAAACGGGGTGAAAACTCCAAAGACCTCGCATACTCTTAATCCCGTGCCTTTTATTATATTTGACCCCGAATACCAGGGCGAATATAAAATGGCAGAGGTCAAAAATCCGGGACTCTCGAACGTCGCTTCAACAATATTAAACCTTCTGGGCTTTAAGAAAGTTGAAGAATACGACGAATCCCTGATTTCTGTCGATTAAACGCGTATTTTCAGGGCGGGGCTTTCAGCCCCGTCCCATATTCCGGTATTTTCTGAAACTTACCCAAAGCGGGCATACTTCGTCCGGGTGAGTTAATTTAACCTTGATTTTCACGCATTATTTCTGAATTTTTTCGTTCAAAATTGCCACGTTTATTACATGTTTTGGAGTAAAATTGATGCTTAAAAAAATCTTGCTCGCGGTCTTTCTTTTGATGCTTTCCCTCGGTCAGGCAAATGCCCAGCTGAAAATCGGCAAGTATGCCGGGGAATTCATGGCTATTGGCGTCGGCGGCAGGGCAAATGCCATGGGCGGTGCTTATGTGGCTGTGGCAAATGATGTTACGGCAGGCTACTGGAACCCTGCGGCACTGGCAAGGATAGACTATCCCGAGATCTCACTCATGTATTCACAGAACTTCGGCAACCTGGTAAATTACAATTACGCTTCTGCGGCGCTACCGTACGGGGATGACATGAGCTTCGGGCTCTCAATTATCCGCCTTGGGGTTGACGGAATTCCCGATACAAGACAGGCGCTGGTTGATGACGCTAATAAGGGCAATGTAATTTACGATATCTACAGTCCCAATGCTCGCATTGACCCTTCGCGCGTTAAGGAATTCAGCAATGCCGACTGGGCATTTTATTTTACATTTGCCAAGAGGCATTCCGATAAGCTTTACTACGGTGCAAACGTTAAGCTGATCAGGCGCGACATAGCCGAATACAGTGCTACAGGCATCGGCTTTGACGTGGGAATTTTGTATCAGCCGACCGGCAGGCTTTCACTGGGTGCAAACGTGCAGGATATAACAACCACACTGGTAGCCTGGAATACGGGTACAAATGAGCTCATATCTCCTACGGCTAAAACGGGCATTGCCTACACATTTGACTTCCTGTACGGCAAGGTTACACCCGCGGCCGGTTTCGACATGAGGTTCGAAAACCGCAGGTTTGCCAGCCAGATGAACATTGGCCCTGTAAGCCTTGACTTCAGGGGAGGACTGGAATACAGCTATAACGACATACTGGCAGTACGCATGGGATATAATGATATTAAGGACTTTACCGTTGGAGCCGGCGTGCGCCTTCCTAAACTTAATATCGACTACTCATTTGCTCATTTCAGCGGAGCAAAAGACGACGCCCTTGGAGATTCACACAAGATTTCCTTAACGCTTACGCTGGAATCCCCGAAATTCCTCAGGGGCAGCGGCAAATAGAATTCTTAGCAAAAAACGAGATGAAAAAACTTCCTCAAATATTAAATAACTTCTTCCGTGCGGTAATTATAACGGCAGTCTTTTCATCTCCTTTTTTCTTCAATTCATGCGCTACTTCCCGCACGGGAAGCGCACTCTACCCAGAGGCAGATTACCCTCTTACCAGCGACACCGCTTATTCGGCTTCAAGCGACCTTACGCTGAGGGTCCCGAGGGGCTGGGTTAAGGCTGAACCTGGAGAAAATAAAACCATAGACCTGTGGCTTATCAGGAGTGACTTTTCTGCAACCATGAACCTTGTGGCGCTTAATGCCGACAGCATCTTCCACTCAGGTACTGTGGAAGACTCGCTTTTATTTGCTCTTAATTTCAGCCGCCAGCTCAAGATAAACAGGCTGGGCGAACGCTATAAAGCCCTGCAGGAAGATGAGTTTTTTAGCTTTAACCAGAAAAGGTTTGGCGCTTATGAATACCAGGGTGACGAGGGTTTGCCGGTTAGAGTAGTAATATTTACGCATAAAGGAATGTACTTTGAGTTCTCCGCACTCCCCACACAGGCCGTTGGCCAGGGGAAGGTTGACCCTAAGGAGCTCTTCCGCGTTCAGCAGTCACTTATTGCGACCATAAGATAAATTTCTCCCATCTTCCTTCCCTCTGCCATTACTCCATAGAGATATTAATTTTACGCATGCATTCATACACCGCAGCTATCCAAAGAGAATAGTGCAAAGGCGATGTATGAACATTTAGCCGCAGTAAAATTCTCCATTTATTTTCACTCATGAAAAAAATATTTTTATTATTTTTGTTGCCAGCAAAAGTTCCGGTTATACATAAATATAGTTGTTCGGCTGCCTGTAGCACAGGAACTATTCCGCCTTCCGGGAAGGTCTTTCAACTGATTTATTCCATCTCCAGGACGCATACTTATTTCTCACAAAAACTTGAGGTATTGCCATGTTTTCTTTTAAGCGATCATTTTCAGCTATGCTCTTCTTTTTTACTCTTATATCCGGTACGGTTTTCCCGCAGGAATTAATGATGAAAAGTATCCCCCAAGATAAGGCGGCATTCAGTTTGCGATACCTGCATCCATACTTTAAAGAGAATTCTTCGTCTGAGATGAGCACTTTTTCCGGAATTTATGAGTTAGAAGCCACTATTCCTGTAACCGATAAAATATATCTTAATTTTCAGCTCCCTTTTGTAGGATATTCATCAAAGTCAGGATGGGATGAAACAACTGAAAGTTCAATCGGTAACATCTATCTTGGAATACAGGCAAAGAATGTTACATCAGATATTCATACCAATTATTTTTCAGCAGGTTTATACCTGCCCACTGCAAGTGAAAAGCACGATGGGGTTACAATACTGGGAGCATTTGCGGATTATCCGTCGTTGTCTAAATATGCAGTAAATATATTCTCATTTTACGGCAATTTCGCCAGCCAGTGGAATTTTCCTTCGGGAGCAGGTATTGCATTCGATTTGGGCCCGACAATCCTGGTGCCGACAGAGGACAATGGCTCCGAGGATACAGAAGTAATGCTGCATTATGGAATTACCGGGAAATATAGTTTTAACCATTTTTTCGGGGCAGCCGAAGTTAATGGAAGTTACATACTTACCGAAAGTGAATTGGATTTTGCTGACAAAATTTTTAATAATGTATCACTGGGAGCAGGCTGGAGTGGCAGTTATGTAACTCCTTCCCTTTTCTATCAGTGGAACATTAACAAACAGTTAAGTAATATTGTGACGGGGGCATTTGGAGTAAAACTGGAAGTCGTGCTGCCGTAGAATTTTGCCGGGTTGTGATTGATTATCTAAACACTCACAACCCGGCGCTAGCTGATGAAGAGCGAATTCTGGCATCTTTTTCCTCCAGGTAACATCCACTAATTTCTTCTGTCTGATATTTTAGCAAAGCTTACTTTTCCGGCTCCGTCCTTAAAACTTCCGAATAGTTTTTTACCTTTTGTTTTTAGTGCCACATAGGCATATCGCAAAAAATGTTGATTTGCTGACATTATAAGTTTACTTAATGTCTCGAAGTCCGGAGACCCCCATACAAGAAAATTGGTTCCCGGGCGTGTAAGCCCTGGTATAAATATGCATAAAAATATAATTCGATATATTTCCCGGATGTATTATATTATCTATACGCATCTTTAGCGGCATGTCAGGCTTTGATTTTGCCATTATTTCAGGGAGGAACAATGAAATTCAAAAAAGTTTTTACCCTTTTCATGCTATGTTCTGCAATAAGCTACGCACAGCAGGGCTTTAATACATTTAACGAACAGAACGATTTCCTTCTTACTTCGCCCGGAGCCATGAGGTATGGTCTGCTGGGCTATGATAATCCTGCCATCTTAACATACCTTGAAGGTCCTGAGGCCGTCTTTAACTGGTCGGATCAGAACGGGCGGTGGAACGATTTCAGGCGCTGGGGGCTTTTTGGCGCGGTAAGGAATCTTGGTTTCGGTATGATACATCAAAAGGTGCAGGATAAAGCGGTTACGGACTACAGACTCTCGGCAGCCATGGGAAACAGGGCCTTCAGCCTTGGACTGGGTTACGGTTGGTCTGGAGGCGACAAGGAAACCTTCGGCCGGTCAAATATTCTAAGGGCGGGACTGCTGATCCGTCCGTCGAGATACCTCTCGCTTGGAACCTCAGGTATCGCGTCAACTGAATATTCAACAAAGGAACTCTACAGCGAACTTGCAGCCCGCCCATTGGGAAATGAGTTTATTACGCTGTTTGCCGACATAGTACTGAGAAATACTGAGATCATACGGGGTAAAAAGGAAGTCTGGAGCGCCGGAGCGGCATTGGAAGTAATTCCGGGTTTAAGGATTACAGGCAGGTACTTCCAGACAAAAGCCTTCAGTACGGGAATTCAGCTTTCACTTGGGAACATAGGTTTTACTGGGCAGGCGCACTATAACGAAAACCAGGCTCACGCATACAATACCTACGGAATACGCATTGGCACATACGACAGGAACTTCTTAGGCTCTCTTTTCCCTAAAAAAGACTATCTGAACATTACGCTTAAAGGAGAGCTAAAATACCAGCGCTATGTTTTCTTTGACGAGTCCAACACGCTTTATGACGTTATAAGCCAGATAAATGCCGCAAAAACCGATCCCGGCATCAGGGGAATTGCCTTAAACGCAACTGAGCTCAAGGTGCCCGGTGAAATGCTCTGGGAGCTGCGTGAACGCCTGCTGGATTTCAGGAAATCGGGCAAAAAGGTGGTCGTATTTCTTGAACGCCCCGATATGGCAGACTATTACTTTGCAAGCGCGGCGGATAAAATTGTACTGGATCCCCTTGGAACGCTGAGCCTTCAGGGGCTTGTTACGGGAAGAACGTTTTACAAGGGCACACTGGACAAGCTTGGTATAGGCTTCGATGAACTCAGGTTCTTCAAGTACAAATCCGCAATGGAAAGTTTTTCCAGGGAGAATATGACTGAAGCCGACCGTGAGCAGAGGCAAAGGCTTATTGACGTTTATTACGAGCTGATGCGCGATGGCATCAGTAAAGCAAGGGGGATTTCGCCGGAAAAGCTGGACAGCATTGTAAACAATAAGATGGGTCTTCTTCCACGTGAAGCCATTGAGCTTGGACTTATAGATACTCTGGACCGCTGGGAGAATTCCAGTGAAGTGATAAAGAAAATTGAAGGAACCAAAAGATCCCTCGTTTCAGCCGGGGCACTGGAAAAGTACAGGCTGCCGGATGACAACAAGTGGGGTGAGTTCGACAGGATTGCGATTATCTATGCGATCGGGTCCACTTCAATGGATGGAGGCATTAACGCACGCAAGCTGGTCAAAGACGTGCAAAGTGCGGCGGAAAACCCGCGCGTAAAGGCAATAATAATAAGGGTCGACTCGCCCGGCGGGGATGCAATGGCGTCTGACTATATTGCAGAGGCAATAAAGAAATACAAGAAACAGAAGCCCGTTATTGTCTCACAGGGTGCCGTTGCGGCTTCGGGAGGGTACTGGCTTTCAATGTATGCCGATACCATAATCTCCGCCCCGAACACAATTACAGGCTCAATTGGCGTAATTGGCGCGTGGGTTTACAATGGGGGTTTTTCGGAAAAGCTGGGCTTTACGACGGACCTTGTCAAAAGGGGCGAACATGCTGACCTGGGCTTCGGGGCAAGCCTTCCATTCCTGGGGCTCGGGCTTCCCGACAGGGCGCTTACGCCCGAGGAAAGAGGCAGAATAGAATACATGATAAAGGACAGCTACGACATGTTCATTACCAAGGTTGCCGAAGGAAGGCATCTTAAGCCGGGGTATGTGGATTCGGTTGGACAGGGACGGGTATGGATGGGTCCCGATGCGAAAGACAGGCATCTTGTAGACATCATTGGCGGCCTCTATGATGCAATAAAAGTAGCCAAACAGAGGGCAAAGATTTCAGAGGACAAGGAGATCAGATTTATTCAGTTCCCTGCAATGCCTTTGTTTGATTTTTCATTCCTGAGGCCTTCAATCGTGGGATTTGAGCTGAAGGAAAACGAATTCGTCAACTACATGAAGCTCATAATTGAGCATAACGGTCAGGCCATGCCGAGGCTCCCAGTGGAGGATCTGCACCTGATAAAATAAATTGCGGGATGCCGGGAACCCAATCCCGGCATCATTCGTCCCATTGTGGAAAAGTCCCCAATTTATTATTTTTACCCGACACACAAAAAAGCATTAGTCTGAATAATGTATAAACCCGTAAAAAAAATCGCGCTTATCTTAATTCTTGCAATACTTCTTCCCGTAGTATTCCTTTCTGTTTATGAGCTCTCAAGTGTAAATGAAAACGAAAGACTTATAGAAGATACTTTTAATAATCAGCTTAATGCCATTCTCTTCAGCGTAAACCAGTATACAGAAGACGTAGTAAACGGCTGGGTGAATAAGATTAACTCAGGCCTCCTGGAAAAGAACCTGAAGCCGGAGAATTTTAGGAGCGCTATAGAAAAACTTCAAAGTGAAAATCCCATAAATGTTATCTTTACGGCAGATGATTTAACCCTCGGGAATTTTTCCGAATTTGACAGCCTTAAGAACGAGGGCACTCGTGAGGCGGTAAAAGAAGGGATTAAGAAAATTCTTGGTCAAAACACTCAGAAGATTAAACGCCTGTATACTTATAAGCGCGGGGGATATACAAAAATTGAAGCTCTGCCGGGCGTGCCCGGATGCTTTACGGGACTTATGATTTTTATTCCGGATGGTGGAGCAGAGGGAAAAATTGCCGGGATCGGGATAAGCACAGAAGATTTTGTGCGCTCCAAAATGGGCCCCAAGCTCCAGGAGATCTCGGGCGGAAGGATGCTTATATCTGTTTATAAAGGAAAAAACATTCCCGTCTACAGGACAGATGCGGCATTCAGAACTGAAGCCACGCAGAAGCGTCCCATATGGCTTCTACCCGGCTACAGCCTTGGCATTGCGCTAAAAGGAGCCACAATTGAAGAGCTGGTTTCCTACAGGTACCGCTTAAGCCTGATACTTGTTATTTCGGTTAACCTGCTTTTAATTGCCGGCATCTGGCTCGTCTTCAGGAGTATCAAAAAAGAGATCCGCCTGGCACAGATAAAGTCGGACTTTGTTTCCAATGTTTCGCACGAGCTGAGGACACCGCTGGCCCTGATCAGCATGTATGCAGAGACACTTGAGATGGGAAGGGTTAAGACAGAGGAGAAAAAAAAGGAATATTATGGTATACTAAGCCAGGAGGCTGTCCGCTTGAGCCGGATAGTAAATAAGATACTGAGCTTTTCGCAGATTGAAGCGGGACGGAAAAAGTACAGCTTTAAGGAATCGGATCTGAATGAAGTCGTTCAGGAGGTGTTTAATACCTACAGATTTCACATGGCAAGCAGCGGCTTTAATTTTACCTTTGAGCCTGAGGAAAAGCTGCCTGGAGTAATGCTCGACTGTGAAGCCGTGGGCCAGGCCGTCATTAACCTCATTGATAACGCTGCCAAGTACAGTGGCGATAAAAAAATTATAAAAGTAACTACAGGGAAAGACCAGGAGTATGCATTCGTTGAGGTCCGGGATGAAGGAATTGGCATTTCCCAGGAGGACCATGAGCATATATTTGAGAAATTCTTCCGCGTTTCAACGGGCGACGTGCATAATGTAAAAGGCACCGGACTTGGGCTGACGCTGGTAAAGCACATAATGGAAGCGCACGCCGGGAAAGTGACGCTTAAAAGCCGCCTTGGTGAAGGGAGCACTTTCAGGCTGAGTTTTCCTCTTATAAAAAATAATTAAAGGAAGCGGTATGAACAGAATTCTTATTGTTGAAGACGAAACCCACATGAGGATGGGGCTTGCAGACAACCTGGAGTTTGAGGGTTATGAGATTGACCAGGCAGAAGAAGGCAATGAGGGCTTAACGAAAATACTTGAAAACCAATATAGCCTCATACTGCTTGACGTGATGCTTCCAAACATGTCGGGTTTTGAGATATGCAAGACAATAAGGGCAAAGGGAATCTCGACGCCGCTGATTTTGCTTACTGCAAAGGGGGAAGAGATCGACAAGGTAAGAGGGCTTGAGCTTGGGGCCGATGACTACATTACGAAGCCTTTCAGCCTGAGGGAACTGCTGGCGCGTGTAAAAGCGGTATTAAGAAGGGGTGAGATGAGTAGTCCGGAGAAGAAAAGCGTGATGGCAAAGATCGGAAGGCTTGAGGTTGACTTCCCTTCATACAACGCTTTTTCGGAAGGCTGCCAGGTGCAGATGTCGCACAAGGAGTATGAGATATTAAAATATCTTTACGAGCACAAAAACAGGACTGTAAGCCGCGATGACCTGTTAAAGAACATCTGGGGATATGAAGAAAGGGTAACAACGCGTACGGTAGACAATTTCATATTAAAGCTAAGGCAGAAGATAGAGGAAGATCACGAGCACCCGCAGGTGATCCTCACCGTGCACGGTACGGGATATAAGCTGCTTGGGTAAGCTTAATGTTTTATTAACTGAGCGAGCATGGCATCGGACATTCCCCGGCAAGTATGATCTGCCTTTGTGCTGATAGGGCGTAACAGATAAATTTTGGACAAATATAATTATTCCTATCCGCGTTAGCGGATACCTGTTCTCAGGACCACGCTAGTGGTCCCATATTTTTCCTGTCCTTAACCAAACACGTATTTAAGGTTATATTTCACTCCGAAAGATTTCAGAAAATTAAGGTATTCTTCCTGAAATGTTTGCCTTCTGTGGTGCTCTTCCTGACACGCAATGTACCTGACTACACTGTTAATCTGCGAATGTGAATATGAAAATGCTCCATATCCATCCTGCCATTTGAATTCACCCACACATAGCCTCTTGTCATTGATAAAAAATGTTGATGACCGTTTTATATCCCTGACTGTTTCAGCGATGGATATTTCAGTATTCAGGCCAAGGAAATAATGAATATGATCGCTGACGCAGTTTATTGCAATCATCTTCTGATGTTTTTTCGATACAACCCCTGTAATGAATTTGCAGAGAGGCTCCTTGAAATCCGGATGGATCAGAGGTGCCCTCTGTATTGTGGAATGAACAATATGGATGTAGACCTGGGAATATGTGTTTGCCATGCCAACATACCTCATAATTGTTTTAACAATATTATTACAAATAATACCACAATATGCAAGCGGGAATGGAAAATTGGAATGGGTATCCTCTAACGTGGATATGACATTTAACTATTTCATGCAAAGTCCCAGATTTTCTAAAAGGCAGAATATGGGACCACTGACGTGGTCCTGAATTATGTTTGACCCATTTTCTACAAACAGGTATCCGCTAGCGCGGATAGGATATTCCCTCCATGGGCTGGTAATTGTGTTTAATTATGGACGGAATTTAATCCCTAACCGAGTTAGAGGCCATCTGTTTGTAGCACATTAAAAGAATTTCCGAATTGTGTACTGGTTTATATTCCAATTTGTACAAAATCTTAACTTTGTACGGATAATAAAGTGCCCTATCCGCGCTAGCGGATACCTGTTTGTAGAATCCAAGAAAAAACTATTCTCTGGACCACGCTAGTGGTCCCATATTCTTGTGCCCCATTCCCCCTGTGACAATTTTTTACAAACCTTTACCGAACCATGACAACTTGTTTCAACTTAAGGCCGTCTTAATTATTAGATTACAGAAAGAAAGATTATTTAATAATTAAACGCCGAAAGGAGGCCTGAAATGAAACGTAACAGCTTGTACCATAGCACAGTATCCGTAAAATGCAGTTTATTAAGCCTGCCCATGGTTTTGATAATAATGGTTTTCTTAACTTCCATGAGCACATTTGCACAGACAAATTCTGTGGATGCAAAGGCGGCAAAAAAGAAGTTCAACGCCATAGAGAGTCTCATTGCAGGAATAGGATCCGATAATGAAGGACTCAGCAGAAGCAGCGTTTATTTTGCCGGTTTGTACAGAGTCCCCGAAGCTGTTGAGCCGCTGCTGTATAAAATGAAGAATGAAACAGATCCTTCGACAAAGGTGCTCATAGCTCTTGCCCTTTTCAGGATCGGTGACCAGGAAGGAATGAAAATGATAGAATCACTGGCCTTAAAGGATCCAAATCCAAAGGTAAGGAGAATGTGCAGCGCAATATTTAATGAATATGTTTCTCCCGATTCACTGGACTATGTAGCAAGATAAAAGGACGAAAAAATATTCCGGATGAATAAGAGAAATATTTCCAGGATTTATTATATTTTAAGCCGTTATGAAAGATAAATTAAAATTATTTGTAATTACTGCATCCGTCCTGATGATTCTAAGTCAAATTACTTTCAGCCAGGAAAGTGAGTGGAAGGTTCTGAGCCTTAAAGGGAAATGGAAATTTTCCATAGGGGACGACAAGAAATGGGCGCGCGCGGACTATGACGACAGGAGCTGGGAAATTATAAATGCTCCAAGTCCATGGGAGGAACAGGGGTTCCACGGTTATGACGGCTACGCCTGGTACAGGAAACACTTCTATTGTCCCGCGGCGGTTAAAGGAAAATTTCTTACGCTTCAACTGGGTTATATTGATGACGTTGACGAGGTCTATATTAACGGAAAACTAATTGGTTCCACGGGCTCATTTCCTCCTGCCTATGAGACGGCTTATAGTGCAGAAAGAAGATATACGGTGCCCGAAAGCATTCTTAAATTAAATGGTTATAACCAAATTGCTGTGCGAGTCTATGATGCGGAGCTTTCGGGGGGCATCATGTCTGGCGACATAGGTATTTTTGCACTCTCTTACCCCATCTGGCCTGACGTTGCACTGGAGGGGTACTGGAAGTTCCGTACGGGAGACAGTCCCGAATGGATGAGAAAAAATTTTAACGACAATGCCTGGGGTGAAATTGTTGTGCCCTCTTTCTGGGAAAGCCAGGGCTACAGAAACTACAACGGCTATGCCTGGTACAGGAAAAAAGTTGTCATTCCCTCGTGGCTTAATGGCAAACAGCTTGTACTGATGCTGGGTAGAATTGACGACAAGGATGAAGTTTATTTTAACGGGAAGCTCATCGGCTGCACGGGTGACCTGAGGGATGAGTCGACAAATGACCGCGACTACCAGATGTTCCGCGGCTACTATATACCGAAGGATATTATCTCAAATGGTGAAAACACCATTGCCGTAAGGGTATACGACGGTTTCAGGGACGGGGGCATCTATCAGGGGCCCATCGGCATTACCACGCAGGAAAAGTATAATCAGATGTGGAAAAAACAAAGAACGCACAAGTCCTTCTGGGAGCTTTTCTTTGGAGGGTAGAAAATAAACCATGGTGTCTGGTTTGTCACTGACGGATATTTTGCGTATTTTGCAAGCCATATTTTTGATTTGTTTGATTAGAGTTCTGGAAACTGGAAATGGATTTAAGCATAAAGGATGTTGCGAACCTTCTGATGCTTGAGAAAAAGGAAATTGAGAAGTTAGTTAAAAAGAAATTAATCCCTTCTAAAATAATTCAAGACAAGGTCCGTTTCAATAAGCAGGCCATTATAGAATGGGCGCTGCTTAACAACAAGCCGCTAAACCTGTCCGATTCCTCGCACTTCAGCGAGTTCAGGTTTGACGGATTGACTTCAATACTGGATGAGGAATCATTCTACCTGAACTGCAGCTTCACCGAAAGTGACTACGTTGAGGAAATGGTGCGCATGCTCAGGCTCAAAGAGGATATCGACCGCAATGTAATTGCCGAGCTCCTGATAAGCCGCGAAAAACTGATGTCTACTGCAATCGGAAACGGCATTGCTCTGCCCCATCCAAGAATACCGATCATATTAGGGCGTGAAAAACCCCTTATTTGCTTTTTCTTTCCAGAAAAGCCTCTCAATATTGAATCTGTCGACGGCGAAGCTGTACATACTCTCATTCTGCTCGTCTCGCAGACAATAAAACAGCACCTGTTTATGCTTGCACACCTGAGCTATCTGCTCTCAAAGGAAGAATTCCGCAAGGCTCTTAAAAACCGTATTCCCACAGGTGAAATCTTAAGGCTTGTTTCCGGACTTGAAATGCAGAGAAGTAAAGCCTCGAATTAAAGCGCTTTTTTAAGCCTAATTAGGGCTTCCCTTCATTGCTAAGCCGACATATATAGTCTTACAGGAATAAAATGACCTTAAATTTATTTGCAACTGGACTAGCAATCCAACTGCTCGGGGCCTTACTGTCCCTGGCGTTAAAAGATGATAAAAAGTTTTCAGCTCTCTGCCACTTTAGTGCGCTTGCAGGAGTTATAATTAGTTTTATGGGCACGCTGGGGATGATAGTGTTCCCGGCCCCTGACATAGTAAATCTCTTTGAGAATTCCACCTGGGGTGTCTTTAGCCTGCGCTTCGACATGCTGGCGAAATTCTTTACGGCAGTAGTTCAGCTCTTGAGCATTCCGGTACTCATCTACAGCCACAGCTACCAGAAGCCTTATATTGAGAATGGAAAGAGCGTCAGGCTCCCGGTCTTTTCATTTGTAACACTTGGCCTGTCGCTTCAGGTCCTTACGGTTGCAAATAACGCCGTGCTGTTTTTAATATTCTGGGAACTGATGGCAATTCTGTCATACGTCAATATGATTTTTGAAAATGAAAAGCCGGAAGTGCAGAAAGGAAGCTTTGTTTATTTTGTGGCAACACATGCGGCTACTTTCATACTTTACGTGTTTTTCCTTATGCTGCACGCAAAGGCAGGTTCGTGGAATTTTTCTGACTTCCACGTTGCAAATGACGGCACGGCTTTCTATTACGTGCTTTTTGCGCTCGGCTTTACGGGTTTTGCAATTAAGGCGGGCTTTATGCCGTTTCACTTCTGGCTCCCAAAAGCGCACCCGGTTGCACCCACATACCTCAGCGCATTCCTTTCAGGCGTAATCATTAAGCTCGGCATTTACGGAATCTTCAGGGTAATTGAATTCCTGAGGCCGGGAGATCCATGGATCGGCTGGGCGGTTGTTTTAGTGAGCCTTGTAAGTGCCATTTTCGGCGTGTGGTATGCACTGGCGCAGCACGACATAAAGACTTTGCTTGCCTACCATTCAATTGAAAATATAGGCATCATAGGAATTGGCCTTGGCCTGGGCATACTGGGCATTTCATACGGCAACAGAACAATTACGGCCCTTGGGTTTTCAGGAGCACTTCTTCATACGCTTAATCACGCAATCTTCAAGAGCCAGCTTTTTATCGGTTCTGGCATAATTTACCAGAACCTTCACACACGCAACATCGAGAAGATGGGCGGCATTGTGCATTATGCGCCCTGGCTTACGGCTTTCTTTCTTATTGGTTCCGTTGCAATTTCTGGCATTCCCCCTCTTAACGGCTTTATTTCGGAGTTTATCATTTATACCGGACTTTTCCAGTCGGGAGGTCTCGCGCCAAATTACACAATTTTTATGCTCCTGGTAACAGTCGGGCTTGCCCTTGTAGGGGGCCTTGCAGTGGCCTGCTTTACGAAAGTTAATTCCATCATGTTTCTCGGTCTTCAAAGGAGCGATTTTAAGAAGTTCAGGGTTTCAGCAGCCGAATATTTTTCTATTGGAATGCCTGCACTGCTCTGTATAGTAATTGGTCTTTTCCCCATGCCCGTTTTAAGGCTCGTCTCAGGAGTAACCGACGCCTTTTTACCCCGTGGCTTTGAGTCTTCATCCAATAACGGCGCAACACTGGGGATGCTTCCTGATTTGTTTCCGCTTACGGTTATTTTTGCGTCACTTTTTGTCCTGGCGGGAAGCCTCTACGGGTTAAAGAAATACCGCTCCTTAAAACATACGGGCATCAGGGTCTCAAAGCCCTGGGGCTGCGGCAACCAGCACCTGACGCCCAGGGTACAGTACACCGCCTCCTCATATGCCGATGAACTGAATTCAATTCCTGCAAATATACTTTTACTCAAGGAGCATTCACTTTATCCGCAGGAGATATTCCCCGTAAAGGATGCTTTTTACGAATCACATTCCGAAGATTACACGGAAAAGAAAGTCTTTGGGCCTGTTTATTCGGGAATAATTCAGGCACTAAGGAAGTTCAGTATCCTCAACAAGAGCGACATCAGGGTTTACATTGCCTATATGCTTGTTGCACTGGTTGCGTACTGCATAATCGGATTTTTATGGAAATATTAACGCATCATTTGAATTAAAATAATGGAAATACTCTCTAAAATAACCATTTACATGGTTTTTATTTTTGCGGCTCCCTTATTCATGGGGCTTGTAAATAAACTAAAGGCACGCCTGACCGGGAGGATTGGACCTTCAGTATTCCAGTCCTATTACGACCTGAGGCGCCTGTTGAGAAAGGAGACAATTTATGCCAATTCAGCTTCTTTCATCAGCCGTATGGCACCCGTAGTAAGCTTTGTAAGCATTCTCTTTGCGGGAATGATCCTTCCCGTCAGCTTTACGAGGCCCTTAATCAGCTTTAACGGCGATTTGATACTGTTTGCCTATCTGCTCGGGCTTTCGCGATTTTTCCAAATACTGGGTGCCATGGATATTGGAAGCTCATTTGAAGGCATGGGCGCAGCCCGTGAGGCGACCTTTGCAGTTTTCGCCGAACCGATATACTTTTTTACGCTGGGAAGCCTTGCCTTTATTTTCGGGCGTACCTCCATGTATGAAATATTCCATTCAATTACGCTGGGCGATCCTTCGTTTCTGGTATTCATCGTTGTAGCCAGCATATCGGTTTTCTTTCTCATGATAACGGAAACCTCGCGCATGCCGGTAGATGACCCGAATACGCACCTGGAGCTAACGATGATACACGAAGTAATGATTCTGGATAATTCCGGGCAGGACCTTTTCCTCTACCAGTATTCTGCATACCTGAAGATTCTTATCTATGCAACATTTACTTCGAACTTTTTCAACCCTTTCAGTATGGCTGAAAATTACATGATAGGTTTTCTTGTTTATCTGTGTGTAATGCTTGTGCTCATATGCTGCCTGGTGTGGATCGAAACCATGCTGGGACGTTTTAAGATGAAGAGCATTCCCCAGTATCTGCTCTTTGCAGCCTCAATAGGAATTCTTAATCTTCTGATTTATTCATTCTTTAGGAAATAAGTTTTTAGAAATGGGAAACGTATTAAACATATTGTTCTGTCTGAGCCTTCTTTATCTTGCAACTACTACAAGGGTGACGGCCTACCTGCAGGTTTTTGTACTGCAGAGCATACTCCTGTTTTTCATAGTTATGATGCCGCTTCTTAATCACCTCTCGGTCTTTACGCTCGTGCTTCCACTTACAATACTGGTAGTAAAAGCCATACTGATTCCGAGGTATATGAAAAAGAAAATCATCTATGAGCTGGAAATCAAAACCACAATTGAAGCAAACATTCAGCAGTTCAACTTTCTTCTGCTTTCGGTTTTTTCCATGGTTGCTGTTTTTGTTTCCTGCAACCTGATTACAAAAGATGCGGCAGTTGACCCGATCCCTTTTGCCGCGGCTTTTTCGAGCGTAGTGATCGGGCTTTATGTAATAATATTCAGGAAAAAACTGATCGTGCACGTAATAGGTTTTCTCGTAATGGAAAACGGCATATTCCTGCTGGGTATTGCCGTGGCCTCCGAGATGCCGTTTTTAATTGAGCTCGGGATCCTGCTGGATATCTTTGTGGTGGTATTCCTGATGGGAATTGCAATTAACAAGATATCTTCGACCTTTGCCGCAGATGAAGTCTCGGCTCTGGACAAACTGAAAAATTAAAAGAATAACCGGGTTGAAGGGAATCCTCAGGGGTTCTTTTAGCCTTAAACTAAACCTTTTTTTAAGATGCTCGTTTTATTTTACATACTGATCCTCCCGCTTTTAGCCGGGGGGCTATTTTTCATACCGGGTGGCAAGAAGCTGAAGTATCAGCTTTCGCTGATGGTTTCGGTAGTTCACCTTGCAGCCTCGTATTTAATTTTTGCGGGCCTTGTTGCTCCCGAACTGCATCAGTGGTTCAGGATAGACGCCTTTTCAAAGCTCTTCCTGCTGATCCTCTCGCACGTTTATTTCTGGGTAGTGCTGAACTCATGGCATTTTCTGAACAGGCCAACTGTCTACAGCCCGGACAAGTCGACAAAAATCTTCTTCAGCATAATGAACCTGTATCTTTTTGCAAATACGCTTGCCCTGATCAGCAACCACCTGGGGCTTTACTGGGTTGCGCTTGAATCGACGACATTGTGTGTGGCCCCGCTGATACACTATTACCGCAATAAAGAATCGCTTGAGGCCATGTGGAAGTATCTTTTCCTGGTTTCGGTTGGCATTGCCTTTGCATTTATTGGAATTCTTTTCCTGGCTTTTTCAGCTCACGGGACGGACATTATTGAAAAGGGGCTTTTCTTAAGCGACCTCATTGAAGGCTCTTCGAAGCTGAACATGGTCTGGCTGAAGGCGGGTTTTATTTTTATATTTGCCGGCTTGAGCACCAAGGCCGGGATTGCACCGATGCACCCGGGTGAAGTTGATGCCTTAAGCTACTCGCCAAGTCCGGTTGCGGCGCTTGTTTCGGCGTCTTTAAGCGGCACGGCGCTCATTGGAATCTTCCGGCTAATGCAGATAACGGCAGGAACACCGGTTCACCAGTTTGCGCAGGTGCTCATGATTACGGGCGGAATGATTTCCCTGCTGGTTGCGCTGGTCTTTATGTTCAAGGTGACAAATTATAAAAGGATGATTGCCTATTCGAGCGTTGAGCACATAGGCCTCATCGTTCTTGGCGCCGGCATTGGCGGAGCCGCCCTTATAGGCTCAATGCTTCACATGATATTTAACTCTCTTAACAAGACCGCAATGTTTTTGATGGCGGGTAATATTCACCGCACATACAATTCGCGCGAGACCAGGGATGTAAAAGGCGTGCTGAAAAATATGAGGTGGACCGGAATACTTTTCCTGACGGCTTTCCTTGCCGTAATTGCAATGCCCCCGTTCGGGCTGTTTTTCAGCGAGCTCATGATATTCCGCGGGCTTGTTGAGCAGAACCGTTTCATACTGCTTGCGGTAATTCTTTTTGTGCTGCTGTTTATTTTTATCGGAATGAGCCGCCAGACGTTTTCAATTCTTTATGGCAAGGCTGAGTCTGAAGGTGAAGCGGCCGAGCCCAAAAGCGAAAAGTTTAATATTACGCACCTCTCGGCCCTGGTTTTATTATTGCTTCTGGCCTCGGCAGGGCTGTTTATGCCGGCGGTCTTTACGGATGTAATAAATCAAATTGCAGGAGAGTTAAGCAGATGAAACGTTTGACAGTACAGAACCAGAGGCCCTTTGAGACATCCAAAGTTCCCGAGCTTTCGGTCCCGGAATTTGAAAGCGAGGTGGGGCAGATACTAAGTGAAGGTAGCCGGATGATGGGGCTTTTTGCAGTTGAAGCCTCAGTGGATTCTAAAAAAGTGCTTGCGGTTTTGGGCAACGATGAAACCTCGCAGATATACCTTGTAAAGTGTCTTTTTACGGGTGAAAGCATGCGCTTTAACAGCTTTGCAAATGAGTATCCCAACACAAATTATTTTGAGTGCGAGCTGGCTGAGAATTCACTGATTGTTCCGGAAGGTCATCCGTGGCTCCGTCCGGTAAGGAAGCAAACCGTAATTCTGGGCAACATTCCCTATGAATTCTACAGCATGCAGGGCGACGAGGTGCACGAAGTTGCAGTCGGTCCGGTACACGCGGGTGTAATTGAGCCGGGGCATTTCCGTTTCCAGTGCCACGGGGAAGAGATTTATCACCTGGAAATCAGCCTGGGATACCAGCACAGGGGTCTGGAAAAGCTCTTGCTTACGCAGGATGAAAATAAGCGTGCCGTGCTGGTTGAATCGATTGCAGGCGATTCGGTAGTTGCGCACAGCATGGCTTACTCGCTTGCCGTGGAAGCCCTTTCAAGAACAAGCGTTTCCTTGAGGGCAAGCGTCATACGCTCGGTTGCCGAAGAGCTCGAAAGGATTGCAATGCATCTTTCGGGCCTTTCGGGCATTGCAAACGACATAGGCTTTGCCATTGGCGCTGCTGCATACGGGAGGTTAAGGACGCTCGTAATCAACAGCCTGCTTCTTCTTTGCGGCTCCAGGTTCGGCCGTGGGCTGGTAAGACCCGGAGGCGTAATGTTCGACCTGACGGAGAAAAGTGCAAACAAAATCACTGAAAACCTCATAAAGGTCCAGCAGGACATAAGTGAGATAAACGATTTTATGTTCAGCTCAACTTCGGTTATGACACGCCTTGAGGCCACAGGGAAGGTCAGTCTCAAGTGGGCCGGGGCCATAGGCATGGTCGGTCCTGCCGCAAGGGCTTCCGGCATCAGGACAGACGTGCGCTCGGGCTTCCCGTACGGAGCCTACAGGTATCATTCAATTCAGACGGTAACGCTTGATTCAGGAGACGTATATGCGCGAGCCAGGATGCGTTCGCTTGAAATTGAAGAGTCGCTTGGCTATATACTTGAAAGGTTTGTGGACATTCCGCAGGGGGAAACAAGGTCTGAGGTGAACCCGCTCATGGAAAATTCGGGCGTAATTTCGCTTTCCGAAGGCTGGCGCGGCGAGATAATGCACGCCATATTAACCGGCCCTGATGGAAAAATTAAAACCTACAAGGTAAAGGATCCGTCATTTAACAACTGGTACGGCCTGGCGCTTTCGGTAAGAAACGAGGGAATTTCCAACTTCCCGCTGTGCAATAAAAGCTTCGACCTGTCTTATTCCGGGCATGACCTGTAGAAAATGGGCAGTCTTGCGGCGATTTTTAACATTTTACTTTTGGCTTAATCATGTATAAAGGGATCAAGATACGCCTGGCTCAGGGAGAGCCGGCAATAAAAGATTTACAAAAGGCCGAGCTGCCTGAACTCTTCAGGGGTATGCCTCAGATTGATACAACAAGGTGCACCGTGGGCTGCAGAACCTGCCGCGATGCGTGCCCTACGGGCGCAATCATGCTGGAGCCCTTGAGGCTAGACCTTGGCAAATGCACTTTCTGCTCCATTTGCACGGATTGCTGCCCTGCAGGAGCGTTAAGTTTTACTTCCAATTACCACATTGCGTCATCCACGCGGCAGGGGCTAATTACGGATGGCAGGCTTTCAGGAGGCATTAAGCCCACGGCTGCCTCAGAGGAGATTAAAAAATATTTCGGGCATTCGCTTAAGCTCAGGCAGGTTTCTGCCGCCGGGTGCAACGGCTGCGAACTGGAGTTAAATGCCCTGGGGAACGTTAACTTCGACATGGGGCGCTACGGAATTGAGTTTGTTGCCTCCCCGAGGCATGCCGACGGAATTGTAATTACGGGCCCGGTATCAAAGGCGATGTCAAAGGCGCTTCATGAAACCTATGAGGCCGTTCCATCTCCAAAGATCATAATTTTATTTGGCGCCTGTCCGATCAGCGGCGGCATCTTTCAGGATTCTGAAGAAACCGACAGGTCGTTCCTCGGGGATTTCAGCGCGGACCTTTACATCCCCGGATGCCCGCCACACCCATTGACATTTATCTCGGGCATTTTGGACTGGCTCGAAAGGAAGTAACAGGCATTAAAATCCTTTAAAATAAGGGCAAACGGCTGAGTGCTTAAAGCCGCCTGTTGGCCCTTTACTGTCCCAAAATCGAACACGTGGCTAATAGTGACCAAGTGCTTAGCCTCATTCAATAAATAAAGCGCGAAAACGCTCCATTTTCGCGCTTTTTCCCGCCCCAAAAGCCGAAATTCAGGTGGTATATTCTTTGCACTTCTAAGCAAAAAATTATTAGATGAAATGAATAAGATTATCGTGCAAATAGGGTTGTTGGTTTTTTTTATTTCAGTCATCTTTTTCAGTCAAAAAGAAATGGCAATCCAGGATATACTTGTCCGCTCCCTGGTATTGTTTGTCGCCTCTACAATAATGTTGAGTCTTCTGTATCTGGTATTTGTAAGATCGATAAATAAAATGGCCGTTTCCAAAAGGAAAAGTTTTTCAGATAACATTGGCAGAGGACAGTAAAATATGAATACTGCGCTTTTATGGACTCAATTTAAGCAATCTCACAATTCTGACTTGAAAAAGCAGATTATGATGAACTATACCAACCTGGTCCATTACGTCATTCATAATTCAAAGTTTATTTCTTTGAACATTGTGGACGACAGGGACTATTTCCAGTTTGGAATTGAGGGGCTCAGCGAAGCCATAGACAGGTTCGATCCTGAATACGGTACCAAATTCGAAACTTACGCCATACAGAGAATTCGCGGCAAAATTATTGACGAACTCAGAAAAATCCAGATCAAACCCAGAAGTGCAAACACTGCTGAGGGCGATACTACTTATACAAACGTCTCCCTCAATAACTCTTATGATGAGGAAGACGGATACATGCTTTACGAAGTGATTCCAAATGAAGGTGAATTGCCCGATGAAGCCTTAGATAAAAATGAAGCGAAAGAACTGCTGTTAAACGCAATTAAAAGACTAGAGGAAAGGGATAGGCTGGTATTAACTTTATACTATTATGAGAATTTGAATTACAAGGAGATTGCTCAGGTTCTGAATATTACTGTTTCGCGCGTTTCGCAGATACACTCTAAAATAATTCAGGAACTTAAACATAAACTTGTAAGACAGTATGACTGAAATTACTCCGGAACTGCAGAAAAGAAAAGAAAAAAGCAAGAATACACTTGCACAAGTCTATAACCTGCCTTCCATACCTCTGGTAATGATGGAAGTTACCAGACTTTTAAACAACCCTAATACAAGCGCCATTGAGCTGGCTAAAGTCATCAGCCGCGACCAGGCGCTGGTTACAAAAATTCTTTCTGTGGCAAATTCCCCCCTCTACGGGTTGCCCAGAAGGGTCTCTACAATTGATTTCGCCATTATCATACTGGGTTTCGACCATATAAAGAACATAGTCATTGCCCTTTCGATGATGGAGGCTTTTAAGAATAAGAGTGACAAAAACCTGAATCAGAAGAAGTACTGGACGCATTCAATACTTACTGCCAGTGCCGCAAAGAGGATAGCCGACGACCTGGGATTTCACTTCACGGGCGAAGCCTTTACGGCAGGACTGCTTCACGACCTGGGCATACCGGTCATACACAAGTACTTCAATTCAGAGTTTATAAAGATCCAGGAGCTTGCCGAGCAGGAAAACCTGAGCTACAAGCAAGCACAACAGGAGGTCATAGGGCTGGAGCACCAGCAGATCGGCAACCTTCTGGCACAGAGATGGAATCTGCCGCTTTCATTGAGCGACTCAATACTCTACCACCACACGCCTTCAATGGCTGAGCAGAACGTCCCCCTGGCTGCAATCGTTCACCTGGCGGACTATATGACCGTAAAACTCGATACGGGCTGCTTCCAGTGGGATGGAAATTTCGAGCTCGACAAAAAAATTATTACAATACTTAACCTGAGGGACGAGGAATTCCTGGAAAACTTCATCATGCGCTACAAAGAACCTTTTCTCAGCCAGGTAGACGCAATTCAGATATAGTCAAAATTTTCTAACAAAAACAGCAGAAGCAGAACAATGGATATCGAATTATTTAACAGGCAGGAAAAAAGAGAAAAAACAGAACTGGTATTGTCAAACGTTTACAATCTGCCGGCTATTCCTACTATTATGATGGAAATTTCACGCTTGCTCGAGAAACCTTCGACAACTACAGCAGAACTTGCCAAGGTAATTGGCCGCGACCAGGGAATAGCCTCTAAAGTGCTGTCCATTGCAAATTCACCCCTTTACGGGTTGCCCAGAAAGGTCTCTACGATCGATTTTGCCATACTTATTATCGGCTACCAGGATATTAAGAATATCGTTACGGCACTTTCCATGGTGGAGTCCTTCAAGAACAAGACGGATAAGAACCTTAACCAGAAAGACTTCTGGCTGCATTCCATACTCACGGGCCTGGCTTCAAAGAAAATGGCCGAGGATTTGGGCTACCGCAGCGGCTCCGAGGCTTTTGTCGCAGGTCTAATTCATGACCTCGGCATTCCCGTTATTCACAAGTATTTTCACACGAACTTCATCGTCATATGCGAGAAGGCAGCTTCTAAAAAGACGAGCTACATGGAAGCCGAATTCGACACTCTCGGCCTCAGTCACCAGGAAATTGGAAGGTTCCTGGCCTCAAAATGGAACCTGCCGCTTGCGCTGTGTGATACCATATTAAATCACCATACGCCTTCTCTGGCACAGGAGAACAGGATTCTTACTTCAATTGTACACATTGCAGACTATGCAACGCACAGGCTGAACGTGGGACATTTTTACTGGGATGATGAGTACCTTCTGGACCAGTCAATACTGGAAGCCTTTAAGTTCAGCGACAAGGCTCAGCTGGACAAGTTTATAGAAGGATATAAAGAACTCTTTGTTCAGGAAGCTAATACTTTAAGGATTTAAGCTTGCGACTTCATAAAGACAATACTTTAAGGTACGAGCCTTTTTTTTCTTCTCTGCAGTATACTCCGGGCCCTTCGGAAGAGGAAGAAAGGCCGGAATTGCCTTCGCTGGAAGGACAGCCGGACTCTGCCGCGGGGAGCCTCCTGGAAAAGTACTACCATATGGTGCAGAACATTATTGCAATGGAAAGGCAGATCTCCTCAGCCGAGACTATTCCCGACATATCCAGGAACCTAAAGCTTGGCCTTAAAAGGCTTGTACCCCTGAAGAATGCAAACTTTTTCCTTTTCAATGAAACCAAGTCGGATCTCTTCCCTTTTGATAACGACGAGGATGCCGCTTTTGTCAGTATGGTAAACAATGTTTATAAAGAAGGCATTCTCGACTGGATTTTCGAAAGCGGAAAGCCTGCCGTCATTCCTGAGGTCAATAACTATACGGCGGCCGGGCCGAAATTAAATTACCTTTTCTTCCCTGTCTCGGAGGACAGGCAGAACAGGGGTGTACTGGCCATACTGACCACACTTTCCAAGGAAAACTTCAATGAGCTGGAAAGCCACGCCATACAGATCATTCTTAGCACCTGCATTGCGCGCATGGATAAAATCTTCCTAAAAGAAAAACTCAATAAAACCTACAATGAGCTGCAGACCTACCAGGCCAAGCTTTCAAACGATTTCAGGCTTTCTGCAATCGGAGAGCTTACGGAAGGAATTGTTGAGGACATAAAATCGCCGCTGCAGGTGATCTTAAGCTATGCGGATCTATTGAGCCGCGAGGAATCGGATCAGAAGGCAGCCAATATTGTAAAAGAGCAGGTAAAGAAAATTAACTTTGTCATTAACCGCCTCGTAAAATTCTCCAGTCTGAACGAGGAAAAAATAAAGATCTATCCCTGCAACCTCAATACTATAATAAGTGAATACTATAACCTGGTAAAGTCGTCGCTGGAGAATGCAAACATAGAATGCCTGCTCGATTTCGAGAACGACATTCCTTCTGTAATCAGTCATCCGAGCTACATATACCAGCTCTTAAGCAACGTAATCAGCATAATCAAGGCAAACAGTTCCAAAGGCGGCGGAATAATCATTCAGACGAGGTATTATTCCGAGAACATCATAGTAAAGGTAATCAATACGGCGCAGATAGCTTCCTACAACTCAAAAAGCAGGGAAGCCCTTATGCAGTCTCCCAACCTGAATTTTAAGATTATCGATAACATAATGAGAATTCATGAAGGAACTTTCAACATAGAGTCCTTCCAGAAGAACAGTTCAGTAATACTAATGAAATTTCCATTGAGGAGAAGGAAGATACAATGAGAACCCTTTTTGTTCAGGCGGTAATCGTTTTTTTTCTGGCAGGCCTTACGCTTTCCCATGGCGAGCAGGATGCCCGGATAAACATAAAGCAGCTGGTCAAAAATCAGATCGCGCAGATAAGAGCCCGTGAAATAAAGCAGGAATTGCCCGCATCTGAACAGAAGGCGCCCGAAACGAGGAGCATTACCGAGAGCCCCTCAATGAATGAAACTAAAAATTTTACGAACAGCAGCAGCAATGAGGCCCTGGAAGAGCCCGTAAAGGAAAACAGGAGCCGGGAGGCTGAAAAGCCGGTCCTTAAGAGCAGCTCCCAAAAGTCCGAAGGCGGGATATTCATGAAACTTTTTATACTCGTTGACCTGTCGCTTGCCGCGGCTGTTTTTGTTTACTGGAGGAGAAGGCAGCTCAAGATAGGGATGGCCGAGAAGGCGCAGTTCAAGAAAAATATTTCGAAGTTAAGAAAAGAAGGCAAATTCAGCCGCAAGTCCGAGGGCCGCAAGGATGAGATCCGGAAAAAGCTTAAGCTGCACCCGGCAATAGATATTGAAGACGAGGCGATGCTCCTTAGCCAGGCAAAGAAACTCTCAGTCCCGGCCGGAGAGCTCATGCTGGCCTCCAGGCTGAAGGCGCTTGAAAAGGTCCATGAATAATGCTCAGTCAGGTAGTAAATATTACGGGAATTCAGCTAAGCAGTCTGAAGCCTTCGGAAGCTGAAGAACTACTGCCTAAACTTCTGCCCCGCGAAAATTCCCTGGTGGAAGTCACCGTGCTGGACAAGGGGCCAAATGGTACCTATAAGCTCTTAATCAGCGGCAGCGTCTTTCAGTCAAAGCTTCCCGTAAACCTGAACATCGGTGAGGCACTGGCAGCAAAGGTAATAGGATTAAACCCTTTTACGCTTTCGCTCGACCACATTTTCCCGGCGAAAATGCTGAATGAAAACAACATTGCGCTGCTTCTTTCAAAACTTGGCATTGCAGGAACGGAAATTTCTTCGAAAGTACTGAAGGCCTTCTTAAAGGAAGAAAAGCCGCTCGTAAAGTCGAAGCTGGAGAAGGTAATTGAGCTCCTGGAAAAAGAGGATATAAAGCTGGACGACCAGCAGCAGCTAAGCCTTTTTATTCAGATGATACATACAGATGACTTCAGGGGCTCTTTTCTGAAGAAATCTTATGCGAAAATGTTCCGGTATTCGGTTGAAATCCTGGCCGAGGAGGTCCTGGGTTCTGTTAAAAGGCTAAACAGCATGGGAATTCCCGAGGAGGTCATCTCCCGGATAAACAGGGCCCTTGTACTGGACTTCTCGGAAACCGGAAGCCTGGATGCAATTGAACTAAAGGAAAAATCTTCCGGAAAAATTGAGGACCAGTTGAATGCGCTTCTCGAAAAGGGAACGCTTTTGGGTGATAAGGTAAAAAATGAGCTCTTATGCCTCAAGGAAATTCTAATAAGATTTAACATGCTCAGAGCCTGCTATCACAGGACCGGCATTTATCCCGGTTTTATCATCATCAGAACGGGTGACGGGCTGGAGATGGTTGAGTACAGGCTTGAAAATGACTCCAAGGAAGCGGGAATAAAGCCGCAGAAATTAAAGCTTGAGATGAATCCGGGTTCGCTTGGCAAAATAACCATTAACGGATTTCTGGCCGGACAGACCCTGAGTGCGGCTTTCGGCTGCTCCTTGGAATCTACCTCAGAAATGCTAAATGGCGGTAAGGAAGAGCTCATAAAGGCTTTGGAAAGGATAAACATTCTGCCGCGCCTTAGTTTTGGGTCAGGCGTGAAGACGGGTGAAATTCCGGAGGGCGGAAGCATGAGGCAGGTAAATGTCAGAATTTAGTTCTAGATACAGAAAAGGCGCCGTTGCCTTGGGCTATAACGGCACTGAAGACAACGCACCCAGGGTGATTGCCAAAGGCCAGGGGGAACTGGCAGAGAGGATACTGGAGGTGGCAAAGGAGAACAGCATTATGGTACAGGAGGATCCTTTGCTTTTCGACTCTCTTTACAGGCTGGAAACCGGCGATGAGATTCCGGCAAGGCTTTACCAGGCGGTGGCCGAAATCCTGGCTTATGTGTATAAAATCAACGGAAAAAATATCAGGGGTAGCTTATGATAAAAGGTATGTACTTTATTTCACAGAACCTGGGCTATAAGGAAAAGAACATGCAGATTGTGGCCAATAACCTGGCCAACATCAATACCACGGGCTTCAAGCGCGAGCTGCCCTTTGTCGAGATAATGTCCAGGATTGCAAACGCCCCGGTAAAGCAGCTTACGGATTATACGCAGGGAAACCTCATACAGACCACAAACACACTTGATCTTGCAATTTCAGGCGACGGCTACTTTGCGCTTAGAAATGAAAGGGGGAACCTCGAGTATTCACGCAACGGCCGCTTCAGGATCTCCGATGAGGGATTCCTGATCAACGAGGAAGGGATGAAGGTAATGGGGAAAAAAGGAGAAATTGACTTCTCCGACTTTACCTTCGAGCAGCAGAAGAATATAAATATTTCCAAGAACGGGGAGATAAGGGTTGGCGACACCGTGGTAGATGAGATACTCGTCTCAAGGCTCAGCGATCCTTCCAAGATGCAGAGGCAGAACGGGCTGAATTTTATGGATACCGAAGGCATGGCGCCCGAGGCAGAGGAAAGCACCTACGAAATACAGCAGGGATACCTTGAGGAGTCCAACACAAACGCAATACTCGAAATGCAGTCGATGATTGAGCTGGGCAAGGATTTTGAGACTGCGCAGAAGATAATGAATTCCCTGGATGACTCGCTGGGTAAGGCAAATGAAATTGGAAAAGTTTAACACATAAAGTTTTGAACAAGGTTCAGGGCCTCCCTTGGGGGCCCAAAACTATTAAGGAGATCTCAGAGTATGTCAACAAGAGCATTAAGAACGGCTGCATCGGGCATGTTTGCTCAGCAGGTTAACATTGAAACCATTTCAAACAACATCGCCAACATTAATACGACGGGTTTTAAGAAAAACAAAGCCGAGTTTAAGGATATGATGTACCAGGAGGTATCAATCAATCCCCAGTTTACAGGCACTCAGGCGATGAATGAAAAAACCAGCGTTCAGATACAGGTCGGTAACGGTGTTCAGCCGGCTTCAACACAAAAGCTTTTCTCGCAGGGCGACCTGACGTCAACAAACAATCAGTTCGACCTGGCAATTCAGGGAGAAGGTTTTTTCCAGGTAAGAAAAAGTGACGGAACCTTTGCCTATACGCGCGACGGCTCGCTTAAGGTGTCATCCAACGGGACTCTTGTTACTTCAAACGGCTACACGCTTGAACCCGGAATTACGCTCAATGAAGACGTTACCGAGGTTACGGTTTCTAAAGACGGAACAATTGAAGCCAGGGAAATCAACGGCAACACGGTAAGCCTTGGAAACATTGAACTGGTGAAATTTATGAATCCCGGCGGGCTTCTTCCGGTCGGGGATAACCTTTATGCCGAAACCCCGGCCTCGGGCGTTCCTTTAACCGGCACACCGGGACAGGAAGGCTTCGGTGAAGTGCATCAGGGATACCTTGAAGCCTCCAACGTCGACATCGTCGAAGAAATGATCTCCATGATTACGGCGCAAAGGGCTTATGAGATAAATTCCAAGACCGTAAGGACGGTCGAGGACATGATGACAATGGCAAATAACCTCAAGCGTTCATAAAGATTATAATTCCGGGAATAAAGATAATATGAAAATCTTCTGCCTTCTTTTCTCCCTTGTATTTTCCCTTCAGAGTGGCGGCGACACCTTAAAGGAGGAAATTGCAGGATACCTGAATAAGAGGCTTACTGGATACGACAAAGTTGAATTTGAAATTGCTTCCAGGCCTTTTAATCCGGCGGGTGGAAGCATAAGGCTTGACACGCTGAGGGAGACAAAAATTACGGGCAGTGTGGCTTACCTCCCGGTTCTTGTCGTGAATAAGGACAAAAAGGTTTCGCAGTCTTTTGTGAGCCTCAGGTTAAGTTTATATAAAAAAGTTTTGGTCTCAAAGAAGCTGCTTCCTTCAGGAAGCGAGCTTAAGGCCGCGGATTTCGAATTGAAAAGTGTTGACGTGGCAAAATTCAGAAGTCTTCCCGTCTGCGACACAAGCCTCCTTTCAGGTTTCAGGGCAAAGTTCGCCCTGAAAGAAGGTGAAGAGCTCCTAAAGGAGAAGCTCCAGCCCGTACCTGTCATAAAGAAAGGCGACAGCGTAACGGCTTTTGCCGTAAAGGGAAACGTGGAGATTTCAATGGATGCCGTGGCCCGTCAGGATGGCTGTCCGGGAGAAGTGATCAGGATTTTAACCCCTGAGAAGAAGATTTTCCGGGCAAGAGTAATCGATCAATTCAGTGTAAACATTATCGAGTAAAGTTATGAAACGTTTTATATCGGCTGTTTATTTGACATTTGCCCTGTGTGCGGCAGCCTCTGCACAGGATATGAGGCAGAATTCCTATTATTCGCTTTTTGCCGACCAGAAAGCAAATAAGGTTGGCGACGCGGTTACGATAATTGTCGTGGAATCCTCTCAGGCTTCGAACAATGCCGAAACACAGACGGGCAGAACGAGTGACCTGGGCTTTAACGGGAGCATTACGGCAGGCTCTAATTCTACTCCCGAGGCAAAGCTCGGCATAGGATCAAAGAACGATTTCAGCGGTTCGGGCTCAACCAAGACTACAGGGCTAATAAGGACAAAGATCAGCGCTACGATTGACTCTGTGATGTCCAACGGTAACCTGATGATTAAGGGAAGCAGGAAGATCGTCATCAATGGCGAGGAGCAGCTCATTACAATCAAGGGGATTGTAAGGGGGTCAGACATAATGTCGGACAACTCCGTGCTATCGTACAATATTTCCGAGGCGGTAATTACTTTTGAGGGAACCGGCATAATAAATGATTCCCAGAAGCCGGGCTGGCTTACTAAATTTTTCCACTGGTTGTTTTAGGAGTTTTTACAGCACAATGGCTCAATTTCAAAACCTGCAGAAATTTCTTTTGGGAATTTAAGATGAAAATAAAAAGCATAATCGTTTTAGCTTTGCTCCTTACGGTCTTCGGAGAGGTGCACGCCCAGAGAATTAAGGACATTGCTTACTTTAAGGGTACCGGCTCAGAGCAGATACTGGGCTACGGGCTTGTTGTGGGGCTGCCCGGATCAGGCGATACATACCGTTCGGTCTTTACAATTCAGTCGGTCTCGAGCATGCTGAAAAGGTTCGGCATCACGGTTCCGCAGACAGACATGAAAACGAGGAACGTGGCAGCCGTAATGGTGACTGCAAAGCTAAACAGCGGCCTGAAGGAAAAGGCTGAATTTGACGTTACGGTTGCCTCCATGGGAGATGCAACAAGCCTGCAGGGAGGAGTTCTACTGATGACTCCCCTTTCGGCATTGGACGGGAATGTATATGCATTTGCACAGGGGCCAATTTCCGTTGGGGGATATGACGTTAATACCCCTTCGGGCGGAAGGGTTTCTAAAAACCACACACTGACCGGCAGAATTCCAAGGGGCGGAATTCTTGAAAGAGCCATCGGCGTTAACAGTGCCGACAGTAAGACGGTAGGCATAATGCTGAGGGATCCTGACTTTACCACGTCAAACAACATTGCCTCCGCAATTAACAGCAAAGCCGGATCCGACATAGCCAAAGCGCTTGATGCGTCCGAAATTACCGTACAGGTGCCCACTGACAAGCAGAACAACATGGCGGCATTTTTAGCAGAACTGGAAGGAATCCAGGTGCAGAGTGACGTAACGGCAAGGGTTGTACTTAATGAAAGAACGGGAACCGTGGTTGCAGGCAGCAACGTGAAGATACTTCCTGTCACAATTTCGCACGGCAACCTGAGCATTAACATCCGTTCGTACCCCGTCATTTCGCAGCCGGGACAGCTCTCCAACGGTTCGACTATATTTTTTAACAACCTGGTGCCCACGCAGCAGGAGGACTCAACGAAGGCTGTAGCCATAAACGGGGCTGCCACGGTGCAGGAAGTGGCAGCGGCGCTTAATTCCCTTAAAGTTGCCCCAAGGGATATAATTGCAATCTTCCAGGCCTTGAAGGAAGCCGGGGCGCTGGTAGCTGAACTGGTAATAATGTAACTAATATATATGGTTTTATAATAGATGGCTTAAAACTGGCTCTAAAGCTATGGAACTGAAAATAACTAACGAAGAAAAACATATTTCAAGCACTCCCGGAATAAACGACAGGTTTTCTCCGGAACAGAAGCAGAAGCTTGCCAAAGCCTCAAGGGACTTTGAGAGCCTGCTTACCTCAATGATGCTCAAATCGATGACGAAAACCACAAACGGGCTTTTCGGCGATGACAGTTATGGCGGTGAAACCTTTGAGGGGCTCTTTGAAAACGAAATTTCTTCTTTTATGTCCAAAAACCAGAGCCTTGGGGTAGCAGCAAAGCTTTATAAGTCAATTACAGGAGAGGAGCTGGAAACAGGGGCGGGAATCCCGGTGAAGAAAATTACCGGGCATAAAGATTCTCCGGAAGAAGTCTCCCGTGAAGAAGGCGCACAGGGAAACGGTGCTACTGGCAGCGGCCGAATACAGGTAAAAGGAACCGGTACGCATAGCGCGGTTGAGCCTTCACAGAGCTCCATGAGCAGGATTGGCCGGTATGAGGACGTAATTGAACAGGCATCGAAGGATTTTGGCGTCGATTCGAACATAATAAGATCGGTTATACTGGCCGAATCGGCCGGAAACGTAAAGGCCCGCTCGGTATCCAACGCTAAAGGACTCATGCAGCTCATGGATTCAACGGCAAGCTCCATGGGAGTAAAAAATGTGTGGGATCCCAAAGAAAATATTTACGGCGGGACTAAATATTTGGCAGGATTGCTTCGACAATATAATGGGGAATTAAAGCTCGCTTTAGCGGCTTATAATGCGGGACCCGGAAATGTAGAAAAGTATAACGGGGTTCCCCCCTTTAATGAAACCAGAAACTATATATCCCGGGTTTTGGGGTATCTAAAGCATCTAAACGGATAAAAATGGAAATAAAAGAGCTTACGGCATCCCTGGTGAATCAGAAAAATAACCTCACCTCGCTGCTTAACGCCGCATTGCAGAAGCAGAAAGCACTCGTGAATTTCGATTACGCGGGGCTTGAGGACTCAATTACAAGAGAAGAGAAAGCCATTGCCTTTATTACCGAGGGTGAAAAAGGAAGAATTAAAATACTCAGTGAGCTTTATTCCAGGTATTCTATTTCAAACAGGACCTTTAAGCTTTCGGAATTTTTGGAGAACACAAGGGGTTTACTGGACGCAAAGTCACAGAAACAGATTGCCGTAACTGAAAAAGAGCTCAAGGAGCTAATTACAAGGGTTTCCATGGTAAACCAGCAGAACAAGTTCCTGATCGAAAATTCAAGGGCGTTTATAAAAGAAACGGTCAGCCGCATTCTGAATGCGCGCCGGTCGCTGCTGGATAAAAAAGTTTAACACAAAAGAAAAGTCCGGACACATGGGTATTTCAAGAATATTTGACATTGCAAGCCGCAGCCTCGGGGTCTATCAAAGGGCACTCGACATTACCTCGCACAACGTGGCCAATGCGAACAACGCCGACTATGCGCGCCAGAGGGTGATCTTTGGAAGCGAGCGTGCCGAGGCTACTGTTGGCGGTGAATTCGGCGCCGGAGTCAAAATTGATGATATTGCCAGGATTAAAGACAGCCTTACAGACCTCCAGATAAGGAATTATAACCAGGCATACTCCAATTCCAGCAAGCGTTCTGAAGTTCTGGGACAGGTTGAAACCCTGTTCTCCGAGCCTTCGGACTTAGGTCTTTCAAGTTTAATATCCTCGTTTTACAATTCGTGGGATGAGCTGGCCTCATCGCCAAACTCAACGCCCCTTAGAAACGGCGTCATTCAGGCGGCAGACAAGCTGAGCAACAAAGTTAAGGACGTCTATGAGGGCCTTAACCTTTTGAAGACCGACCTTAACTCCCAGGTGAGCGAAAAAGTTGAGGAATTGAACTCCACAATTCAGGACATACAGGACTTAAACAGGCAGATCAAGGAGTCCAAGGTAATTAACCAGCCGGTCAACGACCTGCTCGACAGAAGAGATAAAAAGATAGACGACCTAAGCAAGCTCACAAACATTAACGTGCACACAGACGACCAGGGCTCTGTAAGCATATCCATCGGCGGCGTTTTTGCAGTGGATGAATACAGCTCAACAAAGTTCAAGGTGAATTCTACAAACGGGAAGCTCTCACTGACTACGCAGGACGGGAGCGTTACCACCTCTCTTAATGGAGGAGAGCTTTATGCCAGCATGGATCTGTACAACAACCAGATCTCCAGCTACCAGGACAGCGTCAATTCCATAGCTCAGAACATAATGGATTCGGTTAATGCCGTGCACAGGCAGGGCTACGGTCTTAATAACTATCACGGCGATTTCTTTACCGGCTACTCGAACGGAGTTCTCAGCTTTACGCACGATACCAACGACATTGCGGCTTCGGATGCAATAAATAACGCCGGAAACTCCAACAATGCAATTGCAATTGCAAAGCTCGCCGATTCAAAGCTGATCGATGGAAAATCCATCGGTGAGTATTATAACTCTTTTATAAGCGGCATTGGCACACAGAAGAAATTAAACGAACAGAGCTCTGATGCCAACCAGCTGGTGCTCGACCAGCTGAACAACCAGAAGGCCTCTTACTCCGGGGTTTCAATTGACGAGGAAATGACAAACGTCATAAAATTCCAGAAGTCGTACGACGCTTCAGCGAAGCTCATAAAAGTGGCCGATGAAATGCTTCAGACATTATTAAATATGGTGTAATAAATGAGAATTGCAGATTCAATACTCTCAGCAAACTATCTTGTTGCCCTTAACAGCAACAAAGAGCAGGTCGAGGAAATCCAGCAGAAGATTGCCACGGGCTCAAAGATAAATAAACCTTCCGACTCCCCGAGCGGAATCTCCCGGGTCTTAAGGCTGCAGGAACAGCTGCAGACAGGAGAAACATACCTGAAGAATATTGAAGACAGTCAGTCCTTCATGCAGACTACGGCCTCATCGCTTGAAGGCATGCAGAATGAAATTCAAAATACACTCGTGCTTTTTACAGACGCCATCAACCCGGTCAATGTTTCGAACTATCCCTCGTATGCCAAGCAGATAGACATGACGCTAAGTACGCTTATGGATCTTGCAAACAGCGAATACGGCGGAAAGTACCTCTTCGGCGGAACGGATTTTTCTGCAAAGCCTTACGGCTATAACGCCTCGGGCCAGGTGGAGCTGAAGGTCGGCGCTACGAGCGGTCAGCAGATGACAAGGATAAGCAAGTACATGGAACAGGCGACCAATATTCCGGGTGCCGACCTCTTTACCAATGTACCTGCAACAGGAACGACAAACACACAAAATTCAACGGATATTTTTAACACGCTCCTGCGTGTTAAAGCCAGCCTTGAGAACGGCGACAGCCCGGCCGACAGCGACGTTGCCGCGGTAAAAACATTTCAGGATAACATTGCAAAACAGCTTACCGTTGCCGGCGACTTGATAAACCGACTGGATTCAACTCACGAGCTCATGGACAGCCAGCAGCTCGACCTGAAAGGGCTTCTTTCAAAGGAAAAGGACGTGGACGTGGCAGAGGCGGTAATGGATCTGCAGAACAGGGAATATTACCTGCAGCTTTCGTACAAAATGTCGTCAATGGTTTTACCTAAATCGCTGCTGGATTATATGTAATGATGAAGAAGCTTGGCGGAATAAACGGACTGATACTCGGGGTCTTCTCGATTTTCGGGGCATTCTTAATTGAAGGCGGCTCCATAAAGGCTCTTTTCCTTCTTCCCCCGCTTGTTGTTGTATTCGGGGGAACTTTTGCCGCTGTAATTATCGGCTTCGGCTTTAATGAATTCAGGAAGATCTTCTCTCTGGCCGGGCTGGCATATTTCCCCCGCGAGTACGACACCACGGGGCTTATTTATACTTTTATTGAGTTTTCAATTCTGGCCAGGAAAGAAGGACTCCTCTCGCTGGAAAGCCAGCTTGAGAAACTTCCATCTTCTTACCCGAAGAAAATGGTGCGCCTGCTGGTGGACGGGACGGATGCAGAGTCGCTGCAGAATATAGCCTACTGCGAAATGAAGTCCATGCAGGAAAGGCATTTTTCGAATATATTTATTTTTACAAAGATGGGAGGCTATGCTCCCACGATGGGTATACTGGGAACCGTGATGGGTCTTGTGATGACGCTGGCACAGGCCGGCGGCGATCCGAACAGTCTCATTCATAATATTGCCTCGGCATTCATAGCTACATTATGGGGAGTTTTTAGTGCAAACCTTATCTGGTTACCAATTGGTGATAAATTAAAACAATGTCATTTAGAAGAAAAACATATGATGGAGATATCCTTGGAGGGGGTTTTGGCGCTTCAGAGCGGCGAGATTCCTTCGGTGGTGAAAGCCAGACTTATAAGCATGCTTCCCCAAAGAGAACAGGAAAAGATCCTCGCCTCCTAGAGAGCGGCGAATCCATGTTCCAGGAGGAGGGCGATAAGGACAGATATCTTATAACTTATGCCGACCTGATTACACTCCTGCTCGGGCTGTTTATAATTCTTTATGCTATCTCTAATATAGATACTCAAAAATACCATAAACTGATGAAAGCCGTTGGCAGCACTTTCGGAATTGAAACCGGCATATCCTCCGGGCTTGAAAGCAAGAATTTTGCCTTAAATAAAGCTCATCAGACAGCCGGGGGACTTAAAAACAAGCTGCAGAACCTGCTGGATGAGAATAAGTTGAATAATTCCATCAGGCTGGATGAAAATGAAAGGGGAATTACCATTCACATTCTGGATGACATTCTTTTCCCTTCCGGAACTTCCGAGCTGAACGACAGCTCAAGGACCATTTTAATGAAAATTGCCGCGCTGCTGAAAAACCTGCCTAACGATATCAGGGTTGAAGGGCATACGGATAACATTCCGATCAGCTCCCCTTCGTATCCCTCGAACTGGCATCTTTCTGTGAGCAGGGCCTTGAATACGGCATATCACCTGATAAAAAATGAAGGCCTGTCGCCTGACAAGGTGTCAATTGTGGGGTACTCGGAATACAGACCCGTGACGACAAACTCCACACTTGAAGGCAGGCGCAGCAACAGGCGCGTAGATATTGTAATACTAAACAAATAAAGTAAGAAGATGAAAATTAACACAAATCAATTCGGTGAAGTTGAGTTTGACGAATCTATGATTATCCACTTCAAGGATGGGATCCTTGGATTTGAAAACTATAAGAAGTATCTGCTGATTAATTCAGGCTCGGAACTCTTCTTATGGCTTACTTCAATTGACGAGCCGGAGATAGTATTTCCGCTCTGCGGCGTAATGATGCTCATGGAGGAATACCCGCAGCAGAAAGGATTTGAACCTTTCGGAATAGTTAAGCTGGACAAGGACCCGCTGAAGATTACAGTTAACCTGAAGGCTCCGGTTTATATTAACCAGAATGAAAAAACCGGATTCCAGAAGATTTTAGATGAAGATGAGCTTCCTATTGATTATATTCTGTTCAAAGAAATTTAGGCAGGTGAGCAATGTTAATTTTAAGCAGAAAATTGAATGATGAGATCAGGATCAATGGTGATATTGTAATTAAAATTGTAGCGCTTTCCGACAACCAGGTCAAAATCGGGATTGATGCCCCGAGCGACATTAAAATACTGCGCGGCGAAGTCTATGAGAAAGTACGCGACTACGCAATCGAAGCGTCACAGAAAAGCAAAGAAAAAGTACCCGTGGATTTGACTAAACTCAAAGTAAATAAAATTAAAAAATGATGGAACAGCAGACAGATAGAATTAGAATCCTTGTTGTAGATGATTCCGACATTATACGTCATGCACTAAAGACATTCTTCGAGGATTATAATCTTGAAGTGGTTACATGCACCGACGGCCTGGAAGGGCTGCAGAAAGCAGCAGAATTTAAGCCGAGCCTTATATTCCTGGATCTCATGATGCCTAACTTCGACGGGCTGAAGATGCTCCAGGTAATTAAAGTGCTCGATAATTTAAGGCATATTCCTATTATTGTCATTAGCGCAAATACAGACAGGCGTAACGTGCTGGCTGCCGTTGAGGCCGGGGCTGAAAGGGTGCTTTCGAAGCCATTGCAGAAGGAAATGATCATTAAATATGTTAATGAGATCCTCGGCAACGAGACACTTTCAAAGTCCAAAAAGAAAAAGGTAATTTCCGATACGGAAAAGAACGATATACAGAAAAGCCTGGTGAAATTTTTCCTGAACAGCTTCCCCGACAAGAAGAAAAGAATTGAAGAGGCACTTGGCTCAAAAAATAAAGACATGTTAAAAATTGTTGTCCACGAGATCAGGGGAAACGGAGGAACCATCGGCTACCAGACGCTCTCAACACTCAGCGGCGAGGTGGAAGACAGGCTTGTAAAGGGTGAATTCGACTGGCCATTTTTTAAGTTAAAATGCGACCAGATCTTTTCTGTGGTTAAAGAAATTGAAAATATCAACATGACTCAGGATAAACATTAATGTTCGTTATTATCGGCTTTGTTGTAGTAATTGTTGCCGTCCTTGCAGGCTTTACTGTTGCGGGAGGACAGATTCCGCTTCTAATCCAGCCGGCTGAATTTCTTGTCATTGGCGGGGCTGCCATTGGCAGCGTACTTATTACGGCTCCCCTGGCGCTGATCAAGAAGATTATTGCGGCAATTCCTGCTGCCATTTCCTTCAAGGGGTTTTCAAAGGAAGATTATCTGGAGCTTCTGAAAAGCTTTAACGACCTTTTCCTTGTAGCGCAAAGAGACGGCCTTATTGCCATTGAAAAGCACATCGAAAAGCCGGAGGAAAGCGACATACTTGCGCGCAACAAGAGGTTTATTAACGATAAATTTGCAAGAAGCTACTTCTGCGATACCATGAAAGTAATGCTCTCTGGCGGCGTTCCGCCCCACGAGATAGAGGCCCTTCTGGATACGGAAATCGAAACCTACGAAATGGAAGAAAAGCCCATTTCGGGCGTTTTAAGTAAAACAGGCGACGCGCTTCCCGGCCTGGGCATTGTTGCTGCGGTGCTCGGAATTATAGTTACCATGGGCGCCATAAGCGAGGGAGCGGAAACCGTTGGCCACCACGTTGCCTCTGCTCTGGTTGGAACATTTCTTGGCGTTCTTATGGCATACGGCTTTATTGGTCCGCTTGCTTCAAACATAGAACACAACCTGGAACATAAAATAAGGTATCTTGAGACAATTAAGGCCTGTATTGTGGCCTATGCAAAGGGCAACCCCCCTATAATTGCAGTTGAAATTGCAAGAAGAACCATCTTTACCGATGAGCGCCCAAGCTTCAGCGAACTTGAAAACTACATCAGAGGGAAAAAAGAATAGCTTATGGCTCTCGATGAGGGACAGGGTCCCATAATAATCCAGAAAAAGAAGAAAGCACACGGAGACCACCACGGCGGAGCCTGGAAGGTAGCCTATGCAGACTTCGTAACGGCCATGATGGCGCTTTTTATCGTTCTTTGGATTTTAGGGCAGAGCGAGAAGGTTAAGCAGTCGGTCTCAAGCTACTTCAAGGATCCCGTAGGCTTCAGCTCAAAAAAAGGAAAATTTATCCTGGACGGCAAGGGTCCCTCGCCCGTGAACGTAAAGCTTCAGGCAGAGATGGCTTCCAAGGAAATGGAAAAGCAAAGGCTTGACCAGATGGGGCAGACAATTGTAAATGAGATGTCGCAGAGCCCTGAATTCAAGGACCTGATGGATCAGGTTAAAATTGAGTTTATTGATGAAGGAATGAGGATTGAAATCATGGAATCCTTCGACGACATTTTCTTTGAAATCGGTACCTCGGAGCTCAAGCCGCGCGCACTTTCCATCATCAAGAAGATCGGAACTGAACTTAAAAAGCTTCCCAATAAAATTGTCATTGAAGGGCATACCGATGCCCGCCCGTATAGCGGAAACGGCGTAGGATATACAAATTTTGAACTTAGCGCCGAAAGGGCTAATTCCGCCAGACGCGCCCTCACGGCCTCCGGTGTCAGGCAGGAACAGATTGACGAAGTGAGAGGCTATGCCGACAAGCGCCTGAGAAATAAGGACAACCCGCTTGACGTCACGAACCGCAGGATAAGTATTATCGTTAAATATTCAGGAAAATAAAATGGAAAAGAATATTATTATTGTTGAGGATGATCCATTTACACAGGAATTCTATAAATACCTTTTCTCCAAAACTAAGTATCAGACTACCACAATTGAAGACGGCGACCTGCTGATTGAAAAGATCGGCGAGAACAATACCAGCCTTATTATTATGGATATCAACCTTAAGAATACATATATGAAAGGTGAAAAGGTGGATGGCGTAATGCTTTCGCGTTTTATCAAGCAAAACGAGCAGTTTTCCGCCATTCCAATTCTTCTTGTTACGGCATACCAAAAAAATGTCGGGCCAAATAACTACTTTGAAGAAAGCCTGGCAGATGATTATATTGTAAAACCGATTATAGATTATAATGATTTGTTGAACAAAGTAAATAAATTGATAGTGAACTAGATGGATAAGGATAAGATACTAATAGTTGAAGACGAAGAGGATACCAGGTTTATACTGGAGCGCCTCTTAAGCAAGAATGACTATGAGGTGAAGACCGCCAATAACGGACAGGAGGCCCTTCAGCTCCTGGACAGCTATATGCCAAAGGTGGTGGTGGCCGACTGGACCATGCCCGTCATGGACGGAATTGAGCTTTGCAATGTGATCAAGAAAAACGACAAATACAAGCTTATTTATTTCATCCTTCTTACAGCCAGGGCTTCGCTGAAGGACAGGGTGACGGGGCTGGATATAGGAGCCGATGACTTCCTGGTAAAACCAATTGAAAACCAGGAACTCCTGGCCAGGATCCGCTCGGGCATCAGGATTCACAACCTGCAGAATGAGCTAAAAAGCATTGAACACAATAAGGCGCTCGTGGAAATGGCCTGTACAATTGGCCACCAGATAAATAATCCCCTGAGCAGCCTGATAATGTCGTTAAAAAGCCTGGAAGCCGAGATGGAATCTGCAAAGATGAAAAAGCCTGACGAGGACTTTTACGTCATTAACGAATCGATCGAAAGGATCAAAAAGTTCGTCCAGGCACTGATTAACCTGGAAAATCCGGAGATAGTAAGCTATACGCCGGACAGCAAAATGCTCAAGATCAAGTAATATTATTTTCTCTCTCTCTTTCTCTCTTTTCTGCCTTTTTTTCTCCGCCGTTTTCAGGACTAGTCTATTGCCTTTATGAACTCCTGCAGGTTGCCGGAAGGGAAGTTCGACTCGAAATAGACTAGTTCAAGCGGGGCTGTCTTTTTTACTGCCTTAAGTACCCCTTCGCGGTTTATGGAGCAAAGCGCTGAGTCAGCCCGCAAAAAACCTGCGTTTTCATAAAAGCTCTTCATGTCTTCATCCGAGGAAAACTTTATCTTGGAGGCGTTTATAAAGCCGGAAGGGGTTTCGATCGGGAGCAGGTACATGGAAAACTTGCCGTAGCGGTCGAACTGGTCGCTCCAGGCTGGAAAGCCGTTCTGGACGCCGAGCTTTCCGTTAAAGAATTTCAGCTCATTTATATACGGCTGAAAAACTTTTTCCTGGAAAAGTCCTGGGAACTCCAGTGAATCCTCTTTAATTTGCCCCAGAATAAGCCGGACAAGACTGCAGCAGAGCTCTTGTTCCTGCAAGGTGCCGTTTTCATTTATTGCCGAGACGTAGTACCGTCCACAGGCAGCCTGAACCTGGTAGCCCGAGATGCAGCTAAAGCGTGAAAGTGAATCTTTTTGAGAGCACTTGAAACGGGAGACCGAAAAAATTCCATAGGCTGCCGCGGGGTCTTTCATACGGTAAATTTCAAGCTTTATCTGTTGGCCTTCCTTAAAGCTGATCTCCTGAATGCGGAGCCTTGAAAAACCGTATTCAAGATAGAGGTCTGCTCCCCCGTCAATATAGCCCCAGAGGGATTTCCCGTCAAAAAAGTCGTTTCTCGTAATTTTACCCGAAGGCACGTCCCGGGGTAAAATGCCCGGCATTTCATCAGTCTGAGGCAGTGCGGGCATTGAAATGAACAGCAAAAAAAAGATAAAAAATAAAAAGGCTTCCCGTTTCAAGTCACTCTCTTAATAAATGGTTAAAGTGTAATTTTCTCGAGCTTAATTTTTTCCAGCTCCGCCGTTCCAAGTCCCAGTTCCTGTGCCAGGTCCATATATTTGCGGGCAGCCGGGTAGTCGGCTTTTTGAATCTTTTCCTCAATTCTTTTCTTCAGGACGATTTCGTATCCAATTCTGTCCAGTGCCACGGGATCCGTAGCAAGAAGAATGGTCTTATATTCCGTAAAGAACTGCGGGTTGGCGCCGGGGCCTCCCTGGAAGCAGCCCTTAATTCCGTCTGCTATGTTCAGGATTACTTTATCTCTTAAAGGGGGAAAAGCGCACACTTCGGCGCAGGTTTCTGCCCAGAGGTCCTTGTGCAGCCTGGAAGTGTTTGAAATGCTTCCAAAGGCCAGGTTTTTCATGGCAAGAGTAATTGATGCGCCGGCATTTTTAAGTATCGGGATGTTAATGATCTTATCCACCTGCTGAGTAACGATTTTAGTAAAATAGGAATACTTACCCTCGTTAGTCATATAAGGGATCGTCTCTGCATCGTACTTTTCCTCGACGTCGGCCCAGTAGTACCAGTTCTTATCCATCATCTCTTCGCTGTAGAGCTTCCCCTTTTCGTCGTAGAAAGAGCCGTTTTTATCCTTAAACTCGGTAGCGGCAATCCTGATGCCGGGGAAATTGGCCTCTGTAAAGCCGGCCTCTTCCAGGTCGGGCATTCTTCTATCCCAGATTACGATATTTGTTGCGGGAATTCCGGCTTCCTCAAGCTGGCTGATTACGCTTTTTACCACCTCCCGGCTCGTCGAAAGCTGGGCGCCTCCGATAGGGTTTACCTTAATTCCGATTACGTCTTTGTCTGAGACGAAGTTTTGCCATGCAGATGGGATATCCCCTGCACCCGTAAGGCGGAGCATTCCTTTTCTGAGCATTTCATCTGCGGCGGAAAAGTCGATCTTGTTCTCCAAAATGCACTTATCGTGTGTAACCTGGATTACGCGTGCCGGCAGCTTACCGGGCATTGAAAATTCCGTTCTCGGGTATTTCATGGCGTCGCTTATGTTGGTTGCAGGCTTGCCGGGAAGTCCCGGTTTTCCGTACAGGTTTTTGAGCAACAGTGGAGAAAATGCTGTACCGATTCCTCCAAGAGTGAGTAATTTGAAGAATTTGCGGCGGTTCATTTGTTTGATCTCTATAAATGTGAGTGAAATCGGATTAAACAAAATAAATTACAGTAGTTTGACGCACGACGCCTTAAAAATGTGCCATATTTAGCCGGAGCCTTATAAAATATTTCTTTTCATGGAGAAACTTTGTACCAAAAGCGTTACATTAAGTTAATTTGTAATATAATTAAATAAAATTTAACCAATTAGCCGGCAGTTCAGGGAAGAAAATAAATGTCCAGAGAATTATACCACAGGCCGACAAAGGAAGAGATCCGGGCCGCGGCTGATAAGAAGGTCCCCGATATAATTGCGCCAGACCTTAAGGTCCTCTTTTGCGGCATTAATCCGGGCTTATACACGGCAGCCGTGGGGCATCACTTTGCGCGTCCGGGCAACAGGTTCTGGCCGGTACTCCACATGTCGGGTTTTACACCGAGGCTTCTTTCCCCTTTTGAAGAAAGGGAGCTCCTGAAGGATGGCTACGGGATAACGAACGTTGTTGAAAGGGCAACTGCTGCTGCCGACGAGCTGGGGCGAGAGGAATACAGGGCAGGAGGAAAAGTGCTGGAAGAAAAGCTCCTCAGGTATAAACCTTCTTACATTGCAATACTCGGCATTGGAGCCTACAGGACAGCCTTTGACCGTCCGGAAGCCACGCTGGGCCTGCAGTCTGAAAAGATCGGGCAGACCTCAATATGGGTGCTTCCAAGTCCAAGCGGGCTGAATGCCCACTATCAAAAGCAGCACCTTGTTGAGATGTTCAGGCAGCTCTACCTTACGGTTCACGCACGGACTGAAGGCTAAAAGCCGAATATCAGGGCGTAAAAAAGGCGATTTCAGGGCTGAGAGCCTTTTAATAAGCCATTCCGTAGCTGTCTTCTTCAGGCTTATTAGTGTCTGAAGGGCCCCGGGCTTCATGTTTTTCGAGAATCCTGGCTTTCTGGTATTCGCGGTAGAAGCCGGGGTACTTCGACTTTAATGAATCCACCAGCCTGTCCAGGTTGTTCTTCATGAACTCGTGCGCATTTACGAAAAGCCTGTCGTGTTCTTTCTTCCAGTTATTCTTTCCCCTTAAAGAACTGCCCGGTCCGCTTGTAGCATAGCCGAAGTCGTCCATTGCAGTTTCGCATTCAGTAAATATTTCGTGATAGATTCCAAAAGGGTTAGGAGCCTGCAGGTATCTCCTCGCATGTTCCAGTATCCTGCCGCTCCGGCTTAAAATGATTTCGTCGTTCAGGTTTTCCAAGAAGATCTCATCGACGGAGGATTCAACTATAAGCTCGTCGTTTTCAATCATGACGCCATAGGTATTGACAGCTGCGGCAAGCCTGCAGGTAAATTCTATGAGCCGCGCTTTAGTATCCCTGTACATACGGTTGATATTATTAATATAGCCTTCAAAGGTATCGAGTGCCTGTACAAAATTTGGAAGTGACTGTACAATATCGGTATTGGTGCAAAGAGTAAACCTGACATTCTTAAGCATTCTGAATTCGTCTTTGAAGTATTCGGGGATGAGTCTTTGAATTTCGCGCTCCTGCAGGTCCAAATCCGGTAAAAGTCCTCCTTTTGCGGCTTGTTCGGCCCCCGGTTCTGAAATAAAAAATCTCTCAGGCATTAGTTCCTCGCTGTGTTAAATTGGTTAAAAAATTCCCCGCTCAGTGTATTTAAGAGTGCCAATTCTGCAAAAAAAGCTGTACGTGTATCTAAGAGAATCTCATGTCGTGTAATATTTCATTAAGTCTTCCCTGTACTTTACGTCCTTGAGCCTGGATGGATTAAATTCCGGGCTCAGTCTAATTTTCTCCCGGGGCACTTCAATGCAAATGGACTGCTGGTCGGCATCGACTTTAGAGATAAGGAGGACGGGTATAAGGATTTTTTTCCCTCCCGGCAGCCAGTTTCTCAAATTTACGCATAGGTACCTGACCTTCCAGTTTGAATCATCAAACAAAAGGTCTTCAACGTGTCCAATTTCGCCGTCGCTGGCGTGAAGCCTGAAGCCGGTCATTTCCCAGGTGCTTCTGAGGTGCGGGTCGTAATGCTCTTCGGCGTGTCTTTGAACGCCGTCTTTGCTTATCTCTGAATCGGAAATGACGTCGGAATAGAACTCCTCGCTGGTTTCAAAAAAGTTAGGCCAGCCGTATTCATTGACTAGGTAGGAGTTTCTGTGCACTTTGATTTTTTTCGTGGAAATGTCGGGGCTGTTCTGTATCTGTTCTTTTGTAAGTATAACCGGGAATATTTTTTCTTCCGGATCGGGCTGAAGGAGATCCTGTGGTTCCAAAAGAACAAACCTGCCATATAGCCAATGCCCGATATCGGCAATCAGGTACTGAATAAACCAGTCGGAGTCGCTGAAATAAAATTCGTACACCTTGCCCGCATGCCCGTCGGCAGCAAAGATGTCGTATCCTTCCAGTTCTTTTACGCTATGCAACATGTTGCCCTCCTTATGAAAATAGAGCTTCTGTTTCTGCTCTTGAAAAGAGCATATTATTTAAGAACCTTCAGCTTATTGTGGAGCCGGTTTGAAATAAGAAGACAGCTGCATACCCGGGATGGGGTTGATATCGGGACCCTTCCCATATTGTAAGGGCACTCTTATTGTGTGTAAAGTTTAACCAAGATAGATATAATTTGCAAGGGATTATAATGTCTCCATTTCCTGCGACCCATATTTTCAGCTCAGGTGTGAGGGGCATAAACGGGTTAAAAAAGCATTGCTGCCACTGTTTGGTCTGCTTGCAAGTAAAGGCCGGATTTAATAAGTTAATGCTGAAACCAGTGGAGCTAAGCTTATAATGAGAGTCTTCCCAGTTTTACTTGCTGTTTTGCTTTTCTGCTGCGGCTATGTTTACCCTTTTGAAGGGATAAGTGAGCCTCAGAAAAGGCAGAAGGTTTTAATTGACTGCGACCTTGGAGGCGACATTGATGACGCATTTGCCCTCGCCCTCATGCTTTCTAGTCCGGAGTTTGAGATAGTGGGGCTTGTAATGGAGCACGGACAGACGACGAAGCGTGCCCGGATTGCCTGCAAGATGCTTTACATGACGGGCCGGGAGGAAATACCAGTTGTTGTGGGGCGCGAAACCCCGCTGGTTGTCGGAAAAGATACCGGTAAAAGCATCTATAACGACCAGTTCTACTGGGCTGAAGGGTTTAAGGCCCTGAAGCCTGTAGATGAATCGGCGCCTGACTTCATAATTAAAACCCTCAGGAAATTTCCCAATGAAGTAATACTTTTTACGCTTGCTCCACTTTCAAACATTGCAGACGTAATAAGGAAGGATCCCGGGGCGCTTAAGCTCGCAAAGCACATATATTCCATGCTGGGCTCTTACTACATGGGTTACGACGGAGGTCCCAGGCCCGATGCCGAATGGAATGTTTACGCAGATATTCAGTCGGCAAAATTGTACATTGAGAACGCACCCAACACAGGCGGATTGAACCTGACGCTGGCAGGGCTTGACATTACCACTACTGTCAGGCTCCCGAAGGAATACATGCCCCGGCTTCTCATGCGGCAGTCGCCCCTTACAAACGCCCTTACCGGTCTTTACTCCCTCTGGGGAGATGGCAACCCGACGCTCTTTGATGCCGTGGCTGTTGGCATGCTGATCTGGCCCGAGCTATTTACCACTAAAAAGGCTTCTGTTTCCGTTACCGATAAGGGCTATACTGTTCTTAACGCAGGCAATGCTCCAAACTGCTCGATCGGTATCTCGATAAATAAGGAAGAATTCATTAAGCGCCTGATAGAACGCCTCTTAAGACAGAACCTGGGTCCGAAGGGTAAAAGAATGTGAGGGGAAAATTCTTTCCTCTTTGGAATCAGAGCGCGGAAATTAGTATTTTTGTCCCCGGAATTTAAGAATAAAGTTGAATGAAACCTCTTTCAGGGAATGACTATTATATAAACATTCACACTCACAAGGATAACTGCGGTTCTGAGGAACTGTCACTAATCAATATCTTTGCCGAGGAGTTTGAATGCTACCCTTTGAATGAAAACTGTTTTTATTCTGTTGGGCTGCACCCCTGGAACATACTGAAAACGGACCTTGAGCGGGCAATAGCCTCGGTCAAATCTGCCTCTTTGTATCCCATGGTCAAGGCAATCGGGGAAACGGGGCTGGACCGTGCAATTCAAACCCCGTGGGAAGTGCAGGTGGAAGTTTTCCTTAAGCACCTTGAAATAGCCGAGGAAGTGAAAAAGCCCGTAATGATCCATTGCGTAAGAGCTTTCTCCGATATAATTGCAATTAAAAAGAAATATAAGTTTACTTCTCCCTGGATAATACACGGGTTCAACAGCAACCTTCAGACTGCAATTCAGCTGCTCAAATACGGATGCTACCTGTCTTTCGGGAAGTTTCTTTTCAACTCTAAATCCAAAGTGCCGGGGGTGTTCCCCGAAGTGCCTGATGGCAGCTTCTTTCTTGAATGTGACGACTCTGATCTGAGGATCGGGGAGATCTACACCAAAGCCTGCACACTTAAAGGCCTCAGTCCGGAAGAGCTGAAACTCCGGATGAAGGAAAACTTCTTAAAGCTGTTTTTATAACAATAAATTAAAGATCAGGAAAAAGTAAAGATCAGATGGAGACAATGGAAAATACCGCCTGGATGTCCCGCACGGAGCTGCTCGTAGGGAAAGAAAAACTGGGAAATTTGATGAATTCGCACGTACTTGTAATGGGACTTGGCGGCGTGGGTTCTTATGCAGCAGAGCTTTTATGCCGTGCCGGGGTTGGAGAGCTGACAATAGTGGATGGCGATAAAGTTGAAATGAGCAACCGCAACCGTCAGCTGCCGGCGCTTCAGAGCACGCTTGGCAAAAGCAAGGCTGAGGTGGTCTCGGCCAGGCTGCTGGACGTAAACCCCGCACTGAGGCTTAATGTGATCAATAAATATATTGAAGACAAGGAGATGGAGAATCTTCTTGAAACGAAGTTCGATTACGTGGTGGATGCAATTGACACGCTTTCACCCAAGGTAAATCTTATATACCAGTGCATGAAGAATAATATTCCAATTGTAAGCTCAATGGGAGCCGGGGCAAAGTTCGATCCCTCGCAGGTCAGGGTTGCCGACGTATCAAAGTCGTATAACTGCACGCTGGCCAGGAAACTCAGGAAGCGCTTATACAAGCTTGGGGTTTATAAAGGTTTCAAAGTGGTATTCTCGAGCGAGGAGATTGTAAGAGAGTCTGTGGTACTTGAGCCCCAGAGGAACAAAAAGTCGACCGTAGGCACGATATCCTATATGCCGCCGATTTTCGGGTGCTATTGTGCATCAGTTGTACTGAGGGATTTAATGTGTCTGGACAATAAAATGCCGGGATTGAATTCACCTGAAACAGCATTCTCCGAAAACTAGTCGTAATTTCGTTTGGTAAAGCACGTTGTTGAACCCGGTTTCTCAGTATTAAGCATTTTTTCTCCCCCGTTCAAAACTTACAACTTAGCTTTTCACTCTTGCCTGGGTATATGGGAATATCAGATGAATAAGAGTATGTTGTCCCGTAGTTCTTTCCAGACATCGGTTCGGGCAAATTCGTCAAATGCTTCTTCTCCACCGGGATAACTGCTCTTAATCTGGCCGAGTGTAATGGCTTCGGTTGAATTGACGGAAGCTTTCCGGGCAATTTCTTTTATCCAGTTTGCCGTGCGGAAATCCAGTTTCCAGTCGGCTGCAATTGAATTGCCGTGCACGCTCAGGTCCAGTTCCATTTTGCCTGCCTTTGCAGTTAAAGGTTCGGCAGCCGCCCAGAGGACCCTTTTTCTGTCTTCCGGGTGATACTTATCCTGCGTGTCAGAAATAAAACTGCTTATGAGCGACTTATTGATGCTGCTTTTAGGCACCCTGAAATCAAACCAGCGCGTTACGTCCCAGTCGAGTCCGATTCCGTGCATGTAGTTATACAGGGCCTTATTAAGTCCGTCGGAATAATTGCCGTAGTTAGTTCCTGAAAGGCTCTTATAGCTGAGGTCGTTATTGGCAAAAGGGTTTTGCGTGGAAGAGAGCACCTCAATATTAAAATCAACCGCGTTAGCTGCAATGGGGCTGTGTGCGGTAAGTGAAAACAGGTGCCAGAAGCCCGACTGGAAAAGGTTATTTTTAATAAACTGGCGCACCAGTTCCAGGCTGTTAATTATCTCCTGTGGGGTTTCTGTCGGGAAGCCGTACATAAGGTATGCATGCACCATAATGCCGGAATCCCTGAAGCCTTTGCACACCCTGGCAACCTGGCTTAATGTAACTCCCTTATTAATCAGTCTGAGTATCCTTTCGTCGGCAACCTCAAGGCCGCCGCTTACGGCAATGCAGCCGGAAAGGGCCATGAGTCGTGCGAGGTCCTCTGTAAAAGCTTTTTCAAAGCGTATGTTACCCCACCAGCTTACGGCAAGATTGCGCCTGAGGATTTCGAGCGAGATTTCCTTAAGCAAAGCCGGCGGCGCGGCTTCATCTGTAAAGTGAAAAGCGGTTTTACCCGTCTCTGCAATCATGTCCTCCATCCAGTCGACAATTGTTACGGCTCTTGCAGGGCTGTAGCGTTTTATATAATCCAGCGAAATGTCGCAGAAAGTACATTTGTGCCAGTAGCATCCGTGGGCAGCCGTAAGCTTATGCCAGTATCCGTCGGACCATATCCTGTGCATCGGGTTCAGCATTTCGGTTACAGGGACGTACTTATCCGGATCTATGCCTTCCAGTGATGGGGGGAAGAGTTCGTCGTGCTGGAGGTTTTTCTCTTTCGCGTCATCCCGGTAGAGAAGCTTCCCACGCTCTCTTGAAAGTGTGCGGACGAATTGGCTAGTCTGGCCTTCAAGCGCACGGATAATATTCAGTATCGGGAGTTCACCGTCATCATAGGTTATGTAATTCGTATAGTCAAACATTCTTTCATCGCTCAAAGACCTGAGCTCTGTGTTAATGTAGCCTCCGCCAAAAGCAATTTTTATACCTGGGTAATATGCCTTAATGTACTTAGACGAGATTAGCGCACCGAGAAGGTTGCCCGGAAAAGGGACCGTAAAACCCACCAGTGCCGGGTTAAAGCATTCAATTTCCTTTGCCAGCTCTTCAAGCATCATCTCTTCAATTAAGTTACATGGGCGGTTTAATTCCTTCAGAATCGGGTCGAAGTATGGAGGGCTCTGCGCCAGCTTTTCAGCATATCGGCTAAGGCGGAAAAAAGGCGTAACGGTTCTGGCGATTATCTCCGTAATGTCGTCGATTAAAAGTGAAGAATAGTATTTTGCCTTGTCCTGAAGGCTGAAATACCCGAAAGCCTTCTTTTCATCTGAAGCCCTCGAAAAGGCATCCCCTTCAGGCAGGAATCCATCCTGTACTATTCTGTAGGCCAGGTTCGGATTTTTCCCCTGCAGGAAATTTATAACCGGCCCGATGGTGCTAATGTACTTGTCCGAGAGCGAAAGGGCTCTTTTTATCATTTCGTCCTGGCTGTGCAGGGACCTGATATGAGAGAATATTCTCTCAAGGCCCTGCCTGGAAAATATCTTCAGGGCTACAGCTAATGAAAGATCAAACGTCCTGGCGTCGTAGCCTCTTGACTTTAGAAAACCTGAAAGCTGCAAGGCAGAGGGATAAGGCGTATTGATCTGTGAGAAAGGAGGAATTACAAGTAATACTTTCATTAAAATTGCTTTACATTCTTCTTTGAAACATGACCCCGCGTAACTTACGGAATAACTCTGAAAAACTATGAATAATAAATGTGCCAGTCAAGGAATAAGAATTTCTGTAAGCAAACTACTTACATTAAATTCAGAAAATGCCCTATGTTTTATTTTTTATACGGGTTTTATTTTTCATTAGTGCAGTGAAATTACAAATGGGCATGCAGTTTTCTCATAAATATTAAATTAGTCGGAAACTAAGCATCAGAGAAAATTATGAATGAAATAGAAAAGAAAAAGTTCGGGATGTACCGGGATGTTTTGAGCCTGCTGACAAAGCACACGGAGGTTTGTGTGAAGCTGGAGGCTGTGGCATTTTTAATTGCAAAGTTACGCAAAACAATGGATGAGATTGAGCAGGCAGACAGGAATGTAACAACACAGGAAGCTCTGGACCTGACAATAGAAGGCCGGGCCGGAAAAGAGAGTCTGACTGCCGATCTGAGGTGCATTGCGCAGTCGCTTTTTAATTATTCCAGGCAGTCGGCTATCCTTGAATTAAAAGACAGTGCGAAGTATACTCAAAGTTACTTTCTTCATTTACCGGATGCGGAATTTTTAAGCAAAGCTGAAAGCCTGAGGCTTTTGTCGCTGAAATACATTGTGGAATTAAGGCACATGGGAATTACGCCGAACATAATTCACGGTCTCGGCTTAAAAATAGAATATTTCAGGAGGGCGCTGGAGAAAAAAGTTTTAGCATCGAAAGCCGGGTCAGGCAGGACGCAGCTTTCGGGGCTTTTTTTGATTGCCGACCAGGTACTTGAAAATACGGATAAGCTGATTGGTTCAATGCCGGATGAATTTGAAGAGTTCTATGAAGAGTATATATGTGCGAGGGATTTTGAAAACCAGGAAAGGCGAAAAGCCCTGCTGGATTTAGAGGAGGATGAGGGCTATAATTAATTGAATAAGGGCAATTCAATTAACGACAGGAAGGGCAAAGTGGTCTTTGCCCTTTTTTATGGGTGAAAAACTAACAAGTGTTACTTCACTTATTCATCTTCCAGTCTTCCAGGTCCTTTATGTCGTCCTGGTTGCTTTTTATCATTTGTTTAGCCAGGCGGATCAGGTCCTCGTTTTTACCTTTATCCAGGTAGGTGTTTGCCATATCGATTGCATGCTGGTGATGCATGATCATCATGCTGACGTAGTCATTATCCTGGTCCCCGGTCATCTGCATGTTCTGCATCTGGCTCATCATTTTATGCTCAGCCGAGCCCGTCATGTCGTCGGTATCCATTCTTCTATGCATTGAGGAATCCTTATGCATACTCATGCCGCTCTGGTCGGTTTTTACAAATTTCTGCAGTTTCTGAATGTCACTCTGCTGGTCCATAATTGTTTTTTCGGCCATTGTAATGATCTTCTGGTCTTTCCCCTTGTTGACTTCATTTTCCGACATTCTGATAGCTCCCTTGTGGTGCTGTATCATCATTGCCGCAAAATCCTCATCCGGGTCGCCGGTCCTCTGAACGTTCATCATGCTGTCGCGCATCTCTCCCATCATTGCCTTCATGCCGCCGGTCGATTCGTTCATCTCGTCGTGTGACCTTTGAGTCATGCCTGTGTCGGTTTGCATGCCTTTATCCGTACGGCTTGTATCCTGAAGGCTTCTGTTCAGTGCGGCATAATTATTTGAACCTGCAAGCAGAACGAAGCCAGCTGTAAAAATGCAAATCAAAAACATACATCTTTCCAGACCTGATATGAAAAACTTCGACATATCATTTTCCTCCTTAATGTTTTTAATCTATCGTGCAAAAATAGGATACTATCAATGCCATACATTGTCAATGCAATAACCTGCCTATTCCTTTAGGCGTCAACGTAAGGGAATAGGATAAAAGATAAGCCGCCTTTGAGTGCAAAATACCATAAACTGTTTTTTGACAAGAAAAACGAAAGATTATGATAGTTATGAAAACAAACAGCAGCAAGAATATATAAATTATGATGAAGGAAGATAGTTGGAACACTAATAAATAAGAGTTTACTGTCTAAGTGGGATAAGTTTCAAAATAGGCTGATCAAGGGTTTTAAGAATATATTCATACAGGATTCTACTTTCTTGGGCTTTGATGGGAATTTATATGAAGATTATCCAGGCAGTGTCAACCAGAATAAGAACTCTAAAGTCTCTGGTCTGAAGGTGCGGGCCATTTATAATGCAGTAAAAAATGTTTCATTGTTAATTTAACAATTGCTTCAGAGCTTTAATGGAATCTTCATTACCGGGATTTATTACCAGTGACTTTTTATACATCAGTACGGCTTCTTCTTTTTTCCCGGCCAGGTTTAAGGCTTCGGCATAGCTGTTAAACGCATTATCGCTTTCCGGATACAAAAGCGTATTTATTTTGAATGTCTCAAGCGCCTGGCTGTAGCATTTTGCTGAAAGAAAATCATAGCCCAGGTTGTTCATATCATTTTCAGAAAAATTGTAATTGACAGTATCGGACCTGTACTGCTGCAGGAGGCTGAATGCATAATCGGCATCCCTGCTCATTAGGGCTTTACCATATATTTTGGCAAGCGACCTTTTTGACGGCAGAATGGGCTTGCCATTAAGAATATTCATTCCTGAAAGTGCACTTCTGTAGAGTCCTTCGCTGCTTGTATTATCAAGCAATACCACCATCTGATGCCTGCCTGTATTTCGCAGAAGGATAGTAGCACAGCCGGGCATTCCGCCTGTGTGCCATACAATTTTTCCTGCTGTGGTATCTTCAAAAATAAACCAGCCTAAACCATCATCGGCATTTCCCATTGCTCCCAGGTTCTTCCAGACAAAATCCTTTGTACCGTCTTTTAATCTTGCAGGTGTAAATGCTTCATTTAAGGTTTTATTTTTTAACAGCTTCCCGGTATAAAGCGCATTATCAAACTTCAGCAAATCAGAGCATGTGCTTATTACATTGCTGTGACCGTAAAACATTTCATTATAATAACTCCTGTCTCCATCGAATTTAATTCTAGCGGTCGAATACCTGAATTCATAATCGTAATTGCCGGCAAGATTAGGCGTGTCAAAATTGTTAATATATGCAGTCCTTAAGTAAGTGTGCTCCATGCCTGAAGGCTTAAAAATGTGCTTGTATAAATATTTGTCAAATGATTCACACGAGATTTTTTCTACCAGTGCCGCCAGGAGCTGGAATCCGGTGTTGCTGTACCACCATTTCTGTCCCGGTTCCAGTTTTAATTTTACTTTGGCCTCTGCAAGCATTGAAATCAGTTCGGAATTTGATAGTGCTTTACCATTGTGTTTTTTGAAATAATTTTCAATTACTCCGGCAAGGTCCTGATCAGATAGTCCTGAGGAATGGGAAAGTATCTGTCGTAACGTCATCTCCTTATAAGGGAATTCCGGAAAATATTTGGCAAAAGTATCATCAAGCTTAAGCCTGCCCTTTTCATATAACTGCATGACTGCAACTGCAGTGAAAGTCTTGGATACTGAAGCCAGTTGAAATTCCGTTGAATCATTATTCAGCTTTTTGTTTTCAAAGTCAGCATACCCGAAAGATTTTTTATATATCACTTTTCCCTCCCGGGCAATTAATACATTGCCATTGAACTGTCCCCTTGCTGCCAATGCAGTATACAGGCTGTCAAGTGATGAGTTTATATCTTGTGCTTTGGTAGATAAGCTGCATAGTATGAAAGCGGCAAATATACCTGAACAGATTTTAAATTTCATTTGTTCTTACGGGTTACTTGGATAGATATTAATTATTGCTTTGCAAAAAATATGGAAATAAGTGGAGAAATGCATTATTAACTGCCCCCCGTATGGTACCCTCATAGAAAAGACAATATGATATTAAAGAAAGATATTACATTATGAACAGCGGCACTAATATACAATGAAGGATAATGTAAAATGGAAGGATAGTTAAAAAGAAGGGCTTTCGATTGAGGAATTTGAGATCCTGAAGCGGGAAATATGTCTTAACTGATTATGTACTTTGCGGGGGGGTAAATCAGGTTGACGCCTAAAGCCTCTTGCCCGGGTGTCTCAAAATTTTGGCCATTAAATAGTTCCGCAAACTTGATATTATATGAGTATTATGCACAAAGAATCTTTAGAAAAGACTTATGAACAAAGGGACCGCTGCTCAGCCGGAAGAAGGCCTCAGGAAAGCCAAAGCTAAAAATCCGCTGAAGAATTTCTTAAAGAGGCTGGGGCCGGGAGTTATTACGGGTGCTTCGGATGACGATCCGAGCGCAATAGCCACTTTCTCGCAGTCGGGTGCACAGTTCGGTTTTGCGCTGTTGTGGACCGTTTTATACACCTATCCCCTTAAAAGCGCCACGCAGGAGATCAGTGCCAGGATAGGGCGCGTTACAGGGCGCGGCCTTGCGGGCAACATGCTGAGGTATTATTCTCCCTGGATCGGCATTACGATCACCACGCTGATGATCATAGCAAATATCATTAATATCGGCGCCGATATAGCTGCAATGGGAAGTGCAATGAAGCTTTTGATAGGCGGACCTGAAATATTGTATTCCATACTGCTTGCGGGGCTTTCACTGGTTCTGCAGGTATTTATTCCATATACAAAATATGTCAGGATACTTAAGTGGCTTTCTCTTGCGCTATTTTCTTACATGCTTGCAGCATTTATAATTGACGTCAGGTGGGAAAGGGCTCTGCTGGCAACGCTGATACCTGAGTTCAAGTGGGATTCAAAATTTCTGAATGCAGTTGTGGCCGTCCTTGGGGCAACGATAAGTCCGTACCTTTTTTTCTGGCAGGCCTCGCAGGAAACCGAAGAGGTTAATACTAAGCAGGAAGAGGAGCCTCTGAAAGTTGCCCCCGGGCAGGCATCTGAGCAGATAAAAAGAATTAAAATAGATACCTATCTCGGCATGGCGTTTTCAAACATCATAATCTTTTTTATCATTGTCACTACCGCAATGACTCTTAATGCAAAAGGGGTAAACGAGGTCAGCAGTGCGGCACAGGCGGCAGAGGCATTAAGGCCCCTGGCAGGCCGCTTTGCATTCCTTCTTTTCAGCGCGGGAATCATAGGAACGGGCATGCTTGCAATACCAATACTTGGGGGCTCTTCGGCTTATGCAATAGGAGAGCTCTTTAAGTGGCCCGTGGGCCTTGAGCAAAAGCCCTTCCGTGCTGTAAACTTTTACCTTGTGCTCAGCGTTGCCACGCTCATAGGGCTTGCGCTCAACTTTACGCCGGTCAATCCCATAGAGGCCTTATTCTGGGCGGCAACAATAAACGGGCTCATATCGGCTCCGGTAATGATAATAATGATGCTCATTTCCTCAAACAGGGTTATTATGGGGCGGTTTACTGTATCGCCTGCCCTGAAGGCGGGGGGCTGGATTTCAGTTGCACTCATGACGTTAGCCGCCTCGGGGCTAATCTATTCCTGGATAAAATGACGATGTGTGTAGCGGGCATAAAAAAGCTCCTTTGAAAGGAGCTTTTTAGTGTTCAGGAATTTTTTCTAAGTATAATCTTGAACGTCGTTCCGTCGGGCCCGGTATGTTTTACAAATATCTTTCCCTTGTGGTAGTCTTCCACTATTCTTTTAGAAAGACTCAGCCCCAGTCCCCAGCCGCGTCTTTTTGTGCTGTAGCCGGGGCGGAAAATGTCTTTCTTTCTCTTGGGGTCTATACCTTTACCGGTATCTTTTACGTCGATCTCGGCATTCTTGTGGGTTTCGGAGACGAAAAAGGTAATGCTTCCCTTTTTGCTTTCAATTGCATCCAGGGCATTTTTAATCAGGTTTTCGAGCACCCACTCAAAGAGTTCAGGGCTCATTTTTGCGCACACGTTTTCATTCCCCTCGATCTTAAGAGAAACGTTTTTGCCGGTCTGGGGAAGGCGCCTTTCAAAATACTTTGTCGTTCTTTCAATTACCTCATAAAGGTTGGCCTCTTTGAGTTCGGGATTTGAGCCGATCTTTGAGAAGCGTTGCGTAATTTTGTTCAGGCGCGCCAGGTCGTTATTGATTTCCTCTGAGATGTCGAGCACCTTGTCGGGATTGTCGTGGCTTAGTTTCAGGATTTCGGACCAGCCCATAAGGCTTGAAATTGGTGTTCCAAGCTGGTGGGCTGTTTCCTTTGCCATACCGACCCAGATGTTGCTTTGCTCATTTCTTTTAATGTAGCTGAAGCTGATGTAGCCGATAAGTATAAACATTGCGGCAAAGAGGATCTGCAGATAGGGGTAGTTCCTGAGCTGGTTTATCAGGTCGGAATCGCCGTAGTGGATTTTGCCGAATATAATGGAATCGTTGTACTTAATGACAATGGGCGGATTAATGGCGTCCATTTCCTGGATTTTCTTATACAGGAACTGTTCCTGCTCCTGCGGAGTCTTTGTTGAATCGAGTACGAGGTTGCGGTAGCCGGATTTATTCTTGAGATTCACCTTGTCCTGTGTGTCGGTAAGAATAATCGGAAAATCAATGGGCTTGATGACATTTTCAAAAATAAAGGTCAGGTTTGTCGAAGTATCTTCCGTATTAGCCAGGTATTCCAGGCTTTTTGCGTAAAGTTCAACAATCTGCTTTTCTTTCTGCTGCAGTTTTTCAACAATCATACGTGTATAGAAAACGGTTCCAGAGGCAATAATGAGTGCTATTGCCAGCAGTATGATTTTGATGTTCCTGGTTCCGGGTCCGCCCGCCATCTTCATTCGCTGTATTCCTTATAAAAGCTATCGAGTGCATCCAGGACCGATTCGGCTATTTTGTACTGAAATTCGTCAGTCTTAAGGAGTCTTTCCTGTTCGGGTACGATCATGAATGCGGGTTCCATTAATAATGAAATTGATTCCGGGATGCGGGACATGTAAAGGTTATCCCAGTAAAGCCCGAAATTCTTAAGTTTTAAGTTTTTAAGAATATTCCTGTGTATCAGCTGTGCAAGCGGAAGTGCCTGCGGGTAATAATAATAGACCGAACTGCCGTTATGAACGAGGGGGTCTACTCCCTGCGGAACCGCGTTGTTGTGCATGCTGATTGAAATTTCGGGATCGAATGAATTAACCTTTGTTTTCCTCTGTGTCAGGGGAAGACTTTCTCCCTTTGCGTGAGTCATGTACACAACGGCGCCTTTTTTCTCCAGCAATTCTTTAAGTTTCAGGGAAATTTCATAATTCACGTCTTTTTCCTTTGTACCTCTGGGTCCGACGGCTCCAAATTCAGGAGTATGTCCGGGATCAATTGATATAACACGTCCTTTGAGCTGATTGTTCCGGAAATCGGGAGCGCCGTTCTTGCGGGCCGGTTTATTAATCCTGAATTTCAGAATGCTGCCGTCGTATTCAGGCTTATAGCCCCAGAGGGTTTTCTCCTTTAAGAAGATCTCAACCTTCAGGACGCCGTCGGCAGGCTGCGAATGCTTGATTTCTTTGATGAAATCGCTTTTCGTGTCGTAGAAGACCCAGTCGATTTCGGAGCGGACGTTGTAGAATGTCAGCTCAAGTTTCTGTGGGTCGCTGTACTCGGTAACGCTGAATGGGACGCGTTCATTGAAGCCGAACTCAACGTTGACAAACCTGTCGAAGTCTTTGGTCCTTATTATCTGAATTGAGCTAAGGGGTGTTTTGCCGCCCTGGACGTAAGTAACAGAATTTTCAGGCACGTAGGCAGACTCGTTGCCGGAGAGTTTTGCCTTTATCCAGCGGCCTTCTTTTCCCGTTACCTCAAGTCTGGTACCTTCCTGCAGGAAGAGTTTATATCCTGCTGCCGGGCCGAATCTTCCGGTCACAAGGTTGGGGTCCGACTTAACCTCAACGATGGGGTGCATATATTTGCTGATTGAACTGACCGTTGAAGCGGGGCTCCATCTGATTTTGCCAAGCTTGGGGTGGAGAAGGGTGACTGTTATTTTTGCCTTATTCAGCCCGCCATCTGCAATAAAATGGCCGGAGTAGATCCCTCCGATAGTATCACCCTTAGATTCCAGGCCGCCTCCGAAGACAGCTTCACCCCAGTAGTAAGAGTTTACGAAGTTTGACTCCTCCATCGGGAACTCACCTGCAATTCCGTCGACGGTAAAGGATGCCTTGCAGCCGGGTGTGGCTTTCAACTGAACGTTGATGCTTTCGCCTTCCTGAACCAGGAGTGTGTCGGAAGGTGTGCTAGGCCATTCCATGTCCACTGTAAGAGAGTCCTGTCTGGAAGTTGCAGGAGGAAGCTTAACGCGGTAGAGTCTTACGATGTTCTTAAAGTCCTTACCTGAAGAGATGTTAATTTCAATTTTCCCTTTAGCGAAACCGGGTTTATCTTTTTCGTTAAGAAGCACAATGGGAGCATATACAAGAAAAGCGCCGTCTTTATCCACGGAAGCCACATTTCCGTTTACGGTTACACGGGCATTAGAAGGGCTGACAATTCCCATGAAGTAAAAAGGTCTTCCGTTTAGTTCTATTACCTGGGTTGTATCCGGGTAAGACATTTTAATGGATATCTTCCCGGTATCCTGGGCCATTCCTATTTTAACAGCAAATAAGAGTGAAAATGAAAGTATAAGAAATTTTTTCACAGAGACATTCCTCGAATTAAATTAGTTGAACGGAAAGGGAAATATGCAATCAGAGGGCATATTCCACAAAAATAATACGGATGTTAATATGCGGGAATTATTTCAAAAAATAAACAGCAACTTCGTCTTAATGGTCTATTCCCGGAAAGCCTCCCGGCATGAGCAGCCGGATTGAGATTCCTGGAGTAAGATAGTTTAATTTATGAATATGGGTGACATGGATTTCAGTCTTATTGCAGTAATTCAGGCGGAAAAAGAAATATGCCCTGCAAAGAGGGCATATTCCTGTATAAATATGGGGGTAACCGGGATTACATGACTATGGTTTCCGAGCGCTTGGCGCCAACGGAAATTAGACTGATCCTGAAGCCGCAGTATTTTGAAATGAACTCCAGGTAATCCTTTGTTGCCTGAGGCAGATCCTCATATTTCAGCGCCTTTGAGATGTCAGACTTCCAGCCCGGAAGGGTCTCATAAACCGGCTTTACGCAGTCGAGCTGGTCGACGTCATTCGGGAAAGCCTTCAGCATCTTGCCCTGGTACTCATAGCCCACGCAAACCTTAATTTCATCGAAACTGCTCAAAACGTCCAGCTTTGTAATTGCAGCCTGGTCAATTCCGTTAATCATGGTTGAATACTTGACCAGAAAAGCGTCGAACCAGCCGCAGCGCCTCGGGCGTCCCGTTGTAGCGCCGAATTCAGCGCCGATCTTTCTTAATTTCTCGCCGTCTTCGTCCAGAAGCTCCGTCGGGAAAGGTCCGTTTCCAACTCTTGTTGTATAAGCCTTGACAATTCCGATTACAGAATCGATTTTCGTCGGCGGAATTCCGCTTCCCGTGCAGGCGCCACCTGAAGTAGGGCTCGATGAGGTGACATAAGGATAAGTCCCGTGGTCTATATCAAGCAAAGCGCCCTGGGCGCCTTCGAGCAGTACGGACTTGCCTTCGCCAATGGCATTATTCAGCAAAGCCGGAGTATCTTTTATGTATTTATCTATTCTCTTGTCGAATTCCATGTATTCGGCTATTATGGCCTCTACGTCCAGTTCGTTTCTTTCATAAACCTTTTTAAGGAGCGTATTTTTCTCCTGGAGGTTCTGCCTGATCTTTTTCTCCAGTATATCCTTATTAAGCAGATCGACGATTCTGATCCCTTTTCTTGCATATTTATCTATGTAGCAAGGACCGATGCCCCGTCCGGTAGTGCCTATCTTCTGCCCGCTCTCGTTTAGTGAATCCAGCAGCTTGTGGTAAGGCATGATAAGATGTGCATTATGGCTTATAAAAAGGCGTCCGTCTATCTTTATATTGTTTTTTTCAAGGAAACTGATTTCATCTAAAAGGGCCTGGGGATCGACTACGACGCCGTTGCCGATAACACAGGTTACATCCTCTCTTAGAATTCCAGATGGTATGAGGTGAAGGATGTACTGTTTGTCGCCTATCTCTACGGTGTGCCCTGCGTTTGCTCCGCCCTGATAACGGGCTACAACCTGATACTTTTCGCTCAGTATATCTACAACTTTTCCTTTCCCTTCGTCGCCCCACTGGCTGCCGACTAAAACTGACACGCTCATTTTAACTCCTGTTTCACTCCTGAATTATATGCATAAAAAAACTCCGAATGAGCTATCCGGAGTTTACAAAATACTCAAAAAATGTAATATTCGCTTTCTTACTCTCTGAAGATTACTTGCTATAGCTCTTTACAGCATCCTCAACGGAATCATAATTCTCAAAAATAGTTACCAGCTTTGTGATCATAAGCAGGCTGTGGATCTTTTCGGTGGCATTGGCCAGTACCAGGTTGCCGCCGGCATTCTTCATGGTGGTATAACCGCTGATAAGCATTCCAAGGCCTGAACTGTTCATAAACTTGACTTCCGAGAGATCAATAATTACATGAAGCTTCTTTTCTTCAACCAGCTTGTGCAATGCATCACTCAGCTCGGCAGCTTCGGGCCCACCCATTACATTACCCTTCAGCTCAATTACAACTGCCCCGTACTGTTCGGTGGTTCTGATTTTCATGAATGCTCCTATTTATTAACTGATTAAATTTACTCTATTAGGCCAATTTTTGCAAGCAAATTAAAAGATTTTGTTGTTATTTTTATAGAATTCAGATAATTTTTGGCTGAACAATAAAAAAAATAGCTGCGGGAAATTTTTCACATTATTTATTGGATAAATTTCTTAGTTTTAAGCAGCAGGTTTCTTTCAGGGGGCCGGAGGAGGTACGGGGTATTCTGTCTCAACGGAACAATAATTAATAAGTAGCGTCTAAATTAATGGATTTAACAAAAGATGAAATCGGCCTTGGCCATACTCCGCTGTCCAGTACTGAAGATGACTTTGCGCTGATTAAAAGATTTATTGACGGGGATGAGTCATCCTTCCGTGTGCTGGTGCTCAGGCATAAGGACAAGGTGAGAAATCTTGTGTTCCTGACCGTCGGCAACCGTGAGATGGTGGATGATATCTCTCAGGACGTATTTATTACTGTTTTTAACAAGCTGAAGTCATTCCGCTTTGAGTCGCAGTTTACCACCTGGCTTTACAGGATTACGGTCAACAAGTGCAAGGATCAGCTCAGGAAAATGCGCATCAGGAGCATATTTGTCCCGATGAAGGATTCCGAAGAGGAAATGGGCGGCATGAGGCATGAAGCCGAGTATGTGGATACTACAGAGATAGTCCAGCAGGCCATAGCCAAACTGCCCGAGAAGCTGAGGGTGCCCCTTCTGATGAGGGAAATTGACGGCCAGAGCTATAAGGAAATTGCCGACGCTTTGGGATGTGAAGTCGGAACGATTAAGTCCAGAATCTTCAGGGCAAGAGAAAGCTTAAAATATCTGCTGCAGCCTTTTGAACGCGATTTGATGATTTAAGAACCGTTTTTATTGTTTTGCCTTCCTCTCTGTCCTGATTTATGTCTGCTGTAACTGAAGACTTCTGCTTAAGTGTCGTTTCTCTATTTGGGGTGATTCTTCCATTTTGAAAGCTGATTTATGGAAAACAAAAATAAAACTAAGCTTGGCGGAATACTCTTCTCAGGAAAAGCCATGTCGCTTCTGGGACTTATTGTCCTTACTATAGCACTGACGTTTTATTTTAGGGTAAATAAGTTTGAGAATTTCTTCGAAGAGCAGAAAGGCAGCCTCCTGAGCTTTTATACCAGGAGCCTGCAGCCCCTATTCCTCGGCAGGGAGATTACCCGTGAAGACATATTTAACTTTGCTTTCTACCACGAACTCCCTCTCGACAGGCAGAGGCGCCAGTACCTCCTGCTCGGAATTGACTCCGTGGGAAAACAGTACGTGGAATTCAGGAACGCCCCGGCAGTATTGAACACGAATAACCTGGAAACATTCAGCAGCAACCTGAACCTTAACTCTTCGCAGCGTAGGGATATGGATTCGATTCTGAACTACTATGGCGATAAGATAAAGGCGCAGATACTCGTAAATGAGAATAACACGGTTGCAATAAATGAAAATCTCTGGAGCCTTAATAAGGCACTCCTGGCAGACCTGTTCATATTTGCCTCAAAGGCAAATAAAACAAGGTTCAGGGAGCTGATTCCCGCGGCCGCTGAATTTGCCGAAAACCCGGAACTGCCGAAAATGCTCTCGGAAGTTAAGAATGCCAACCTTGACCGCTTTATTTTTGTTACCTCCGACTCTGTATTCTCGCATGACTTCAAGTTCGATATGGGGCAGTTTAAGAAGGAGGCGAAGAATTGGAAGCGTGAGGCGGATAAGGACCTCAGGGTAGAAATGAAATTTGAGCGCAACTACGCTCAAAAGATGAAAACCCCTTCCGGAAGATCAAAGGGCAGGGATATAAAAGTTTCAACCGACCCCAACCGCTTCCGCGTTGAGGTGCCTGAAATTCCGGAGATCCCGGACGTCGAGGCTATTATGAAACAGGTGGAAGCGGCAACCGCGCACCTGAAAAACCTGAAAATCAACATGCACCCGCCTGTTGTAACGGGCGGAAAACATAAACCGCCTTCTCAGCCGGAGACCCCGCCGGAAGAAGGCTCTTCTGACGACAAGGAAGACTTTGAGCTGAACATTGAGCTGCCGGACGTCGATTCGATAATTGACGAAAGCCTGAATGAGGATAAAACGCACAGGCTCAAAAGGCTTCCTACTGACTCGCAGGGGACATATATGTACGGGAACCTCGACAGCCTCGACCGCGCCAGGATAAAAGAAGGCCTGCAGAAAGCAAGGGAAGAATTAAAAAAGCTGAAAAGGTATTCAAACAAAAAAAACGCTAAATAGTGAGCCCGAATAAATGCATAATATATTGATGAAAAATATACTGGTAAAAAAACTCTTTCACTGGAGCAGTACGCGCAAACTTCAGAATGCAATGACTTTTTCCGTCATTTTGTTCCTCTTCAGGCTGGTTTTCCCGGACAACCTCAGCTACAGCCCCTTTTTTGTGGCTCTAAGTGAAGCACTGGTGATTTTGACGTTTTATTCAATTACGCTTTATATAATAGATTTTATAGAAGAAAAGAAGCATTCGCCCCTTTCGGTAATACTGAATGCGGGCATATTAAATGCCCTGATATTTTTCGTCCTTTCGGTTATTTCCCCTGTCTTCAATGAACTCTTCGGGAGCAATTCCAACGGCGGCTTTATCTATTCAATTGCGGCAATTTTCCTGGCTTTCCTGTTTATTGTTGCCCTGTCGTATAACTTCTCGGTCTTCAGGAGCCTGTTTTTCCTGAAGCAGAAGCGGAACCCGTCGTTTTACTTCAACACAATGACGGGCTTTTTCCTTGCCTGCTCGCTGGCAAGTACGGTATCATTCCTGCACGTGGAGTTTGGTGACTTTAAGACCGCCCTTCTGGTGGTATCCATACTCCTAATTACAATTAATTCTATCAGGACATCCTGGATAGCATTCCTGACTAAAAAGGAAAAGAAATACCTGCTCATAATTTCCGTAGTCCTGTCCATACTATTTGGCGTTAACATTGGCCTCAGCAATTCAGGGAACCTGTTTGTAACACAGGCCTTAACGGAATTCTCTCCGGCGCTGCATGAGTTCCTGGTGCTTATGATGTCTTACGGCTGCATTTATTTCAGCGTCGTGTTCTTTACCACACTCTTCCACATGCCGACGGCCGAGGCCTTCGACCGCAAGGCACAGGAGGTGTCGTCCCTTATGGACTTAAGCCGGCTGATGACGCAGGTATTTGACTTTAAGGAGCTTGCCGAGACTGTAACGGACATTACCATGAAGGTCTGCAACAGCGATTCGGCCTGGCTTATTTCGGGGGAAGACGGGGATTTTAACCTGAGCGCCGTTAAGAATATCGGATACCTTGAGGCAGACAAAATTACAGACACTTTGACAAAAAGCTACGGGCTCAGGAAGATAACGGGAGTAAAGACGATTTCCCTTGAGCAGCTTAAGGCCGGGAATTCAACTTCCGCGGGCGAAATGCCGGGTACGGATTTCCGCATGCTTGCCGTTTCACCCCTCAAAGTCCACGATGAAATAAACGGATATCTGATTGCGGCACGCAAAAGCGAGGATGCCTTTGACGACGACGACCAGAAATCCATTGCTGCCTTTGCCGACTATGCGGCTGTTGCAATTGAAAACGCAAAGCTCCTGGCAGAGTCGCTTGAAAAGGAAAGAATGGAAAAAGAGCTGGACGTGGCGCGCGAAATCCAGTACAAGATATTGCCCGATAAGACTCCGCAGATTGAAAACCTGCAGGTCTCGGCACTCTTTGTGCCCGCATTTGAGGTGGGGGGCGACTATTACGATTTCTTCAGGCTTGAGGGTGACCGGCTTGGATTTGTAATTGCCGACGTCTCGGGTAAGGGGATTCCGGCAGCTTTTATCATGGCAGAGGTGAAGGGAATATTTGAATCCCTGGCAAGGCTCATCCAAAGTCCAAGAGAAGTGCTCATTAAGGCCAATGAAGCGCTCCGATCGAGCCTGGACAGGAAGAATTTTGTTACGGTTATCTACGGCGTGCTGGACTTAAAGAGCGGAACGGCGTTTATTTCGAGGGCGGGTCATTCGCCCGTCCTTCTGGTCAGGGATCAGACGATCGCGGAGCTGAAGCCGTGCGGCATGGGCCTGGGTCTCGATTTTTCGTCAAATTTTTCGAATTCACTGGAAGAAATTCAGATTAAATTAAAAGAAAATGATATATTGCTCCTTTACACGGACGGAATCCCCGAATCTAAGAACGCAGAGCTGGAGGATTTCGGCTATGAGCGGTTCAACAAGGTCATTCTGGAAAATGCAGAAGGGCCGATAGACATCATATCAAAAAGGATCATGAAAGAAGTGGCGATCTTTTCGCAGGGAAAGCCGCAGCATGATGATATAACTTTGGTTATTTTTAAGTGGAAAAACAAATTTAATAAATCGGGAGAGGTTTGATGGTAGATTTTAATGTGGAGACGCGCGAAAACAGCCATGTGAATGTCGTTAATTTGCATGGCTATCTCGATGCACACACAGCCCCTGAACTGGAGGATGTTTTCACAAAACTAATAGATGATAGGAAATTCAAGGTCGTAGTAAACTTTGAAAACCTTGCTTACATAAGCAGCGCCGGCCTCGGAGTCTTTATGGCATACGTAGAGACAATGAGAGAAAACAACGGGGATATTAAATTCTCGAACATGAGTCCGAAAATTTACAATATTTTCGACCTCCTGGGCTTTCCGCTGCTCTACGAGTTCTATAAAGATGAAAAAGAAGCCGTTCAAAAGTTCAACGAAAAGAGTTAATATTGAAAACTGCAAATAATATATTCGAAAAAGAGCTGGTTGTCAAAAGTACTACCGATAACCTGGCGCTAATAAGAGACTTTACGAAGTCTGCGGCCCAGAAGTGCGGTTTTACCGAGGAGACTATAGACAAGATTGCCCTGGCGGTGGACGAGGCCTGCACAAATGTGATCAAGCATGCCTACAAGTTCTCGCCCGAGGGGGATATTATTGTCAATATTAACGTCAACCACAGCAAAATGACCGTCTCCATTACCGATCATGGCAGTAACTTTGATCCTTCACTGGTACCCGAACCGGACGTGAAAAAGTATTACCGCCAGCATAAGATCGGCGGCCTGGGAATATACCTTATGCGGAAACTCATGGACGAGGTGAATTTTAATTCCGTTGCCGGAAGCAAGAACCAGGTCGTCCTAGTTAAATACTTTTAAGAAAGTTTACAATGAATAGTTACGACATAGATGCAGCCAAAAGAAATCTTTCTGCCCTGGTAGATTTCAGTAATTTTATTAATTCCAGTCTGGACCTGAAGTTTATACTGAGTAATCTTCTTCTTACGTGCTTTGGAAAATTCCATACCACGCGGGGGCTGGTTGCCCTCATGGATGAGGATGGCAGGCTGAGGCTTAAGGCCTACAAGGGGCTTACACAGGCTATGGCCGGCGAATTCCCGGAAATTGAAGCAGCCAGCAAGTCTGAATCCTGCACAGAGGAGGCTTTTAACTCATCAGCTCTCGGGGAATTCTGCCGGAAGTACCACATCACTTACTTTCAGAACATTGTCTGCTCTCAGGGCATAAAAGGGGTCCTGTTTCTCGGTGAAAGGCTGAATAAGAAAGAGTACTCGCCAGACGATAAAGCTTTCGTCGGGACGCTGGTAAATATTGCCGCAACTGCAATCGAAAACTCGGCTTTTATTGAAAAGTTGAAGGACCTAAACCGCAGGCTCGACTCCAAGGTTAGCATGCTCTCTGCCCTGTTTGAGCTGAGCAAGGAATTTAGCGGCATACTGGAGCCTTCGAGAGTAGGGAAGCTCCTGGTTTATTCTGTAATAGGACAGCTCCTTGTATCCAACTACGCCGTCGTGCTCTGTACGCCTGAGGGACTAAAGGTCCTGGAGGCTAAGTTCCCCAAAAAGCTCCTTGAAACGCTTAACCTCTGCAATGCCGCGGAAGTCAGTACTCCTTTGAGGAAAGAGGACTTTGGCGAAGAGCTTGAGACTCTTGGCTCGCTTGGCGTTGAACTTATCATACCGATGCAGATACAGGGAGAAACCAAGGGACTTATACTCCTTGGCAAGCGCTTTAACAAGGAGGAATTTAAGGAGTCCGACATAGAGTTTATTTATGCAACGGGAAGCCTTGCAATTATCTCCATAGAAAACGCAAAGCTTTTCAAGGAGGCACTTGAAAAGCAGAGGATGGAAGAGGACCTGGAAATTGCCCGCGACATACAGAAAAACCTCTTCCCGCAGAAAATTCCCGCGCTTGAAGGCTTTGAAATTTCTGCCGTAAACGTCTCCTCAAAACAGGTGGGAGGCGACTATTACGACGTCATTAAGCTTAATGACTCCGACTGCCTTATTGCAATTGGCGACGTTTCGGGCAAAGGGGTACCGGCGGCGCTTCTTATGGCAAACCTTCAGGCATTCTTAAAATCCATTTGCCGGCAGGGACTTGAGCTCAACAGGGCAACAGACATAATTAACGACCTAGTCTCTGAGAATACGGCAATGGGTAACTTTATCACGTTTTTCTGGGGCATCCTGGACAGCCGGGCAAAAAGCATGACTTATGTTAATGCGGGTCATAACCCGCCGCTTTTAATAAGAGGCGGACAGATACTGAAGCTGACAAAAGGCGGGATGATACTGGGTGTCATAAAGACCATGGTGCCTTATGTTTCCGAAACCATAGAGCTTCAAAGAGGCGACATACTCATTCTCTTTACTGACGGTGTTACAGAAGCCATGAATAGGAATATGGAAGAGTTTACGGATGAAAGGCTGGAAAGCCTGGCTTTGGGATTAAAAAACGAGTCCTCTGACGAGATTCTGCAGAAAATCAGGGCTGAGGTTGAAAAATTCGTCAACGGGGCGAACCAGTCCGATGACATAACCCTTTTGACTGTAAAGGTAAAATAATTCATGAAAAATATAAAAGCTTTCATTCAGAAATACAGACAGAAACTTGTAGTAATTGCTACCGTCATTCTGGCGGTAATAGGAATTACGAACCTGTACTATAATCTGAAAATCAACCCGATGTCGAATGACGAATGCCTCTGGGTCCCTCACATTGAGGGACGGGATACGCTGATCTATTTTGACAAGGTGAAAGTTGGCGGCGTGGCCTGGAATGCCGGCATCAGGAACGGCGACCGTCTGGTGGCAATAAATAACGTCAGGCTTAAAAATCTGCGGCCTGCCAGCATAACGCTGAATAAGTTTCATGAGGGCGAATACGCGCCTTATACCTACGAAAGAAACGGCCAGAGGTTCAATACCACCGTTTACGTGAAAAAGCTGATTAGCTTCAACAACCTGAGCTTTAACCTCCTTGGGCTGATCTGGCTCCTGGTGGGCTTTATTGTGATAATGGCAAAGCCAAACGGCTACGTGCAGCGCCTTTTCTACAGGGTAGGCGCGCTTTTTGTGCTGTCGTTTACTTTTTCTTTCCTTAGCTCGGAATCCATCCCTTCCTCGCTCAGGGATGCCCGGTGGCTTGCCGCAGTAATTGATTTTGTATGGACATTCTCGGCCTACCTGCTCTCTTTCATGATAGTCTACTTTTTCTGGTTTTTCCCTAAGCCATTTAAGGTGGTTGAGAAACTCTGGGTGCGCAGGCTTTTCTTTATAGCCCCTTCAGCTATTTTTGTTATATCTTATATATACAGGATATTTTTTATCTTCATGACGGGGGATACCGAAAGATACAGTTATATTGTGGCTTCAGTTAACCTGCTGCTCATGCTTGGTCTGGCCGTAGGGCTCGTTTCCCTCATAATCAACTACAGGCGCCTTAAGACCAAAAGGGAAAAGAAACCCGTTTTTGTGGTAATGGCGGGTTTTATACTGGGCGTTGCCTCAGTGATTTACGTTACGGCCATTGCAAACGTCATTGCAGATTCCATATTTAATTCGCCTGAATTTTTTATGCCTATCATACTGGTTACGCTTATACCCGTTTCCTTCGGGTATTCGATTTTCAAGTACCAGCTTATGGACGTGAGTATAGTGGTTAAAAATACAATTATATACGGGACGGCAACGGTTGCCCTTGCGGCAATATACTTCCTCAGCGTTTACGGACTCGGGCAGGGAATAGGCGAGGTAGTAGGTACCGAGAACAGGAACTTTATTGCAGCCGCGGCTTTTGTCGTCTTTGCGCTCATATTCCAGTCGACAAAGGACAGGTTCCAGGAGCTCCTGACCAGGAAGTTTTACCCCGAGCAGTTTACATACCAGAAAGTAATACTAAAGTTCGGTAGAGATGTAGTGTCAATAGTGGGGCTGGATAACATACTGGACTCCATGCGCGACACATTTGTTAACTCGCTGAGGCTTGAGCACTTTGCAATTTTCCTGAATGATGAGAACCCGCACCGCTTTTACGTAAAAAGGGGCATGGGGCTTGACTCCGCCTCAGAAGCCGTGAGCATCTCGGACCAGGAGCTGAGGCTTACGCATTACGTGAGGGAACAGCTTGTAATGCAGGATGAGATAACCATTGAGCGCCAGCAGTTTATGGAAATTTTCCCGGAAAACTTTGCCGCGCTTGAAGCTGCAAAGATATATACTATAATCCCAATGGTAATAAAATCCAGGATAGTGGGGCTTCTGGCCTTCGGCCTCAAGCATTCGGGTTCCCAGTTTGCCGGAAAAGACCTGGAGCTTCTCTGTGCCGCGGCCAACCAGGCTGCCGTTTCAATTGAAAACGCCAGGCTTTATGAATTCGAAGCGCAGAGGTTTGCTCTTCAAAGGGACCTTGAGAATGCAAGAAAAATTCAGCAGAGTCTGCTTCCCAAAACTCTTCCGCAGATATCCTGCTTCGACCTTAGCGGAAGGATGATCTCGGCAATGCAGGTCGGTGGCGATTACTACGATTTTATACAGGTCTCCCCGTTAAAACTGTTTGCTGTTGTTGGCGACGTTTCAGGAAAAGGGCTCTCGGCCTCACTTTACATGTCGAAGCTGCAGACCATGATGAGGCTCTACTGCGTGGATGGAAAGAGCCCGAAGGAGATACTCATAGAGATAAACAAGAAAATCTACGAGGGCATTGAAAGGAACTGGTTTATTACGGCTACACTCGTGCTCTTTGATGCCGGGCAAGGGGTGATCAGGTTCTGCCGTGCAGGGCATTCGCAGCTGCTTGAAATCTCGGGCGATAAGGTCAACTTCTACCAGCCCAAGGGAATCGGCCTGGGGCTTGAGGAAGGCAGGGTTTTTGCAGACACGCTGGAGGAAGTGACGCTCAGGCTTGAGCCGGAGCATATATATGCCATTTACTCTGACGGCGTCAGCGAAGCCATGGACGAGAATAACGAGCTCTTCGGAACGCAGCAGCTGGCAGATTCCATTCTGGGCAATAAGAACAAGAATGCCGGGGAGATAATTTCCGGCGTTCTGGCCTCGGTAGAGCGGTTCCGAGGCTCGCGAGAGCAGAATGACGATATTACACTCGTTCTTGTAAAAAGCAAGTGACACTTTTCATAAGGTTTGTCCAACTCGGTTAACAATTTCCGCCGCTTCTACGATAATACCATACAGGGAATTCCATGCTGGACAAAATCATAAATATTAAAGCTACGCCGCAGTACCAGAAAGAAAAGGGTATATACAATAACCTCGAGGGCAGCAACCTTGAGAAAATACTTGACGGTACTGTAAAAAATCTGCAGGGCAGCAGCAACAGCAGTAAGGACTCTATAAAGTTCTCTCCTGCGGCGCATTTCCTTGCCCGGCTCGGCTGGCGTCTGAAAGATCTTGCCTTCGAGAGCGCCGACAGGCTCCTGATATCCTTTACCGCAGGCGGTTTTGACGTACGCACCGAGGTTGACTTCCTTAATTTTCATGCTGCTGCAAGGCAGTTTTATGAAATTTCCAGCAGCAGGGCTCTTGAAGGGCAAAGCATCAGGGCGCAGATAGGGATCTCGGCAGCCAAAAAAAGTAAGTCTCAGCCCGATGAAAAGGCGGCAGTGGATTTCCCGGGGCTCCAGCAGCTCTTTGGAAGAATATTCCAGCTCGAGCTCAGCGGGGAGATAGACAAGTACTACAGCCTGGCACTTCGTGAGCTGATGGATGGAATTAAAGAGACTTTAATTGAAGAATTTGATTATATTAATGGCGCTCTTTTTACTTTAATTGACAGAATTTCTCCGGGTAAACTGGCCCCAAAGTACGTCTTTTTGGGCGACGAGAGAAATGAACCGCTAATAATTGAGAAGATAAAAGTATTAAATGACTGATACATCCCCCGACAGTATGGATCATACGGAAAACATTCCGAAAAGGTTTGAGTCGCTTGACGATTTTAAGCTCCTGGAGGAATTCCCGGATACAAAATCGCTGGTGATAGTAAACATCGCAGGGGAAATTGTATACAGCAACCACTCCTTTGAAAAAACTTTCCAGCTAAAAGAGCATAACAACATCTTCGACATAGAATCCGAGCCCAGGATTTTCCACCTCGTGCAGGGACTTGCAGGAAGCCACTACAGCAGCTGTCACCTGGAGATTTTCTTCCAGGGCGGCAAGAGCGAAGTTCCAATGAATTTTCTTGCTGAAATTGAAAGGATATTCCTGCAGGATCAGGAGCTTTTTGCAATCGTACTCAGCTCGCTTGAGGACAAGTACAGGCTGGAGAATAAGATAAATTCTCTGCACAATGCACTTGAGTTCGGCAATGTACCGGTTATTATCACTGATGGAATGGGAAGGGTCACCTTCTCAACCAGGTCCTTTGAGGAAATACTTGGGACAAACATAGAACTCCTTTATAATAAGCCGATACAGAATGCGCTGGAGCAGTTTCTTGACGCTCCCGCGCTCGAAGAAGTAAAGAATAAGATAGCTATGCGGCAGAAGTGCACCAGGATCATTTCAGGGCTGCACAGTGACGGGACACTCTGGTATAATGAAATTACCATTACGCCTGTACAGAAAGATGAGCCGGCTCCCGTAAGCTTTATTGTTACGGCTAACGACATAACAAACTACATTCTGAAAAACCGCATTGCCAAGCGTTCTGAAGAAAGACAGAAGCTCATAATAAACAACATCTCGGACCTTCTTCTTATTGTGCGCAATGAAAAGGAATCTCTTTTCTTTGAAAATGCAAACGACAACTTCTACGAGACATTCTCAATTAAAAGGGAAAGAGCCCTGGAGAAGAAGATTGAAGAGGTTTTTGACGAGCATTTCCTCATGGTGCTTACGCAGGCAGTTACTACACTGCTTAGAATAAAGAGCGGCTTTCACGAATTCAGGTACAAGAACTACGTGCTTGAAAGGGAATACCTGGGATCAATTACCTTTACAGAAGACCTTTATGAGTCGCAGAGGATCTTTATAATAAGCCTGAAGGACATCACAGAGCAGCTCTTAAACGAGGAACGCCTGAGGAAGGCATACCAGAAGGAAACCCACATAAACAAGCTGAAAAGCTCTTTTTTGGCAAACATGTCGCACGAAATCAGGACACCATTAAATGCCATAGTAGGCTACTCTGAACTGATTGAAGATGACGTAAATGCAGGAAACATTGCCTCTGCAGCAGAACTGTTCCCCTATCTTAAAGAAGGCTATGCCAGGCTTTTGAAACTGGTGGATAACATACTGGAAGTCTCACTGATACAGTCCGGTGAAACAGAGTTTGAGATCGGAAGGACGAGAATAAGCGAGATACTGAGGGCGGTCTACCAGTCGATGATGAATGCCGCAGTTGAAAAGACGCTGGCTTTCGACCTGGATATTGAAGACGAAAACCTCTCGATTAATGCCGACAGCAAAAAGCTTGAGAAGATCATAGCAGCCCTGGTGGATAACGCAATAAAGTATACCGAAGCACGCGGCAGAGTGCGCTTAAGTTCAAGAATGGAAGGCAGCTATGCCAAGGTAGTGATTTCGGATACGGGAATCGGCATCAAGAAAGAAAGCCTTGCCCGGCTCTTTGAGGCTTTTACGCAGGAAGACGAAGGCCACAAGAGGCAGTTTGAAGGCGCAGGACTGGGACTTACGATAGCCTACAACCTCACAAAAATGATGGGAGGCGAGCTTTCCGTGGACAGCATAATAAACGAAGGGACAACAATAACCCTGACATTCCCCATCCCCTGCTAAGAAAAGTAATTCTCAGGCTGAGAAAGTGAACGTTTATTTAGCCCGGAGGATAACCCGGGGGATTTCAAGCATCCGTTTGCTGACGCTTCAAATTATCAAAATCAGCCCGGCATATATTTGGTTTCAAGGGACAGTTTCCTAAAGGCTTCAGAGGGCCTCAAAAATCTTAAAAGTGCCTCCATTTAATTCTTTCCTTTCAGGTCTTATTTACTTAACTTTTCGAATTAAAAAAACTGACTAATTAATTATAGTTATGAAACTTAGAAACCTTTTACCCGCTCTTTTGCTCTTTGTGCATCCGCTGAATGCCCAGGATACTTCACAGACTTTTCTCTCGTTGAAACCGACAGGAGTTGAAAACTTTCTTAGCCTCCATCCTGATTATGACGGCAGGGGGACGGTTATTTTTGTGCTGGATACGGGTGTGGACATGGGAATTGACGGCCTTAAGACTACTCCCGACGGTAAGCCCAAGGTAATTGACGTGAGGGATTTTACCGGGCAGGGCAACGTCAGGATATCCGGAGCCCGTCTGGAAAAAGAAGATGGCGAATTCGTCCTTGAAAACGCCGAGCGCACGCTTTCGGTAAAAGGAGTTGATAAGCTGGGCCTTAAACCCGTTGACGGCAGCTACTTTATCGGGAATTTTGACGAGGAAAGATTTAAGAACTCAAATTCCGGCGTAAAGGACCTTAACGGGAACGGTAAGACAAACGATAACTTTGTTGTTGTAGTCTTTAAGACCTCACAAGGCGGCGAGGAATTCTGGGTGGCATATTTCGACACCAACGCCGACGGCAGCCTGGAAGACGAAAAGCCTCTCAGGAGCTATCACGAGAAGTTCGACACCTTCCAGATCCAACAGGCACCCGGCAGGCTTCCTTATTTTACGTTTGCCTTTAACATATTTCCCGAAGCCGGTACTGTAAGCGTTTTTTATGACGACGGCGCCCACGGCACACACGTCTCCGGCATAGCATCCGGCTACATGATAGGCCGCGAGAAGCACTTTAACGGGGTTGCCCCGGGTTCAAAGCTTGTGGGACTCAAGATCGGTCAGAACACAATGTCGGGCGGTGCTACGGTTACCGAAAGCATGAAAAGGGCCTACCTCTTTGCCGATTCGGTCTCCAGGGTGTGGAAACAGCCGTGCATCATTAATATGAGTTTTGGAATAGGAAGCGTCATTGAAGGAAATGCGGATATGGAGCTTTTCCTGCAGGACCTCTTAAGAAAGAATCCTTACCTTTATGTCTGTACGTCAAACGGCAATAATGGACCCGGAATTTCGAGCTCGGGCCTGCCGGCCTCTTCAAAGTATGTATTATCTTCGGGCGCCGTTTTAACAAAGGACGTGGGGCGCGACGTCTACAGCGCATCGCTTAGCGAAGACATAATCCTCCACTTCAGCGCCAGGGGCGGAGAGGTCTCAAAGCCCGACGTGGTTTCACCCGGGGCATGCGTTTCAACCGTACCTAACTGGAGCACGAGCGACCGCATGTGGGGTACAAGCATGGCCTCACCTTACTCGACCGGAGTAACCTCGCTGATCCTAAGTGCCGTAAGCCAGAAATATCCCGGACTTAAAATCCCTTCACAGGTGCTCTTCAGGGCCATAAAAAACGGCGCCATGCATATGGACGGTTACACTGCGCTGGATGAAGGCGCGGGATACATAAATGTTGAAGGTGCCTTTTCGGTTCTGGAGAAAATGATTAAAAACAAGGACTATGAGGATACCGAAGACTATAACATTACGGCATACGTGCCAAGCATGGCTAACGACCGGGCTCCAAACCTTTATTTCCGCGACGGCTCCATAATTAAAGATGGCGATACATTCAGGTATAACATTTCCAGGGTTAATGCGGGCGAAGGCAAAAAGTTCTACGGCATCTTTAACCTTGAAAGCAACTCTGGCTGGCTTGTACCGGTACAGAAGAAGATTTATTTCAGAAACGGGCAGGGCACTGCTCTTAACGTACGATTCGACAAGTCGCAGATGAAAGAGCCGGGGCTTTACACGGGTAAAATTTCTGCTTTCCCCGAGGGCAGGAAAGGATTCCCGGAGTTTAGCATGCTTGCAACGGTTATTATCCCTTATGAATTTAACGGCTCTAACCGTTACACACAGACCTTTGAAAAGGAAGTCCTGCAGCCGGGAAGGCACAAGAGGTATTTTATCAACATCCCCTCAGGAACGGGAAACGTTACAATAAAGATCAGTTCCGACGGGAAGAACTATGCTCAGGCAGTCTACCGCCTTTTCGACCCGGACGGCGAGAATATTTACACTTCGCAGCTGTTAAATTCGGATCTTAAGGAAGCTGAATTTACCTCCAACCACGAAAACCTCAGGCCAGGGGTTTATGAGCTCGTTGTGCACGGATATTATATGGCAAAGCAGGCTTCCGTTTACAACCTAAAAATTGAGTGCTCGGGTGTTAATTCGCTGAACAAGGAAATAGTGCTGGATACAAAAAACAGGAATATTTCCGTCATGAACTCCTTCAGCCAGGTAAAGCAGTACGAGCTTACGGGAAGGCTTTTGGGCTACAGAAAGGAATTTACGGCTGAATTTAACGGAGTCGACAGGTACGTTTATCCGTTTGTAATCAGGAAGAACGAATCTTCAAAAGAGTTTAACTTCAGCATCAGCAAAGAAGATTTCAACAAGTTTACCGATTTCTCCGTAATTATTTACGACGAATCGGGCAAAGCTTTGATCAAAGACGGGCTAAATTACGAGAACGGGGAGATCAGCCTTGAGAACACATTCGGTGAAAAGGATTCAACGAAACTCAGCTTGGAGCTGATCCCGGCATTTGCAAATAAGGCCGGTTATGCAAGGGTGGAAATAAAAGAAGTCACCAGTATTTCTTCTCCGGTGGAATTTCCGGTTCAGTACGGGCAGTCGAGCCGCATTGAGCTATATCCTAACGTTGAGAAGAAGCTGAAATGTTCATTTGAAGCCCCGTCATATTATTACCCGGCTGATTCAAAGCCTTATGGGAAAGTTTATTTCAGATCTATAGAGACAGACAAAGTAGAATTAGAGTTACCTTTTTTATTCAAATAACGAAGGAGTATTTGTTTTATGAGTGATCAAGTTGCCATTACCAACGGCGGATTACCCGAAAATGCCTATACGGAATTAAAGCCGGGTGAGGAGTATATACCGGTAATGTCGCCCAGGGCGGTTCATCCGGAAGTAACTCCGTGGTCGGTAACCTGGGGCCTTGTAATGGCTGTCATTTTCTCGGCTGCCGCAGCTTACCTTGGCCTAAAAATAGGGCAGGTCTTCGAGGCCGCAATTCCAATTGCAATTATTGCAGTAGGGCTTTCAACGGCTACGAGGCGGAAAAACGCCCTTGGAGAAAACGTTATTATACAGTCAATTGGTGCGAGCTCGGGTGTAATTGTTGCAGGTGCAATTTTTACAATTCCGGCGCTTTACATACTTAACCTGCACGTGCAGTTCATGCAGATCTTTTTAGCTTCTCTTTTCGGGGGGTTCCTGGGAATACTTTTCCTCATTCCCTTCAGGAAATATTTCGTGGGTGAGATGCACGGTAAATTCCCCTTCCCAGAGGCAACTGCAACAACCGAGGTCTTAATAGCAGGTGAAAAAGGGGGCGGGCAGGCCCTGGTTCTGGTTGTAAGCGGAATCATAGGAGGCCTTTACGACTTTATTATTGCCACTTTCGGCTGGTGGAGCGAGGTCTTTTCGACACGCGTCGTTGAGGCAGGACAGAAGCTGGCAGACAACTACAAGCTCGTCTTCAGGATGAACGTCGGTGCGGCAGTAATGGGACTTGGTTACATTACAGGCCTTAAATATACGGCAATCATTGCTGCAGGCTCTTTTGTTTCCTGGTATGTGCTGATCCCTATAGTAAACTATATTGGAGGCGCACTTACACAGCCTCTGGGTGTAAACGTAACGCTATTGGTCAAGGATATGTCGCCTGAACAGATATTTTCAACTTACGTGCGGCACATCGGCATTGGCGGCATTGCAATGGCGGGAATAATCGGAATCATACGCTCCTCGAAGATCATTGTCTCGGCGTTCTCTTTGGCCGTTAAGGAGATCTTCGGCGGCAAAGGTGACCATACCTCAAAACTCAGGACACAGAGGGACATTCCGATGGCAATTATTGTTGTCGGGATACTGGTTACGGCCATACTGGTATTCATATTCTTCAGAACGGGTGTGGTTACAAACCTTACACACGCGGTAGTTGGACTTTTAATTGTGCTTATTATCTCCTTCCTGTTTACAACCGTAGCCGCAAACGCAATTGCAATTGTAGGCACAAACCCGGTTTCGGGCATGACGCTGATGACGCTTATCATGTCCAGCATCGTCCTGGTTTCTGTCGGTCTTACCGGGGAAGTCGGCATGATTGCGGCTCTCATCATTGGCGGCACGGTTTGTACGGCGCTTTCAATGGCAGGCGGCTTTATAACAGACCTTAAAATTGGCTACTGGCTGGGCTCGTCGCCCTACAAGCAGGAGTCGTTCAAGTTCCTGGGAACCGTAGTTGCCTCAGCAACCGTAGGCTGGGTAATTTTAATATTAAACCAGACATACGGATTTTCAGGTGAAGGAGCTCTTGTTGCCCCGCAGGCCAATGCAATGGCAGCCGTAATAAAGCCTCTTATGTCGCAGCAGCCTGCACCCTGGATGCTTTATGTGGCCGGCGCCTTTATGGCCTTAATACTTACAATGCTTGGAGTTCCGGCCCTTGCATTTGCCCTTGGAATGTATATTCCTCTTGAGCTCAACACTCCCCTTCTTGTCGGCGGACTTATCTCGTACTTTGTTTCCACAAGGAGCAAGGATGAGAAAGTGAATAATTCAAGAAGAGAGCGCGGTACGCTTATCGCCTCGGGCTTCATCGCAGGCGGCGCATTGATGGGTGTTGTAAGTGCAATGATGCGCTTCTGGAACATCAACTTTGTTAATGCCGAATGGCAGGAATCGCACGCGGCTGAACTGATAGCAATTACAATGTTTGCGCTAATCTGCGCTTACATGATATGGGATTCGCTGAGAGCAAAGGCACAGGACTAAAAGTTCTTAGTTTTGAGGGAAATTCCAAAACGGATATTAAAAAGGCAGGAGCCCAAAGGGAAATCCTGCCTTTTCTATATTCAACATAATCTTATTTTTTCATTATAAACTGAACTAGTACGGCATCAGACATTCCCCTGCGGTCTCTTGCAAAACATTGAACCCAGGGTGTGTCCAGGTCAACATTCCGCCAGTTATTGGGATAGAATACGTGTGAGTTCTCAAAAGTATTATAAAGTGAATGCTCCCTGTCTGAAGTACCCTTTATATGTAACCTACCGTCGGTAATCCAGTCATATACCAGTGTATCTTTGTCGGGGTCACTTGCATAGCAGGTTATTACAACAGAATCCGAAGGGCTGACGACTTTAGGAACTACGGTTACGGATGATATTTGAGGCCGGTGATTTTCCGGTTTTTCGGGCTTTACCGGATCACTACAGCTTAAGTTCAATAGCATTACAAATATTAAGATTATGGCTTGTTTCATTTTTACCCCGTTTTTTAGCAGGAAGGATACCGGTATAATTGCAAATAATGTTGCAATATGCAAGCGGGAATAGAAAAATAGAACTCTCCGTGGCTCTTAAATTAAGCTGACGCCTAAGGCCGCAGAGGACGCCAAACGCCGGACTACAAATGTCACCTCATCCGGAGGATGACAGAGTGGCTGCGTAATTCTGGTTGATCGCATTCCATTGGTTTGTATAATAAATAAGTTATTATGGGTGAATAAAGTTAAGAAAAATCGTTATATTTAAGTAATAGATACATTTTACACGACCTTGAGGAGATTTCCTCAGGGTCTTTTTATTTTATCCGTTCATTAAACCAAAAACAAAGAAATAAAATGATGCAAATTGCCGAAGCAAGGAAATACTACCCTCACCTGAAAAGCGGCCGCATATACATGAACCACGCCGCAATAAGCCCTTTGTCTGAACCGGTTGTAAAGGAGCTTAATGACTATATATATATCAGGAGTGAAACGGAAATTGAGAACTTTCCTGAATATATGAAGGTATTCCAGGATACAAAGGATAAGCTGGGCGAAATGATAAACTGCCAGGCCTCCAGGATAGCCTTCGTGGATAATACGTCCAACGGTCTTAACATTCTGGCGCAGGGACTGGAATGGAAGGCAGGCGACAGGATAGTGCTAAATGACATAGAATTTCCTTCAAACATATATCCTTTCCTTAACCTTAAAGAGCAGGGTGTGGAAATAGATTTTGTAAAGTCGCACGACGGAATAGTCTCTTTTGAGGACATTGAGCATGCTATTAGCAGCAGAACAAGGCTCGTCTCAATAAGTCACGTGCAGTTTCTTTCAGGCTACAGGGCAGAGATAGGCAAAATTGGCGAGCTCTGCCGCAGCAAAGGAATTATTTTCTGCGTGGATGCAATACAGTCTGCCGGGGCGCTTAATGTTGACGTCGAAAGGATGAAAATTGACTTTCTTGCCGCGGGGACGCAGAAGTGGATGATGGCTCTGCAGGGGCTGGCATTCATTTTTGTAACAGAAGAGCTCCAGGAAAAAATCAAGCCCAGATACGTGGGCTGGACGTCTGTCAGTGATGCCTGGAACCTGCTAAACTATGACCTTAAGCTCAGGAGTTCAGCCGAGCGCTTCCAGAACGGCACCCTTTCAACCATCGGTGTCATAGGGCTCCACGGCTCGCTCGTTTTTATGAGGCAGTTCGGGCACGATAAGATTGAAGAGGCAATCCTCAGTAACACGGAGTATTTTATGGGGCGCCTTAATGAAGCTGGTATACCGGTGGTGCTTAAAGGTGTGGAAAAGAAAAATCTTTCCGGCATAGTAAGCATCCGTTCTTTAAAGGCGCAGGAAGTATTTGATGAACTGGAAAAAAGGGGCGTAACTGCTGCCGTAAGGGAGGGCATTGTGAGGTTTTCGCCTCATTTTTACAACAACAGGGAGGAGATTGACAGGGTCGTAGAAATCCTGAAAGAATTATTGCCCTGAAATGATAGTTTTAGAGAAGGCGCCTTAAAGGCGCCTTCTCTGAGGCTTTTTTAGAATTAAAGCTGTGTCTCTTCAGATTTTAATGAAAGTTCGACCTTGAGATTAAATTCGGCACCGCTAAAGAGGGTGTACTTTATGTTCCCGATGCTGCACTTGTAATCCTCGCCTACAAGGTCACTTACTACCTTTGAAATTCCTGCTTCCAGAGAATCCGTTGAGATGGATTTTAACTTATTGTGCAGAATTCTGTTAATATCAATGTCTTTTTCGTTTTCCTGGTTCATTGTTTTCTCTTCTTATTTGAGATGTTTATACTTTAGACGTATCATCTTCAAAAAGGTTCTGTTATTTTGACCTGATAATGCCTAAAAGTTCATCCGTTTTTTCCTGCATCAGCTTTTCGTCTTTCCTGCTTTCAACGTTCAGGCGCAGAATGGGTTCGGTATTGGACATCCTGACGTTAAAACGCCAGTCGGGGAATTCCACGCTAAGTCCATCCAGGCGTTCTTTCTTGCCCTCGTACTTCGAATCCAGTTCCTTGATCTTTTCGGCAGGGTTTTCGATTGTGGTATTGATTTCACCCGAGCAAGGATAATTCTTCACCATTTCCTCAACCAGGCCTGAAAGGGGCTTGTTTTCTTCGGAAATCAGCTGCAGCACCAGGAGGAAAGGGATCATTCCGCTGTCTGAATAGGAGTTTTCCCTGAAATAGTGGTGGGCCGACATTTCGCCGCCGTAGACGGCATTTACTTCGCGCATTTTCTCTTTTATAAATGCGTGCCCGCTTTTTGACTCCACTGGAACGCCGCCGCTATTTTTAACGACTTCAACCGTATTCCAAACCAGGCGCGGGTCGTGCACGATGTTCTCGCCCGGATGAGTTCTAAGGATTGATTTTGCCAGGAGGCCTACAATGTAATAGCCTTCAATAAAATTGCCCTTTTCATCAAAGAAGAAGCAGCGGTCGTAATCGCCGTCCCACGCCACGCCAAGGTCGGCCTTGTTTTCAAGCACGGCGTCAATTGTAGACTGCCTGTTCCCAGGTAAGAGCGGATTTGGCACGCCGTTCGGGAAGCTGGAGTCGGGTTCAGTAAAAACTTTAACCATTTTAATCGGAAGGTCCTTTTCAATTGCGTCGAGTGCCGGGCCGACGCACCCGTTACCCCCGTTTACAACGACTTTTAAGGGTTTGATCTTCTCTTTTGAGTAAAATTTCCTGAGGTTATTTATAAAGTCCTGCATGAGGTCTTTATGCGTAAGACTCCCCTTTTTCACGCTGACGGGGTCGAATTCATTCTTCAGAATCATTTTTTCCACTTCATTCAAGCCCGAATCGTAGCCCACGGGAACAGAGCCCTTCTTTACAAACTTCATTCCGTTATATTCGGGCGGGTTATGGCTTGCCGTAATCATAATTCCGCCGTCTGCACTTAGAAAAGGGGTGGCAAAATAGATCATTTCCGTCCCGCAAAGTCCTATATTTATTACATTAACCCCGCTGTCTAAAATCCCCTTTATTAGGCTTTCTGATAGCTGTACGGAGGACTTTCTGACGTCGTGGCCTACAACGATATTCTTTGCCCCGATAAGCTTGCTGTAGGCTCTTCCGATCTTATAGGCCAGGTCCTCATTAAGCTCCCCGGGTACCTTGCCACGGATGTCATAAGCCTTAAATCCATTGATTTTTTCCATTTTCTCTCCTTCATTGACTTGATTTCGTTATAAATAAAAATAATACTTTTTACCTACAGATAAAACTTTCAGGTGAAATTATGGTCTGGTAAGTTAAAATAAAGGCATGGTTAAATTAGTGGTAGACTTAATTTTTACATAGAAATTGTATACTCATCTCTTTACTTTTGATACAAAAAATTAGCGGAGGCTGCAATCGAACCCAGGAATACAATACAGTTACATTTTGTTAAATGTAACAATACCAGATGCAATTCAATTTATTTAGTAGACCCCGGAAAGGCTCCTGGTGATTTGGGTTATCTGTGTCCAATCTGCCGTGCGAAAGTAAAGACCTCCCACGTCGTACAGTGCGCAAGCTGCCAGACTGTAATCAACTTTGTTCACGCCGCGCCGCAGGAAGAAAAAACCGTTTATTACGTGGAAAAATGTTCCCACTGCATAGGTACAGTGGAAGATGAATGGGAGATTGAGCCTTTATACACACCGGAATCCTATATCTGAAGAACAGGCATAATCTTTTAGAATTTCCACTTGTTTGGGGAAATTCCGGTAAAATCATTCCAGAAAATTTCCTGAAAACCGTATTTTATTTGTAAATTTCTGATTGTAATGAGGGAAGAATAATATTAACTTTCATTAGAACAGTTCATTTAATTTCAATAAAATACGGATTAAACATGCTAAATAACCTACGAAAGGCTTTTCTTGGCTGCAGTGTTGTGCTGTCGCTTGTCTTTATGGCAGGCTGTTCCGGCAGTACGGCAACAACACAGCAGGAAACAGCTATAACATCAAACATCCCTGGCGGCATTAATCTCGATACCGTAAAGGCACAGAGATTTGATACCGGCAAGATGTGGACATTCGACAACCCTCCGGTTAAGTATTTTCAGGAAGCTTACGGCTTTAACGCTACTCCGGAATGGCTCGAAAAAGCCAGGAAATCTGCACTGAGATTTGCCAGCTACTGCTCGGCTTCTTTCGTCTCGGGTGACGGCCTGGTAATGACAAACCACCACTGCGGGCGCGAAAGCGTTACAGAAGTTAACCGCGAGGGTGAAGACCTGCACAATACGGGCTTCTACGCTCAGACTCTGCAGGATGAAAGGCCTGTGCAGGGACTTTATGTCGATCAGCTCGTTCTCATTCAGGACGTGACAAAAGAGGTGCAGGACGCAATCAATGCAGCCGGCACGGATGCCGATAAAGTTAACGCAAGAAAGAGCAAAATCAGCGAAATTGAAGCACGCTGCAGAAAAGAAACCGGGCTCGAGGCCTCAGTTGTAACCTTGTATAGCGGCGGAGAATATTCCCTCTACGGATACAAGAGATACAATGACGTGCGCCTTGTATTTGCACCGGAAAACCAGATTGGCTTCTTTGGCGGCGACTATGATAACTTTACTTATCCCCGCTATAACCTGGACTGTACTTTCTTCCGCGTCTACGACGAAACGGGTAAACCGCTCAAGACAGATAACTACTTCAAGTGGAGCCCGCAGGGCGCAAGTGAAGGCGAGGCAATTTTTGTCATCGGTAACCCTGGCAGGACCAACCGCCTGAACACGATGTCGCAGCTGGAATTCTACCGCGACATTAGCTATCCTGTGACACTGGATTTCCTGAACGACATGATTGACGCATATTCACAGGAACTCAAAGAGCACCCTGAGCAGTCATTAAAGTACGAAGACCTTCTCTTCAGCCTTTCCAACTCTCAGAAGGTATACATAGGAATGATCAAGGGCCTGAACGATCAGGTACTCATGGCAAGGAAAAGAGATTTTGAAAAGAAGTTCAAGGAAGCCGTAAATTCAAAGCCAGAGCTGCAGTCGAAATACGGCGGCATATGGGACAACATTGCACAGTCAAGAAACGAAATGAGGCAGTTTGCCAAGGAGCTTAACGCTTATGCCGTTAACTGGAGATTCGCCCCGGATTACTTCGTTATGGCAAGGGACATCATTAAATATGCAAACCAGATGATGCTGCCCGAAAGCGAAAGAAGCAGCAAGTATAAAGCTGCCCAGCTGGACTCAACCAAGGCAAAGATATTTCCTGAAAAGTTCGACAAGGACATGGACTTTAAGCTCACACAGGTGTTTGCCAACAACCTCATCAATTCGCTTGGGGAAGGAAACGAGCTCGTGCAGAAGCTTTTTGATTCAAAGAAGGGCAAGGATGCCGTTAGCTACATGCTCAGCCATTCACAGCTTACTTCAAAAGAATCTTTAATGGCACTTCTAAGCAAGTCGCCGAAGGAAATACTGAATTCTGATGATCCTTTCATTTACTTCCTGCAGAACACCTCGGATAAGTCCGATGCGCTCCGCAAGAGGGCCAAGGAAATTCAGGACAAAGAGGCTGTCAACAGCCAGCTCCTTGGGCAGGCTCTTTTTGCCGTCTACGGCACCTCGATTCCGCCTGATGCAACCTTTACGCTCAGAATTGCCGACGGCGTTGTAAAGGGCTACGACTATAACGGCACAAAGGCTCCTGCAAAGACGACATATTACGGGTTATACGACAGGTACTACTCTTTCAAGAAGCAGTATCCATGGAACCTTCCTGAAAGATGGAAGAATCCTCCGGCAGAGTTTAACCTGGAAACACCGATGAACTTTATTTCCACAAACGACATCATCGGCGGCAACTCGGGAAGCCCGGTCATAAACAAGAACCTTGAAATTGTAGGACTTGCATTCGATGGCAACATTGAAAGCCTTCCCGGCGACTTCATCTTTACGACTGAATCAAACCGCTGCCTGAGCGTTGATTCTGAAGGTATGGTTGAGGCTATAAAAGATATGTACAAGGCTACAAGACTGAGTGAAGAGCTGAGGGCAGGAAAAATTGTTGAAAGCACCAGCAAATAATTAGCCTTATCTGCAGAGAGGAAGTTACTCACTGTAATATAAAGAAAGCCGCCCGGTTTTTTTCCCGGGCGGCTTTCTTGTTTTTAAATGGTTCCCTTTATTTCAGGATTCTTGTCCTCAGTCCTTCCCGAGAAAGTAGTACTGTCCCTGTAGGTAGATTGAAAAGTAGGAAGCCAGTGTATTTGTAAAAGTAAGTCCGTATTCGGTTCCAACTCCCACCGCCATGCCTTTGCTGCTTTTTCTAAAGTCAAGCCCCGCCAGAAAGGAAAAGCACAAGCCCAGGTCGTATGAATTAACGTCGCTGAAGGTCCTGTCGTTAAGAAGAAGCGGGCCAATGGCTTCTTCCGTATAGAAGAAATTCCGGAAAGTCTGATTCATGGTAGCTTTTAATGAAACTCCCCTGATAAACGGGTAATACCTTTCATAGATACCCTGAGGCAGGAGTGCCTCAATTTTCCTTCCGTATAGGAGGCTAAGCCTTAAGGAGGAGCCCTGCATAAACTGAGGGGAGGCATCAATAAAGATACCCGTATTAAAGCTTGTCTGTGAAGGGGAATTGCCCTTAATTGAGCCGGCGCCCAGCTCTCCCCCGATGCTCATAGAGTTAATCTGGGGCAGAAGTTGTCCGTTCAAAATAAATACGAATAAAAAAGTAAGAATTCGGCTCATACTGCCTTTCTGCCTTACTTCTGCGCCGGGGCTAATTCAGGACTTCAGAGATTACTATCCGCAGGGGGCATAACGATCCAGAGTATTAAGTATACGATTATTCCTGGGAAGGCCACGCTGAAGATTGAGATCAGCACATAGGCAATCCTGACAACTGTAGGGTCCCAGCCCAGCCATTCGGCAATTCCGCCGCAGACGCCTGCAATCATTTTATTTCTGGATCTTTTTAAGGGCATTTTCTCTCCGAGTAATGAGCTCCGGCCATGAAGGGGCCTGGTAAAAATTCGAAATATATTTGTTCTTCCGGCTCCCAAAGAAAAGGGGCCGGAAGCTGAAAAATTGCTAATCCATATAGTGCAGAGCGAGCCAGACGGTCTTCTGCTTGCGGTCCGTCCATTCAATACGATGCTTTGTATTGGCCGGAATAAGGATATAATCTCCCGGGTAGAGGACTTTTTCGTCGCTTTCCCCTTCAAATAACAGGCCCGCAGAACCTCCTAACAGTATAACCCATTCGTTTGTCTCCTGTTCATACCATTCTCCCTCGGGAGAAGCCTGACCGCATGATACGATCCTTTCCAGCGTAAGATTGTGATTGTGTATTAAAATGTCAAAAATTTCTTTTTGGAAATTATCGGGTATTTCCGAAAAGAGATTATTTACTTCCATTGCCTGTTTTACTCCAATTAAAAAATTCCATAGGGAAATATAAATTATTTAAGGCAATTTTGCTCGTTTTTATCCCCTGATAACCATAACTACATGCAATTAGAATACGGTTACCTGATAAGATAAGTACGGCATGGCACTTTTGAGGTGTGCCATGCCACATAATTGGATTTTCAGGCCAGGGAGAACCTGACGATTTTCGGCTTTACAAGACTTTCGAAGTCCTCAAAAGCCATTTTTATCAGCTCAGAGTGCGTACCGGCATTAAAGGCTATTTCCTTGTCGCGGGTTAAAGGTTCGGCAACAAAGACCTGCATGCCGTAGATGTTTCCAAAAGGCGGCATGGCCCCGATTTCGCAGTCGGGGAACAGGTTCTTAAATTCTTTTTCGCTGGCCAGCTCAACGTTCTCAACGCCCGTAACCTCTCTTAAGAGGTCCAGATCCACGAGGTTTTTTGCAGGCAGTACGGCCATAGCCATATCATTGCCGATCTTAACGATTACCGTTTTAGCTAAATCCTTTCCGCGTACATGGGCCGTGTGAGCTACTTCCTGAGCTGTAAAGGCAGGTGAATGTTTGATGCTTATGTACTTTACATTATTAGCATCCAGGAACTGTTTTAATTTTCTGGCAGGCATGGTATCCTCCTTTAATTAAGTTATTAATCCGGAATGCGATTTAATGTAGTTAAAGGAATCGTAATAAACAATTCCACAATAATAGTATGTACTAAATTAGTGATTCGTGCTAAATTGTGACTTATGAAATTTTATTTTTCGGAGTTTTTATGTAATTTCGTATGTACAGTGAACTATCATTGTATAAACACTAATTAAACTAGAGGAGTCGATTATGCGTATTAAAATATTTGCCATGATTATAGCTGCTGCTTTTTTAATGACAGGCGTTAATTCTTCATTTGCACAGGGAAAGACAGCCCCTAAGAGCAAGATTGAGAAGGTTGCAAAGGTTACAAAGAAAGACACAAAGAAGTCTAAGACAAATAAAGCAAAAGATGAGACCAAGCACAAATGTTCAGGTAAGGAAAAAGAAAGCTGCTCAGGCAGCTGCGAGATGGAAGACTAATCTGTCTTTTGCCTGATTTTTTAAGGAGAGCCACAGAGTATGGCTCTCCTTTTTTTTATTCCTAAATGGCCTGCCTTTTATTCCTTTTCGTCCTGCAGCTGCATCAGCTGAATATCCTGAGCATGTTTCCATCCAAGGAGGTGTTATATTTTTGGAGGGGGCTTCCGGCAGGGCCGTTAATTACGTTCCCGCTGTCGTCAAAGTTGGAGCCGTGCCTCGGGCAGTGGAAATGACCGGCCGCGGCGTCAAATTGAACCGTAGCCCCCTGATGAGTGCAAGTCTGTGAAAGCGCCGAGAAGCTGCTTTCGTTAATACGGGCTATAATAATTCCATTCTGGTAAACGTAGCCCCCGGGGCCTTGAAGTGCGGCAAACTCAGGCTTCGAGAGGTCTATGGTAAAATTAACGTTTTGAGGTGCCGTAGGAATATCGCTGCTGTTCGAAGAGCAGCTCTGGAGGCAAGACCCTAAAAAAAGAAACGCTGCGCCTTGCCCGGCCTTCAGAATAAATTCTTTCCTGTCCATTTTGTCTCTCCACTCTGTTCTGTTTTAATGCTGCTGCAGGGGAAAAAGTTAAGCCTTAGAAAATGTGCATCCTTTAATCTAATATAAAACTGCGGCTACAATAAACAAGCGCCCCGATATATTTACCAAGGCTTACTGTGGAAAAAAAGAAAACCAGTTAAAAAAAGGTTTAAGGCTTGCCATAGGGAATTATAGTCTTCAGGTGGAATTTATTTCGCGGAGGGGCAAGAGGAAGTGAACTGCCCTGGAAGTCCCTGTCGCCAATCGGCCGGGGCTTCCGGGGTAAGTTTATGAAACCATGCGGCTTTCAGCTGACTTTACAAAATAGATTACTTTTTCCAGCTCTCCCAGCAGGTCGACGTTACTGATGAACACCTCATCAGGACCCTTAAGCTTCACCGGGGCAAAGTTAAGTACTCCCTTTATTCCGGCTTCAACCATGCCATCCAGCACGTGCTGGGCAAACATTTCAGTTACAGAGATAATACCGATTTTTATGTCGTTATTTTTTATGTAGTCTTTCATTTCATCAAAGGGGTAGACGGGGATTTCCGCCTCTCTTTGAATTTTATCTGGATCTATGTCGAAGCCTGCAGTAATCTGTATGCCTTCTTTGTCGAATCCCTTGTATTTCATAAGGGCGCTTCCAATGTGCCCGGCTCCTACGATGATCACTTTCTGTACCACGTCTTTTCCGAGTAAACTGTTAAGCCGGCTTAGAAGCTCGTCAATCTGATATCCACCCCTGCGGTTACCCGGTATTCCGAATAGCGAGAAGTCCTTCCTCACCTGTGCGGCAGTTACATCTGCTGCATCAGCCAGGTTATCCGAAAATACCCTCTTGAAGCCAAGTATACGGAAACGCAGCAAGGAGCTCTTATATTTCAAGAGCCTGATTATGGAATGCTTATTACCGACCATTTTCCTCCGGTATTTATAAAATTAACAAATTCAAGAACAACACCGGTCAAGAAGGACCGCTTTATGCGGTAAATACCCTGCATAAACTAATATAATTGCTTTTATAACAATCCTCCACTAAACAGTGCGTATATTTTTCTTAGTATAAGGCTTTGCGCTTAAGAAAGCAACATAGCCAAAAGAGAAGCACGGATAAGCCTTCTTTTGGAGGTCACCCCCCTTTTGAAGGATTCGGGTTATCCGGCTTTTGGCGGCTTAAAATCAAATAAACTGAAGTTTTGTTTCCTTCAGGTATTTTTCCTCAAGCAGCCTTACAATATTTTTTATCAGGTTTCTCCTTAGCCCGAGTTCAACGGGTATATTAGGATCCTGATGTGCTTCATTTATCTTTGTACCGACCACGAAATGGATGACGTCGCTGTTCATGAGCGCATTTAAGAGCTTTGAAACGGCGTTATCGCGCCTGTATTCGTCCTGCGTATTGGATTCAAGCACTTCAAGGAGCTTGCCGATGGTTATGGTACCTTCCGTTACGAGGTCAATTCCCGGCATCTTGCAGCAGGGCGGTATCTCGGGATCATGTTCCTGCAGGTCGATGCTGACGCTACGGTTTAGCTCGCGGGAGATTATCTTAGCCGTCGTGCCGCCGCAGATTACCTTCTCGCCGTCAAACCTGTCGATCATTTCAGCCATTTCCCTGTCTTTTTCCTTTGCGACCGGTGGGCCCGTTACGACCATCAGCTTGCGCGGCTTTCTGAAGTAAATTACGCCGCATGTAATGTCGTCTTTAGCCTTATAGCTGTCGTTGTAATAAGCCCTGTCGACTATGTTACGTGCCAGCTCGCGGGCAGATATGTCGGATTCATTTTTAACCGTCTTAAGGACGTGTTCGATGATCTTATCCCTGTTCCAGCCAAGGGGCATGGACTGGGAGCCCATGCCGGACTGGCTGACGCCGTCCGAGAAAAATATGATCCTGTCGCCCATTTGTACAGAGAACTCCGAATAGTTCAGTATGTTTTCCTTGTACCTGTTGAATGAGAGCTTCATCGGTGTAGCCTGTATTTCAAGCTGCCGGTTGTCGCGAATGAGTATAAACGGGGGATTGTCGTATTCAATTACCCTGATATTGCCCGACTCGGCAATATCGGCAATTGTGAATGTGGAATAGCTGATCTTGCGAACCTTGCAGACAGGCAGGGTTTTCATGATAATTTCAGCCGTCTGGCGTATGTCCTTTGAATTCGAGATGAAGTTGACGGCCATGGTAGCTGTAAGCGTAGCAAGCACGTTTGCCTTCACTCCGCTGCCAAGTCCGTCGGAGAGGACTGAAATGATCCTGTTTTCCTCCTTTATCTTGTGCAAGAGGAATACATCCCCCCCTACGATCTGTTTATGCTTAAAGTTCTGGTAGTAATCGACTTCTATGAAACAGTTATCTTTTTCTTTATTCGTTGATATCATCGATTTTATCCGTAGAGAAGGATTCAATAATTCCGTTTAAGATCACCTCGGTTTCCGCGGCGTTTTCACCCAGAAGATAAGCGATCTTCTGAACGGTGGACAAATTCTTTCTTATTACCTGTTTTGCCTTTGTAATTATCTGCTCCTTGCGTACCCAGGGCTCTGTGATATCCCTGAAAATGCCCCCCACGTAGCGGTGCTTTTCAATGGTGAAAATTGAAAACAGGAGCACTGAGCCGTTATAGTTTATTTCCTTGCCTATTATGTCTGTTCCGCTATCGAGCACATTCTGGAAGAGCTTGTAGAAAGGCGCAATTTTATTCAAGAATGCGCCTTCAAGACCCGGTTTAACCTCGAATAGGAATTCGGTTTCCTCTCCCATGAGCTTTGCCCAGTTCTGGTTGCTTTCAACGATCTTAAGCTTATCGTCCACGATCACTATGCCAGAAGGCATTGTTTTTATGAGCGCATTGGCTTTTTTCTGGGCTAGCTGGCGCATATAGGAAACACACATCGTCTTTTCGGATTTCCCGTCCAGGAACGATACCGCAAAGTCGCGGCACGAATTATAGCCGCAGCCAGCGCAGTTGAGCTCATCCTTGGTGTTGATTTTTCCTATGTCATCCAGGACGGCTCTAATTTCCCTTTCGCTGTATTTTTTTGCCTCAACGGCCGGGATATTAAAGTTCTCGTCTATGCATACGGTAGGTTTGCGGGGAATTTCCTCTTCAGGGTATTCGGAGCTGTTTATAATGTTATACCTTTTAACTGCCGTAGCGCACCTGTTGAGTGTCTTGGGTCCATTAATGCAGCCTCCCTGGCAGGCCAGAAGCTCCAGGAAGAGATTATTCTTTAATTCAAGCTTGTCTATATCTTTCAGGGCCGCAGAGATGTTGCTGACGCCCGAGAAGGTCATAAAGTCGCAGTTTGTCACGGGCAGGTTTGCCTTAATTCCTGAGATCATGCCTCCGTCGATCGGGTAGAGTGAGCCTTCCTTGGCCGTTTCGGGTATAAATACGTCCTCATCGGTACAGGAGAGTTCATCGAAGCTGAGGTTTTCCTCCTTGAGCCAGCGCCTCAGGTCCTCAAAGGTAATTACTGCATCCAGCAGCTCCGGGTGCTGGTCGGCCTCCTTTTTCTTTGCAATGCAGGGGCCAATAAATACGACTCCAAGGTCGGTATTGCCGTACCTTTCTTTGAGCATTTTGCATTGCGTAAGAAGCGGGGAGAGAAAATTTGTCAGGTTTTCTGCACTCTGGGGGTGGTATTTTTTAATCAAATCGACCACTGCAGGGCAGGCAGATGAAATAAAGAGCTTTTTCTGGTTGCTGGAAAGGAGCTCGGCCACGTTGGCCGAAACCTCCTGCGCACCGATTGCCGTTTCAGAGACGCCAAAGAAGCCGAGGCTTTTTAAGGCCGCAATCAGGCGGGATGGCTTAAGTCCGGGGAATTCGCTCTTAAATGAAGGGGCAATTGACGCAATTACGCGGCTTTTAAGCCTGAGCAGCTGCCGGACGCGCCCAAGGTCGTCTCTGACCTTCTTTGCTCCCGCGGGGCAGACTTCCACGCAGTAGCCGCACATGACGCACAGATCATAAAGGACGGTTGCGCTGCCGCCTTCAACTTTAATTGCCTTTACAGGGCAGGACCGTACGCATTTATAACAGTCCTGGCAATTTGCCTTTTCCGTAAAAACGGGCTTCATGTAATTCATAACGTCAGATTATTTAATTAACACATGGTTCAGCAGTTCCATCAATGATCCCGGGTCCACAAAGCTGTAGAGTTTCCCGTTGATCCTGATGTTTGGTCCTTTGTTGCATTTATCCTCACAAAGGTCTCCTGCAATTTCTACTTTTTGTTTCAGATTATTAGCCCGTACAAATTCTTCGATTACTTCCAGATTCTTATTATTCCCACGCGAAAAACAGGAGCTTCCCATACAGATAACAATACTATTGACAAAGTTTTCCTCTTGCATAGCAGTTACTCCATTTGTCTGGGGCTGCAAGAAAGGGAGTTGAAAAAGGAATTTATTTGCTGCCTTTCAGCCTGCTTTCGGCTGATTTAACGAAATAAATTACTTTTTCCAGTTCACCCAGCAGGTCGACGTTGTTTATAAATGTTTCCGAAGAGCCTTTTAATTTGAAGGGAGCGAAGTTCAGAACCCCCTTGATGCCTGCAGAGACCATTGTGTCGAAAACTTCCTGGGCAAACACTTCTGTTACAGCCAGTATTCCAATTTTTATATTATTGTTTCTAACAAAATCCTTAAGTTCATCAAAAGGATATACGGGTATATTTCCTTCCCGGTTTATTTTTTCCGGATCAACGTCAAAGGCGGCAGTAATCTGGATTCCTTCGCTTTCGAAACTCTTGTATTTCATGAGAGCAGTTCCGATATGTCCGGCACCAACGATTACTGCTTTTTGAAGGACGTCTTTGCCCAGTATGCTGTTAAGCTTGCAAAGGAGTTCATCAATCTGGTAGCCGCCCCTGCGGTAACCGGAAATTCCAAATAGTGAGAAATCTTTTCTAACCTGCGTTGAATTAAAGCCAGCTGCATCAGCCAGGTTTTCCGAAAAAACTCTCTTAAAGCCTAAAATTCTGAAGCGCAGTAATATAGTTTTGTATTTCAAAAGCCTGATAACTGAATTTTTATTCCCATCCATTTGGAGTCCGGATTTAATGCTGAAAAATGTGTCCGTACGTTATGTACGGACACATAAAGGAATTCATCCGGATCAATCAATTATCATGCCCGGTAAACGAGCCTAAAGGCCAGTTTACTTTTTTGCCAGTTCCTCGTTCATAACCTGGCAGGCTTTTGCGAGCGTGCATTTTTCCAGTGTGTTGCCGTTTATAGTAACCGAAGGGCCGCGGTCGCACTGTTCCAGGCAGAAAGTAGCTTTGATGTCAACTTTCTCCTGAAGGTTGTTCTCGTCAATATGATCGATCATTTTGTGCAAAAGATCCTGTGAGCCTTTCAGATAGCAGCTTGTTCCGACACAAACGCTGATCTGAAGTTTGTCTTTCTCAGAGCCGTTAAGGAGCTGGATGTCGACGTCGGAGACACGGCGCCTGCTGCTGTAGGATGTATGCAGAAGCTCGTGAGCCTTATGGCTGCCGGCAGATTCGAGTGTAGTGTTATAAGCCTCAACGACAAAAGGATTGTCCTGTGACTTATGGATCTGCAGGTTCTTGTCGGCCGAGTAAAGTCCGGCTGTTCTTTTAGCCTTTACGCTCATGTCGAATGTAACGGGCTGTCCGGCGCCGCCGATGCAGCCGTTGGGGCAGGACATTACTTCGATGAAGTCGTACGTGCACTGTCCGTTCTTAACTTTCTCGGCAACAGCGCGGGCATTTTTAAGGCCGTGGACAACTGCAACGCTGATGTCTTTGCCTGCAATATTAAGGTTCACCTCGCGGAGGCCTTCCATACCGCGCACATCGTGGAAATCGACCTGCTCGAGCTTCTGTCCGCTGAGCTTTTCATAGACGAACCTGAGGGCAGCTTCCATAACGCCGCCTGAATTGCCAAAGATAACTCCGGCGCCGGTCTTGAAGCCAAAAGGCATGTCAAGAGATTCTGGCTCCAGGTTATTGAAGAGAATTCCGGCCTGGTCGATCATCTGTCCTAATTCCTGTGTCGTCAGTACGAAGTCCACGTCCTGTACGCCGTCTTTGGAGAATTCAGGGCGTCTTGCTTCGAACTTCTTTGCCGTACAGGGCATGATTGAAACGATTACAAGGTCTTTCCTGTCCTTTTTGAGTTCTTTAGTGAGTGTTTCCTTTGCCAGTGAGCCGAACATCTGCTGCGGTGAGCGGCAGGATGAGAGGTTTGGCAGGAGGTCCGGGAAATACTGCTCGGCAAATTTAACCCAGCCGGGGCAGCAGGAAGTAAACTGAGGGAGCTTGCCGCCGTTCTCGATTCTATGAAGGAGTTCGCTTGCCTCTTCAACAATCGTCAGGTCGGCAGCAAACGAGGTATCGAAGATCTTGTCGAAACCAATGATCTTGAGAGCTGCAACGATCTGTCCCGTAGAATCAACTCCGGGAGCCATGTTGAACATTTCTCCAATTGCCACTCTTACTGCAGGAGCAATCTGTGCGATGACGGTTTTTGTAGGATCGCTTATTGCCTTCCAGACGTCGTTGATCTCCGACTTTGGAGTAATGGCTCCCGTAGGGCAGACCCTGGCGCACTGGCCGCAGTCGATGCATTCCACCATTTCGAGTTTTTTGCCGAAAGCAGGCAGAACGGCAGCGTGTGAGCCTCTGAAGGCAAAGTCAATTGCGCCGATGCTCTGAATTTCGCTGCAGGCCCTGACGCAGTCGCCGCAGAGTATGCACTTGTTAGGATCCCTGAGCAGTGAATGCGTAGAGTCATCGAGCGGAATATCCTGGTTCATTCTTTTGAACCTGATCTTTTCAACGCCGTGGCGTCTTGCGATGTCCTGCAGTTTGCAGTTTCCGCTTTTGACGCAGGTCGGGCAGTGGTGCTCGCCGTTTGCAAGGAGCAGTTCAAGTGTGATTTTTCTTATTTCGCGAATTTCCTGAGTTGTGGTCTTTAGTTTCATGCCCGGTTCAGGCTTTGTTGAACAGGCGCTGATGATTCCCCTGCCTTCAAGTTCAACGAGGCAAAGCCTGCAGGCGCCATAGACACTCAGTTCCGAGTGATAGCAGAATGTAGGCAAATCTATGCCTGCTTTTCTGATTATCTCTAAAAGGTTTTTTTCTCCGTTAAGGGGAATTTTTCTTCCATCTATAGTTACAAAATTATTTTCCATGTTAAACTCCGGTTATAGCATTTAGTTTGCATGCCTGAGCACAGGCGCCGCATTTAATACAAATTGAGACATTGATCTTGTGGGGCATTTTCCTTTCGCCGGAAATTGCACCGACTGGGCATTTCTTCGCGCAAACCGTGCAGCCCTTGCATAATTCAGGATTAATTTCGGGAGCGACTAGCTTTTTGCAGTTTTTAGTTGAGCACCACTTTGAAATAACGTGTTCGTTGTATTCTTTCCTGAAATGCTTGAGCGTCGAGAGCACTGGATTTGGGGCCGTTTTCCCGAGGCCGCACAGAGAGCCTTTCTTTACAGCGAGCGCCAGTTTTTCAAGAAGGTCCAGAGTTTCAACCGTAGCCCTTCCTTCAATTATGTCGTCCAGAAGCGAGAGCATCTGTTTTGTACCTTCGCGGCAGAGGACGCATTTGCCGCAGGATTCGTTCTGTGTGAACTGCATGAAGAATCTTGCAATTTTAACCATACAGGTCTGCTGGTTCATAACTACGAGTCCTCCTGAACCGATCATGGCTCCAATTCCGGTAAGTGAATCGAAGTCCAGCGGCAGGTCGAGGTGCTCTTTTGTAAGGCAACCGCCTGAAGGTCCGCCGATCTGAACGGATTTGAATCCTTCTTCAGAGATAGTGCCGTCGTTATTTGTAACGCCGCCGCCAATGTTATAGACAATCTCCCTGAGCGTGGTGCCGAAGGGGACTTCAATCAGTCCGGTATTTACAACGTGGCCCGTAAGAGCGAATGTTTTTGTACCCGGGGATTTCTCGCTTCCTATTTTTCTGAACTCCTTGGCGCCCATTCTCATGATAAGCGGTACCGTAGCCAGGGTTTCGACGTTATTGATTACGGTCGGTTTACCCCAGAGTCCCGACTGAGCGGGGAATGGCGGTTTAGGAGAAGGCATGCCTCTTTTGCCTTCAATTGAGGCAATAAGGGCTGTTTCCTCGCCGCAGACGAAAGCCCCTGCGCCTTCCATTACGTGGCAGCGGAGTGCTTTACCGGAACCGAAGACGTTGTCGCCTAAAATTCCTGCTTCTTCGGCCTCATCGACGGCCTTTCTAATACGCTTGACTGCAAGAGGGTATTCGGCTCTTACGTAAACGTAAGCCTCGTCGGCGCCAATGGCTCTTGAGGCAATCATGATGCCTTCAATTACGCTGTGAGGGTTGCCTTCCATGACGCTTCTATCCATGAATGCACCCGGGTCACCTTCATCTCCGTTACAGATAACGTACTTTTTCTTTACTTCCTGGATGCGTGTAAGTTCCCACTTTCTGCCTGTAGGGAATCCGCCGCCGCCGCGGCCTCTGAGTCCGGCATCGAGAATTTCCTTGCAGATATCCTGTGATGTCAATTCTGTGAAAGCTTTCTTTGCTGCGCTATAGCCGCCGATGGAGATATATTCATTAATGTCTTCGGGATCGATTGTACCGCACTGCTTCAGGACGAAGCGGCTCTGCCTGGTATAGAAAGGAATGTCCTGTACGCCGTGGCACTTATCGCCTGTTGCGGGGTCCTTGTAGAGGAGTCTTTCAACCAGCTTGTTTTCTTTAATTGTACAGTCAACAATCTCTTTTACGTCTTCGGGCTTAACCTTAACGTACATGATGCCCATAGGCTCAATTGTAACAAGCGGGCCCATCTGGCAGAAGCCTTGGCAGCCGCTTTCAGAAAGGAAAATGCCCGGGTGTTTGTCCTCGGCCTTTAATTCCACCTTAACGTTCAGGCCTGTTTCCTGTATATAATTAAGGAATGCCTTGCGAACCTTTTCCGAGCCGTTGGCCATGCAGCCCGTGCCGGCGCAGATGATAATTCTGAGAGTGGTATTCTTCAAGTTTTCATTATACTGACTGGCAACAGCCTCAAGATTAATTGTTTCTTGCATAACTTTTCTCCATCTCTATAATTTGATCAATCAGTGCTCCTGCTTTTTCTACTGTCATCTGTCCATGTACCTCATCATTTACTACCATAACAGGTGCAAGTCCGCAGGCGCCGAGACAGGAAACTGTTTCCAGTGTAAAGAGCATATCAGGAGTTGTGCGGTGTTTATCATCGAGGTTAAGCTTGTCCTTTACGATTTCGGCCAGGGACATGGAGCCCTTTACGTGGCAGGCCGTGCCGTCGCAGACGCGTATGACATATTTGCCTTTTGGTTCCAGTGCAAAGTGGGAGTAGAAAGTTGCCACTCCGTATACCCTGGCCGGTGAGAGATTTAATGAAGTGGCTACAAATGTAAGAACTTCCTCAGGCAGGTAGCGGTATTCTTCCTGTACCGCCTGTAGGATTGGAATAAGCTTTGCCGAATCATTGGAATAACGGTCCAGAATTTCACATACTTTCCCGAATTGCCTTGTCCGACTGAGCATTTGCTTTTCGGCAATCATTGTTGTTTATCTCCTTGTTATCTATATATTATACTTTGTATAACATCTCCTGCTATACACTAATGTCCATTTATAATAAAAGGCAGAATAGTGCCTGCTATTATGCTGTTAAATGGGACCCTACTGAGAGAAACTCAGGCGGGGCCACTGTTCAACGAGTTCATTCAACCATTTTTAGCGATTCTGCCAGCTTGCGGGTTAATACAGCAAGGCTTGTTGCAAATTGCGCGTTCTCGACTATAATTTCCTCGGGCAGCTTCAGCATCTTTGGTGCAAAGTTCCATATGGCCTTAATTCCCCCTGCCACCATCTGTTCAGCCACGCTTTGGGCTGAAGAGGCGGGAACGGTAATGATGCCGATGTGGATGTGCATTCTTTTAGCCAGACTGGCCATTTTTTCGACCGGAAGGACGGGCACGCCTTTGACCTCGCGGTCGATTTTACGCCCGTCGTTGTCAAAAAGAGCCACTATCTTGATGCCGTACTTTGTAAACTGCTCAAATCCCAGAAGTGCAAGGCCGAGATTTCCTGCGCCTGCAAGAAATGCGTCACTGAGGTTGTTCCAGTTCAGGTAGTCTTCTATGGAGTTAATCAGAATATCTATATTGTATCCGATTTTCGGTTTGCCAATTATTCCTGTGTAAGCCAGGTCTTTTCTGACCTGCGTGGGGTCAAGTCTAAGATCCCGGGCAATAAGAGTAGTGGATATCTCTGTTTTACCCGTCTCGCGGGCATTCTGGAGATATTGCAAGTAAACGGGCAGCCTTCTAAGCGAAGGTTCCGGTATGGATTTTAATTCTTCGGCTGTCACATTAATCGAGAAAATTTTCTCGATTAAGATATGAAAATGCGGACTGCTTGTCAATATATTGTGAAATCCATCACAAAATATTTTTACATTTATGCGAAAATTTCCCGTAAAGTTACCCCGGGGATGCAAAATCTCCGGGGCCGGATCCCCCTTTGAAGGATTTAGCTTCTTTCCCGGGCGGGGTAGCTGCCGGAAAGCCTGAGGAAGAAACCGTGGAGCCTGTGTACAAAGGCCGAGTCCTTCAGGAACATGAAGGGGCAGTAGCCAGAAATAAAGTTAATCCCGTTATCGCGGCTGAAATCCTCTACGGGTTTAACTGCCCTGCCCTTGTCTCGTGGGTTATAGACCCAGACGTTTTTAATTCCAGAGGCCAGGCATTCATCCATAAGGCTCTCAAGCGGGAGCGAGGTGGTAAAGATCAGGGCAGCCTCGGGCCCGGGACTTACCTGGCTAAGCCGGCCATAGCACTTAAGTCCTTCAATTTCAGTTGCATTGGGGTTTACCGGAACCACGTCGTATCCACGCGAGGTCATTTCTCTGAAAAGATTTCGCGTGTAGTTCTTCTCATCTCTCGAAATGCCGATAAAAGCTATCCTTTTTTTAGAAAGGAAATCCTGGATTTGATTAAAAGTTACGGCCATTTTGTCCTCCTGGATTTATTTTGCCTTATAAATATAATAATCCCCGGCGAAAGATACCGGAATTCCGTAAAGGGCATTCTTTAGAGCCGGCCGGCTACTTAAAAAGAATCATCTTCTTTGCCTCTGAGAATTTATCCGAGCTAAGCCTGTAGTAATAGAGGCCTGAAGGAAGGCCCCGGGCGTTAAACTGCACTGAATGCCGTCCCTGCTGCTGATAAGAGTCGGAAATCACGGAAACTACCTTTCCCAGGCTGTCAAAGACTGTAAGCTTGACGTGGCCTTCTGCGGGCAGAAAGTATTCGATAGTTGTAGCGGGGTTAAAAGGATTAGGGTAGTTCTGAAAGAGCCGGAACTGCCCGGGTCCTAGGCTGCCTTCTCCGGGCTGCACGGCGTTGGCTTCTTCGTCTACCAGGGCGGTCCAGATGCTCAGGAGTCTTCCGTCAAGCCTCATCCAGATGGGGTAGACCTTCCCGTTAAAGGCCGCAATATTCGTATAGTCGCCAAAGAATTCCTGCGGGTCGGGTACAAAGGAGCTCTCGCTTACCTTAAAACTGGTGAATGTTTCTCCCCCGTCTTTAGAATAAGAGAGGAAGACGTCCGTTGCGGCGCCTGAAGTCTGGCTCCTGTCGTAATACACGATCCAGAGCTGGCCGTTTGCGGGGTCGACAGCAGCCCAGCAGAAGAACTGGTCGCGGTCTTTGGAAGTAATGCCGTAAACTTTTTTTGCTTTAGACCAGCTCAGGCCGCCATCGGTGGACTTAGTGATAAAGACGTCCGTATTACCGAACCCATTTCTCTGGTCGGACCAGTTTATATAGATAGTACCCCTGTAAGGGGACTGGCTGAGGTCGCAGACGGTAACAGGCATGCCGTTACACCTCATTATCCCCTCGACGTTAAAATCCCATCCGCCCGGCTGCGCGGCGGCATAGATGTCGCGCCCGAAGGTAAGGCCTCCGTCGAGAGACTTATCGAACTTTATGCCTGAAGGACCCGCCCAGCTGATATAGACTTCCCCGTTGGGGCCAATGGCAGGCACTGCGCCCTCGACGGTGTTGCTGCTGTCGCGGCAGTCGCCGCTCGAGTCACTAATAATAATTGGCGTACTCCAGTTCAGTCCCCCGTCGGTAGATCGTGAGAACAATATGCGTGAACTGTCGCCGGGAAGCGTGCTTTCGTAGTTATCGAACTGTGTCCATGAGAGGTAAAGGTTATTCCTGAATTTTGAAGCTGTCCTGTCGGAGGTGATCCATTCCTTGTCCTGGTTTTTCCTGGGCGGGTCAAAGCCGATTCCGACTCCCTGGGACCAGTTCCTGCCCCCGTCGGAGGATTTCTGGACCACGATGCGGTCTATCCAGTATCCCAGGCTGGCAGGGGGCCTCGAAAGGTGCGCGTAGTAAAGGTTTCCATTGGCATCAAATCCGAGGGAGGGGTCGCCCCAGACGCCGAAGTTAGAGCTTAAGATTCCCTCATCCCAGCTTTTGCCTCCGTCAAAGGAATAGTAATAATTATTAAGATTTGCGGCAGCTGCAATATTAAGGGGGTTGGCTGGATTTATGGCAATTGAAACCTCTTCTGGCTGGTTGTTGATCTTATTGATCTTGACGTTTGTATACTGGGGAAAGGCTTCAAAAGACGTCAAAAGGATCCATGCTCCTGAGAAGAGGGCTAGTCTTAGGGTTTTCATATATTTGGCCTCCTGGGATCTGATAAATAAATCTATAAGGAGTTAAAGCCAAAATAAATGGATAATTAAAGTCCCAAAGGGGAGGCTCATCTTTCAGTGCCTGAGAGGCTGCGAAAAACCCTTAAAAGTGGAAGAGTCCAATGTCTTCATATTTTATGCGCCGGGGCTGCCTTAAAAGGAACATGACAGTCGAGGCCAGATCCTCTGTCTGCAGCACGCCCGGCATTATGTCGGATTCATTTTCAGGGGCCGGTACCTGTACGAGTGCCGGGCAGAGTGAATGCACATGAATGCCGAAGTCCCTGACCTCGGTCTGAAGTGCCTCGGCAAAGCCAAGAATTCCGAACTTTGAGGCGCAGTAAGGTGCAGCCTGCGGGTAGCCGTGTTTACCGGCCTGTGAAGAAATGTTAATAATATAGCCGCTTTTCTGCGCCTTCATGAGCGGGAGCACTTCTTTTGTCATGAGGAAAGTGCCCTTAAGGTTTGTATCCAGAACCATGTCCCATTCCTCTTCCGAGCAGTCGATGACGTACTTGTCGAGGCCAAGTCCGGAGTTATTTACGAGTATATCCACGCCTCCAAAGGTATCCACAGTAAACCGGACGGCGTTGGCGACCTCGCTCTGGTTTCTTACGTCGCAGGTAATGTAAGAGGCTTTCCCGGTATTCAGGGCCTTCAGCCCTTCGGAGGTATTCTTCAGGACGTCATCCCTTCTTGAAGTAATTACAACATTAATGCCTTCCTTTACGAAAGCCGAAGCGATTGCTTTTCCGATGCCGCTTCCGCCCCCGGTAACAATTGCAGTTTTTCCCGACAGTGTATTCATGCCTGATATCCCTTTATTTGACTTCTTCTGTAATAGTTTTATTATATCTTTCTTTAATGTAACTGTCAAGCCTCAGGGCAATAGAGGCAAACAAGTAGCCAAGAAGGCTTCCGATCAAGGCTCCGCCTGCAATGTCCGACGGGTAGTGCCTTCCCACGTATACCCTTGAAATGGCTACGAGTGCGGCAGTGATAAAAAGGACCCATTTAAGGTCGGGGTAAATTCTGTAAAAGAAGGCAGCGGCTGCAAAGTTGTTTACGGCATGAGAAGACGGGAAAGAATAAGAGCCTGAGGCCTCAATGAGGCTTCTGCAATCGGAAAGCGCGTTGCAGGGGCGAACTCTGGCAACCCAGTGCTTTATAAAAAAGCTGCTCAGCTGGTCGGACGTTACAATCAGCAGCAAAGCTCCAACGGCAGAGATCTTCCCGATTCTACCCCCTTTTATGAAAGCAATACCAAGAAGAATAAGGTATGCAATGTACCAGTGGTTTACGTCTGTTATAAAGACAAAAAAACGGTCCATGGCCGGATTTGCAATCGTATGATTAATAAAGTAGAAAACGGCCAGGTCTATTGAATACAAAAAGTCTGTCATTTTACCCGGTGAAAAAGTTAAGAGGAAATATATGATTAATGTGGAAATTTTCCCACTGCTATAACATTATTATATTATGCACTTTTATAAAAATTTCTTAACTTGCCAGCAATTATTTTAATGTGACGGCCTGTTGAGAAGAAAAAGGGAGTAAAGGTTGTGGATGAAACAATTTCCGATCTGAAAAAGAAGCTGGCTGAAAAAGAACTCGAGATAACAAAGCTTAAGGAAGAATTAAATAAATCGGAGCAAATTGCTTCGGAGGCCAGGCAGGCAAGCGAGGCCAAGAGCCGTTTTCTTGCAAGCATGAGTCATGAGATCCGTACGCCCATGAACGGTGTGCTGGGATTTCTGGAACTCGTGGAGCAGGAGGTATACGAGAGTAAGGAGGAGCTGAAGGGTTTTATCAGTAAAGCGCGTTCTGCGGCAGAGTCACTTCTGGACATAATTAACAACATTCTTGACATATCCAAGATTGAAGCCGGCAAGATGGAGCTCGACAACGTGGACTTCAGCCTGAGGGAAGTGCTGGAAGAGACGGTTTCCATGGTTTATGCACTTGCAAACGAGAAGGGGCTGGTAATTAACTGTTACCTTGGAAGCGGCGTTCCCCTAATTCTTCAGGGTGATCCGGTAAGGCTAAGGCAGGTGTTTTCCAACCTGATTGGAAACGCCATAAAGTTTACGAACCGGGGGGCAATTGAGGTCTCAATTGAGCTGAAGGAAATTGTTGACAATACGGCCGTCATACTTTCAACCATAAAGGACGAAGGCACGGGAATTCCGCAGGAGAAAATTGACCTTCTCTTTAAGCCTTACGCACAGATTGCCAATAGTTATACGAGGACTCATTCCGGCACGGGCCTTGGACTCAGGATCTGCAAGGAGTTTATAAACATGATGGGCGGGGAAATCTGGGTCGAAAGCAAGGAAGGAAAAGGAAGCAGCTTTTTCTTTACCGCAAAATTCAAAATAAATGAACACTCTCCTGCCTTCGGCAGTTAGTCGTTTTGTAAAAACATTCCCGGCCGCAGCTTCAACTGCAGCCGGAAACGGAATCCCGAAGAAAAGGGCATTAGAGCCTGCTTATCTCCTCAATTGAACTTCTAATTATGTCAACCGCCTCCATTACCTGGTCTTTTGTCATTACCAGGGGCGGGGCAAAACGGATTATATGCTGATGAGTCGGTTTTGCAAGCAACCCGTTATCCCTCATCTTAAGGCATACATCCCAGGCTTCCTTTCCGTTCATGGGCCTGATTATCATGGCATTTAGCAAGCCCTTTCCCCTGACGAGTTCAATCATGTCCGAGTTAATTTTCCTGAGTTCATCCCGGAAGACTTCTCCCAGTTCAAAGGCTCTTGAAGCAAGGTTTTCATCCTTTACTACCTTCAGTGAAGCGATTGCAACTTTTGAGGCCAGCGGGTTACCCCCGAAGGTTGAACCGTGTTCACCAGGTTTAATTGTAAGCATGACCTCATCGTCGGCCAGAACGGCAGATATGGGCATTGTGCCTCCCGAGAGGGCTTTGCCCAGAATTAAAATGTCCGGCCTTACGCTTTCGTAGTCACAAGCCAGGAGCCTGCCCGTCCTGGCTATTCCGGTCTGCACCTCGTCGGCAATAAAAAGGACGTTTTTCTCTTTGCAGAGCCTGTAGGCCCCGGAGAGGTAGCCTTCATCGGGCACAAAGACACCGGCTTCGCCCTGTATGGGTTCAACCAGAAAACCTGCAACGTCCGGGTCCTCAAGGGCATTTTTAAGCGCGTTAAGGTCGTTGTAAGGTATTTTTATGAATCCCGGCGTGTATGGGCCGAATCCTTTGTATGAATCGGGGTCTGTGGACATCGAGATAATTGTAATTGTCCTTCCGTGGAAGTTTCCCTCGCAGACGATTATCTTGGCCTGGTTATCTTTGATCCCTTTTTTCTCGTAGGCCCATCTTCTGCAGAGCTTCAATGCCGTTTCATCGGCCTCTGCGCCCGAATTCATGGGGAGGACTTTATCGTAGCCGAAGAATTCGGTGACGTATTTTTCATATTCACCAAGGCAGTTATTAAAAAAAGCCCTGGAGGTAAGTGTAAGGGTTTGTGCCTGTGAGGTAAGGGCCTCTATTATTTTGGGGTGGCAATGCCCCTGGTTAACGGCTGAATAAGCCGAAAGGAAATCGTAGTATCTTTTTCCTTCAACGTCCCACAAGTATACGCCTTCACCGCGTGCAAGGACAACCGGAAGCGGATGATAATTATGGGCACCGTACTTTTCTTCCAGTTCCATATAATCCTTAGAGGTCATATCTACCTGAACTAAATCTTTTGGAGCCATAAAAAACCTGCAAATTGTGTATAAAAACTTTGTTTCTTTATAAATTTATAAAAAAGCCAGTTCATTTCCGAGTGATAATTTAGTAATCGGGCCTCAAGGCAAGAGAGATGTTTTATCTTGTTATTACAACTGCGTTTTGATAATTTGCGGAAGTGAAAAATTGAGCCGAAGGCTCATGCCGGGTACCCTGCTGCACGTAATTCCAGTGGATTTTGACAAAGCGGGCCGAGGAACAGAAAAAATATCGTACAATTAACAGGAAAACAGATGAAACTAAAATACGTTACTGTGTTACTCATATCAGCTCTTAACTTCATTCCTACTTCAAACATTCTTCCCTGGGGCGACAAAGGGCATAAACTCACCACTTCAAAAGCCTTTGAATGCCTGCCTAACGAACTGTCTTTCATGTTCCGCTGGAAAAAAGACATCGTTGAACACTCGATTGACCCGGACCACAGAAAGAAAGGCGACAATTCCGAGGCTTCCAAACACTTTATAGACATAGATTATTATCAGGAATTTCTCAATGGCAGTTTTACACTGAACAAGGATTCGCTTAAAAATAAGTACGGCGAAAAAGTGTTCTTGGAGCAGGGAATCCTTCCCTGGGCAACTGAAAACACGCTTGAAGATCTTACAAAAGCCTTCAGGCAGATGGATACTGCGGCAATTAAACTCTATGCATCCGACCTGGCGCACTACGTGGCAGACGGCTTTCAGCCTCAGCACGCTACGGTGAACTATAACGGCAAGCTCACCGGGCAGAAGGGAATTCACTTCCGTTATGAGATAGACATGCTCGACAGCAACCTGGCACAAATTGAAAAGGAAGTAAGGCCCGAAGGAGCTTTCTACGTCGCGAATCCCGAAGGTTATATATTCTCTTATATAGAAGGCTCCGACATCTTTGCCGAGACAATTCTATCGGCCGACAAGGCTGCATACAAGGCTTCGGGTGAAAAGTACGACGGCAAATATTATAAGTTACTTTGGTTCAGGACTAAATACCTTACAATTCAGCAGATCGATTCAGCCGCCCGCGCACTTGCCTCGTTATACTATACCGCATGGTTTAACGCCGGAAAACCGGTTGCGCAAAGCAATTAAGCCGAGGTAAGTGAGAATACTAAATGAATATATTAAAAAAGTTTGCATTCATTACCTGCTCGCTGGCATTCTTGACGGGCTGGGGAGAGACAGGGCACTATACGATAAGCAATAATACGACTTCATTTTTCCCGAAAGAATTTCTGCAGTTTGCTTCCTGGCGAGGCTACCTGGCAGACCATGCCTCGGACCCCGATAGAAGAAAAAGCTGGGACAGTACGGAGGAGCCGAAACATTTTATTGATATTGATGAGTATTATGAATTTAATTCTACAGGAAGCATACCTGAAAACTATCAAACAGCAGTTAGAATTCACGGCTCCAGCTTTGTAAGTGCCGCGGGCATACTTCCGTGGGCAACCCTTACAACTATGGATTCTCTTAAAAACGCATTCCAAAGAAAAGACTGGACTAAGGCGCAGCTTTTTGCCTCTGACCTCGGGCACTATGTCGCCGACGGGCACATGCCGCTTCACATTACAAAAGACTATAACGGACGTACTTCGGCCAACAAAGGGATCCACTCCAGGTATGAAAGCCAGATGATCGACCGCTTTCAGCAGCAGATCAAATTCTCTCCCGATTCCGTGTCTTATATACCTGACGTTTCACGTTTTATTTTCGACTATATATATATATGAAAACAACGGGTACGTGGATTCTGTCTATAATGCCGACGCACTGGCACGCAGCAAGGCAACAACCGGAAGCGAAACTTATTACGGCGTTTTGTGGAGTTCCAGTTCGGCCTTTACAATAAAGCTCTTTAACAATGCCTCCAAAAGGCTGGCGGCTTTGATCTACACGGCATGGGTTAACGCAGGCAGGCCGCAGTTAAACAGCTCACCGGTTGAAAAAGAACCTGCGGAGCCCGGGAGTTTTGAGCTCATGCAGAACTACCCGAATCCTTTCAACCCTGAGACCGTAATTAGGTACCGCCTGACTACTGCGGGACACGTAAGGCTGAGTGTTTATGACGTGCTTGGAAAAGAAGTGGCGCTTCTTTTTGACGGAGAGAAATCTGCCGGGGAATACAGCTTGAAAGTTAATGCCGACGGCCTTAATATTGAAAGCGGAGTTTATTTTTACAGGCTCCAGGCAGAAGGCTCCGGGAGCCAGATTAGAAAAATGACTGTTCTTAAATAGATATATAACAATATTCTTAACGCACTAAAAGTATACTGTTAAAAGGAGAAGTATGAAAGTTAAACTTATACTGTTTACTCTTTTTATTTTTGCGCAGACCCTGACCGCTCAGGTTGTGACACTCTATCCATCCTTTGCCACTGAAAATGATTCGATCAGGGTCGTATTTAACATACAGCAGGCCACGAGAAAAGATCTGGCGGGATACACGGGTGATGTTTATACGCATACCGGTGTAACAGTAGGAACCTCGAGATGGCAGCACGTAATTGGAAGCTGGGGCATTAATTCCACACAGCCAAAATTAAAAAGGATAGCTGCGGACCAGTATGAACTGGTAATCGGAAAGCCGCACGACTTCTACAAAGCCGGTTCTTCGGAAAAAATTACGGAGCTTGATTTTGTCCTGAGGAGTGCCGATGCATCAAAACAGACTGAGGATATATTCGTCAAACTGTTTGAGCAGGGCCTGGATCTGACCATCCTTGCTCCAAGGCAGTTCCCGGTCTTTCTTATGCCTGGTGAATCCACAGACATAAAGGCCGCAGCCTCAAAGGCTTCAACAAAAACCCTGTTTGTAAATAATGTGCAGGTATTTCAGACCTCAAACGATACTCTTGTATACAGCTACAAGCCGTCAGATACGGGAAAGAAAACTTTCAGAATAGTGGCGCAGGATAATGGGGGTGCTACAAAGGCCGACTCCTTTACCGTTTATGCAAATGCGGCAGTAAGCCTGAAAGACCTTCCACCTGGCGTCAAAGACGGCATTAACTATATCGATAACAACACCGTAACGCTTGTTCTTTATGCCCCGTATAAAAGGTTTGTCTATGTAACGGGCGACTTTAACAACTGGGATATAAATCCTTCCTACTATATGAACCTTACGCCTGACGGCAAGCGCTACTGGGTTACAATCCCCAACCTTACTGCAGGCCAGGAATATGCTTTCCAGTACTATATCGATGGAAAGATGAAAGTTGCAGATCCGTATACAGACAAGGTACTCGACCCCTGGAATGACCAGTATATAACGCCTGATACGTATCCAAACCTCAAGGCTTATCCGACCGGTAAAGGGGACAACATTGTTTCCGTGCTTCAGACTGCGCAGCCGGCATACAACTGGACAAGCACGACGGGTTATGTGCGACCCGATAAGGAGAACCTGGTAATTTATGAGCTCCTGGTAAGGGACTTTGTTGCCACACACAGCTTCAAGACTTTGAGCGATACGCTGGGATACTTTAAGCGCCTTGGCGTTAATGCAATTGAGCTCATGCCTGTTTCCGAATTTGAAGGCAACTTGAGCTGGGGTTACAATCCCAACTTCTACTTTGCGCCCGATAAGTACTACGGGACAAAGAACGACTATAAGAAATTTATTGACGCCTGCCACGCCAACGGCATTGCCGTAATAATGGACATCGTATTAAACCACAGCTTTGGCACCAACCCGATGGTCAGAATGTACTGGGATGAAACAAAAAATGCCCCCTCGGCACTTAACCCATGGTTTAACCAGACTTCTCCAAATACTGCTTACTCCTGGGGCAGCGACTTCAACCACGAAAGCCAGGCGACAAAAGACTTTGTGGACCGCGTTACTTCATACTGGATTACCGAGTTTAAGGTCGACGGCTACAGGTTTGACTTTTCGAAGGGCTTTACCAATACCCCGGGCGACGGTTATGCTTATGATGCATCGCGTATTGCAATCTTAAAACGCATGGCAGACAAGATCTGGACTGTCGACCCCAAGGCATACGTGATACTGGAGCATTTTGCGGATAACAGTGAGGAAAAAGTGCTTGCGGACTACGGAATGATGCTTTGGGGAAACCTGAACGAAAGCTACAATCAGGCATCCATGGGATACCTTGAGAGTTCGGATTTCTCCTGGGGTTCGTATAAAAACAGGAGCTGGTCGAAGCCGGGTCTTGTTACATACATGGAAAGCCACGATGAAGAAAGAATGATGTATAAGGATATTACCTGGGGTGCGCAGTCGGGCAGCTATAATGTGAAGGATACCAGTCAGGCTCTTAACCGTGTAAAGCTTGCCTCTGCATTTTTCTTTACCATTCCCGGGCCTAAGATGATCTGGCAGTTCGAGGAGCTGGGTTATGACTACTCAATAGATTTTAACTCCAGAACCGGGAACAAGCCAATCCGCTGGGATTACCTGAAGCAGCCAAGGCGCGAGAAGCTCTTCAAGGTAATGCAGGCTCTCATTAAGCTGAAGACAAATTACCCGGCCTTCAGAAGCGGCAATTACTCACTTTCGCTGGCAGACCTTGTAAAGAAGATAACAATTACGGATCCGTCGATGAATGTGGCAATTATTGGAAATTTTGACGTCGCAAATAGAACCTCCGGTATCAGTTTTCCGTCTACCGGAACTTACTACGATTACTTTACAGGCAATAGCGTTAATGCTTCCGGAACACAGGTATCTTTAGACCTTCAGCCGGGAGAATTCCACATTTATACCAACGTGAAGCTCCCCGCTCCGGAAGGTGACATACTGAACGATGTTGAAGGAAATGAGGCCAGGGTGGAGGGTTATGAGTTAAAGCAGAATTATCCGAATCCATTTAACCCTTCCACGCTGATAAGCTATGAGCTTCCGCATGAGGGCAGAGTAACGCTCAGGGTTTATGACCTCATGGGCCGCGAGGTTGCCACACTTGTTAATGGCTTTCAGGCGAAGGGTAAATACAGAAAGGAATTCAGCGGGAAAAACCTTACAAGCGGAATTTACTTTTATGAGCTGAGAACGGATGATTTCGTTTCAGCGCGCAAGATGCTGCTGCTCAAGTAAAAGGTCTTCTTTCCCCCAAAAAAAATCTTGCAGGCGGGCGCTTTCATAAAAAGGCGCCCCTTTTTTATATGCCTCCTTTATTTCCCCTTGTTCTATCCTTTTACTTTATTCCAAAATATAGTATGTTTTCATAAAAAGAGCGGGAAAACAGCTTATGAAGGAATACTTTATCAAACTCTTCAGGTATAATGAATGGGCAAATAACCAGGTGCTCGAAGCCTTTATGCAGCCTTTTGATAACTCAGAGGAAGTGACGCGTCTTTTCAGCCATATCATATCTGTACAGAAACTCTGGCTCGACAGGATTCAGAACAACAAGGTCATCTTTGAATTCTGGAATAACTATTCGGTTGAAGGGTGCATAAAAATCTCGAAGGAAAGTTCCTCGGCATGGCTCAGGTTTCTTGAGAGCCTGCCGGAGGAGGGCTTTTCAGATAAGATCTCCTATGTGAACTCAAAGGGGGAAGCCTACCGGAATACAATTGAAGACATACTGGCTCACGTCATCAATCATTCAACTTATCACCGCGCACAGATCGCAATGCTGCTAAGGAAGGCTGAGGTTGTTCCGCCCGTTACGGATTATGTGTTTTACAGAAGGTGAAACAAAGTCCGAGGTTCGAGGTTATGAGAAATAGAAAGGGCGGCTTTCGGCCGCCCTGTTAATCTGCTTGTAGAGGTCTCACATTCTACTTTAGCAGCATCATTTTCCTGACAGAAACGTACTCTCCGGCGCTGAGCCTATAAAGATACATTCCGCTTGTAAGCCTGGAGGCGTCAAATTTAACCTCGTGGCTTCCTGCCGTCATGTTTTGGTTGACGAGAGTTACAACCCTTTGGCCCAGCATATTGTAGACTGTCAGGTTGACCAGCCCGCTTGTGGGCAAAGTAAACCTGATTGAAGTAGATGGGTTGAAAGGATTCGGGTAATTCTGTTCAAGTGAATACCTGACGGGCATGGAATTCTTGCCATGAGCTGAAAGCACTGCATTCTCGACAAGTCTAACCACCTGCCCCCTGATTTCGCCATTGGGATTCTGTTCGGTTGAGGCGTTAAGGTAGAGCCCTTCGGTAAGAAGCGTTGCAATGTTATCGAAGTCCAGTGAATCACTTCCCGTAGTAAGCCATACGTCCGAGACCGTTTTTGTCTTAAACGTAGTAGCTACAGTATGGACAGGCGTTCCATTCTGCCCCTGCGGGCCCTTGTAGAAGCTGAGTCCTGTAGGTTCGAGGCCCGTCATTGTTATGTCGTGAACCAGTCCGGCAGGAGTCAGTGTAAGCGACGCATCGCCATAGGCAGAGGTAGCGATAGAGGGAACGACCTGGAAGCCGTTCAAGTGGGCGCTGAAGCCCCAGCCGCCGTTAAGGAGTATCTGTCCCCTGAGTTCACCCAAGGGGCGGCTTGGCGAATGGATGCTGAAGTAAAGCTTGCCCGTAAGCAGTGCACGGACCAGGTCGGGAGTAAGGGGCTGGTTTCCGGTTGCCTTCCAAACCCCGGTGGCCGTATTGCCGACAAAGTCCGTGATTATGTCCTTTACAATGTTTCCCGGTACTCCGGGTTCACCCATGTGGAAGTGTGCGCCTGAGATAAAAATGTTGTCAGCCGTTAATTTGTATGCAAGCCCCTCGTTTGTCAATGTAAAGCTGCCTGTAGCCTTTGCGCTTGAGTTGATCCTGGGCACTTCCTGGCTGCCCGTAAGGTCAGTCCTGAAGTTGGTTCCGGTCGACAATAGCAGCTGGCCCCTGAGGCCGCCAAGCGTATCGACCCTGGTGCGTACATTCAGATAAATCTCGCCCCTAAAGAGGCTGTTGACGAGTTCAGGGGTAAGTGCCTGCAAGGAATCGGTATACTTCCAGACGCCGTTTGCTGTATAGCGGACGAACTCTTTTATGCTTTTTACAATGTTGCCGTTCCTGCCGGTTTTACCCGTGAACAGGTGGGCTGCTTTCAAGGTATCCGTCTTGGCGAGCGTTATGTTGAAAGCCAGTCCTTCATTTGTAAAATAAAAATTAGCAGAGCCTTTGCCGTTCGGGTTGTGGGGAGTCTGTGTGCGTACCTGTGCAGCGGAGAGGTCTGCCGTGAACATTGCACCATTTATGAGCCTGAGCTGTCCCCTGATTTCACCCGTGCGGTTTTTGTCGGTGATCATGTTGATATAGATGTTGCCCTTCATCAGTTCGGCAATCATATCGTTTGATAAGGGTTCGGGGTCGTCAAATTTCCATATGCCTGTAGCCGTACTTCCGTTCAGCTCGCTGATGTTTCGCACAACGCCACCAATCATCCCTTCGGGCGCCTTGTAGAACTGTGCGAAAAGAATTGAGTCCTTTGAGTTTACGGTTATATTGAATACCAGGCCTTTGTGCGTCATGATAAAGGATCCGGTTGCCCTGGCGGTTGTATTTACAGGAGGCACTTCCTGCGCCCCGGTCAAGTTTGCATAAAAGCCCATGCCGCCCTCAAGGTGCACCTGAGCCCTGATTTCCCCCTGTGGATTGCTTTTGGTGTGAACGTTAATATAAACGCTGTCTGTAAGAAGTGCGGTAATGAGCCTGTCGTTAAGGGGCACTAAGCTGTCTTTCTTCGACCAGAAGCCGACAGCCTTATTGCCCGTAAATGTAAGGGGTCTAATCTCACTCCCGTTTATGCCAAGGGGTCCCATGTAGAAATGAGCTTCTGTTATGGCGTCTTTACCGTCATTTAACCCGCTTACTGTAATTGAATAAACAAGACCCGCGTCGGTTAAAAGAAATGAGCCCGTTCCCGAGCCGCCCGAAGCTACTGCCGGAGCTTCCTGGTCCCCTGAAAAAGTTGCCGTAAGGCTTGTCCCGGAGGTGGGCAGCACCTGTCCCCTGATTTCGCCTTTTGGGTGGGTTTCGGTAATAATGTTAAGATAGACATTCCCGGTCAGAAGCTTGCCTATAACTTCTTCATTAAGTGGAACGGTATCGTTATTTTTCCAGATGCCATAGCCGAAGTTTCCCCTGAAGCCTTGCAAAAGGGAGATCATAACGCGCCCGGTATCGCCCATGGCGCCAAGTTGTAGATTTGCTCCCGTAATTTTTGAGATGCTGTCGACGGCTATAATATAGCTCAGACCCTCGTCTGTAAGCGTAAAGGATGCGGTCCCTGAGGCAGTGGATGTATCGGAAGGGACTTCCTGTGCTCCGGTCAGCCTGGCAGTGAAGTGAACCTGGGCCGTGGCTGCCTGTGAAAGAAAAACAAGCAGAAACAAGATACAAAGTAACACGTCTTTTCTTTTCATTTACATTCCTCCTTTGGTTTTTACAATTCTTCAAAAATCTATTCATTTAATCTGTTGAAGGCTCATCTCTCTGACTTCTCAATGTCTCTTTAGAGTGCCGGCTTCAGGTTTCAGGCTAAGTAATCGGACCTGAAAAGGGCAAATGATTTCTTGGAGTTCTGCCCAAAAAGTATCTGGTTAGCAGCAAATACCATTACAGATATTACATGGCAAATTCTCTGTTAAAAATTTGAAAACACAGTTGGAAAAGTTAAAAGAAGAATAGCTTCCGAGGTCTTTTGCGCCCCCTCTTAATAATATTATATTTTAATAAAATCTTAGTGTCAAGTTTTTCTTATAGTGGAAACAATCTTTTTTATGAGCTCACGCCCTGCTCTGCCCGGGCAATTTCAGGACGCCTGATTTTATCCTGTCCCCCTTCCTTATAGCGCCGTTACTTCTTAGGCAAGAGGAGCACTGCGTCAAAACTCATGCTTCACCCGTCCGTTTTAATCCTTTCTCTTACCGGCTGATTTCCCGTGTTTACCGATATCGGCTTTAAAGACAGGCGGGGGGTAATATTTTTGCACTATAAGACTTTACCTTCAGGAAGCAGAACTTATGGCTGAATGGATACGTTATTCAGAATGTGAACGATAATTCATGAAATGAGTAAGGGTTAAAAATTTGTAATTGACCTTCATCAAATGAGCGAATATTATAATAAAGATTTCGAAAGATGGTTTAAGAAATGGAAGACATAAACAAATTGGGCAGAAAGGAAAGAGAGCGACTGCAAAGAAAGCAGGAGATACAAAAGTCTGCGGCCAGGCTTTTTGCCGAAAAGGGATTTACAAATGCCACACTGGAAGACATCGCTACGAGTTCTGAATTCGGCATAGGTACCATATACAACTATTTTCAGAATAAGGAAGAGATCTTCAGGAGCATTATTGAATCCATTCTCGATTCAAACCTGGAAATTATCAGTGCTACCGAGAGCACTACTACGGGACTTGTCGATTTCCTGAAGGCTTACACCAGGAGCGTGTTCTATTATTTTGTAGATAAAAGAGACGAGGTGCTCCTGCTTGTAAGCTACTTTACCGGAATCGGTGAAAAGCCGGTACACCTCGGCCAGGACTGTTTCAGGGAGAAGAATTGCCAGATAGAGGGGGTCCTGAGAAAGAGGATAAAAGGAGGGATTGAAAGCCGGGAGATCAGGAACATCAATCCGGAGTACTTCCTCTATATTTATCACACTCTGGTTTTCCCTTATGTAACCACGCAGTTAAAGAGGAAAGTTCTTAACAGCTCAAATATTGATGAGCACGTAAACTTTGTGCTGGATATTTTATTTAACGGAATCTTAATCAAGTAGACTGTCTTGTAAGGAAAGGAGATAAAGTGAAAAAAAGCATATTCATACTTTTAGTCTTGTTCGTTTCCGGCTTATATGCCCAGAGCACGGGCTCTTCAGTGGGTGGTTTGAAGGTATCCTTAAGCGATGCCATTACGATGGCACTTCAGAAGAATAAGGACATACTCATTTCGAATCAGGACCTGGCTAAATCCGAAGCGCAGATAAGTGAAGCCTACGGCAACGCAATGCCACAGGTTAACTTTACGGGGAACTATACGAGAAACATCGAGCTTCCGGTACTCTTCATTCCGCCGGGCACGCCCTTTAACCAGACGGGGAGCACCATGGCAATGAGCTTGGGCTCAAACAACAGCTATACGGCCGGCGTTTCGGCAAATCAGGTGCTTTTCAGCGCTAAGGTAAATACGGCAATACAGATTGCCAAGGAATACCGCAACTATACGGAATTCAATACAACAGCTACGCGTGAGAATGTGGTGGATTCGGTAAAGAAGGCATACTATGGGGTTCTTTTACTGCAGCAGGTGCTCGAGGCAAGCAAACAGGGGCTTGATCTTGCAAAGGCAAACTATGAGAATGTAAGCCAGCTTTACAAACAGGGCATGGCCTCGGAATTCGATTTCCTCAGGTCGGAAGTCCAGGTCGCCAATACAGAACCTGCCGTAAGCAAGGCCGAAAACACGCTGGAGCTGGCAAAAAACGGGCTCAAATTTCTTTTGGGAATAGACCTCAGGCAGAATATAGAACTTACCGGAGCGCTCGAGATTCAGGAACTGCCTCAGAACGTGCTGGAGACTGAAAGCCAAAATATAGTTGAGACTAACAGCCTGGTACAGGCGCTTCGCTCGCAGGAAAATATTCTTGAAAAGAACATACAGATCCAGAGGGCGGATTACTTCCCCACCCTTGCGGCTTTCGGCACTTACCAGTACCAGACGCAGGATAACACATTCCAGTTCAAGAATTATAACTGGGCAAATAATTTTATGGTGGGCCTGCAGATAAATTTCCCCATATTTAATGGGCTTCAGACAAAATACAGAACCGAGCAGGCAGTAATAGATAAGGACAAGCTGGTGCTTGCGCGCATGAAACTGGAAGAGGGGCTTAAAATACAGGTGGAGGCTGCCCGGCTGAGCATGATGGAGGCACAGAAAAGAATTGCGGCCCAGCAAAAAAGCGTCGAACAGGCTGCAAGAGCAGTCTCAATTGCCGAGGTCCGCTATAAGAACGGACTTGGTACGCAGATAGAGCTAATAGATTCGCAGGTGGCGCTCACGCGCACGCAGATCAATAAAGCACAGGCGGTCTATGATTACCTGGTGGCCCGTTCCGACTGGGAGCGCATAACAGGCTACGGCAAATAGCCGCCTATTAAGAAAAAGAGGATACAAAAAGGTTTGCTAAGAAAGTTTGAAAATAAAAGAAGTCTCCGGAAATAAACCGGCAGTGATTAAATAACAAAAGGAGTTTTTATAAAATGAAAAACAAATTCAGATTTCTTTGGGGAACGGCAGTACTGATAATAGCATCGTCTCTGGCTTTAACAAGCTGCGGCAGGAAGAACGCCGAGGCAGAAAACAGGTCCGGCGCCGGAAAAGAAAAGTCAGACTCGGTTTCCGTAATAGCTGCCAAAGTTGAGACAATAAACATGTCGTTAAAAAAGACGTACACGGGCACACTTGAAGGTGACCAGCAGGCCAACATAGTTTCGCAGCTTGCCGAAAGGATCATCAGCATTCCGGTTAAGGTAGGCGAGAATGTAAGAGCGGGGCAGGTTATTGTTAAGCTCGACAAAGGCGGCGTTATCTCTCAGTATTTCCAGGCGCAGACGAGCATGCAGAATGCAGAGAAGACGCTTGAAAGAAACAAGGCGCTCTTTGAAAGCGGTGCCATTGCGCGCCAGGCACTGGATCAGGCGCAGATGGCTTATGACATTGCAAGGGCTAATTTCAATGCCGCCAGGAATGCCGTTGAGATCACTACACCGATAAGCGGCGTTGTGACGAGCATAAAACTGAACATTGGCGACTTTACATCTCCCGGGACGCCAATTGTAACTGTTGCCACAATTAACAGCCTGAAGCTTATTATGAGCGTGGGAGAAGCCGATATACCATATGTAGCAACGGGTAAAAATGTTAAGATCTATTCCGAGCTGAATCCGGATATAGTTGCAAACGGGAAGATTACAGAGATTTCGAAGAGCGCAGATCTGAGTACGCGTACATTCCAGATCAAGGCCGCGTTCTCAAACGTAAAGGGCTCCTGGTTCAAGCCAGGCATGTTCGCCAAGGCGGAGCTTGACCTCTCCACACAAAAGGAGGTTAGCGTGATACCAAGAGAAGCCGTGATTTATGCCGAAAAAGGCCCGCAGGTTTTTGTAATATCCCAGGGTAAAGCCTACAGCAGGGATGTAAAGCTTGGGCTTCAGAACGATAAATACATTGAAGTGGTGGAAGGGTTGAAGCCTGATGAAGTAGTTGCACGCGTGGGCATGAACAACCTGAAAGACGGGATGCCTGTAGTTGTATCTACGGATCCGAAACTTCTTTCACAAAGTTAAAAAGAAAGGGAAATTAATCTATGAAACTAGCCGATGTTTCTATAAAACGCCCCGTATTTGCGACGATGATGATTATGGCACTCGTTGTGCTGGGGCTCTTTGCCCTGACGAGGCTTAATATTGACCTTTATCCTGACGTAGATATACCTGTAGTTGTTGTTACAACAGCGCTGCCGGGTGCAGGTCCCGAGCAGATAGAATCGGACGTTACAAAGCCGATTGAAGACGCCATCAATCCCGTTGCGGGGGTGGATCATATTTCATCGACCTCGCAGGAAGGCGTTTCAATAATTGTTACACAGTTCAAGCTTGAAGTTGACGGTAAGTCGGCCGCGCAGGAGGTGCGTGAAAAGATTGCCGCCATAAGGAGCACCTTGCCGACGGACATAAAGGAGCCGGTCATACAGAGGTATGACCCTGCAAGCCAGCCTATACTTACTCTGACCGTTGCAGGGCAGCGCCCTGAAAAAGAACTTACGACATACACAAAAGACGTGATTAAAAAGCGCCTTGAGAACGTTCCGGGCGTGGGTTCCGTAGACCTGATTGGAGGCGCAGAGAGGGAAATACACGTTGACGTGGACCTTGAAAGGCTGAAGGCTTATGCGCTTTCAATACAGGATGTCGTCCAGAGCGTTGGGGCCTCAAACGTGGAGATACCGGGAGGCAACTTAGAACAGGGGACCCGTCAGCTATTGCTGCGCACGATGGGAAAGTTCCGGAACATAGAGGACTTTGGAAAAATAATCATTGTCTCGAAGCAGGGTAACATCGTAAGGCTTAACGAAGTGGCACAGATAAGTGACGCCACTGTAGAAAGAACGAGTCTATCCCGTTATAACGGGAAGCCTGCCGTAGGCTTGAATATCATGAAACAGTCGGGTGCCAATACGGTACAGGTGGCAGACCAGGTGGAAAAAGAGCTCCAGGTGCTGCAAAAAGAGCTTCCCGGGGACGTCAGGGTGTCGGTTGCGCAAGATTACTCCGTCTTTATACGTGATTCTGTAAGTGACGTCTTGTTCGACATTTTCTACGGCGGCTTACTTGCGGTTATAGTGGTTTACCTGTTTTTAGCCAACATAAGGAGCACAATCATAAGCGCCATAGCACTCCCTACATCCATTATAACGACGTTCATGGTGATGTACATACTGAATTTTACGCTTAACATGATGACCCTTCTGGCGCTTTCACTTGCAGTTGGGCTTCTGATTGACGACGCAATTGTGGTCATTGAAAACATATACAGGCACCTCGACCATGGGGAAACACCAATGGAGGCTGCAAAGTCGGCTACAAGTGAAATCGGCCTTGCGGTTCTGGCAACTACATTTACAATAGTTGCGGTGTTTGTGCCTGTGGCATTCATGCCGGGCATTGTGGGAAGGTTTTTCTACCAGTTCGGTATAACGGTTTCAGTTGCAGTGCTTGTATCGCTTTTTGTGGCATTTACGCTGACGCCGATGCTTTCCTCACGCTGGCTGAAAAAAGAAGACGAACATTTGTCGAAGTCGGGCAACCTGCTTCATAAAGTGCTCTATTATTTTAACCATTCGTTTGAATGGCTCAACGGCAAATACCGCTCAACTCTGGCCTGGGCTCTTAAGCACCGGCTTACCATAGTGCTGGGTTCGATTGCGGTATTTATTTTTAGCGTATTTATGATGAGGTTTCTTGGAACGGCATTCTTCCCTGATACCGACAGGGGGGAGTTTACAATACAGGTCAATGCGGCAGCCGGAACCTCAATTGACCAGACCGACAGGCTTTGTCGCATCATTGAAGACAGGCTCCATAATGTAAAGGAGGTGACAAATCTCCTTACAACCGTTGGCGGAACGAACGTTCCCGTAAACAGGGCGACCATACTGGTAAAGCTTACAAAGAAAGATGAGCGCCAGAGGAGCCAGAGCGAAGTAATCAGTTCCCTTAGAAGCGAGCTGATAAACTTCCCGGGTGCAAACCTTAACTTCAGTGTTGAGGGGGGCCCTGGAGGGCAGGAAAAGCCTGTAACGCTGAGCATCAGGGGAGCGGAAATAGACAAAATAAACGAGATTGCCGAGAAGGTGAGGTCAGCCGTGCATTCAACGCCGGGTGCGGTGGACATTGAATCCTCACTTGAAGCCTCCAAGCCCGAGGTGCGCGTAAGGATTGACCGCGACAAGGCATCGGACCTGGGAGTTAACGTGTATTCGGTAGCCTCTTCTGTGCGTTCAATGGTAGACGGGTTTGTAGCAACCAAGTACCAGGAGGGTAACGAGCAGTACGACGTGAGGGTGCGCCTGAAGGAAAACAACCGCAAGTCGATAAGCGACATAGAGAATCTCTCAATTATGAGCAGCAAGTCGGGCCCAAATGATGGAAAAATCAATGTGCGCCTGGGTGACGTGGCAGACGTATTTGAGGGAGTAGGGCCTTCAAAGATAAACCGCTACGACCGCCAGAGGGAGATACGAGTTGACGCGAACGTTTCCGGCAGGCTGATGGGAGAGGTTTTAGGCGATGCAATGAAGAAGGTAAGCAAGCTTCCGCTTCCATCAGGCTATTCGGTTTCCGTAGTAGGCCAGGGGCAGCAGCAGGCAGAGTCGTTTTTGAACATCCTTATTTCGCTTGCACTGGCAATAATTTTCGTTTACATAGTGCTTGCAATGCAGTTTGAAAGCTTTGTCTATCCTTTCTCTATCATGCTTTCGCTGCCTATGGCCATCATTGGTGCAATCATGGCGCTAATTGCGTTTAACAGTGCGCTTTCTGTGATGTCGATGATAGGTATAATCATGCTGATGGGGCTTGTGACCAAAAACGCAATTCTTCTCATCGATTTTACAAACACGCTTCGTGAGCGCGGATTGTCGAGGACGGAAGCGCTCCTGCAGGCGGGACCTACGAGGCTGCGCCCGATTTTAATGACCACGCTGGCCATGATATTCGGTATGATTCCCGTAGCCCTCGGCCTGGGTGAAGGCTCCGAATTCAGGTCGCCCATGGGGCAGGCAGTAATTGGAGGACTAATTACCTCCACAATGCTGACGCTGTTGGTTGTGCCAGTAGTATATACGATTATAGACGATTTTTCGATGAAAAAAGCTTTCGGCTGGGCCACAAGGCTTTTACCCTTTGGGCGCAAAGCCAAATACGGATCGGAACCCAGCACTGCTTCTTTTGAAAAATAGTGTTATCTTACCTGTAAATCCGCCATGGAACAAGATCCATGGCGGAGTCTTTTCAGCTCCCATTTATAATTTTTAATTTATAATTTTTAATTGAAAATTAACCCACCGGAGGTGTCAGTATGAAAATGGCATTTATAATTTACCGAGATATAATTGAAGAGAGGGTTTCCGGCATACTTGAGAAGGCCGGCGTTGACTTTTATACGGAGTGGGAAAATGTAAAAGGCAAGGGGCACAAGACTATCCCTCACCTTGGGACGCGTGCCTATCCGGGGTATAATAACGTCCGCATGATTGCCTTTGAAGACGAATGCAAGTTAGATGAAGTAACGGAGCTCCTGAAGGAGATGAATGCCGGCATCACAATGAAAGACGACGTGGCGCGTATGTTCCTGCTCCCGCTGGAGAAGATATTATAAAGAAGGTTTTTCTTTGCGAGGATTTCTTCCTGTTTACTCCTCATTATTTGATGGCAAAGTTGCTTGCTAAAATTATTTGAATTAACTTGCGTTATACCAGTTGAGATACCTTAAAAAAAGTCATTTTTTACCGGCGGCCGGGAGCCGGGTAGCAGTACCCTTTCCCCGGCACAGAGAGAAAGAGTTCCCGGTGTCCTTTAACGTAAATAAACAATTAAAGGAGAGGAAAAATGGAAACTGTAGAAAATGCGGAAAACGTGGGAAATGCAGCGCTGGACAAGGAAACTAAGCTCTGGGGCATGCTTTGCCACCTCTCAGCCCTTTTGATGTTTGTCATTCCTTTCGGAAACATTATCGGTCCTCTGGTCATCTGGCTGCTCAAGAAGGACATATCGCCTTTTGTAGAGGATCAGGGGAAGGAATCGCTGAACTTCCAGATTTCCATGACAATTTACATCTTTGTTGCGCTGATACTAATGCTGATTGTTCTGGGCATAATATTGCTGGTTATACTGGGCATTGCCGAGCTGATACTGGTAATTATAGCCTCAATTCAGGCCAACGACGGCAAAGCCTACAGGTATCCTTTTGCTATGAGATTCATAAAATAATTAAGGGGGAAGTGTCCCCCCTTTTTTTTACTTTTCCCGGCCCCCTCATCAGGCGGGCGAAGGCTTATCCGCCCATACACGCCCTCTGCGGTTTTTAAGGCCTCTTTTGAAGTCTCATAGTACAAAATGGCCCGGAATGTGTATTGAAGGTATACCAACCATTTCTTATGGAAAGGAGTAAAATCGTCCTTTTCTTCGGGGGAAGAAGCATTCTTTAGTTTAATCCCGGGAAAAGATTACTATATAATTGCATATTGCATGATTTTGCTGCATGCACAAACAGGAGTTATTGAATGGACAGCACTCAGAAATCTGAAGTTATAGAGAATAAAACTGTAGAATCAAACGGCTCAGATTCAATTGAAGAGCTCATCAGGCTTGAGGAAAACTTTAACCTTCACGACCGCATCTTTGGAATTGACCGCAGGGTCCCTCTTCTGGACGGCCGCTGTATTCCGTATGTAAATCTGGACAATGCCGCCAGCACTCCCCCCTTTGTTGAAGTAATGAAGGCGCTTGAGGCATTTATGCCGTATTATTCCAGCGTACACCGCGGCACCGGCTTTAAGTCGCGCCTCAGTACGGCAGCATACGACAAGGCTCATGAAACAATCGGGCGTTTTGTGGGGGCGGATCTTAACACAAACACCGTAATTTTCGGCAAGAACACTTCCGAGGCCCTGAACAAGCTTTCTTACCGTCTGGAAATACCGGAGGACAAGGTTGTAATTACTTCGCGCCTTGAGCACCATTCGAACGACCTCCCCTGGCGTGACCGCGCAAACGTGGTGCATGTAAAAGCCACATACGAAGGCAGGTTTGACGAAGAGGATTTTGACCGCCTGCTGGAAGAATACAAGGGCAGGATTGCACTTGTTGCCGTAACCGGGGCATCGAACGTGACGGGATTTATACAGCCTATTCACCGCCTGGCGCGTAAGGCTCACGAAGCAGGCGCCAGAATTCTGGTTGACGGAGCGCAGCTTGCACCTCACCGTAAAATAGACATGAAGCCGGACAACGATCCGGAGCACCTGGATTTTGTGGTGCTTGCAGGCCATAAGATGTATGCCCCGTTTGGTACCGGCGCTCTTGTAGGTCCAAAGGAAGTATTCTTAAAAGGAAAACCTGAATATTCAGGCGGCGGAACGGTTAACGTCGTTACGCAGGATGAGGTTTACTGGGGAGGCACTCCCGACAGGGATGAAGCCGGAAGCCCGAATGTTCCGGGTGCGGTTGCAATGGCAACGGCAGCAAAGGTCCTCATGAATATCGGTATGGACAGGGTTGCAGAGCACGAAAGGGTGCTTACGGCATACTGCCTGGAACGCCTGAGGTCAATTCCGGGCGTGACGATCTATGGTGAGACCGATCCGGCAAAGGCGGAAGAAAAAGTAGGCGTCATTCCCTTTAACCTTGAAGGTGTTCCACACTTTTTGCTCTCTTCAATTCTGGGCTATGAAGGCGGCATCGGCGTCAGGAGCGGATGCTTCTGTGCCCACCCGTATGTAGTGCATCTTCTGCACCTCAGCGATGAGGAAGCACAGAGCTGGCGCACTCAGATGCTGCAGGGCGACAAGTCGGATATGCCTGGAATGGTAAGAATCAGCTTCGGGTGCTACAATACGATGGAAGACATCGATAAACTGCTGGAAATGGTCGAGAAGGTTTCGCGCGGCGAGTACAGCGGCAAGTATCAGGTTATAAAGAAAAGCGGCGAATATATGCCTGAAAACTACTGTGACGTATTCGACAGCTATTTTTCGCTCGACAAGGTGGATGAGGGGAAATAAAATAGCTTTTCATCTGGCCTAAATTTTCATAAAATAATTTAAAAAGCGAATTAAATGGAGATTAAGATGTCCAAGATGAAAGTAACTGTTCCGCATAATTTAGGTGAAGGCGAAGCCGTACGCAGGGTCAGCAGTCTAATTCAGGACTTAAAGAATCAGTTCGGCAGCCAGGTGACTGACGTCAGGGAAAGCTGGAATGGAAACCGCGGGGTCTTCTCATTCCGTGCCATGGGTATGGCCGTTGACGGCGAGTTGTCGGTTCTTCCTTCCAAAGTTGAAGTGGAAGGAAACCTTCCCCTTGCGGCCCTGCCCTTCAAAGGCACAATTGAAAGCACCATTAGAAACAAGCTTGAGAACCTCTTAAGCTGAGAGCAAGCAGAAAATGAAATTAAGCCGCTCCTTTTTTTAGGAGCGGCTTTTTTGTATCCGCAAGTAAAATCCCTGAAAAGACACGCAGCCAATCCGGCATATAAAAGAAGAGAATTCTCCGGAAAATGTATTATATTTAATTTACTTGGTGCAATTTACCTTGTGTAAATCCTGAGATGAAGACAAAAAACGACATTACCGTTAAAAACTGGCTCGAACTTCAGAAGCTCCTATTCGAGAACTCCTGGGATGAAAACATACTCAGGCACCGATCCCCTTATGCTTTCAGGGGGCTCTCGGACAAGGACTATGAGCTCAGGACCAGTCTCATGAGGCTTGGCGGCAAGTATGAGGACATGGAGCGCCACCTGCTTAGGAATTTCAGGAAGTATTCGCCTAAAGGGACTCTTGACGGCGACCTGATCTGGGACTGGCTTGCCGTTGCACAGCACCACGGGCTTCCCACGAGGCTTCTGGACTGGACTTATTCGCCATATATAGCGCTACACTTTGTAACCGATGACCTCGGGAAGTATGAAAAGGATGGCGTTATATGGTGCATGGATTACATGAAATCCAACGAGCTTCTTCCGGGGCCACTGAGAAACATATTAAAGCAGGAAAGCTCACTCGTCTTTACCGGTGAAATGCTGGAAGGGGTTTGCAAGAGCATCTCCGACCTGGAGAAGCTGAAGAGCTCTGCCGACGAGTTTGTGGTTTTTCTTGAGCCCCCGTCATTCGATGAAAGGATTATTAACCAGTATGCGCTCTTCAGCTTTATGTCGAGCGCAAGGTCCGTCTTGAATGAATGGCTTGAGGATCATCCCGGCCTGTTCTTCCGAATCATTATTCCGGCCAAGCTCAAGTGGGAGATCAGGGATAAGCTGGATGAAGTTAACATTACCGAAAGGGTGCTCTTCCCGGGCCTTGACGGCCTGAGTGCCTGGCTCAGGCGCTACTACAGGCCCCCCAGATAAGAGGCCCGAAAATTAAGGGCTTTTAAGGCGCGAAACGGTTTTGGCTTTAAAAATTGAATTATTTCTCTTATTATATTATTCCCAGAGTATTCATAAATAAGCCGGGGCAATTCCATGAAAAAGAAATTTGCGGTCGTAAGCGTTATACTGCTCGTAATAGTTCTTCTGATGATGTTTGTTCCAATGCTCTTTAAGGATCAGATTGCTGAGGCAGTAAAAAAGCAGGCAAACAAGCAGTTAAATGCGGTCTTAAACTTTGAAAGCGCGGGACTCAATATGTTTAAGAGCTTCCCAGACCTGACGCTGAGCATCAATAACCTGACAATTGTAAACAAGCCTCCCTTTAAGGGCGACACGCTCTTAAGCGCAGCCTCATTTAATGCTACAATTGACCTCTGGAGCCTGATTAAGGGAAATGCAATCCGCATCGAAGAGGTTAACCTGCACAAGCCGACAATTAAGCTCATAGTGCTGGAAGACAGTACGGCAAACTATAATATAATGAAGCCGGATACCACAAAGCCCGAGGCCACGCAGAAGAAAGTGAACATTTCCCTTAAATATTATTCCGTCGACGGCGCCAACATAGCCTACGTGGATCAGACCTCCGGAATGACGGCAATAATTAAAAACCTGGACCATGAGGGGTCAGGCGACCTGTCGATGGACAAGTTCAACTTGAAGACGTTGACAAAAATTGACGAGCTCACATTTGAATATAACGGCCTTACCTACCTTAACAAGGTTAACGCCTACCTGGACATGCAGCTCTTTGCCAACATGAATGAAAAGAAGTTTACGCTTAACAAAAATGAGCTCCGGATCAACAACCTGGCGCTTAAGTTTGACGGCTTTGTTGCAAGGCCCGACACGTCCAATATTTCCATGGACCTGACATTTGCCTCCAACCGCACGGATTTTAAGGACATAGTTTCCCTCATTCCTGCGGCATACTCGGAGAATTTTCAGGACATGAAATCTTCGGGTAAAATGCTCCTTAACGGGAGCATAAAGGGGATTTATAACAAAACCCGCGTTCCTTCCTTTAACATAAAGCTCATGGTTCAGAATGGCAGCTTCCAGTACCCCAGGCTTCCAAATGCGGTAAGAAATGTAAACGTTGATTTGAACCTCAACAATCCCGGGGGCACTCCTGACAACACGGTCTTGAGCCTGAAGCAGATGCACTTTGAGCTCGGGAGCGATCCTTTTGACGCCTCGCTTTATATGACAACCCCGAGGTCCAACCCGTACATAGATACAAAAGTCAAAGGGCGGCTTAACCTCGGACAGCTTAAAAATGCACTGCCGATGAAAGGCGTTCAGAGGCTTGAGGGACTCATTCAGGCCGACTTTCAGGCCAAGGGCAACATAGGGGGCTTAAAGAACAAAAGGATTGATAATCTTAACGCCTCGGGAACCGTTAAGGCTGACAATATAATCTACGGAAGCGATGAGCTTACGCAGGAAGTAAAGATAAACCAGGCGCTGCTGACAATGACTCCCAGAGCATTTAACCTCAGCAGTTTCAACATGAACATTGGGCAGAACAACTTAAATGCAAGCGGCGGGCTTTACAATATGTTGGGTTACCTTTTGAACAAGGGTACCATCAGCGGCACACTTTCGCTTAATTCGAATTACCTGGACGTAAACGAGCTCATGAAGCTGAATAAGGCACAGCAGAAAAAGACGACTCAGACGGCCGGTAGCAAGATGCAGGCCGTGGAGCTGCCCGAGAGGATAAACTTTACGCTGAATTCAAACATCGGAAAGATGATTTACGACAATCTTACGATCAGTAACATAAGAGGCGTTATTATTCTCAGCGACAGGAAGCTTTCCATGCAGAGCCTGAACATGAACCTCCTCGGGGGTAGCCTCGTTGCAAACGGCTATTATGCCACTCCCGCTGGCAGGAACCCCGACATGGCGTTTAACTTTACGATTAATAACTTCGACATTGGCAAGACATACGAGAGCTTTGTAAGTGTAAGGCAGATTGCACCGATGGCTCAGTTCATTCACGGCGCCTTCGGGGCCAGGATGAACATTACCTCAAGCCTGGATAAAAGTATGATGCCCCTTTGGAACAGCTTTAACGGCAGCGGAATACTTAACCTGCAGAGGGCCGAGGTAAAGGGCTTCAAGCCTTTTGAAGCCGTAGGAAGCGCCCTTAAGCTTGACGCGCTGAAAAATCCGGTGCTGACAAACGTGAACCCGTCTTTCCAGATCCGAAGCGGCAGGTTCTTTGTCCAGCCTTTTACGTACAAGGTGTTTAATTACGACGTAACGCTTTCGGGCTCGAACGGAATTGACAAGAGCATAGACTATACGATGAACGTGCAGATCCCGGCAGGACAGCTAAAGCAGCAGGCAAACCAGGCCATAAATAAGCTGATTAAAAAAGACATCAATCTGGTCTCAGCCGATAAGATAGACGTAAAGGCATTTCTCAGGGGCAGCATTAATTCTCCTTCTGTTACCACCAGTGCAGCCGACATTGTAGGCGGTACCACTAAAACCGTGCAGCAGGAAATTAAGCAGCAGGCACAGCAGCAGATTGAGCAGAAAAAGGCTGAGATCCAGAAGCAGGCTCAGCAAAGGGTTGATACCGTAAAAAAGCAGATCCAGAAAAAAGCCGAGGATAAGCTGAAGGATATATTTAAGCGAAAATTCTGAAAAACAGGTAATTAAGACGGGCTACGGCCTGAAAGATAAAGCCTCCGGCACTGGCGGCCCTTGGGGGGGCGCCGGTGCTTTTGGGCTTACAAAAATGAAAAACTGCTCATTAGTCCCTGCCGGAAGGCCACAAAGATTACAAATTTATCCAAAGAAATCGTACATTTGCCTTGACGATATTAATATTTACGAGATCATCTTTTAATGAAAGCTTTATTACTTGAAAATATACATCCCTGTGCGGTTGAAGTTCTGAAAGAAAAAGGCGTTGAAGTAGATACCTATAAAGGCAGCCTTTCCGAAGACGAGCTCATAGAGGCTCTTCAGGGGGTTGCACTTCTTGGCATCCGTTCAAGAACCTACGTTACAAAAAGAGTGCTCGAAAGCGCTCGGGATCTGCTTGCAATAGGCGCCTACTGCATTGGCACCAACCAGGTCGACCTGCATGCGGCTTTGATGAAAGGCGTTGCGGTTTTTAATGCCCCGTACAGCAATACAAGAAGCGTGGCTGAAATAGTCATAGCGGAAATTATATTTTTAATACGCCGCCTGCACGACAAGATCGTAAAGGCGCATGAGGGCGTCTGGGACAAGTCGGCTGAAAACGCCCGTGAGGTAAGGGGTAAAAAGCTCGGCATCATTGGCTACGGCAATATCGGAAGCCAGGTTTCAATGCTCGCCGAGGCAATGGGAATGGAAGTTTATTATTACGACATTGTTGACAAGCTGACAATCGGAAACGCAAAGAGGATGTCTTTCCTTGAAGACATGCTCAGGATTGTGGACGTGGTTACGGTGCACGTGGATGGTAACCCCGGCAACACGAACCTCATTGGAAGCCGTGAGTTTGAAATAATGAAAGACGGGGTCATTCTCCTTAACTTAAGCCGTGGCTTTGTTGTGGATGTGGACGCACTGAAGGAAAACATATTGAGCGGGAAAGTTATTGGAGCGTCGCTGGACGTTTTCCCGGAAGAGCCCAAGAATTCGAGCGACAGGTTCGTTTCCCCATTGCAGCACCTGCCCAATGTGCTCCTGACTCCTCACATTGGAGGCAGCACCGAGGAAGCGCAGTATAACATAGGTGAATTTGTCTCCAGCAAGCTCCTGGAATACTATCATACGGGAAGCACCTATACAAGCGTCAACTTTCCAAAGATTCAGCTTCCTTCAATGAGCGATTCGCACAGAATGCTTCACGTTCACGAGAACGTCCCGGGCGTGCTTTCGCAGATAAACGCAATCTTTGCCCGCAACGACGTTAACGTTGTGGCCCAGTATCTGCGGACAAATGAAAAAATCGGCTATGTTATTGCCGACCTGGATACAAAGTACCAGGAGCCTCTTTATGAGGACCTCAAGAAGGTTGTACGCACAATTAAAGTAAGAATTCTTTAGAATTTTAGGGGACATTATGCCTGAAGCATATTTCGTTTCACCGGTTGGAATGCTTAAGCTTACGGCAGATGATGAAGCCCTGAGGGCAATTGATTTTTTGAAGGATGGCAGCTATGCCCACCCGGGCAGCAGCCATCCTGCCTTAAAAGAAAGCGTGGTCTTAAAAGAAAACGCGGTCTTAAAGGAAGCCGTGCGCCAGCTGGATGAATACTTTAAGGGTAAAAGAGAATCCTTTGACTTAAAGCTGAAGCCCGAAGGAACGGAATTTCAGAAGAGGGTCTGGATGGAGCTTCTGAAAATCCCATTCGGCAGGACCATTTCATACCTGGAACTGGCCGAACGCCTTGGAGACAGGAAAGTAATACGTGCCGTTGCCGGTGCAAACGGGAGGAACAGGATACCTATTATAATCCCATGCCACCGTGTAATCGGCAGTGACGGCAGCCTTACGGGCTACTCGGGAGGCCTTGACATAAAGAAGTGGCTCCTCAGGCATGAAGGCAGCCTTATGGATTTGGCTTTATAAATTACCGGAAGGCGCCTAAAAATGCGAAACTTCTACACTTTAATGTTTTGTGCTTTGTCACTTCTTTCTATCGGGCTTGCAATTCCCTTCATATTAAAGAAAGTACCGCCAAATGAAGTCTATGGCTTCAGGACTGCCAGGTCGCTTGCCAATGAGAAAGTATGGTATGCGGCAAATTATTTCAGCGGCTGGACACTCTTAATTGCGGGAATTGTGTCTCTGCTTGCAATTATTATACTGCACTTTAACCCGCAGTGGGTTCCCGAGGCAAGGTATTACGGCTTTGTTGTAACTGCCCTTTATCTGGCTCCCCTTATTATAGCTGTCATTCTGTCTTTTGTGTATTCAACGAGGCTTTAAGACACTCTTTAGTAGCTGCGTCTTCTATAGTATTTTTTTCCCCTTCCGGGCGAGAGGTCTATCAAAAGCGCAATAACAAGGCCTACAATTGGAATTGTCGTCCATGAGTTATCAAAGAAGTGGAATACCACGCTGTACCACAAAAGCGTAACCGGGAGGAAAAGAAAGCCCAAAAGAGGCCAGAGTACCGTGCTGAACATGCCGTGAAACCAGTTTGTCAAAAACCAGAGCAGGGCTATGGAAAGTCGCGGGATGAGGACCGCAAAGATGAGTATCAGGTAAATCATATTTTTCCCCTGGAGTTGATTACAATAATTTATAATTAAAATTAAATTATTGCAAAAGCGGAATCCTTGCAAACTCTTGCGCAAATTGTGCCCTTATATGCAATTTATTTGCATATTCCGCCTTAAAAGTTTTGAAATACATGATTAATTTCATAGATTTGAGTTATAAATTATGGAAAACATTAATACAGATATGACCCGGTTAATCGGCTGCCCGAAAGCAGCTCTGCATCATCATGCTCATCATCTTAACTGCCTGGCCGGTGTCGGATTGTATTAAACTAAAATAAAGTTTGAATTTTAATAACCCCGACACTTTTGCCGGGGTTTTTTGTTTTTAAAGTATAAGGATTAAAATATTAAAATGGAAAACGGAAACTTAAAGCTGGCCATTCAAAAGAAAGGAAGACTCTCGGAAAAGTCGCTGGAGCTTTTGAAACTTTGCGGACTTGACATAGAAAATTATTCTGAAAGGCTGATCGTCTCGGCTAAAAACCACAAGCTCGACCTTTTATTCCTAAGGGATGACGACATACCTGAATACGTGCAGGATGGAGTTGCCGACATAGGCATTGTGGGAGAAGACGTGGTCTATGAAAAGCAGGCCAATATTACGGTAAGCGAAAAACTGGGTTTCGGCAAATGCAAGCTCATGATTGCGGCCCCGTCTAACGGGATGCCCGAGAGTCTGGAAGACCTGAACGGCAAGACAATTGCAACCTCCTACCCCAACATACTCAAGCTCTTCTTAAACGCCAATAACCTGCAGGCCAAGATAATTCAGATCAGCGGTTCGGTAGAAATTGCTCCCTCGCTTGGCGTAGCCGATTTAATTTGCGACATTGTTTCGACGGGCAACACTCTCAGGATGAACAAGCTCAACAAATCCTTTAATGTTTTTGACTCTGAAGCAGTAATGATCTCAAACAACGACCTGAAGAAAAATGAGGAAAAGTATGCAATACTGCAGGACTTGATAGCAAGGATGCGTTCAGTCCTTTCGGCCAAGAAGTCGAAGTACCTGATGATGAACATTCCCAAGAATTCTCTGGAAGAAATTACAAGGATCATTCCTTCGCTTAAAAGCCCCACGGTGCTTCACCTGGCAGACGAGGCTTCGCTTGCAGTGCATGCCGTAATTCCGGCGGACCGTTTCTGGAGCATCGTAAACGACCTTAAGGCAGCGGGCGCAACGGGAATTCTTCTGCTGCCGATTGAAAACATGATATTCTGAAAAACAAGCAGATTGGATAAAATATGAAAATCTTTAATTTCAGGAATTTGGATGAGAAGGAAAAAGAAAACCTTCTCAAGCGCCCGGCAGTGGACCTGAAGGCGTCTTTTGAAGCCGTAAAGCCAATACTGGATGAAGTTAAGCGTGACGGCCTTAAGGCGGCACTTAAATATGCGGAAAAGTTCGACCGTTTCCCGGGCGGGGACCTCAGGGTCTCGGAGGCTGAATTTTTGGAGGCCGAGAAAAACCTGGATGGCGAGGTAAAGCATTCAATCAGGAAAGCCGCCGGCAATATAGAGAAATTTCACATTAAGCAGCTTCCGAAGCCATACGAAACCGAGACCATGGAAGGCATTCTGTGCTCGCGTGAATACAGGGCAATTGAGAACGTGGGGCTTTATATTCCGGGCGGAAGCGCCGTACTGCCATCGACGATGCTCATGCTTGGAATACCGGCGAGAATTGCCGGATGCAAAAGAATTGTTGCAGTTTCCCCGTCCAAAGGCAACCGGGTTAACGACGCACTCCTTTTTGCGGCAAAGATACTTGGCATAACGGAGTTCTATAAAGTGGGTGGCGTACAGGCAATAGGGCTTCTTGCTTACGGGGCTGAGGGTTTTCCGAAAGTAAATAAAATTTTCGGACCAGGAAACCAGTACGTTACGGCCGCCAAGCTGCTCGTAAGCATCGACCTTAACGGCTGCCCAATAGACATGCCCGCAGGCCCGAGCGAAGTGCTGGTAGTTGCAGATGAGTCTTCAGAGCCGTCGTTTGTTGCAGCGGACCTACTTTCGCAAGCCGAGCACGGGCCCGACTCTCAGGTGGTGCTTGCGGCAACCTCGCAGAAAGTTTTGTCGCGCGTACTTGAACAGCTTGAAAGCCAGCTGCTTCTGCTTCCGAGAAAGGATATTGCGGTAAGGGCACTTGAATCTTCATTTGCACTATTGACCGAAAGCATAGGTGATGCCATCAGTTTCAGCAACATGTATGCGCCTGAACACCTGATACTGCACGTTGAGGAGCCTGAAAGCTATAAGCCGCTTATTACAAACGCGGGATCGGTTTTTCTTGGAGGCTATTCTCCCGAAAGTGCAGGCGACTACGCATCGGGCACAAACCACTCGCTTCCCACCTACGGCTATGCGAAGTCATTTGGCGGGGTAAGCGTGGAAAGCTTCATGAAAACAATGACATTTCAAACACTAACGCGTGAAGGCCTGAGGAGTATTGCCGGGGCAATTGAAACACTGGCTGAGACAGAATCTCTGGCCGCACACAAAAACGCTGTAACTATAAGGTTAAATAAATTATGATCGAAAAATTAGCCAGAAAAAACATACTCGCCCTTAAACCATATACTTCCGCCAGGGATATGTATTCCGAGGGGATACTGCTGGATGCAAATGAAAACAGCCTGGGGACTACTTCCGAACTCTACGGTGACTTGTGCCTTAACCGCTATCCTGACCCGCACCAGGAAGACCTGAAGAAAGCGGCAGGTGAATACTTCGGCATTGAAGGCAAAAACCTCTTCTTCGGCGTGGGCTCGGATGAGGTAATAGACCTCCTCATAAGGGTCTTCTGTGAGCCCAGGGAAGACTCGGCCATGATACTCGATCCCACATACGGCATGTATCAGGTTGCCTGCGACATAAACAACGTTAAGACAAAAGTTGTAAACCTGAAGGAGGATTTTCAGATCGACCTTGAGGCAGTAAAGAAAAATTTCGACTCCACGGTTAAAATTATTTTCCTCTGTTCGCCAAACAATCCCACGGGTAACCTCTTGAAGAAAGATGACATACTGGAACTCTGCAGGACATATAATGCCATTATAGCCGTGGATGAAGCCTATGTTGATTTTGCAGGCGATAATTCCTTAATTAAAGAGGTTAACGAGATAGAAAACCTGGCAATAATAAGGACTTTCTCCAAGGCCTGGGGGCTCGCGGGCATAAGGCTCGGTTTCTGTGCGGCAAACGAGGAACTGATTCGTCTTCTCTTCAAGGTTAAGGCTCCCTACAATGTCAGCTCCCTTACAAGAAAGGCCGTTATTAACGCTATTGGAAATAAAAAGAAAAAAGACGAATTTGTGCAGAAACTTATTTCGGAAAGGGAACGCGTAAAGGAAGAACTCTCCAAGATTCCGGGCATACTGAAGGTCTATAGTTCAGATGCCAATTATCTCCTGTTTAAGTGCAGTAATGCAAGACTCATACAGAAGAAAATGGCCGAGGAAGGCGTCATTATTCGCGACAGGAGCTCTTACGAGATGCTGAGAGACTGCCTGAGGGTTTCAATAGGTACGGAATATGAAAACAACAGATTTCTCGAAGCAATTAAAAAATTCTTATGAACAAAGTTATTATTGACAAGGAATTCTTTGACCCGGCCTCCCCTCTTGCAAAGGGACTGATTTCGGGCCTGAAGAAGCTGAGCCGCAAGAATCTCCTCCTTGAAGTAAAAGGGGATAAAATAGATAGCGGACTTAAAAAGATTCTGGCCCTTGAAGATGTCTGCCTCGGCAGGGCTTCTGAGAAGGCGGACGGGGAATTCCATATTACGGTTAGTGACAATCCGGAATCAAAGTCCGGCGTTATAACGGTAAAAGAAGGCTCAAAGACGAGTGACTTCGGCCAGGCTGCCACAAGCCTCATTAAGGCTTTAAGGCATTCCCTGAAATCCAGGAAGACAAAAGAAACCGACATTACGGTTGAGGTTTTTCTGGATGGTGAAGGGCATTCAGAAATAAATACCGGCGTTGGCTTTTTTGACCACATGCTCGAGCAGATTTCAAAGCACGCCAACATCGACCTTAAGGTTCTTGTAAAGGGTGACCTTTACGTCGATGAGCACCACACGGTTGAGGATACGGGTATAACACTTGGAACGGCCATTAGTGAAGCCCTGGGTGATAAGATAGGCATAAAAAGGTACGGGTTTTTCCTTCCCATGGATGAGGCCTCGGCGCGCTGCGCAGTTGACTTAGGCGGCAGGACGTATCTGAACTTCAAGTGCAGGTTCAGGAGGGAGAAAGTAGGGGACTTTCCGGTTGAGCTTACGGAAGAATTCTTCCGCGGGCTTTCCTCGGGTCTCAAGGCCAACATATTTCTCAGGGCAAAGGGGAAGAACGACCACCATAAAATTGAGGCGCTCTTTAAGGCATTTGCCAAGGCCTTAAACGAGGCCCTGAGGATGGACGAAAGAAGTGAAGACAAATTACCATCAACAAAAGGAGTCTTATGATAGCTCTGATTGATTATGATGCCGGCAATACGGCCTCTGTAGCCAATGCGCTTGGAACGCTGGGGCAGGAATTCCTGCTGACCAATAAGGAGGCGGATATCTGTCGGGCCGATAAGATCATATTCCCGGGAGTTGGTGAGGCGTCTTTTGCAATTAAGCAGCTTCACCGCTATAACCTGATCAACCTTTTGAGGATCGTTAAGAAGCCTCTTCTTGGGATTTGCCTCGGGATGCAGCTCCTCTCGGAATTCTCGAGTGAAGGGAATATTGCGTGTCTGGGTGTGGTGCCGGGCAGGGTTGAAAAGTTCGACTCCTCAAAGGTGAATGTGCCTCACATGGGCTGGAATGAAGTATTCCAAAAAAAAGAAAGCAGGCTTTTTAAGGACATTAAAGACGGAGAGTTTTTCTACTTCGCAAATTCCTATTACCTGCCGGTAAATGAATATACCACGGCTACAGCAAATCACGGAATCGATTTTACGGCGGCCCTGGAGAAAGACAATTTTTACGGGATCCAGTTTCACCCAGAGAAATCGGGTGATGCGGGTCTTAAACTCTTAAACAACTTTCTTGAATTATGATAGTAATACCTGCAATAGACATATACCAGAATAAAATTGTAAGACTTAAAGAAGGAGACTTCAGCAAGGTAACTTTCTACAATAACACTCCCCTGGAACAGGCAAAAATCTTCGAAAGCTACGGCTTTGAGTGGCTGCACGTGGTGGATCTGGAGGGCTCCAAGACGGGAAACGTATCGGTCCTCAAGACAATAGAGGAGATAAAAAATAATACCAGTCTCAGGCTTGAGTTCGGAGGGGGCATAAGGGATGAGGCTTCGGTAAGCCGAATACTTTCTTCCGGCGCCGACCGGGTAATTATTGGATCTCTTTCGGTAGAGAATAAAAAGGAATTTGAATACATACTCTCTAAGCACAGGGCTGAAAAGATAGTAATTGCGGCTGACGTTAAAGACGGGATGATTGCTGTCAAAGGCTGGACGGAGCAGACTTCACTTTCCTTGCAGGAGCACATTGAATACTGCATGGCTAAGGGAGTGGACACGTTCCTTTGCACGGACATTTCACGCGACGGAATGCTTTCCGGAACGAATACGGAACTTTATTCAAAAATCATGGGTGAATTCCAGGGCATTAAGCTGATTGCCTCGGGAGGCATTAAGGATATTGAAGACGTAAGGAAGGTTTTGGAACTGAAGACCTACGGCGTTGTAATAGGCAAGGCAATTTATGAAAACAGGATCAGCTTAGAGGAGCTCGCAGAAGTTGGTTAGCAAGAGAATTATCCCGTGCCTGGATGTAAAGGACGGGAAAGTGGTCAAGGGAACAAATTTTGTAAATTTAATAGATGCCGGTGATGCCGTTGAACTTGCAGAAAGGTACAGCAAAGAAGGCGCCGATGAGCTCGTATTTCTGGATATAACGGCTTCGGCCGAAAAGAGAAAGACTCTCCTGTATCTGGTAGAAAAGGTGGCAAAGGCCATAAGGATCCCTTTTACGGTCGGAGGAGGCATTTCGGAACTTCAGGACATAGAGAGCCTTCTTAAGGCCGGGGCCGACAAGGTCTCGCTTAATTCCTCCATAGTACGTAACCCCTCGCTCATTACCGAGGCCTCCAGGCGCTTCGGAAGCCAGGCAATTGTGGCTGCCATAGACACAAAAAGAAACATCAGCGGCGTAAACAAAGTTTTTGTAAAAGGGGGGCGCGAGGAGACGGAACTTGAAGGGCTTTCCTGGTGCCAAAGAGCAGCTGAACTGGGGGCGGGTGAAATACTCCTTACCTCCATGGACAAAGACGGCACAAAGGACGGCTACGACGTGGAGTTCCTCAAGAAGGTAACCTCAGGCGTCAGCATACCAGTAATTGCCTCAGGAGGAGCCGGGAAAAAGGAGGACTTCCTGGATGCGTTCAAAACAGCAGGCGTAGATGCCTGCCTGGCTGCAAGTTTATTCCACTTCAGCATACTGGATATAAAGGAATTAAAACAGTATCTCAGAGAAAACAATATAAAAGTAAGGCTTTAAGGATAATTATGATTGAAATTAGCAAACTGGATTTTAATAAAATGGGCGGGCTTATTCCCGCAGTTGTAACAGACAACTCAAATGGTGAAGTCCTCATGCTCGGCTTTATGAACAGGGAAGCCCTCGAAAAGACAATTGAGACGGGGCTGGTTACTTTCTTCAGCCGCACCAAAGAAAGGCTCTGGACAAAGGGGGAAACCTCGGGTAATTACCTGAAATTAGTCAGTATGTTCCAGGACTGTGACAACGATTCTCTTTTAATTAAGGCAGTTCCTGAGGGCAATACCTGCCACACGGGGGCATATTCGTGCTTTTTTGAGGAAAAACCCGCTTCAATCAGCTTTCTAAACGATCTTTTTGCGCTCATTAAGGACAGAAAGGAAAAGCTTCCGGAAGGCTCATATACTACAAAGCTCTTCAAGAGGGGCACAAACAGAATAATACAAAAAGTAGGAGAAGAGGCCATAGAAACCGTAATTGCAGCCAAAAACAGGGATAAAAATGAGATAATGAATGAAACAGCAGACCTCATTTACCACATGTTTGTAATGCTGGCCGAGCAGGAAATAGAGTTTACGGACATCGTAAAGACTCTTGAAATGCGCCATTCCAAGTAATTTCGGCAATTATTGGTCTATAGTTTTTTTTTTGTCCACGGTTCCTTTTTTTCTTCCGGTCCGGGGGTGGGGCACCCCCGGACCGGCAATATAATTACACTATCCATTTTTAAGAAAATTCTCATTTTTGAAAATACCGCACTTACTTTGATTATTTTTTTTCTTAAGTTTGCTGTGTCTAAAATTAAACTTTACAGAGGGCTGTGCTGTTATGCTAATGATCGAGATTTTGCCGGGTAAATGCGACTTTTGCGGCTGCTGCGTGGGTGTATGCCCCGAGGACGCAATAGAGCTGAAGGAAGCAGAGATAAGAATTATCGAAGAGTTGTGCACGAACTGCTGCAAATGTGTCTGGAGCTGCCCTTTTGAGACCCTGAAATTCAACAAAAAAGAAACTACGAGGCTGGAATTTGAAAGCTGAATATGACGTTATTGTAGTTGGAGCCGGCCCGGCCGGGTCCATGGCTGCCAGGTTTGCTGCTGAAAAGGGGGTCTCGGTACTGATTCTGGAAAAAGACAGGGATGTCGGCTATCCCGTCAGGTGCGGTGAAGCCGTAAGCAAGGCGGGTATTGAGGAGTTTTTAAGGCCGGATCCCAAATGGATTGCTTCTTCGATTGACAAATTTTCTTTGATTTCACCCGACGGGAGTGAAGTTATAATTCAGTTCTCCGAGACGGGTTACATACTGGAAAGAAGGGTATTTGATTATGAACTGGCCAAAATGGCGGCCTCCTGCGGGGCGGAGATTCTTACGAGGGCGTACGTTTCAGGGCTTATAACAGAAGGCGGCAGGGTTACGGGTGTAAAGTACCAGTTCAGGGGAGAAGAAAAACAGCTCAGGGCTAAGGTTGTCATTGCGGCCGACGGGGTCGAGTCACGACTTGGGCGCTGGGCGGGCTTAAAGACTTACGTGGACTTCCGCGACATGGAATCCTGCGCTCAGGTAACTGCCTCTAACATTAAGGTCGACCCTAATACGTGCTACTTTTATTTCGGCAAGGACGTGGCTCCCGAAGGCTACCTGTGGGTTTTCCCTAAGGGGAACTGTTCGGCAAACATAGGGCTTGGCGTAAGCGGGCTTACCGGAAAAAAGCGTTCGGCAGTTTCTTACCTGAACAGTTTCATGGAAAAGAATTTCCCGGATGCCCCAACCTTAACCTCAATTGCAGGCGGCGTACCGTGCTCGGTGACTTTGGAGAGGATTTCCGCTCCAGGCATCATGCTCACCGGTGATGCCGCGCGCCAGGTAAATCCGCTTTCCGGGGGAGGCATCATAAGCGGGATGATCGGGGGCTCTATTGCAGGAAGAATTGCAGCGGAAGCCGTAATTTCCAATAAACCGGATTATATAATGACTTACGACAAAGCCTGGAATGACAGGCTTGGTAGGCGCCATGAGATTTTTAACCGTATTAAGAACGGAATTTATAACTTTTCAGACGAAAAGTTTGACTCTATTGCCCACTCTTTCCTGAAGGTTTCAAAAGATAAAAGGACTCTGGGCAGTCTGTTCAGAACGGCGCTGTTTAATCAGCCCTCTTTACTATTGGACGTAGCAAAGGTGTTTTTAGGCTAACATGAAGAAGATCATTTTAGAATTATTAAAAAAGAATTCCGAGTTCATAAAGAATAACTGGACCAGCGTTCTCGTGAAGCTTTTTGCGGGAAAGCTGACCGAGTCGCAGATTCAACTTTTTGTTGAAAGTACGCTTGATGCGATAAGGGAAATTCTGGAAGAATCCGACTATTCTTTGGCTGATAATTACCTGATCGATATCTTTAACCTGTTTGAAAATGCGAAGCTGAACCTTCTTGAGGTCAGCCAGCTGTTCAATAGCGGCAGGGTTTCCATCCTGCACTTTATAAATAAGGATAAGAATTCCGGTTATGATCCGATTATTATTGTAGAATTTATTGACGAAATAGTTGAGAACCTGTATGCGCGCTACAGCATGCTGCATCAGGAAGCGCAGATGAAGGAAATATCGCTTGACCGCGACAGCCTTGCCTTAAAACTTGAGATTAACCAGCAGTACCTGAAGAATATTCTGCATACTTCCGATTCTGCCATTATGCTAATAGACCAAAACGAGAGGTTTATTGCGTGGAATAAGGGTGCCGAAATCATCTTCGGCTACAATGAGGCCGAAGTAATAGGACAGCCTTCTTCCCTGCTGCTGCCGAAGGATAAGAAATACTTAAGTGAGCTGGATTATATAAGAAGCGAAGTCATAAAGCGCGGGTTCGTAAAAATAGCCGAAACCGAGAGGATGACAAAGCTCGGGAAAATTGTTTCCGTTGAGCTGAACGTAACGCTTCTTCCAAGCAACGACGGAGAGTACATCGGAAGATCTGTCATAATAAAGGATTTTACGGAGGTCAAGAAGCTTCAGCAGCAGATTGACCAGTCGGAGAAGCTTGCCGTTATAGGGCAGCTTGCAGCGGGTGTTGCACATGAGATCGGTAACCCTCTTACCTCCATTTCCTCGATCGTGCAGATACTGCAGAGGCGTTCCGGCGACCCGCTCTTCAGTGAGCAGCTCGCAAATATAAAGCTTAACATAGACAGGATCTCCAGGATAGTGCGCGAACTTGTGGATTTCTCCAGGCCGCCAAGCCACGAGATGCTCCTGATTCAGATGACAGACGTCATTAAAACGGCCCTGGGTATTGTAAAGTACGACAAGAGGGTCAAGAAGGTGAACTTTGAGACAAAGCTCGATAACGACCTTCCAAAGATCAATATCGTGCCGGACCAGATGCTGCAGGTCCTGATTAACGTTCTTTTTAACGCCCTGGATGCCATTAACGGTGAGGGTAAAATTGAGGTGATTTCCTCGCACGACAAGGACAACGTTTATATTGAAATAAGGGATAACGGCTGCGGAATGGATAAGGACACGATGAGCAAGATCTTCGACCCCTTCTTTACCACCAAGGAGGTGGGAAAAGGCACGGGTCTGGGGCTTTCGGTTAGCTACGGCATAATGAAAAAATTCAAGGGCGATATACTGGTTAAAAGCCAGTTAAAACAGGGCAGCAGCTTTACGCTTAAACTGCCCGTACATCAAAGTGTCAATTAATATTTTGGAGTTGATAAATGTCTGCAAAAGTGCTTATTGTTGATGACGAAAAGGTAATCCGCGAATCGCTCGAGATATTGCTAAGGGATGAGGGCTACAAGGCGGAAACTGCCGCCGATGGCGAGGAAGCACTTCAAAAAATCAGCAATGATGATTACGACGTCGTTTTAACCGACATTAAGATGCCCAAGGTGGACGGAATTGAGCTGATGCAGAAAGCTGCCAGGATATCTCCTGAGACTTTCTTCATCATAATGACGGCCTACGCCTCGGTTAAAACCGCAATTGAGGCCTTGAGGGAGGGTGCATACGATTACTTAATCAAGCCCGTGGAATTCGACGACGTCATCTTACGCCTGAAAAGGCTCGTTTCCTACAAGAAGCTCTCAACTGAAAACAGGTCGCTTCGCCAGAGGCTTTCCTCTGAGATCGGTTTTCAGAACATTATTGGTAAAAGCGAGCCGATGCAGAGGGTTTTTGACCTTATCTCGCGCGTCTCTCAGACCAACAGCAACGTTTTAATTGTAGGTAAAAGCGGTACCGGAAAAGAGCTGGTTGCAAAGGCCATACATTACAACGGTCACAGAAAAGACCAGATATTCCTGCCCGTAAACTGCGGCGCAATTTCCGAAAACCTCATTGAAAGCGAGCTTTTCGGGCATAAAAAGGGCGCCTTTACTGGGGCTACGGAAGACAAGCTGGGGCTTTTTAAGGTTGCCGACGGAGGAACGCTATTCCTGGATGAAATCGGGGACCTCCCGCTCAACATGCAGGTCAAGCTCCTCAGGGTCCTCGAAGACAAGCAGTTCATTCCGGTTGGAGCAACCAGGCCCGTTACAACGGACGTAAGGATAATTGCGGCAACAAACCAGAACCTGTTTGAAAAGACCAAGACCGGGGAATTCCGTGAGGATCTTTATTACAGGCTGAACGTTGTGGAAATTAAACTCCCCTCTCTTAACGAAAGACGTGAGGATATACCCGTCCTGGTGAACCATTTCATTGAAAAGTTCAGGATTGAGATGGGGCGCAGGATTGTGGGCGTGGACAATGAGACCATGCGCCTTTTAATGAACCATGACTGGCGCGGCGGTGTTAGAGAGCTTGAGAACGTAATTGAAAGGGCCATTATATTCGCCCGCGATGAAATAATTACAATTAATGATCTTTCAGACTACCTTAAAGGCAACACTTTCAGCGATAATTTTCCGGACGCACTTAAGGATGCGCTTAAAATATTTGAGCGCGAGCACATCATTAAAACGATTAAAAAATACAATTACGACAAGGAAGAAGCCGCAAAGGCACTGATGATTGGGCTTTCTTCTTTATACAGAAAAATGGAAGAGCTGGATATTCCTACCAAGGCACCTAAAGAAGTGGAAGAATAATTAAGGCTTAACCCTTTTTATGAATTGAATTTAACATTAGTGTTATTTATATTTGAAGATAAAATTTTAGAAGGCAAGGTAATAATATGAAAGCAGGAATTCATCCCTCATACAAAAAAGCTACTGTAAGTTGTGTATGTGGCAATACTTTTACTACCCGCTCAACAGCTGGTGACATAAAACTGGAAATTTGCGCAAACTGCCATCCGTTTTTCACCGGCAAGCAGAAACTTATTGACTCGACCGGTAGAGTTGAAAGATTCAACAGAAAATACGGTAAAACAGCGGGAAAATAACGGTTTTATTTGGATTTCTTTAACGGAAAATTCTTTTTTCCGTTAAAGAGCTCCCGTTTTTCCTTTCTCTCTCCTTTTCCATAAGCTCATTAAAGCTCTTCTTTATTCCTTACAACTTTACGCAAATAAAATGGTAGTTTAAGTCCCTTTTTGCTAAATTATCTTTTAGGTGATTTCTTACCCGGCAGGAACAATCCCTTCTTACGGTTTTCTGGCTTATTCACTGTAGTGTGATTATATTAAATTAAATATGAATACACATAAAGAAAGAGGGTGCATTATGCAACTATGCATTTTCGAGGACATATATTTCGACCGGCTGGAACCCCTGATCTATTCGAGGCCTACCTACGACCTGATCTGCGGAATTAACTCGCTGAGGGCCAAAATACTCCGCGCCTACCCCGCAACAAGGTATTCGCTTCATTGCAGGCAGTACCTGGAACCCGTTGTTAAGAGCAAAAACCCGAACGTAGAGGTTAATAAAATTGAGGATAGTGCCTGCCTTTTCATAAACGGCAGGATACTGGCCCCTCCGGACATGGGCGATGTAATTCCGCTCGAGGGCAATGAGAACAGGCTTTACCTGAACAAAGGGACCATTATTGCGGCAAGGGTATCGGGCAATAAGCTCAATGAGTTAAAGGGAAACCTTTATGATCTTTTCTCTATGGCCGATTTTGACGGAATTCCGGTCGAACAGGTGGAAATAAAGCACATTGATTACATCTGGGACCTGATTGCAAACAACCGGCAGCAGCTGCTTTGCGATTTTGGCGTATTGACGCAAAATAAGGGGGAAAGGATATTGGGCAAGGTATATACGGGGGCCCACATTTTGGAGAAAGACAACGTATTTATTGACGACGGGGCCGAGATAAAGCCGGGTGCGGTACTGGATGCGGAAAAAGGTCCCATATATATAGATAAAAATGCTTCCGTGGGGGCAAATGCGGTAATTGAGGACGGGGTTTATATTGGCGAAGGCAGCCAGGTAAAAAGTTGCGCCAGGATTTACGATAATGTAAGCATCGGCAGAATATGCAAGGTTGGCGGTGAGATTGAAGATACGATAGTGCTGCCTTATACGAATAAGCAGCATTCAGGCTTTATGGGGCATGCATACCTGGGGTCATGGGTTAATATTGGGGCCGATACGAACTGCAGCGACCTGAAGAACAACTACGGTTCGGTTAAGATCTATGTCAATGGCGAGGTGGTAGATAGCGGTTCGCAGTTTCTGGGCGTAATTATGGGAGATCATACGAAAACAGCCATCAATACTATGTTCAACACGGGAACAATTGTAGGCTATTCATGTAACATTTTCGGCGCAGGCTTTCCTGCCAAGTACCTCCCCTCTTTCTCCTGGGGTGGAAGCGACGCTGTTACTACATACGACCTGCAAAGGAGCATTGAAACCGCACGACGCGCCATGTTAAGGCGCGAATACAACATGACTGAGCAGGATGAGAAACTTTTTAGAAAAATATTTGATTTAACTACAAAGGAAAGACGCAAAAAAGGCTATCCTTATTGATATATTTGTAATAACAATTATTGATTTTAATTTCTGTTATTCCGGAAAACGTGATCGCGAAAAAGCGTTATGTTTCCGGCAAACTATGCAGATGAAAGGGAAAAACCGGTTTTATTATGATAAATGAGGAAGGTCAGACAAAAGCTGACTTGTATGCAGGCGTAAGGGGTACAGCCGTTAAGGTGCTCAACAGGATTGAGCGTACGGATGCCTACCTGGAAAAGCTTCTTGAATATGAACTGAAGAACAGTGAGCTGAACAGTCAGGATAAGGCACTTCTCTACGAGATTGTGCACGGCGTCTGCAGGTGGAGCGGCAAGATAGACTGGATATTAAACGGATTTTTTAAGGGACAGTTCTCCAAAAGCGTCCCCAATGTAAAGAATACGCTCCGCGTGGCGGTCTATCAGATAATGTTTTTGAATAAAATTCCGGCCTATGCCGCAGTTAATGAGGCAGTGGAGCTGATTAAAAGACTTCAGGGGCAGAAATATGCCGGGCTTATTAACGCCGTTCTGAGGAACATTATACGCTGTAAAGATTCAATCCGCTACCCGGATGCAAGAGAGGATACGGCCTTATATTTAAGTATATATTACTCTCACCCGATGTGGATGGTCAAGCGCTGGCTGGCGAGGTTTGGCCTGCAGGCCACGGAAGCACTTCTAATTGCAAATAATGAAAGGCCGGGGCTTTCACTAAGGGTAAATACCGCAAAAACAACCCCCGAAGAGTTCAAAACTCTGCTGGACGGCGTAAGCCTCAAGTATTCACCGGGGCAATACCTGCTGGAATTCATAAAGCTCAACAGCGTAACGAACATAATGGACTGGGAGTATTTTGCAAAAGGGTACTTTAACATCCAGGATGAGAGCACGGGATTTTCCTGCAGGCTTCTGGATGTAAAGCCTTCCATGCGGGTGCTGGACCTGTGTGCTGCCCCGGGGGGAAAAACCACATATATATCCAATCTGATGCAAAATGAAGGGGAAATTGTTGCAATTGACAAGTATGAAAGCAGGCTGAAGGCTTTGAGGAAAAACCTTGAGCGCCTGGGTATTACAAATGTAAAAACCGTTGAGGCAGATGCCTTAAAGTATGAAGACGAGCCCTTTGACCGCGTACTGCTGGATACCCCCTGCTCCGGGCTCGGAACACTTTCAAAAAAGCCGGATATTAAGTGGAAAAGAGACTTAGCAGACATCAGGAACCTGAACGCACTGCAGCTGGAGCTCCTGGAAAAAGCCGCCTCACTGGTAAAACCAGGGGGAGCGGTTGTTTACTCCACCTGTACAATTGAGCCTGATGAAAATTACGAGATCGTAAAGAAGTTTCTGGACAACAATCCCGATTTTCAGGTGCACCGAAACAACGGCGAAGTCCCCGCTGAACTTATTGACGAGAACGGCTGCCTGCAGACGCTGCCGCAAGTGAACAATATAGACGGGGCTTTTGCATGCAGGCTCGACAGGGTTGGGTGAATTGGCTGGCAAATGTGGCCAATTTTTCAGATAATTGCATATCTATTATAAAAAGTTTTTAATATTTTAATAACGAATAATTAAAAGTTGTATTACATGGGTCACTAATGATGAGAAAATTAGCAGAGGAATTGAAAGAAAACAGACTGAAGAAGGAAATTACACTTCAGCAGCTGTTTGTAAAGACACGTATTAGCATTAAGTATCTTGAAGCAATTGAAAATGGAAATTTTGACGTATTGCCTGAAGTTTACCTGAAGGCATTTATTAAATCTTATGCGAGTGCTGTTGGCATGGATGAGGAAGCAGTAATCCGCAAATTTGATGCTGCCAAGTCCGGTCACGCCTACCAGGAAAAAAGCGAAGAAGAAGTTCATCACGCTGTAAAAGAAGAAAGGCCCCTGCCCCCAAAGCGTTCTAAGAAGGAATATCAGTCAATAGATACTTCCTCCCCTATCTCAGAGGATGATTCCTCTTTACAGCAGTCAGGCCGGAACAATTTTATTGTTGCGGGAATCGGAATAGTGCTTTTTGTCCTGATTGTAGCGGCTTACTTTATTTTCTTTCATCATTCAGCGAAGGAAATTGTGACAGAAAAGCCTTATGAAGAATATATTGAAAATAACAAGCCCAAGACAGATTCAGTTGCCGCTAATGCTAATACCCCTGCGCAGAACCCTCAGGCAGCGGACAGCCTGACCTTAAAGGTCAAGACCCGGGATCTCACGTGGGTCAAAATTACTGTCGACAGCACACACGTCAGCGAGTTTAACCTTCAGCCCAATACTGAAAAAGACATAAAGGCAAAGAAGAACTTCAAGGTAGTAATAGGAAATTCAAGTTCTGTGCAGCTCCTGTTAAACAATAATCCGCTCAATTTTACGGGAGGCAAGGGGACTGTCAGAGTCCTCAGAATAGATTCAAGCGGAATAGCTTCTTCCAGATCCGTCATCAAATCATCAAAAGACAAGAATGAGTAATATTGCCCAGAAAAGAATTGAAGAACTCATAGAACTGATCCGGGAACATGACTATAAGTACTATGTTCTTGCCGAGCCTTCCATAAGCGATTATGATTACGACATGCTTATCAAAGAGCTGCAGTCGCTTGAGGAGGAAAATCCCGACCTCGTTTCACCCGACTCCCCTACTCAGAGGGTAGGAAAGGACCTGACGAGGGAGTTTAAGCCCGTCACGCATATAGTTCCAATGCTCAGTCTTGCAAATACATACAGCGAGAAGGAGCTGTTGGATTTCGACAGGCGTGTAAGGGAAGGGCTCCCTAGAACAGAGGAAGTGGAATACGTAGTGGAAATGAAAATTGACGGCGTTTCCGTGAGCCTGAGGTACGAAAAAGGGATGCTCGTTACGGCAGCTACAAGGGGTGACGGCACAATTGGTGAAGAGATTACGCCGAACGTCAAGACAATTAAGTCGGTTCCGCTGCGCCTCAAAAAAGAAATACTTTCTGAGCATAAGCTGGAAGGTTTTGAGGTAAGGGGGGAGATATACATAGAAATAGAGCACTTCAGGGAGCTGAACAAGGAAAGAGAGCTAAAGGGTGAAAAGCTTTTTGCAAACCCCAGGAATCTTGCTGCAGGCACCATAAAGCTGCAGGATCCAAGGCTCGTTGCCTCGCGCCCGTTAAGCATATTTCTTTACTACCTGCTTAACCCGCAAAACGGTACGGAAACTCATGCAGACAACCTGAAGCTGCTGCAAAAGCTGGGCTTTAAGGTTAACAAAGAATATAAGCTGTGTAGAAATATAGATGAAGCAATTGAATTCTGCAGGCACCTTGAAGAAGTCAGGAATTCGCTTACCTATGAAATTGACGGTGCCGTAATAAAGGTCAATTCACTCCGGCAGCAGAGAATACTGGGCACGATTGCCAAAAGCCCCAGGTGGGCTGTTGCCTTTAAGTTCAAGGCCAGGCAGGCGGTTACAAAGCTGAATAAAATCGTCTGGCAGGTCGGCAGGACGGGCACACTGACGCCGGTTGCAGACCTGGAGCCGGTATTTCTTTCGGGTTCCACGATCAGCCGTGCCACTTTGCATAACACGGATGAGATTAAAAGAAAAGACATACGCGAAGGTGATTCCGTAATCATTGAAAAAGGGGGCGACGTAATACCAAAGGTCGTTGCCGTGGTCTTAAGCGAAAGGCCTTCCGGGAGCATGGAGCCAGAAGTGCCTTCGGTATGCCCGGTCTGCGGTTCGGTGTTGTTCAAACCCGAGGCAGAAGTTGCAATTTACTGCGAAAACCACCAGTGCCCGGCACAGATTAAAGGCCGGATTGAGCATTTTGCATCGCGCGGTGCAATGGATATTGAAGGCTTGGGAGAGTCGCTTGTGGACCTGTTTGTTCAACTTGGATTTTTGAATACTTATGCTGATATTTATAAGTTAAGGCAAAGAAAAGATGAGCTTGTCGGGATCGAGCGTTTAGGCGAAAAAAGCGTGGAAAATCTTCTGAAATCCATAGAAAAGAGCAAGCAGCAGCCATTCTCAAAAGTCCTCTTTGCCCTTGGTGTCAGGTACGTGGGTGCCGGTGCGGCGCGTAAGCTTGCAGAGCACTTTATGTCTATAGACAAACTTATGAACGCTTCCGAGGAAGAAATCGAGTCTGTCTATGAGATCGGGCCGAGCATCAGCAAGAGCGTAAGGAAATTTTTCTCTGATGAGAAGAACACACAAATAATTGAAAGCCTTAAAGAAGAGGGGCTGAATTTCCAGACCGAAGGCAGGCCTCAGGCTTTAAGCAAAGTTGAAAACAAGACTTTTGTGCTTACCGGAACTCTCAGCCGTTTTACGCGTGAGGAGGCTTCCGATAAGATCATTGCTGCCGGTGGCAAAGTGACTTCCGGTGTCAGCAAGAAAACAGATTTTGTACTTGCCGGCGAAAATGCCGGTTCAAAACTGACCAAAGCTGAACAGCTTGGTGTGAGAATATTAAATGAAGATGAATTCCTTGAGCTCCTTGAAGGAGAATAAAGGTCCCATAGACATACTCAGAAGCAGGCTGGGCTGCCTGATTGCCAGGAAGACATTCCTGAAGAAAACCGCAAGACCCGGTAAGCCGCAGTCCTTTTCGGGTTTTGTCGGGGATGCCTCAAGCTTTCTTATTGTAATGCCCGACGGGGATGAAGATTTCGGCAATGCTCTTGAATTTGCAGATACAATCAGGAAAAAAGGAAAGAAAGTCAGCCTTTTGGCAAAAGAGGATAAGCTATCGGATCTAATCCAGACTAAGCGCTTTAGATATATAAAGGTAAATCCTTCCGACAAGACGCGCCTGGAACTGCCTAATAAAAAATTTGCACTCATGCTCAGGCGGGAAAAGTATGACGTTGTTATAGATTTGAATATCCCTGAAAACACATATTGCAGCGTTGCGGCGAATTTGGTGAATTCTAAGTTTAGAATCGGCTTTATGAAGAGGCACTCGGACAGGTTTTATAACATGCAGATTGCAAATAATGAAATTAACTCTGCACTTTCATATAGAAATTTATTAAATTCGCTACAAATGTTTTAACAGAGAGAATAAATATGGACTTTGAAGTAAAAAGAGTTGGGGATATTTCAATCTTCAAGCTAAACGAAAAACGTCTTAATTCGTCTCTTTCCGGAATGGTAAAGGGAGAATTTACGGTTATGCTTCATGCAGAAGACGTAAGCAAGCTTGTTGTCGATCTGTCTGAAGTAGAATCGTGCGACAGCTCTGGTTTAAGTGCTTTACTTCTTGCCTACCGGATACTAAGTGGAAATCAGGGGCACATCAGGCTTGCCTCCCCTTCTAAAAATGTAATGACATTAATCCGTATTTCGCAGCTCGACAGGGTACTGCCGGTCTGCCCCACGGTTAATGAAGCTATTTCTGAACTCGAAAAAATATAAGGTGAAGTATTGGATCGTACAATTGATTATGTAATTATTGTAGCCTATCTGATAGGCATCGCAATCTTTGGTGTTGTTTCAGGCGGAAAGCAGAAATCCGCCAAGGATTATTTTCTGGGCGCTAAGGCAGTTCCATGGTGGGCGGTCTGTTTCTCGATCGTTGCTTCTGAGACAAGCACACTGACCTTTATTTCGATTCCTGGCGTGGCGTATCTGACAAACCTGAATTTCCTTCAGCTTACACTGGGTTACCTGATAGGCAGGGTTGTTATAGCTTACTTCTTCCTGCCACAGTATTATAAAGGTGAATTAAGCACGGCTTATGCTTTTCTTGAAAAGAGGTTCGGCGTTAAGACAAGGTCATTTGCCTCGGTGGTGTTCTTACTGACAAGAACTCTTGCCGATGGTGTAAGGCTTTTTGCGGCTGCAATTCCGCTGAAGCTCATGCTTAACATAAACTATCCTGTGGCAATTGCAATTATTGCCTGCGTAACTTTAATCTATACATATACCGGCGGTGTTAAGGGTGTTATCTGGGTTGAGGTAATTCAGATGTTTATTTACCTTGGCGGTGCTGCAATTGCAGGCGTATTCCTGCTCCACCTTCTGCCGGAAGGCTGGACGTCCGTTGTTACGGCGGCAATTCCGGGTAACAAACTGAACGTAATTAACTGGGGCTTTGAGAACGGAATAGCGGGATTTTTCTCGACTCCATATACTTTTATCGGCGGCGTACTTGGTGGAACCTTCCTTTCAATGGCTTCACACGGCACGGACCAGATCATTGTGCAGAGACTGCTTACGGCAAAGAACCTTGCAGGCGGAAAGAAAGCCATCATCGGAAGCGGCATCATTGTAATCGTACAGTTTACAATTTTCCTTTTGGTAGGACTTGCACTCTATGCATTCTACGGCCCGATGAACGTTAAGTCGGATGAAATATTCCCGAAGTTTATACTGGAAGTTCTTCCCGTTGGAATCTCGGGCATCATCATAGCCGGGCTATTCTCGGCTGCAATGTCTACTCTTGCGGGCTCCATGAGCGCGCTTTCTTCCTCGACGATGCTGGATCTGTTCAAGAACTATTTTCAGAAGCACAATTATGACGACAAGAAAGAGCTCATGATCTCGAGGATTGTTACGATTGTATGGGCCGGGATACTGGTCCTTTCGGCAATATTCTTCATGAACTCCTCGCGTGCCGTAGTTGAACTGGCACTGAGCATTGCATCATTTACATACGGTGGTCTTTTAGGAACATTCCTTTTAGGCCTCTTTGTAAAGAAAGCCACACAGGAAGATGCTCTTGCTGGCTTTACATCGGGAATATTCGTGATGGTTACGGTAATTTCCCTTAAACTCGTTGCCTGGACCTGGTACACAATTATAGGTGTTGCAACTACGATGCTTGTTGGCTGGTTCCTGAGTAAGCTCACGGTCAGGAAAGATGAAGTCCTGAACAAGTCAAACGGCGCTGCAGTTTCAGGTGATGACATGATTCCTGTGGCAGATACAAATAAAAATTCTTGAAAGACGTTATATTTCTGGTATGATAAATAAAGAAAATCTCAGTCAGCTTAAACTTATTGTCTTTGATCTTGACGGTACACTGCTAAATGATAACGGTATGGTTGGTAATGAAACGCAGAAGCTTGTCGGGGAGCTAAAAAAACACGGTGTTGAGTTTACATTAGCCTCCGGACGGCTGCAGTGCGCCATAACCGAATATGCATCTTTACTCGAACTTAAGACCCCGCTCATTTCAATGGACGGGGCTCTTATTAAGAGTAATTTCAATGGTGATACGGTCTTTGAATCATTTGTGCCCGAACGTTATGTTAAGAAAGCAGTAAAGCTTGCAGATAAGCTTTTTCTCAAGGTTGCACTCTGCCATGATGAGGCGATATTCTTTACGGAGTACAATTCATCCATACCGAACATGCTCGACAAGTTCGGGGCTGAGTTCAGGGAAGTTGAAAGCTATGAAGGGCTTTCAAAAAGGGTCCTTGAAATTGTAGTTGCAGGTGAACAGAACGATTCGGTCAAATTCCTGAAAAGCAGGATGAGTTTTCCATACAGCTTCGGCATAAACGCTTCCTACTTTAAGTCCCACTATCACGACGGAATTTACTATTCCGAGATACGCAAATCCGGGGTTTCAAAGGGTTCCGGCCTTGAAAGACTTCTACGCCGCATGAAAATAAAAATCACAGAGTCTGCCGTTATTGGCGACTGGTATAACGACAGAAGCCTTTTTGAAACCGGGGCCTTTAAGGTTGCCATGGCAAATGCCGTTCCGGAAATTAAAAGAATGGCTCAGTACGTCACAAAAAGGAACAATAACGAAGATGGCGTAGCTGAGTTTTTGGAGATGGTACTACGAGCAAAAAAGGATAAGAATGGGCTTCGCGGATAAGTCAGTCCTGAGAAAAAGTCTGAGAATAAAGCTTCTGATTTTATTCGTTACGGTTGTACTGATCGTAATGATGTTCCCCGGAGGAGAATCGATCGAATCGGAGGTCACCGTTGGATCAATCTGGCTGCACGACGACTTAATTGCAAATAACAGCTTTCCCATCTACAAGAGTCCTGAACAGTACAAGCAGGAAAAAAGGCGGGCCGCACAAAATGTTTTTCCAATATTCCAGAAAAAGGAAAACGTGCTTCAGCAGACGCTGGATTCCCTCTCAAAATATAACGAATACCTGATTGGTGTAATTGACCGGGACCTTGAAGGCAGCCAGTCGGAGCAGGACCAGGTATTCTTAAGTCCTTCTTCCTACAAGAGTTTCCGAATCCTAAGGCAGTCGGAAAGCACCTTTGCGGCACCAAACAACCAGAACCTGCGCTACATACTCTCACTTACAGAAAGCATAATCAAAGACGTCTACAAAACCGACATACTCAACCTCCTTTATAACGAAATAAGAAAAGACAGCATTGCCGTCAGGCTTGGCAAATTCGACAAGATAGAGACAAAAGTAAAATTTCAGGACATTACGCGAGTGCGCGGTGAGGTGGCAGAAAGAGCCTCAAAGCTCACCGGTGAACCGCAGCTGAATAATGCCGTTGCAGAGTATATCGACCACTTTATAAAGCCTAACCTTCTATACAGGGAGGATTTGACAGAACAGGAAGTAAAGCTTGCTGAAAACAAAGTTTCGCCGAACATTGGCATTGTAAATGAGAATGAAAGAATTATTGCAAAGCACGACAGGATAAGTGAGGAAGCGAAGCTTAAGATTGATTCCTACAGGAGGGCAAAGGCAGAAAAGCTGGGTTTCATAAACAGCTATACACAGCTCCTTGGAAAGTTTGTTCACGTGCTTCTAATTCTCGCCCTGTTTGTCATATACCTGTTCCTGTTCAGGAAAAAAGTTTATGCAGACAACGTAAAGATACTCCTTATATCTATTATAATATTATTTATAAGTTTTGTAACCTTCCTGGTTCACCAGATAAACGTCGATTCCCCGGTCTATCTTTTAATCATTATCCCTGCTGCTTCCATGCTGCTTACGATAATTTTTGACTCCAGGGTTGGATTCTACGGCACCGTAGTTATTTCTCTTATTGCAGGAGGGCTCAGGGGAAACGATTACTCGTTTGTTGCCATGAACATCTTTGCCGGTGCCCTGGCATCCTATACGGTTCGGGACATAAAGAACCGCACGCAGGTCTTCCGTTCCTTTGTTTTTATACTGCTTGGCTATTCGGTCAGCATACTGGCCTTCGGCCTCGAACGCTTTGACACGATAAACAACATAGTGCTCGAACTGGTCTTTGCCGCTTCGAATGCTCTTGTAAGCCCGGTCTTTACATTCGGCATGATCATCTTTTTCGAGCGCCTCTTCAGGATTACGACCGATCTGACGCTCCTGGAGCTGACGGATTTCAACAGGCCGCTGCTTAAGGACCTGGCGCGCAAGGCTCCCGGCACTTTTACGCACGCCATGACCGTAGGCTCTCTTGTTGAAAGTGCTGCCGAACAAATCCACGCCAATCCCCTTCTGGCAAGAGTCGGCGCTTACTACCACGACATCGGCAAGACAAAGGATCCTTCAAACTTTGTTGAAAATCAGCTTAATGATGAAAACCGCCACGAGCACCTCGATCCAAGGGAGAGTGCACGCTTAATAATTGACCACGTGAAGCAGGGAATTGAACTGGCCAGAGAGAATAACATTCCCCAGGAAGTAATGGATTTTATTCCAATGCACCACGGAACCCTCGTCGTCAGTTTCTTCTATGAGAAGGCAAAGTCCCTCTACGGCCAAGAGAACGTAGACATAAACAATTTCCGCTACAAGGGACCAAAGCCAAATAGCAAGGAAACTGCGCTCGTAATGCTTGCAGATGCCTGTGAATCCACTGTCAGGTCAATCCAGAATCCTGACCCGGTAAAGGTTGAGAACGTAATCAACAGCCTCATTAAAAACAGGATTGATGACGGGCAGCTTGATGACTCCCCGATTACACTGTCGGACTTAAAGAAGATCAAGGAGTCTTTCCTCAGCATCTTACTCGGGCAGCACCACAAGAGGATCCGCTACCCGAAGCAGGATGAAATGGAAAACATGAAGGGAATCTGACGTAACTGCAGACACTACGAATGAAAAACTTAATAGACGAATATCTTACTGTCTTAAAGCTCGAGAAAAACCTTTCTGAAAATACCATTACGGGCTACAGAAACGACCTGATGAATCTGGTGAATTTCGCCAGTGATCGCGGTATAGAAGACGAAAGCAGCATAGACTACAGGCTAATATCGGATTTCTACAAGATGCTAAGCGACATGGGGGTTGCGGGAACGACTTCTGCGAGGTATCTTTCCTCACACAAAGGCTACTTTGAGTATCTACTGTCGAACGGCTACATAGAAAGAAACCCCGTGGAAAAGATCATGTCGCCGAAGCTTTCACGCAAGCTGCCTCAGGTTTTGACCTTTAATGAAGTTGAAAAGATACTATCCCAACCCACGACTGATACTCCCCTCGGGATACGCGACAAGGCTCTTCTTGAAGTTTTATATGCCTCGGGCCTGAGGGTTTCCGAGTCCATAGGTTTGCACCTGCAGGATCTCTTTCTAACGGAAGAGGTAATCCGTGTATTCGGCAAGGGCTCAAAGGAAAGGCTCGTTCCCATAGGATCGAGCGCAATAGAGTGGATAAATGTTTATCTTATGAGAAGCCGGCCGCTTCTGGAGAAAAAAGGCAAGAGCCAGAACGTACTTTTCCTGAATAACAGGGGCAGCAAGCTCTCAAGAATGGGCGTATGGAAAATTGTTGACAGGTATACACGTGAGGCGGGGGTTCTGAAGGAAGTGCATCCTCATACATTCAGGCATTCCTTTGCTACGCACCTGCTTGAAGGCGGTGCCGACCTGAGGGCCGTGCAGGAGATGCTGGGGCACGCCGATATTTCAACCACACAGATATATACCCATATAGACAGGGAGTATATTAAACAGGTCCACAGGGACTGTCATCCGAGAGGGAAATAAATGCCTGATATTCAAATTAACGAAAGACTGATAAATTTTATCCTGTTCCTGCCGGTATTTTTCATTTCGCTGGCCTTTCATGAATTTTCGCACGCTTTTTCCGCCTCAAGGCTGGGAGACGATACTGCAAAGAATCAGGGGCGCCTGAGCCTGAATCCCTTAAAGCATATAGACCTTGTTGGAAGCGTTCTCATGCCGCTCATTTCATTTGCCTCATCGTCATTTATCATAGGATGGGCCAGGCCGGTTCCAATTAACAGGAACAATTTTAAGAATAAGCTGAGAGACGATGCTATTGTATCATTTGCGGGGCCATTGGCAAATTTTATTCTTGCAATTCTGATGTTCGTGGTTTATGTGGCCTTGTCATCGCCTTCCATGGCAGAGAGTCCTGTAGTGCAGAGGCTTTCCGGCCTGATGTGGATGGGAAGTTACTTTAACGTATTTTTGTTCGGCTTTAACCTGCTTCCAATTCCGCCTTTGGACGGCTCGCACATTCTTTTTGACATTTTCCCCAATGAATTAACTGCCAGGATTGCAGGCTCGGGACTTTACGGTTTTTTCATTCTTATGATATTTATTTTCAGCCCACTCTGGGGTTATTTTATAAGTGCTATCAATTTTATCTTTAAATTGTTTATCTTTGCGGGTGGAAAACTTTAACAATTATGAAATGGTTGCTTTATCTGCTGTCTTTTTCTGTTTTCTTTATATCGTGCGGTAAGAAAGACAAAAAAGAAGATACGAATAAGGGAAGTTATTGCCTTCAGCTGAAGTCGTTTGGGACGAAGGATAGTGCGGAAGAATATGTTAGAAAACTGGAAACAAAGACGAACCAGCCCCTTTCTGTAACAGAAATCCCTGGGCAACAGGGGAAAATGCTGTTTCTTGTTAGACTCGGAAACTTCCTCTCGTCTTATGAGGCCGGCATGGCTGCTTACAGACTCCTGAATTCAAAAGTTATAGACAATTACTCCGTAACGCGTGACATGAAAAGCGTTCCGGATGAATTTTCAAGAGTTATAATTGTGGGCAGTTCCAATGGAACGTCCTCACTCTTTGAATATGACCTTAAAACCGGAGAAAAGAAGAAGCTTTGGACGAGGCAGGGAGAAATTGTAATTGACCTGAGTTACTCTTCCGATATGTCCGGCGCACTTTTTACGACGGTAGGCGGATTCGGCAGAAATAGCATCTTCCCGTATGTAGATAATGTTAAAGTCTACAGAATTAGTCTTTCTGACCTGAAGGTTTCAAAGTTAAAAAGCCTGGGAAACGGAATTCAGCTTTACACGAATAATGACCTGGGAAAGGCTTACAGGATAATAATGAACGTGTTTGACAGGAATAAAAATACGTTCGTAGTGCAGAATACCTATACTTACGACTTTCAGGGCAGGCTAATCAGCAGTGAAAAGAAGAGTTTTGACCTGGCAAAGGAGAACTACCCTCTTCCGCCCGAGCTGGTTTATGATAACCGCTCTCCTGACAACAAGAACCGGTTCGATGTTTCACTGAGCAAGGGCTCTTACTCTTTTTCGGTTACAAGGGTGGCTACTTCATCCGGGAAAAATATACTTACTACGGCGCAGAGGCTTAACCAGGCTGCCTGGTCGCCTGACGGGAGATACCTTATATTTTCAACCCTGGATCTCTCGCCCCGTAACAGGACCTTGCACGGAAGGATGCCGCAGACTTCCAAGCTTTACCTTTACTCTGAAAATGACGGTAAAATTATCAAGCAGTGGGATGGCGGCGGCTATAAGAACTTTACCTTAAGAGGCAACCTGCTCTTGTTTGACGATGACTTTAGTGAAAAATCGCACATTATAGTATACGATTACAGAAATAACAGACTTATTGACACAGTTGCCATTGATGGCGGATGCGGAATAAGAAATATCCCTTACATACCTGACTTTGGATTATAGTGAAAACATATTCAAGAATATTAAATTTTATTAAGCCATACTGGAAGCATCTTTCGGCTTCCATATTTTGTACGATCCTGTTTGCCGTGCTTAACGGTGCCTCGGTTTACCTGACAATACCACTTCTGGATACGCTTTTCCAGGAACAGGGAAAGGTTAAGCCGCAGGAACAAACACAAATGATAGACAAGGCCAACGGGCTACTGCCTCACTGGGTTACAGACGTGAAAGAGGCCGTTTCGCAGGCATTTAACAATTTCATCTTTTCGGGCAGCAAGACCGAAGCCCTGATGAAGATATGCGTCCTTGTACTCTTTACATTCCTGACAAAAAACATTTTCGGATACCTTCAGGCCTATTACCTGGCAACTGTGGAACAGGGGCTCATAAAGGATATGCGCGACAGCGCCTACAAGCACCTGCACAAGCTTCCCATGAGCTTCTTCAAAAATGAGAAAACGGGCAACCTTATCTCGCGCATTACAAATGACGTTAACGCGGTTCAGGCAAGCGTTTCGGCCGTATTCCTGAACCTCATACGCGAGCCGCTTACGATTCTTGTTTTCCTTGGCATTGCAATTTCAATCAGCTGGAAACTGATGCTTTTTTCCATTGTGATACTTCCTGTCTCGCTGTTTGTCATCAGCTGGATCGGGCTGATCCTCCGCAGGCACAGCATACTGCTGCAGGAAAAAATGGCCGACATTACCACGGTTCTGCACGAGACGATTTCGGGCGTTAAGATCGTAAAGGCATTCGGCATGGAAGAATATGAAAATAAAAAATTCATGAGGCAGACCAAAAGCTACTTTAACCTCTTCCTTAAAATCGTAAGGATAAGAAACGCTTCAAGTCCCATTACAGAGTTCCTAAGCGTGGTGGTAGGCGTTTTTATTGTTTACTACGGCGGAAAGCTTGTACTGGAAGAAGGTACACTCAAAGCCAGCGAGTTTCTGGGCTTCCTATTTTCAATATTCCAGCTCATGCCTCCAATTAAGGAATTAAGCGGCGTCAATAACCGCCTGCAGGAATCGAGTGCTGCAGCAGAAAGGGTTTTTGAGATCCTGGATACAAAGCCGGGTATTGAAGACAGGCAAGATGCCCTAAGGGTGGACACACTTTCGGAGAAGATCACCTTCCAGAATCTCTCATTCCACTACGAGGATTCAGAACAGCTGGTCCTAAATGATCTCTGCTTTACCATAAATAAGGGCGAGATTGTTGCACTCGTAGGAAGCAGCGGCTCGGGCAAAACGACGCTGGTGGACCTGCTGCCCAGGTTTTACGACCCAACTTCCGGCAGTATACTCATTGACGGCATAGACATTAAAGACATTAAAATTGAAAGCCTCAGGAGCATGATGGGCATTGTGACACAGGAGACCGTTCTTTTTAATGACACGATTAGAAATAACATTGCCTATGGTCTGGATAACTATCCGATGGATAAGATAATTAAGGCGGCAAAGGCTGCCAATGCGCACGACTTTATCATGCAGTTCCCGCATGGATACGATACAGTTGTAGGCGAAAGAGGGGCAAAGATATCGGGAGGGCAGCGTCAAAGGATTTCAATTGCCAGGGCGCTGCTTGTAAACCCTCCGATCATGATTTTTGACGAAGCTACTTCGGCTCTTGACAACGAAAGTGAAGTCCTGGTGCAGGAAGCCATCGAAAGGCTCATGAAGGAAAGAACCACCGTTGTAATTGCACACAGGCTTAGTACAATAAGAAACGCAGACAAGATACTGGTGCTCGAAAAGGGGCGCATTATTCAGCAGGGAAGGCACGAGGAGCTGATGGAAAGCAGCAAGAGCGTTTACAGGAAACTTTATGAACTTCAATTCCGGGATTAAACATGGAAAATAAGAACTCAGTTATAAGGGTGCTGGATAAGGTTATTTTTGCCTGTGCTATACTGTTCCTGGTGAGCACTAACAATTCAATTTTTGTAAACCAGCTCGGCTATTACGGTGCGCTCCTGTGCATACTAATAGAATACTTCCTGAGGAAAAATAAATTTAAGAGGACGGGGCTTGAGGAGGCATTTGTTCTTTTTATACTTATTGAAATAGTGACGGCTTTCTTTTCCTTTAATGAACGCCAGGCTTTCAATAATGTCCTGAGAAGATTCCTTCTCATACCCACAGTCTATACAATTATTGCCGCAGCGGATGACTTCAAGAAGGTAAAGCTTTTCTTTAAGGTTTACCTCGGGGCCGCTTTCGTTACAATTACATTTTATCTCGCATTTGCAGCCAGGTATTTTCTTGCACATCTTTATACTGTGCAGGGAAAAGGGCCTTCGCTTTTTCAGTACGTTATGACTGCAGGCGGGCTTATCAGTTTTACTACGGTATTCTTTTTTGCTTTTCTTGTAAATGAAAAGAAAAGCCTTAAGATCAGGGCATTTTACGGGGCAGGATTCCTGCTCTCGCTAATTGCACTTGTTGCAAGTGACACGCGTGCTGCATGGATAGGAACTGCGGGAGCCATATTCCTGATACTCATTGTGAAAAGGAAGTGGCTGGTTCTTGCGCCCTTGGCCGTAGCTGCATTTGTCGTTATCGTTTTCCAGAATAACAAAAGCATACTGCACGTTTATTCAACTGATAAAGGCAGCATGGTAAAACAAAAGGATATAGCAACCGAAGGCAGGGCTATGATATCCTGTTATGAAGGCAACAAGCTCTTTGTAAGCGATTATGACAACGGGATACTGGAATTTAACGGCCTTTTACTCTCGGACAGGGTGCCGACACCTTTCCCTGTTGTTGGAATTACACAGTGGAAAGACAGCTTCTATGTAGCAAGGCTACTCGATAACAGAATGTTCTTACTTGAGGAAGTTAAGGGGAAACTGAAATTTAGAAAAGAGTTCATTTCACCGGGCCTCCTCTGGGATATTGTTCCGGTTAACGGCAGACTTTATATTGCCGACCAAGACAGCGGGCTTACGGTGCTTTCGGATCCGGAAAACCTGTCAAAAAGAAGCCGGTTTCCTGAAATCAATAAAATTAAAAGGATTACGGCGGACTCATTGCACCTGGCTATTTTTGACGACAATGACTGCCTTTCAGTCTACAAGCTTAATGACGGGCTTCCTTCAGAAAAAATCTTCAGCCGGAGTTATAAAACGGCCTATGGCTTTATGCAGTTCATCGGAAGCAACTTATTTTTTATTGACGATAACGAGCTGAGGCTCTTCCACACGGGAGCGGATAATGTGACTCTGGTTGATTCAAATAAATCCCTGAAGGCCCTGTGGATGTACAGCCTGTCCGGTCAGAGGCTTTTTGCCTCGGACTATAACGGGAATCTTTATGAACTTGCTTATCCTGTTAACGACAAGCTTACGGTTAAAAGCGTAAATAAGCTGCCTTATGTTCCGGCCTCTATTGCCCTTTTGGACGGGAAAGTCTATACTTCCGAAGTAAAACGCAGCCGCGTGGGCAGTATTGTTGACCCTTACCATCCCTCCAACGTTGAAAGGCTAAATCTCTGGAAGGCGGGTTACAAGATTATCAAGGAGCATCCTGCCTTTGGCGTAGGCGACATAGACATGCAGAACGTCTACAAGATCTATAGAAAGTACTACGACAAGGAGACATACGGGCACTTCCACAATAATTATGTCCATTTCCTCGTAGCACTCGGTATTCCGGGATTTCTTATAGTAATGTTTCTGATCGTACGAATACTGATGACGCACGTTAAAATCTATAAAGCACTGAAGACGGTTGAGTATGCTTCCTCGTATGCCCTTGGTGCAATGGCTTCTTTTATTGGATTCCTGATTTCAGGACTTGCCGAATGGAATTTCGGCGATCACGAAATTATTACAATGGTCTGGTTTACACTGGGACTCAATCTGGCTTTTTACTATACTTATAAAGCAAAAGACCTGAAGGCGGAAACTACGGAAGCCGAAGAAATTGTTCATAACCTGAAATAATTTTAATATTCATGATAAAGATATCTTCAATCATCCTTGCAAAGGATGAAGAAAATAACATTGCACGATGTATCGACAGCCAGCAAGGCAGTATTGACGAGATACTTGTATTTGTTGATAGCAGGACGACGGATAACACGGTTAACATACTCAAGAGCAAGGGTGTAAGCTATGAAGTATGCACGTGGCAGGGTTATGCCAAGACAAAACAATATGCCCTCTCAAAAGCTTCAAATGAATGGATATTGTGGATTGACGCTGATGAGGCCCTGACGCCTGAACTTAAGAGTGAGATAATTGAATTTAAGGCAAGTCAGCCCGTATATAATGTTTATTCCATTCCGCGCAAAGCAAATTTTCTCGGGAAGTGGATCATGCATAGCGGCTGGTACCCGGGTCGGGTGGAAAGACTCTTTAATAAAAATCACGCGCACTTCAGCAACAAGGATGTTCATGAGCACCTGGTTTTTGAAGGGCAGACGGGTAAATTAAATCACGACCTGGAACATTATACGGATCCTTCAATAAAGCATTATTTCGACAAATTTAACGTTTATACAAGCCTTGCAGCCGAAGAGCTTTTCAGGAAGAACAGGACCGCATCTGTAAAGGATATTCTTCTAAGGCCGCCATTTCTGTTCTTCAAGATGTATATAATGAAGCGGGGTTTCTTAGACGGACTGATGGGGTTTATGCTTGCCGTTTTTTCGTCTCTATATGTTTTTACAAAGTATTCGAAGCTCTGGGAGCTGGAGCATTCCAGAGTGCCTGAAGGAAAATAAGGGATTTTTCTTGACCAGGGGAGATCCGAAAAAAGAATCATAAAAAAAGCATGGCTTCCGGTTTAGAAGCCATGCTTTTTTATTTTTAATGCCAGCTTAAAAAAAAGTACGTTAAAGGTTTACTCCCAGTTCCTGTAGAATAAAATCTGCCCCTCCGATTTTCTGCGTTACCCAGAGCACATACCTTATATCCACCCCAATTGAGCGGCTGTAGTCTTCGTTCCACGCATAATCGTTAATTGTTGCCTCATAAGTCCTGTCGAAGTTAACGCCTATCAGTTCACCGTAGGCATTCATTATGGGGCTTCCGGAATTGCCTCCTGTTGTATCCATGTCGTATAAAAGCGCAACCGGCAGTCCCTTGGCCTTTTGGCTGTAGAACCTGCCGAAGTCCTTGTTTTTATATAACTCACGGAGTTTTTCAGGAATTCTGTATTCGCCGCCCAGGTAGCTCTTTTCAATTACGCCCTGAAGAGTGGTAAAAGGCGCATTATAAACCGCGTCTGCCGGTGAATAACCACGCACGTGGCCGTAAGTCAGTCTGAGTGTACTGTTGGCATCAGGAATAAAAGACTTTTTCTGCCAGAGCCTTTTTACTTCAGTCAGCTTTGCTGAGAGTTCATCCAAAGTGCCTTCAACGGATAGTCTTTCCTCCTCATAAGAAGCAGCTTCCTTTCGCAGACTAAGCGCCAGGCCAACGATAGGGTTATCTAATTTAACCAGTTCACCGTAAGGCTTTGAAAGCAGGCTGAGGAAATAATTCTGGTCGGTAAGCCTGTTGTTATTAAATGCCTTCTGTATGAATTCATCGATCGACTTGGACTTGTCATTACCTTTAATGATCCTGTCCACGGATTTAATTCTGGATTCTTCCGGAAATTCCGAGGCATCCTGAAGCATTCTTCTTAAGAAAATCCTGTCAGCTTCAAGATCGAAAGTGCCATAAAGGACCGAGATATTCTTCTTTAATTCAGGAAGGTTTTTTTCAAGGTAAGCCTGCTTTCTTTCGCCTTCAGGCTTCCCTGCTTCAATTGCATAGTCCAGTGCGAGGTCTGCAAGCCTTAAGAGTGTTGAAGTCCTGTAGACCTGTCCTGTCCAAAGGTCGCGCTTTGCAGTTTTGAACAGTCCCTGATACACCTTTTCGGTTTCAGAAAGGACGTTGCCGTAGGAAGCTTTAAGTGACTGGTCGCCATCGATGAATGCCTGGAGATTTTTTTCTTCCTGGCGTTTTTTATCAACCAGGGAGAGTGACCGAAGTCCCTTTAGCTTGCCTTTATAGTTTTTTGTGGTGTTTGCTAGTCCCTTAATTCTCGAAGCAAAGCGGATGGCGAGTTCGTGGTTATTTTCACCCATCTTTTCCATTGTATTGATCTGAAAGTCGTAGAGTTCAGATATATAAGGCAACTGGTACTTCTCCTGATATTCGAGGAACTGAGAAGGCTTATGGCGGAAAGTCCTGCCCGGGTATCCAAGAATAAAAACGAAGTCCTCTTCGTTTACGCCATTCGGGTTGACCTTCAGGAATTTTTTCGGTTTATAAGGGACGTTGTCCTTTGAATAAGGAGCCGGTGAGCCGTCCTTTGCAACATAAGCCCTGAGGAAAGAAAAGTCGCCCGTATGGCGGGGCCAGACCCAGTTGTCGCTTTCGCCGCCGAATTCGCCTATACTGCGCGGGGGCACGTAAACAATTCTGACGTCGCGGATCAGCCTATATTTGAAAAGAACGTATGTCTGGCCTTCGAACATTTCTGAAACTTCAGCGCGAATGGATTTATCCTTTCCTTCGGCTTCCCTGACAAGCCGGAGTTTTTCAAGTTCCATGGCTTTGCTCCTCTGGGCCGGATCATTCAGGCCTTCGGCGGCCTTCAGGATTTTGTCTGAAACATCCTCATAAGAATCGGTGATACGGCAGGCGAGGCCTTTGGCCTCAATCTCCTCTTCTGAAGACGTGGCTTTGAAACCATTTTCAATGTAGTCGTGTTCTACAGTACTGGCGGCCTGAAGCGCGCCAAATACGCAGTGGTGGTTCGTAATGATGAGTCCCTGATCGGATATGAAGGATCCAGTGCAGCCCCCTACGTTAACCAGCGCGTCTACAAGGCTGATGCCATTGGGGTTATACACCTCCACAGGATCGATCCTGAGTCCTGCCTGTTTAAGGGCCAGGTTGCCTATTTCGCTTAACGGGTACATTCCTTCATCCAGGTTGGGCAGGTCTTTCCCGGGAAGGGGTTTTTCGGGCAGGGCCCTTGCTGCAAAGAATGAAATGGAGACAAGGCAGACAATTAAAAGAGATGTCTTCCTGTACTTATTTAATAAAAACATTGAAACTCCTCTTGGCAAAGATTAAGAATTAAGACATAAAAATATGAAATAAATTCTCATAAATCATGGAAGAAAGTCATATCAGTTTTTAAGGCGCCTGCAGGTTTGCATGTTCATTCCATAAGCATTATTTTTGAAAATTATGAATAACCTGAATACAAATACTTTAGAGCATTCCGTTAAGTTTATCAAATCGGTTGGTCCTAAAAGAGCCGAGTCATTTGCCAAGATCGGCATAGAGACCATACGGCAGATGATGTACTTTTTCCCTACCAGGTATCTCGACCGTTCGACGACACTAAATACGGCAAAAGTCTATAGCCATGTCGTCAACGGATACGAGGGTGAAGTAACCATTATGGGCCAGGTGCTCGATAAAGAAAAGATCAGGTATGGAAAAAAAGAGATACTGAAAGTAAAGATGCGTGATGCGAGCGGGTTTTTCGAATGTGTCTGGTTTCAGGGGGTCAGATACATGCAGCTTCTGTTTAACCCAGGCGAACACTATGCGATTTCTTCAAAACCCGTACTGACGAAATATGGACACCTGCAGTTTGTTCACCCCGATTTCGACAAAATTACGGAAGACGAGACACAGCGCTTCCTTAATACGGGCAAAATCATTCCTTTCTACCGCGTTTCAAAGGAACTTCGCTCGACCAATATTGGTGATCTTAGCCTGAGGAAAATAATAAGCTCGGCTGTTGAAACTTATGCCGATGAACTTGGTGAAACACTTACTGAAGATATAATTGAGAAGCACGGACTTCCGGGTATCAGGGAAGCCATAAAGAACATTCATTTTCCGGAATCGAAGGAAGCACTTGAAAAGGCTCAGCTGAGGTTCAAATTTGAAGAGCTCTTCTACATTGAACTCCTGGTTGCCCTGAGAAAATACAACCTACAGGAGCAGGTACCGGGCTATTCCATGGTAGTCAGGACGCATCTTGTGTCGGACTTTCTGAAAAAGCTTCCTTTTGACCTGACGAAGTCGCAGCTTGGCGTTTTAAGCGAGATCAGGAAGGATATGCAGAAGCCGAGCCCGATGAACAGGCTTTTGCAGGGAGACGTGGGGAGCGGAAAGACAATTGTTGCACTTATTTCAATGCTCATTGCAAAGGATAATGGCTTCCAGTCGGCTCTCATGGCGCCGACGGAAATTCTGGCCGACCAGCACTATAAGAACATTACCCGCCTGCTGGAGGGATTTGACATAAAGGTAAGCCTTCTTATAGGGGGGCAGAAGAAATCCGAGAAGCAGAAGAACATGGCCATGATTGAAATGAACGAAAGCGATATTGTCATAGGCACACACGCCCTCTTTGAAGAGGCTGTTACCTTTAACAATCTTGGCCTCATTGTAATTGATGAGCAGCACCGCTTTGGCGTTGTACAGCGTTCAAGGCTGATTACAAAAGGGCATTCGCCTGACGTGCTTGTAATGACTGCAACTCCAATTCCAAGGACACTCTCGATGACGGTTTATGGTGACCTTGATGTATCCGTAATAAATGAAATGCCAAAGGACAGGATTCCGATCAGGACCTCACTAAGGGGAGAAGCGAGCCTTCCGAACATATATAAATTTATCGTTGATAAGAAGAAAGAAGGCTACCAGTCGTTTATAATATATCCTCTTGTCAAGGAATCCGATAAAATTGAACTCAAGGCCGCTGAAACTCACTTTGTTGAGCTTAAGGAAACGTACTTAAGCGAACTGAGGGTTGCAATGGTGCACGGACAAATGTCGTGGCAGGAGAAAGAAGAGATAATGGTGCTTTTTGCGAAAAAAGAGTTTGACGTGCTGGTTGCAACAACCGTAATTGAAGTAGGTATAGACATTCCGGATGCCAACATAATTGTAATCAATGATGCCGAGAGGTTCGGGCTTTCGCAGCTGCACCAGTTAAGAGGAAGAGTAGGCAGGAGCAACAAGCAGGCATACTGCATACTTGTAACTAAGGATGAGCATGCTGAGAGGACAAACAATTTCAGCGCCGATTATGAGTACATGTCGCCCTCGCAGATAGAGAAGAACAAAGCCGTTGCAAGGCTGCATTCGATGGTAAAATATGCCAGCGGATTTGAACTCTCTGAAATTGACCTTAAGCTCAGGGGGCCGGGCGATATATTCGGAACGAAGCAGAGCGGATTTCCCGAGCTCAAGTATGCAGACGTTGTAAATGATACACAGATCCTTGTGGATGCTAAAGGCGCGGCATTCAGCCTGATTGCCTCCGATCCAAAGCTGCATCTGCCTTCAAACAGCCTCATTAAAGAAAACCTGCTCAGGAGCTACAGGGAAAACCTTTCTTATGCCAGGATTGCCTAGCTGTAAAAGCGTCATAAAGTTAAGCAATAATCTAACTGCTACGCATTTGAGAATGACCTTGGCAAGGAGGGTCTATCTGTTAAAGAAAAAAGAAAATAATTTGCCGTCTTGTTTTATTTAAAGGATAACTTTTTATATTTTTACAAAATGATTTTTACGAAGAATTTTTAAAAATATTTTGATTTTTATCAAAATATTTTTCTTATTGCTCCAAAAATATTTTTAAATAATAAAGAATGTTTTATATTACAATTAAGTGTTCTTGCAAACTGATTTAGAAAAATTTTTACACATAAATTTTTTCATCGTTTAACTTTGGGAGCAGTTATTACATCGCTTAACAATAACATTCAGCTGAATGTTGCAATTACATTTAATGTGAAGCCCGAAGAGGAGTCTATAACAGAACCTCCGTCTTCGAAAGAAGAATTACCCTCAGAACAACAGTCTGTCCTGCCTCAGATTTCTACACTATACAATGACGTATATGCCGAATGGGATTCTTCCGAAACAATCGAAGCCGTACGCGGCGCCCTGGCTTTTTATCACAATGTAACATTAGTTGAAGCAAATGACACGGCTTTTGACAAGTTAAAAAAACTGCGCCCGGATATTGTCTTTAACATTGCCGAAGGCATAAACGGCATAAGCCGGGAAGCTCAGATACCTGCGATGCTGGACATGCTTAATATACCTTATACGGGAAGTGATCCCCTTACGCTTGCAACGTGCCTGGATAAGGCAAGGACAAAAGAAATTTTATCGTATTACGACATAAAGAATCCCCGTTTCATTACTGCCTCAGACCCGGATGAGCTTAAGGAATTTCCATTAAGGTTTCCCGTAATGATTAAACCCGTGGCTGAAGGCTCAAGCAAAGGAATTTTCAACTCTTCATTTATAAATAATTACGAGGAACTGAAGGAAGCTGTTGCTGTTAACGGCAGAACATACGGACAGCCTTCATTGATTGAAGAATTTCTTCCCGGCAGGGAGTTTACCGTGGCAATAATCGGAAATGGCAGTAATGCCTGTGCATTACCCATTGTAGAAATTAATTTCAGCGAACTCCCCGGTGGAATGGCGCCAATATATTCATACGAGGCAAAGTGGATAGTTGATAGAAGAGAAAATCCGCTTGAAATATTTACTTGCCCGGCCTATCTGGAAGGCGGACTGGAAGATAAAATAAAGAGTGCTGCTTTAAGGACGTATAAAACCCTCCGCTGCAAGGATTGGAGCAGAATTGACATAAGGCTGGACGAGGAGGGCGAACCAAACATAATTGAAGTAAATCCCCTTCCGGGAATCCTTCCCGATCCGAAAGATAATTCCTGTTTCCCAAAAGCCGCACGTGCCGCGGGGCTGGATTACCAGCAGATGATAAACCAGGTTTTATATGTTTCAGCAAAAAGGCATAATCTAATATGAGTAGCGATACAAAAATATTAGTCTGTTATAATGAGCCTGCAAAGGTCTATAAGAACTATCTTGGAAAGAATGTAGCTTCGGATGAGGAAAATGTCGACCTCTCGGAAACCGAAGTGATGAATCACATCAATGATATTGTTTCCGGGCTTCAGCTCTATTTCAAGGACATAGAGACCTATGCTTTCAGTTCGGACATAGAGGCAGCAATCTCCTGGATTACCTCTTATTCGCCGGACCTGATTTTCAATTTCGTGGAATCAGTAGAGGGGAAGGCAAACTACGAAGCATATACGGCGGGTTTGTATGAGCTTCTGGGCTTCAATTATACAGGCAACATACCATTATGCCTGGGGCTGTGCCTGAACAAGGCAAGAACAAAGCAGCTCCTGCAGTCCGGAAACATTAAAACTCCGGGTTTTCACATAGCAAAATTAAACACCGTCATAGATCCTGAATGTTTTACCCTGAAATTTCCCGTCATACTGAAGCTTTTGAATGAAGACGCCAGCATAGGCATATCGGAATTCTCTGTAGTAAATAGTGTTGAGGAAGCAAACCGCAGGCTGGGATTTTTATTTAAGACATACAGGCAGGATGTAATTATTGAAGAATTTATCAACGGCAGGGAATTCAACGTCTCGATCTTAGGAGGAGATGTCCTGCCAATATCTGAAATTATTTTCAGCGGTTTACCAAAAGGCTTACCAAAGATTGTAACTTACGAGGGTAAGTGGTCTCCAAACAGTACTTATTACAAGTACACGAATCCAAATTGCCCGGCAGAAATTGAACAGGAGCTCAGAGTGAAAATTGAGACTGTTGCCAAAGAAGCTTATGAGCTGATGAACTGCCGCGATTATGCAAGGGTAGATATTCGTTTGAGTAAAAGCGGTATCCCCTACGTGATTGAGGTTAATCCGAATCCGGACCTATCCCAGGACGCCGGATTTGCCAGAGCAGCCAGAGCCAAAGGACTCTCGTATCCGGAGTTATTATACAGCATAGTTAATTTAGCAATGGACAGGAAGGAATATGATCCGAAAACTAATGGCTGAGGACAGGGAGAAGCTTAGTGAAATCCTGCGTGGCATAGTGCAGTTTAATGCCGAGGAAGTGGAAGTTGCTATGGAACTGATAGATGTTGCAATACTAAGGCCTTTGCAGGAAGATTATCTCATTTACGTCTACGAGCAGGACGGCAATGTTATTGGCTACCATTGCACGGGAAGAAGACCTCTTACCGATGGAGTTTTTGATCTTTACTGGATTGTTGTGGACCCCTCAGTCCAGTCGAAAGGAATAGGCCGTCAGCTTCTGAATCATGCCGAGGGGATTGTAGCCCAAAACAAAGGCAGATGGCTTCTGGCGGAGACTTCCTCGAAAGATAGTTACCTGGGCACGAGGAGTTTTTACATGAAAAACGGCTATTCTGTTGTAGCTGAAATAAGAGATTTTTATTCATTAAAAGATAACTTGGTAATCTTTGGTAAGTACTTTCAATAACTTAAAGGGTTAATTCAATGGAACTATGGCAACAAATGCTAAGAGACAGTGTTCACTCAGTGGACCAGCTCGTCGAGAAATTTCACATCGACAGGGCGACTGCCGAACAAATAGACCAGTTTTTTCAGGCCCGAATCAATCCTTATTATATGAGTCTGATAAAGTATCCTGGAGACCCGATCTGGAAGCAATGCGTTCCCGACAGGGTTGAACTGGAAGACTTCGATGCCTTTGAGGACCCGCTTAATGAAGATGCTATGAGCCCTGTTCCAAATATTACCCACCGCTATCCTGACCGCGTACTGTTTCTTGTTACCAGCCAGTGCGGAATGTATTGCAGATTCTGCACGCGCAAAAGAAAAGTAGGCAACTCAGACAAGATTTCCATGAAAGGGCTGGAATCGGCCTTCAATTATATAGAATCACACGCTGAAATCAGGGATGTCATTCTCTCGGGAGGTGACCCGTTGATGCTCACGGACTATATGCTTGAAAAAATCCTAATCCGCCTGCGCCAGATTCCTCACGTGGAAATTATCCGCATCGGCACTAAAATGCCCTGTGTGCTGCCCCAGAGAATTACACCTAAACTCTGCAGCATGATAAAAAAGTATCACCCGATTTATATAAATACACATTTTAACCACCCATGGGAAATTACCTCTGAAAGCTCCCGCGCCTGCCAGATGCTGGCCGATGCAGGATGCCCTGTTGGCTGCCAGACCGTTCTGATGAAAGGCGTTAACGACGACCCGGATACTATAAAGGAACTCATGCAGAAGCTGCTTAAGATGCGGGTTAAGCCTTATTACCTCTATATGGCTGATGAAACGAAAGGAGCCAATCACTTCAGGACATCGATCAGGACGGGTATAGAGATCATGGATAAGCTTAGAGGCCACACAAGCGGGCTCGCTATTCCCTACTTTGTTATCGACGCCCCTGGAGGCGGAGGCAAGATTCCAATACTTCCGGAGTATGTACTTCACCACGATGATGAGAAGATCATACTCAGGAACTATAAGAACCAGGTCTACGTCTATAAAGAAGCCGTGGATAAAAACAATCCCAAGGAAAAGCCCGCAGAAAAAAAGCCAGTGAAGGAAAAAATTTCCATCAGTGTTCCTGCAAACGCAAGAAACGGAAACGGCAGAAATGGGAATGGTAAAAATGGAAAACATCCCGAAGAAATCAGAAAAATTTCGGCCGAAGAAATTACGGAGATGACAATTATAGAGAACTGATACTTTATTCATAAAAAAGGCGCTCATAAAGGGCGCCTTTTTTATCGATTCTTACATTCCAAACCTTCAGAAAATTATTTATCTTCCGGTTTCCCGGTGGAATCTTTGTTTTCCACGGGCTTCCCCATTACAATATTATAAGTATCCTTTTCAAGAGTTTCCTGCGGGGCTTCTGTAATGCGGCCTTCTTCTTTTCCCATGTTGTAGAAAATAATAGTGGGCACAAGCTCAATCTTAAGGCTGTCCACCTCACCTGAAAGGTCCTTTCTTTGCCTGTCGACCATAATGAGTTTTATCCTGTTTTCAGGAAAGTTCAAGGTGTCAAGAATTTTGAAGAATCTGGGGATTTCGCGGTGGCTGTCGCTGCACCAGGTACCCATTACAATCGTAATGTTGAAATCTTTGATTTTAGCGGCAACGCCTTCGAGGTCCTTTGTTTTCACCCTGTAGTTGTCGTATTCTGAATTATACCACCATGAATAACTTGTATCCTGGAATGCGCTTCTACTGGCAATGCCAACGAGCATGGGCTTGCCCGATTTTTCATCGGTTATGGTTTTAAGCTTATCCTGTGCGTTCAGGCTGAAAAAAGCAATAAAGGATAAAAACACCAGAAATTTCATTTTGCCTCCAGTAAATATGTCTTATAAAGCGGGATTAACTATTCTTAAAAATGGAGAAGGCTACGGATGGAAAATTTTTCTAAGGTCCATCCCCCAGAAGAGCTTCTCCCGGAGAGTCTTAAAGTAATTGGTAGAATAAGTGTGTACTAAGCGCACGTGTTTTTTACTTTTCCTTACCGTGATATCCAGCGGCGGGGTATAGTTATAGACCCTCTGCCCGTCGCAGTTGATCTGCACGGAGGTATGCATTGAACTCACGCGTATATTAATTGTATGGCTGCTGGTAAGTACAAGTGGCCGCATGGTAAGGCTGTGAGGCGAAATGGGGCTCATTGTAATTACGTCGGCCTGCGGGCTTACGATAGGTCCCCCGGTAGAAAGTGAATATGCCGTTGAGCCGGTAGGGGTGGCAAGTATAAGCCCGTCGGCGGCAAACGTCGTCACGTAATCGTCGTCCACTTTCAGTGAAAGCTCAATCATTTTGGGCCAGCCGCCTTTTTCAATTACGATGTCGTTAATAGCAAAGAGGAATTTATTTTCGCATGAAGAGCACTCGCCTTCGAGCACCATGCGGTTGTCGATTGTATACTTCCCTTCTTTTATTTCCTTTAAGAGCTGATCCATGTGGTTGATGTCGAACTCGGCAAGGAAGCCCAGTTTGCCGAAGTTAATACCCATAATGGGGGTCTCCCAGTTCCTGGCCTGGAATGCAGTGTTCAGCATGGTGCCGTCTCCTCCGATAGAGGCCACCATGTCGCACTGTCCGAAGATTTCTTCAACATCCATGTAAGGCCCCTGCCTGATTTCCTGTGGCAGCTCTTTTAAGGAATGGTTGAAGTTACTGCTGATTATGTAATCGAAGCCATTTTCGCGCAGACTTTTTACGAGAATTGAGACTACTTCTGCAATATTCTCCTTTGAGGTATTTGGCAATATACCGATAGTCATGTTTTTGGTTTGTCCGCTATTAAAAGGTTAAGCCTCTGGTGCCCCGAAATGCTATTTACTTTCATTAACATAATTAAGTTTTAACTCTCTTACAACGTCATGAATGAATTTTTCCTCATTAGGGCCGAGATTTCCCTTTGTCTTTGCAATTAACATGTCAAGCATGTCTATTGCAATTTTAGCCTGTTCCAGGTTTTTCTCCATTTTGCCGGAAACAGGATTATTAAGTTTGCCCAGGCCCATCATAGCCAGCTGCTGATTCTGGTAAACCAGCTGCATGAATAAAATTTCATTCAGTTCATTTGTTTCCATTTAATATCCCGTTTTTTTTATCTTACCTAAAATAAGAAATAAAGGGCTATTATAGAAGTGCCGGTATGAGCCGTCTCAAATTATCCCCCTGGTTGAATTTATAAAGTAGCTTAACAATCCCGGAAACATTTTAGCGGCAAAGTATGCCGGTTTGGATAAGTCGGGCTTAAGAATGGTTTTTTGCAGAAGCAGGGCTGTTCTGAGCCTAGGGGAAAAGAGTTTTCTGTAATTGTGTGTATAGAAATTTTCAGCATCTTTTTCCCCGAGCTTATTTTGGAGTTTCTGCGAGACAGCTTCACAGGCAAGCTCTGCGCTTTGCAGAGCCATTGCAATGCCGTCGCCTGAAAGAGGGGCAATTACGCGTGCGGCATCGCCAGCCATAAAAATACCGTTTTCAACGCAGTTCCTTTTCCCGAAGTAAATATTCCCTGTTCCGTAGACGGGAAGGGAATCTAAGATAGTAAAAATATCGGGGGAGAAAATTTCCTTAAAGCTTCTGTTCATTGAAATGAGTTCTTTAAGGCGCACCCTGGGAGGGGGCTCATAGTCCGTCCTGTCCTCAAGAAAGCAGACGGTAAGAGTCTGCCGGTCAACCCGGTTTACTCCGCAGTAAATCCCCTTGCCGACATAAATATGGATTTCATCTTCAGGGAAGTTTGGGGCGAATTGGCAGGGTACGTGGAGCTTGAGTCCGTTCAGGCGTGTTTTAATTCCGGTAAAATCCCTTTTTAGCTCGCGGTCTAAAGGGCTTTGCCTTCCGTATGCGGCAATGACGTTTTTGGCCAAAAGTTTCAGCGTGCCCTTAGGCGTTAAAACGGATAAAGCGTAACCCTGGGAAGTCTGACTGATTTCCTTTGCCGAGGCAGGCTGAAGCAGGTCTATTCCTTCCTTTATGGCAGATTTCAGGAGAAAATTATCGAGGCTTCCTCGCTTTAAGCCGTAACCCGTAAAATTAAGGCTGGTTTTCAGCTTTCGGCCATCACTAAGAATAAAACTGAATGAATGGATCGGGTTTGGGTGGAGCATGAGGAATTTCTTAAAGAGCCCGAGAGAATTTAATATTTCCGTAGCCTCCCTGGAGATAAACTCTCCGCAAAGGGTTTCCCTTGGAAAAGTTTTCTTCTCTATCAGGCAGACATTAAAGCCCTGGCGTGCCAGGCGGAATGCTGCAGAAGAGCCCGCCGGGCCGCCTCCAACGACTGCGACCTCATATATCCCGGCTGAATCCATAAGAAAACTCCTGGAAATTTAATTTTTCGTGTAAAAACTTATTTCTCGGACCATGGTTTAGGATCCGCATGCCTGGCGTTTTTAGCGCAATATATAAGCCACCTGAAAGCCCATTTGCGCTTTATTACAAACCTGCAGTCCGCAAAATTTGAAAAGATGCTCTTTAACTCCCTTTTTGTAAATCCCCTTTTTACTGAAAGAGGGGCGTCGTTTTTTACCATACTGCTTTTTGAGAAAAGCCTGGTTAGGACTTTAATTCCCGCAAGTGCCGGTACTGAACGCCTGAGGTCATTGATTACAATTCCCTGTTCAGCAAGCAAATAGCTTTGCTCAAGGATATCCAGAATTTCCTGTTCCCGGAAATGATGAAAAAAAAGGGAAGCATGGACGATATCAAAACTGTTTTTCTTAAACGGTAGCATGAGTGCATTGCAGCAGACGACCTTTGCCCCGGGGTGCAATTCCCTGGTAAAGCGGCAGGCCTGTAGGTTTAAGTCGGCACTTACGAGGTCCGTAATTTTACCATTTGTTTTAAGCCTGAAGAAGAGGTCGGAGGCGCCGGAACCCATGTCGAGAATTTTGGTGCTATCTGTAAATCTAGACATTCTATTTAAGTCCGAGATGCCCTTTCTGCTTACGGAATTGCCCCCGAGAAAATAGTTAATAACCTTCAGTTCAGAAAGCGCCCGCTCCAGGCGTTCACCGCTAATTGCAAAGTCGTCTATTATTTCCTTGTTGAAACTTCTCTTAAGCAGCATCAGGCGCCCTTAAAGAAAGCAACTTCCATGGTCAGTCCGGGTCCAAAAGCAACGGCGCAGAGAATATCTCCCTTTCCGATGTTTGTCTTCAGCAGTTCTTTCATGACGAATAAGATTGAAGCCGATGACATATTACCGTAATTTTTCAGTACGTGGCGTGAGGCTTTCATATCCTCATCGGAAAGCCCGACACCCGTCTGCATGGCATCAAGAATTGCCCTTCCGCCCGGATGCAGTGCCCAGTGCCTGATCTTATCTTTCTCAAGTCCCATTTCGTCAATGATTTTTAAGAGTGCCGGGGCCGCCTGTTTTAAGATTATGCCGGGCAGTTCAGAAGAAAGAACCATCTCGAAACCAAAGTCTCCTATCTTCCAACCCATAATTTCAGCCGAGTTGTCGAAAAGAACGGACCTTGTGCTCAATAGATCCAGCCGCGGTGTTATGGAGGCTTCGGATGCATCTGCAAATAAGGCAGCAGCGCAGCCGTCGGCAAAAATAATATTTGACAGTATGTTATCGCGTGTGCTTTCGGTCTGAAGATGGATGCTGCATAATTCCACGGAGACCAGGAGTGTAGCCGGGGCCTGGCCTTTTGGGGCTGAATTCATGGCTTCAAGTACAGAAGTAAAGCCTATTATTGAGGCCGCGCATCCCATAAAGCCTATATTGGTTCTTTTTGTGCAGGCGGGTATTCCGAAGGTTTTCATCAGGTGGTAGTCGAGCCCGGGTGCAAAAAATCCAGTGCAGGAAATTGTAATGAGCCTGGAAATTGCAGACGGACTGAAGTTTGTCTTCTGCAGGAGATCCCCCACGGCTTTTGAAGTAAGCTCCTTCGACCATTTCTCATATTCCTGCATTCTTTTTTTTGTGCCAGGCGTTGGGGCCTCTTTAGCATAAAATTTTTCCTCTGAAAGGTCTTCGGCATCGGGCACAACGACGTATCTGGTGCTAATGCCCGAATGAACGGCAGCCATATCTATCATTCTGGCAGTTGCGGGGCGGTCGGCCATTCTGTTTTTCAGTTCCGAGGCAGCCTTTGTCTGGCTGACCATAAATGGCGGAAGTGCGGTGGCAATGTCTATTAGCATATTATTCCCGGAGTATTAAACTTGTCTTTTTATCCAATTTAATACATCCTGACAGATAGTCAACGTATTTGAATTTGTTTTGGAACGGGGCTAAGTGTGAGGCAGTATAAAAAAAGCCGGCCATAAAGACCGGCTTTAAGAACAAGTAAAATGCAAATCTTACTTTGTAAGGATCATTTTCTTTGTCATGCTGAAGTTCTGTCCATTCTGTCCCATGCCTTCAATGCGGTAGAGGTAAACGCCGCTTGCAGCCATTGAACCGCTCAGGTCCCTGCCGTTCCAGGTAGCTGTGTAGTTTCCGGGAGCAAATTCACCGTTAACCAGTGTTGCAACCAGCTGGCCAACGATGTTATAAACATTCAACTTAACACGGGCTGCAGAAGGAATGCTGAATACAATCTGTGTTGAAGGGTTGAACGGGTTTGGATAGTTCTGGCTTAAGTCGAATGATTTAGGCACTTCATTATTCTTTACGGAAACGCCTGTTGTACCACCCGCCAGGTCGGCCAGTGATGCCTTCAGTAAGGCTACGGTATACTTTGTGTTGTGCATACCCTGAGAAGCGTCGCTCTTAATGAAGAGGTAGTTGTAGATAGCGGCAACAACCTTCTTATTCAGCTTGGTATTTGCCGTATCAGCTATAGAAGAAATGACTTCGCCGGTTTTATCCTGCGGCAGTTTTGATTTGAGTGTAGCCATGAGGTTTGCAATTTCAGTCTTTGCACCTTCGACCACGCCGTTGCCGTCATAGTCCTGACCCTTGATATCGCCGAAGGATTTAACTGAAGAGCCGTGGCATCTCTGGCAGATTTCAACCCTGTCGGTCTCAACGCCATTGACTTCCTCGGTCATAGTCCATTCGTGGTTAGAAATGGTAGCTCCCATTTCGGTGCGTTCCTGCATGTGGCATGTTACGCACGCATCGTCCATGAAAGCGTGAGTTGTATAGTTTTCCCACTTCTGTCCATAGGTGTAAGCGTTCTGTCCGAAGTACATATCTGTCTGCGGATTTCCGTGAGGTCCGTAATGGTCGGCAAATCCGTAAAGGGGAGCCTTGTCGGTGACCTTGGTAGCGACGTTATAGCGAGAGCTGTGGCAGTTCATACAGATCATACCTTTTCCGCCCCTGTCAATAGCGAATCCGTTCCTAAGAGGAGGAGTTGACATGGTACGGATCTGGTTTGGCTGTCCGTTACCATGAGGATCGTGGCAGGCAGCGCATGTTAAAGCTACGTCAGCCTCGGCAGCGCCGTTGGTGCTGTAGATGGAAGCGTCGGTCATGGCAGGCTTGCCTTTGTCGACCCATTTCTGGAATGCAAGGCCGCTGTGGCAGGGGTAGCAGGAAGTACGTGCGGTATGTTCGCCGTCGGGCCACTTTGCGTGAGCCGAAGCATTGTAATACTTTCCCAGTCTGTGGTGTTCAAGGGCATCGTGGCACTGCAGGCAGACGCCGGCGTCTATGCTATAGGAAATTTTGCTTACGTTGCCGTTGTGCTCCTTGCCGGCGCCGTGGCAGTTTTCGCAACCTATTGAAGCTACGCCTTCCATTTTGGGATCCATGGATTTCATCAGGTTCCAGGCCGTCAGGTCGCCCGATTTTGTCCAGTAGTCGCCATCCCTTAATTCGAGGCCCTTGTACCAGGTGGTATCAAAGCCGGTTTTTTTAGCATAGTAGCCAAAGTTACCGTTATCGACTGTCTGGTCCCAGCCAACGACGTGGCATTTGAAGCAGTTGGTTGAATAAGCGCCTTTGCCGGCTTCAACTTCGAGCTGACCGGTAACGCCTTTTTTGAACCACTGTGCGTGTCCGGTTTGCTGCCAGGCATCATACTTATCCTTGTGGCAGACACCGCAGCCGGGTTCAACGTTGCCCGTACCGTCATTAAGATCCCTAATGTAGAAAGTTCCCAGGTAAGTATTTACATAAAAAGTATCCAGGTCTGTTTTTCCATCGGCATCAACCTTAATGATATAACGGCCGGTCAGGTCGGGAGTAAAAACAGTGGGTTTTCCTGCGGCAGTTTTGAAAGTGGCATTTGATCCGCTTGGTTTTTCAAGGAAGGACCATGTGACGTTCAAAACCGTACCGGTAGTATCGGCATTGACATAAACCTGCTGCCCCTTTGCAACCGTGCGAAGACCGCTGTAGACCTGGAATGTGCCTGCAGGGGCTTTGCCCGGGGCATAAAAGCCGGCAAGATTTGTAGAGGACATTGCCTCTCTTTTAATCTTTACTGTCTGGGCGAAGCTTTCCATAGTAAAGAAGCCTGCCAGAAGTAGGATCGAACAAAATAGTATCGATCTTTTCATAGAACGAACCTCCAATTAATTAATAAATAACCATGCGCATGTTATTCGATCGGAAAGCCTTAAGGCTTCCTTATCCTGCTATTTTAAATAGCACCTATGGTCGCCTTAATAAGTCAAATTGCATACCAGTGCCCCAATTGAGAAAGTGTTGAATATTGAAATACAGCTACCGAGATATTCCCAATATTAGTAAAAACAGGTTCTTTGTTTCTGGAAAAATTGTTCATAAATTGAACAGTCAAATGTTGAAAAACTAAGCATTTAGGGTTTCTTAAGGGGGTGGAAATTGTATAAAAAGTAAACAGATGAAAAATTGGGAAAATGGGGCGGAAATTACCCATGTATAATTGTTTCTCCGGAAGGAAATTCTAAATTCCGGGAAAAAAGCTGGGAGGTGTTAATTGGGTTAAAAAAAGGCTATGCCGGGGGTTAAAGCCGGCATAGCCTTTCTTGTGGTCTTAGAAATTAATGACGGGTTCCAGAGTAAGAATTATTGTCAGAATGACCAGAATGGTTATTGTGGACCACCCGATAAAATTTTTAATTGGGGTATTTGTAAGCGCCCCCATGATTTCTTTCTTATTTACAATGATCATCATCGAGATCAGTACTACGGGCAGGAGAATTCCGTTAATTACCTGTGTCCAGATTGTGATTTCGATCAAAGGTGCGCCAGGAATAAGAATGATCAGCACGGAAATAATGATTATTGAGGTAAAGAAAGTATAAAATTCAGGCGCCTCGCGGGGCTTTTTATCAATTCCGGCCTCAAAGCCGAACGCCTCGCAGATGTAGAAAGCAGTTGCAAGGGGCAGTATTGTAGCTGCAAAGATTGAAGCAATAAAGAGCCCGAAGGCGAATAGCTGAGAGGCAAAGGCACCGGCAAGGGGCTGGAGTGCCTCGGCGGCGTCTTTGGCGTCATTTATCTGAATTCCCCGCTGGTGCAGTGTGGCGCCGCAGGCAACAATGATAAAAAATGCAACTGCAACGGTTGCAATGCAGCCTATTACCACGTCCAAGAGTTCGTACTTGTACTCATCCAGTTTAATTCCCTTTTCTATTACAGCCGACTGCATGTAAAACTGCATCCATGGAGCAATTGTGGTACCGACAATACCTATGACCATTCCGATAAAACGGGTATCCATTTCAAAAGAAGGCCTTGCGATGGCTGTACCTATTGCAGCCCAATCGGGTTTAGCCAGTACTGCAGAAACGACGTATGAGAGCAGAAACACGCTGAAAACCAGGAAAATCTTTTCAGCCGAGCGGTACGTGCCGTGAACCACGAAGAACCAGACCAGCAGGGCTGAAACGGGTACTGAAATGTACTTATTGACCCCGAAGATCTGAAGGCTTCCGGCCACGCCGGCAAATTCAGTTGTTGTGTTTCCTATATCGGCAACTATAAGGCCGAGAAAAATAAAAAATGTAACCTTGACGCCGAAATTCTCGCGAATCAGGTCCGCAAGTCCCTTTCCGGTTACAATTCCCATTCTGGCATTCATTTCCTGGACGACCAGGAGGACTATGAAGGCTGGAATTAAAGTCCACAGCAGCCTGTAACCGTACATGGCGCCGGCTACAGAGTAGGTTGTAATTCCGCCGGCATCATTATCCACACTCCCGGTAATAATGCCGGGACCCAGTATGCTCAGAAATACCAGCAGGGTAGGAATCCACCCTTTTTTCTTTCCATTTTTATCAACTACCAGAACCTTTCTCCTCCATATTTGATTGGCGTAAAGCCGGAACGTGCGCCAGGTTCAAACTAAAAATAAGATTTTACTTTATTTAACAATATTGCCAAGGAGCATAGTGGCGGCAGCTGAAAAGAGGAAAGGTGACTTCCGGCTTTTACCTTTCCTTTAGCACTCTGCCGCTTAGTGAGCCTATCTTTCCTTCAGTATTTCGTACATTATGTCGTTAATGACTACGTTACCTACAAGGTTCATCTCCTTATCCACAATTGGAATGGCAAAAAGATTATATTTTGTGACAATTTTTATCAATTCTTCAATTTCGTCGTTATCGTACATAAAGATAATATCCTTATGCATAATGCTTTTCAGCGTGACCGAAGGATCGGAAATGACGATGTCTCTCAGTGAGACCTTACCGATCAGCTTATTTTTCTGGTTTGTAATATAAATATAGCTGGTTGTGCCTTCCTCGGGCTTCTGTTCGCGTATAGTGCTTATGACCTGGCCTACGCTTGTATCGCTTCTGAAAGAAACAAATTCATTACTCATAAGGCTGCCGACGGACTTTTCGTCGTACTCCATGAGTTCCCTGACCTCGTCGGAGGCTTCCTTTTCCATATTGTTAAGGAGCTCTTCCACCCTTTCCTTATCCATTCCGTCCAGGATATCGGCCACCTCATCGGCAGGCATTTCCTCGAGTATATCGGCGGCCTTATCGGTAGCGAGGTTTTCGAGGACCTTGACCTGTGTTTCCTCCTCCATTTCTTCCAGAACGTCGGCGCCCCGGGCCGTATCGAGGTGAGCGAAGATGGTCATACCCGTTTTAGTATCGAAATCCTCGATTATGTCGGCCAGATCCGACGGGTGAAGAGTAGAAAGTTTGTTATATGTTTTTGAAAGGACGATATTTTCGCTTCCGGAGAAAACGGTTTCAACGTCATTCCACAGAATAAGTTTCGAGGGCACCTTAATGCCGAGCTTCATGATCGGTTTTGCGATACCTAGGCGCCTTAGAAGCCCTTCGGTCCCGATATCCACCGCAACGACAAACATTCCGGCAGAAAGAAGGGCTAGTCTTATGTCGTTAACGCGTACGACCTTGCGTCCGTTCACGTCAATGATCTGTTTATCCATGACCTGTTTATTGAGCATTAGCAGGTCCTCGACCGGCATCTCCTCGAGTTTGGTACAAGAAAGGTGGTACTGTCCGTGTCTTTTAGAGAGGGTGATATAGTCCCAGTTAATGAATTTTATTCCGTCTTTAGTTTTTACCTTAGCGGCCCGAACGCGAGGATTTCTGACGTCGTTAGTAACGGCCACATCCTTCAGCTTGCCGATAATCTGGTAATCGTGAGAAAAGATATTTAGATCCAGTATTCTGCTGAAATCAAAGCTAATAAATTGCATTTCAACCTCCCCTGCAGAGAGAAATTAAGCGTTATGAAATAAAAACCTAGTCATTTAATCAAAGGCATAGATACAACATTTCCAATCCCAGTCATAAAAGTCGGGGGCAGCAGCAAGAAAGGCTCTCTCTGTGAACACACCGGTTCAACCTGTAACGCCTTTTCAAGCAAATGCCTGCTTTAGAAGCAAAATGCTTAGACAGAAGAGATGTAATACATGTAAAAATTGGCCTGGAATAAGAATCCCCAATATTCCCGGAGCGAATTAAAAGAAATTGCAATTTTTACAAAATTACCGGAAGCACTATCAGAGGGTTATCATAGGGAGATAAGAAAAAAAATCAGCCTCAGACCCGGAGATTGCACTTCCCTGGTATGTCGGGATAAATTCTTCGAGCAAAATAAGCAACGCTTATCACCGCCAGAATCGTCCACAGTATCTCCTCTGTTTGTTGCTAAAATTTTTTTCCTGCATGTAATTTTAATTAAAATATTAAGTTTTGTCAATTATTTTTTGACGCACTTTGAATAAAACTGCGCAATAATTCACCCGGCAGAAGCAAAAGACGAGTAACAGAGACATAAAGGTTTTACAAAAGAAAAAGACGGGAAGAAAAACTTCAGGGCTCAAAAGGAACTCTTGAATTTGGCATTCTAAAAAAAATTGTCGGGCGCCTTATTAATGAATCCCCGTAAAAAGGGCTTCATTTATGTTTTCAGAAATAGCTAAAGTAACCAAGTAGTTTAGTGAAAAGAAAATAAAAAGGCAACAAGAAAATATATTAATATTGAGTATGGCAACCCTTGACTTTAATAAATTATTTTTCTGCGAAGAAAAAGAAAAGTAAAATAATTTCCCTGAGATTTAACCATCCGGGAATTTATCCGCAGACGGCAATAAAAATTTAATAAAAAGATTAAGCCATATTAGCTCAAAACCCGGAAGGGAAAAATAATCCCCCCGAATATCTGGTAAACAGTCAGATGTTTGATGCGATAATCTATCTGAAAAACAGGAGCCGGTTTCAAAATGAGAAAAACGACAGGTGAGGAAATTCTCAGGTCCCAGAGCAGAGGTCTTTGGAACTTCATTTCCCTTGTAAGGGAAGTGTTAGGAAGCATTATGGCTCATGCGATGGATATTCCGGGGCAGGATCACAGATCAGAGTCTCTTGAAGCAATGGGATGTGAATTGGGCTGGCGGGCAGGAAAGAAGTTCCCAGGCGCAAGTGCACAATTCCCAGCTGATATAATCATTTCTAAAACATCGACAGAGCAATTCACGGTATCCGGGATACCAGACATAAAATACACGGCAGAAAACATTTCCAGAGACACTAAGAGATTTGAACATACAGAATTAACTCCCCTTTACGGCGGCGGCATACAGCGTTTTTTTATGCCTGAAGGGAGCAAAATTCAGGGGCGGGAAAGAGGAGCTTATACGTCCTTACCTTTCAAGCAGTTCTTCCTGCGGACTGAAGCAGTTACTTCTGCCTGTTCAGGTTTAAGTGGCCGATGGGATTTATCGGGTTGTTTTTACTAGACAAAATAAAGGTATACTATGAAACATTTCCACCAATCAAGCACCAGCATTTTCCGCTCATGGATTATTGTCTTGTGCATCATGATTTGTTCCGGGTCATTAATGGCCGGGAATGGAAAACTAACGGGAAGAATAATGGATAAGGAGACGAACGAGCCGCTTCCAGGCGTGAACGTTGTACTTACCCACATTATTCAGCCCGACGGCAAGGAAACGGAACTTGACAGACCAATGGGTTCCGTGACTGATGTCGATGGTTATTATTTTATAATGAACGTTCCTTCTGGTAATTATATCTTAAGGGCCAGTCTTATTGGTTATGGGACAGTTACACAGAAGATGGTTAAAGTTGAGCTGGACAGAACGACTACCGTAAACTATGAGCTTTCGACCAATTCCATACAGACCGAGCAGATTATAGTAACGGCAAAGAAAGAAGTAGTCAAGCAGGACGTGGCCGGAACGCAGGAAGAAATTTCCGCCATGCGTATTCAGCAGATGCCGGTCTTAAGAGTTGATGAATTTGTCGGCCAGTTGAAAGGTATTCAGGTAGTCTCAAGTTCTGAAGGAAACGGCCTCCAGGTGCGCGGCGGTTCAATCCGTGAGACACAGGTTTTCATAGATGGCATGTCGCTCCAGGATCCGAGGAGCCAGACGTCGTACCTGAACCCGAATGCAACTGCAATTGCATCGACACAGGTAATTACCGGCGGATTTGAAGCCAAGTATGGCGGCATTACCTCGGGTGTTGTAAACTTTATTACAAAGGACGGAAGCCGCGACCGTTATACCGTGTCGATAAGAGCAAATATGACGCCTTCGGGACAGAGGAGATATTTCGGCAACAATCCCTGGAGTGACGACAATATTATTTACCAGATATTCTCAGGTAAATATGCCATGGACGGAGTTGGTGCAGACTCATTATTAGTTCCGGAAAAGTACAAGGACTTTAAAGGGTGGAATAACGAAAACTTAAATGACCTTAAATATCTGACTCCGGAACAAAGGCTGGATCTTTGGAACAAGCAGCATCCGAAATATTCATACCAGGCCAGGCCGGATATTTATGTTGAAGGCAGCATTACAGGTCCTGTTCCCGGAGAGTCAGTTCCTTTCTGGGGAGAATTTGCCAAGAGGACGACCTTCCTGGCTGCATTTAAGTATGAAAACACACAGATGGCCTTCCCTACCTCGCCAAGAGACAATTACATAGACTGGAACGGCCAGTTAAAATTGACCACGCTTCTGCAGGATAACCTCAAGCTGCAGTTAAACGGATTCTATTCAAAAATTAATTCGGCAAATAACGGTACAACAACCAGCATTGGAGCGGACGGCTCTTCGAGCTTTGGTTTTGTAAATAACAATGAATATTCCATCATTCAGCAGGCCGGACGCTTAAGCGGAACAAACATTGATTTTATATGGGACAAAAGCCGTCAGCAGTACTACGAGCAAAGGAATTTTGCGGGTGGTGCCAAGATGACACATACCTTGTCATCCAAGGCTTTCTATACACTGGAATTCAACACGACATATACGGATCAGAACCTGCTTCCCTTTAAGTATGATCCTAATAATTACGATTATTATGCCAACTATGCTGTACAGATTAACGGAAGGGATACGGTTCTGCATTTCGCACTTCCTCAGTACGGAACGCCTAACGGTTCGACGAATTATGGTTATGATGCAAATGGTGATTTTGCCGTTTACGGCGGTATGCAGAGAGCAGATTCATCATACGCTTACACATATAATTTTAAGGGTGACATGACCTACCAGCTGGGAATTCACAACCAGTTGGAAGCAGGGTTCTCGTTCAAATACAACAATGTTCAGGTATATGCCGGTTCGTGGAGCCAGGCCTACACTGCATTTACTCCCGGTACATGGCAGTACTACAAAGCAAAACCTTTGGAAGGCGGCCTTTACCTGCAGGATAAAATGGAATTTGAAGGAATGGTGCTGACGGGTGGTTTACGTCTCGATTATTTTAATCCGCAGAAAGACGGCTACCAGGTATCTTTACCTGAGTACGATGCGTACAAAAACCTGTACGACGAAATCTATTCTTCGCTTCCTGGATCCGAGGGCAGCTATGAGCGCTGGGTTGCCTGGAGAGACCTGCTGAGCAATCTCCCGGGAGTACCTAAGAAATCAACTTCAGCACAGTTACACCTCTCTCCGCGTTTGGGTGTATCATTCCCCATAACCGAGCAGAGCAAGCTGTATTTCAACTTTGCAACTACATTCCAGAGACAGCCGATGGCTTATCTCTATAACACCGTAGTTTACCAGGGTTCGGTAGCAATTCCAACCCCGGACCTCCCGATGAGGCGTACGATACACTATGAATTCGGCTATGAGCAGGTTCTCTTTGGAGAGGTCCTTGCAAATGCAACAGCTTATTATAAAGACAACGCAAACGGACCACTGGGTGTATCTTACTTAAGCTACTATAATGATAATAACGTTTCTGTATTTACCCCTGATGGATTTTCAGACGCAAAAGGTCTTGAACTGAGACTTGAAAGGCCTGTCGGCAGATATTTTACTTTTTCAGCCATGTATGATTATATGATGACGGGTTATGGACAGTCGGGTATTTCAACGATTTATGAAGATAAGACACAATCCAGAGATGGTTTACTCCGTACTGTAAATATAAATTCATATGATGTTACACCAAGAGCAAATATCAACCTTAATTTCCATACTCCTGAACAGTCGGATTCTAAATTTATGGGAGTAGACTGGCTAGGGAACTGGTATGCTAACATCTTTTTTGAATGGAAAGCATATCCTAAGGTTAACCTCAACAGCGGTGCTGCTGATCCAAAGGATTACAGGTGGGTTGATCGTGTCAGCAGATGGAATATCAACATGAGGCTATCGAAAGCCTTTAACACGCAGTACGGCAGCCTCGAATTTATGCTGACGGTTCAGAACCTTACCAACAATAAATACCTGGAAGTTGGAAACATGGCCGACGCCGATTACAAAGCATACATAAATTCATTAAAGACACCCGATAAGGGCGGAAATGACAAGTTCGGCGATTACAATTCCGATGACGGACATATAGTATTGCCATGGTGGCAGATGCCATTGTTCCTCAATCCAAGGAAAATTGTATTGGGCGCAAGTCTGAATTTTTAAGTATCCGCGGGGCAAATTCCCGGCCGGGAAGAGCCCCGCAAAAAATATTTGACAAGGAACAAATATGAGAAAAACAATTAATAAAATTATAAGCCTGCTGGGACTGCTGCTGATTACGTCGGCAGTAACTTACGCTCAGCAGCGTAATTACAAGCCATACTTGATGGAAATAAACGTTGGTAATTTCTACATGAAATTTGACAAGGCACTGGGAGATGGCGGATTGCAGTCGCAGTTCAGTTATGACATTGTTTCAGTTCCCACGCCGAATAATGTCCTCTTTAAATGGCCGCGCGACCAGTACCAGAGCGGCATGTTATTCCAGATATTTAACCCGATATCCCTGGATGAAAAAGTAGGGATAAAGGATATCGATGGTAAGAAAATGACCTCCTTCAGGGGAGAGGGCAAGCAGATTGTAAATTCAGGGCAGCTAGACTGGGCAATTGAGACGCGCAGATACAGGCCGCCAAACGTCTTTATCGATGGGGTCAATGTTACACCGCCATACAGGTGGAATGTGGACCCGACGCTCAAGGCGGATATTAAAGTTGAATTTGAAGATGTTCTCCCGCAGTTCGGAATCCGCAGCCACGTGGAAATTTACGCATTCAGCAATCCCCGTCATGCAGATTACATGATCTGGAAAGCGACGCATAAGTTTACGGGTGAAATTGCACGTCCCAGCCATTTAACCGCCGGAATAGACTCATTGCCCGACCAGACGATCAGATTATGGTGGCCGTTTGGCATGAGTTTCGGTCCCTCAAAGATTGGTGTATATCAGACAAGCGGTGCCAGTTGGGGATATGAAGGTGAGGATGATTTGGATAACTGGGCAAGGCAGCCCTCAGTGGTTCCAAATGGCGAGCGCGATACGCTTACGTATGCATATTTCTGGGATTCAGACAATCCGGGTGTGACAGGTGACGACACGGGTGATCCCGATCCGGAGACAGGGCATTTATATTCACCGCAGATTCCGGGCTATGCGCTTCTTTATGCGGATAAATCTGCCTCTGTGAAGATGGACGACAGAAGCCAGCCTTATGCAATGTCGCACGTAGGTATTCAGGCAGATTTCTGGGGTGATACAAAGCTTCCCAGGATTCAGCAGAAATACCGCGGAGATTATTTACTTGGGCGTTTCCCGAAACCTCAAAAACTCGAGAAAGGTCCGATGCGCTTAATTGTAACGGGCCCATATGAACTGACAAAAAATACTGCAGAAAGCCGTTATGATTCACTTACATTTGTCTATGCCATCGGTGCCGGCAGCATAGGCGAATATGCCGCTGACTCAATTGGCAAGGCAACCAAAAGCGGTGGGATGACTGTAGCGCAGAGAAATGCAGTTATGATGCAGGGAAAAGATTCACTATTTGCCACACTGAGCCGCGCAAACTGGGCTTATAAAAGGCTGAGCAACAATGAAAGCATTCCTACTCCGCCGCCGCCGCCGGATATAGACGTTAAGGCAGGTCCTTATTGCAACTTTGTCAGCTGGTCTTATTCTGATCCTTCATACTTCAAAAACACCATAACCGGTGTTGATGACTGGGATGAATGGAAAGTTTACAGAAAACGCGGTGCCTCGCTGACAGACGATCCACTCGACCAGAAAAGCGGAGCAAAATGGGAGCTTGTATATTCGACAAAGTTAAGGGATTCTGTAAACTTTATAGACAGGAATGTGCAGCGTGGCGTAAACTATTTTTATGCCGTAACAGCCGTTAATAACGGTTCACAGAATAACACGGAAATTTTCCCGGGTGAAAGGCTGGAAAGTTCAAAATACGCAAATATGACTCAGATACCAGTAATTCCATTTCAGCCTGGTCTTGCCGAATCTGATAAGATCAGAATAGTTCCAAATCCTGCCACATCATATGCAGCAGGAGCGCAGCTGAATGCGGGCGAAGCGAACAGGATTTCCTTTTTCAATCTGCCCTATAAGTGTACATTGAAGATCTTTACCGAGACGGGTGATCTTATTAAGACAATCGATCATATCGGAACAGCAGACGATAAATGGGATCAGAGAACCAGTGGTAATCAGTATGTAGTGAGCGGATTATATATTCTTGCAGTTACAAACTGCAAGGCTCTGGATGGAAAGAATCTTCCAGACCAGTTCCTAAAGTTTGTAATAGTAAGATAATTACGTGCAATAGCCGCAGCTGAAGTGAAGCTGCGGCCGCAAAAATCGATTATTTTGGAGGAAAAATGAAAGTTAACATAAAAATCTTAAAATATGCCTGCATTTCCGCTCTGATTTTACTTACTACAGCAAAAGCTCAGGTAACGCAGCAGGCACAGACAGGTTTCAGGTTTTTGCTGAATCCTGTTTCAGCTGAGGTGATAGCCAGGGGCGGAACCGGGCTGACAAGCACATATAACTCTAATGCAGTCTTCTGGAATCCTGCTATGCTCGGCTTTGTACAGACCGATTACGATGTAAATCTGAACCGTACGAATGGCATAGCGGACATAAACTATAATGCCGCTGCTGCATCCATTAAATTAGGGGAGGTTGGAACACTTGCTCTGAGTGCCATGGCTATGGACTATGGAACTCTTCATGCCACGGTCAGGGCAGATAACGATAATGGCTATTTGGACATGGGAACCTTCTCGCCGGGGGCATCTGCCTTCGGAATTGCATTCTCGCAGAAGATGAATGACAGGTTTTCCTATGGAATCCAGATAAAACTGGCACACCAGAACCTTGGCGAAGCCTACACGATGAGAACCGGAGATTCACTAAATCTTTACAAAGTTGCTTACAAGAAAAATGTAATTGCCGGCGATGTAGGCGCATTTTATGATTTCAATTATAACGGGATCCGTTTTGGTGCTGTGATGCAGAATATTTCTCCCCAGGTAAAATACGAAGTTGAAGGATTTCAGCTGCCTTTTGCAATCTCATTTGGCTTAAGCTTTGAGCCCCTTGATTTTCTTATGCAGAAAAATCCGGAGCATAACTTTGTCCTTAGCGTAGAGAGCTATCACCCGAAGGATTTCGGATCCAAAGTTAAGGTAGGCGGTGAGTATTCGTTTTCCAATTTGTTCTTTGTAAGGGGCGGCTACATGTCGAACTACGACGGACGCAGTTTTACAGCAGGAGCAGGGATCAGGCAGGAAATAAGCGGGATCAACTTCCGGGTTGATTATGCATACCAGCCTTATGAAATATTCGGCGGAGTTCATTTTATTACTCTGGGTATAGCATATTGAAATTAAATAATGGAAAGGAGGTGCGGCATATCCCTTTCGTTTAAGGAAATTTGGTCACTTATAAATAACAGTTCATCAACAAAACAAAAAAGGTCTCTCATGAAAAAATATCTATTACTTATGGCTGCCTTTGTAACGCTGAGCTTTGCAGTAAATGCCCAGAGAATTACAAAAGCAGACTATTATTTTGCGGGCCATATCGATACTACGATGGGAACAGGTTCTGGTATTATTGTGGACCCGGAAGGTAAAATATGGTATGGTACGGAAAGTGATACAACCGGTTTAATAGTTCTTGGTAAGGACTTAAAGCCCGTTTCTTTTTCAGGAATTAAAACTTTAACTCTTAACGGCGTCAGCCACAATGTTAAGACAAAACTTAAAGGTATTACAACAGATAATAATGGCAATATTATTGCCACTATTACCAGCGAGTTATACAGGATCAACTACAAGACAGGTGAGCTGATGAACTTTGCCTCCTACAAGGATTTCTCAGGAAGGACAAATGCAGGTTCATTAACAAAGCCATCTGTTGATGCAGCCGGTAACATTTATGTAGCAAAAGTTGGTCCCGCAGGCTCAGGTTCCGGAGCAAACGAAAACCCGATCTGGATTCTCAACCCTGACTTTTCTTATAAAGGTTCAGTAATTGATACACAGATAACCTGGTCGAGATCCGTACTGGCAAGCAAGGACGGAAAAGATGTATATCTTGGTACACTTGGAAAAGCAGTAGAACATTATATCTTGGGCGATGACGGTAAATATACACTTGATGAAAATTCTCCAGAGCCGGTTGGCATATGGGAAGGAGAACCCCCGATTGGCGAATGGGGCGGCGGTATAGTTGCTTCAACAGTGGATAAAGCCGGAAACGTATGGTTCAGTGATGAAGGTGCCAATACTATTTTCATTTACAATCCTACAACAAAGCAGTTCTCGCAGATAAGAGGGATTGATCCTGCATTAACAGACTTAAATGTTCCAAGGGCACTTGCTCTAAGCGCAACAGAAGATACAGTATATGTATGTAACTTCGGTACTAAAGGTTATACTTCAATGTTCATCAGAGGCGGCGGATTCAAGGGAACTGAAGTTTTTGACGACTTTACGGATAACAACACTACAAATGCCTGGGGCGGCGAATGGACAAAATTCGGCGCAGGTACAATTAACCTTGCAGTTACGGACGGCGCTTTGCACGTAACAGGCACATGGTCGGGTTATGGCGGAGTACAGTCGACAATGACTGCAAATCCGGATACAAACATCAGCAGATTTGACGGCATTCAGTTCAGGGCCAAAGCCGGTGCCAATACAAACGAAGCATGGATTCGTATAAGGGAAGCAAAAGCAGATGCAGACCGCGGTTATGCATATTTTGTTTACAAGTTCACTCCGACAGCTGAATGGCAGACATATACGGTGCCATGGACCGCACTCACAGTTCAGTACGGCGACCCCATACCGGCTTTTGATGCAACAGACATAACATCAATTGACTTTGCCGCTTCGAAGGGTAATGTTGAAGCTGATTTCTATGTAGATGACATAGCTTTCTACGGCGTTGGTGCTACAGTTGTTCCCGGCGGAACATCAGGAGTTGAAAAGGTAGGCGGCAAGTCTGTACCTGCAGCATACAAACTCGAACAGAACTATCCTAATCCATTCAATCCTACCACACAGATACAGTTCAGCCTGAAACAGAGCGGAAATGTAACTCTGAAGGTATATGATGTAGTTGGTCGTGAAGTTGCAACATTATTCAACAATGAATATATGGGTGCAGGCACTTACAAGGCACAGTTTAGCGGTGCAAATTTAGCATCAGGAATGTACATTTACAGATTAAACGTAAATGGGAACATTCTGACGAACAAAATGATGCTCTTAAAGTAAGTTACGGTTGAAAAACTTGTCTTCAAAGGCAGAGAAGGGTGAATCCTTCTCTGCCTTTTTTTTGTGACAGTGGCAACGAAATTTTACATTTACTTCTTTGAAGAAAAATAGCTATTTTATATAATAGATAAAGAAAGCAGTAAAAATTAAAAAATATGCTTTTATTGCTTGACAAGTAAGGAATAATTACATATTTTAATAACTCAAATTTTTGCTCGGCAAGAGAAAAGATTTGAAAAATACACTCCGCGATAGCTCAATGGCAGAGCATTCGGCTGTTAACCGAAGGGTTGCAGGTTCGAGCCCTGCTCGCGGAGCTGATATAAAGCCCAGAATGCCATCTGGGCTTTTTCTTTTTAAATGTGAGATATATCAAGACATTAGGGGCCTTGATTCTTATAATTTAAAATCCTAAACTTGGGGGTCTATTTAAAACGAGTGACAGATTTCAGTGACGCCAGCCAGCCGGTTTTGATTACCCTCTAATTATTTAGAATAAAGATGTCGATTGCCTAAACTTTGTGTTGCGATATAAGAACTTATCTACTATAAATAACTCGCAAAAACTTTTATAAGTTTTACTTACTAATAATGTAGGAGTTCGTAATATGAAACACTTTCTTATCTTCCCTATTCTAATTTTGGTTACCTTTTCTTTTGTCCTTTCTTCATGCAGCACTGAAAACATTGTTCAAGTGCCAGATGAAAATATTTCAAGTAATGTTTCTCCCGGTAGTTTCACCAAATTAGCCAAAACTAAAAAATGGCCCCCTGATTTTATTATAGATACATGCTTCGGATATGGGAAAATTACATTTGATACGACTTTTCACAAATTTAAAGATATGAAAGATGATGTATATACAACGGGTAATTCTGATATACAAATGTGATAAATACGTAAATCCAAACTGCCATGCCACTGTGATCCTACGCTTGAGAAAGATTGGTATTTGTACTCAATTACTCCAACTGGTTATATTATAGAAAATCCTAGATATTAATGCCGATTAATTAAATTCCCAATTCTTTTATTGGGATCGGGAATCAAAAATATTTGAGGGAAAATCATGTATAAGGTTACTTTCGTATTATTGCTAATCCTGCTAAGCAACACTATAAAACCGCAGAAAGTGGAGCTGGGCTTCAGATTCGAAACTTTAGGGATGCATCGGAGTTATAAGGAAACTTTAAATGGAGTTTCAAAAAATACCGGCTCGGATTTCTTCATGGCGCCTTTTTTTACAACATTTCAGACTAACATAGCGCTTTACCCTTCGGAAAAGGTATCTATTGAGGCCAGATTCGATCGGGAATTTTTGTGGGATAATTTCATAGGCTTTGATTACGGAATATTCTCAAAATATTTCTTTAGAGAATACGCTTATGTTACTGGCGGCCTTGCCCTCCACGTAAATGATGGGGGCCATGGCGGAATTTCAAGCGGGTCCTTCAGAGCAAGAATTTATATGCCCTCAGCCGGGATCGGGGCAAAAATATCCAGAGTCACCGGCTTTGAGCTATTGTTCCAATATGCCGGAAGTAAGGGGATCGGTTCCAGCTGGTATAATTATGGTTATCATAGTGGAGATATTGCCTCTAACATTACCGCAGCTGACTGGCTGATTAAATTAAACCTTGTCTTCGGCTGGAAGCTATAATTACATGTTTTTTTTTGCAACGAATGGAATTGAGTTGGAGAAGGGCTGTGCAGACCTGTCCTTCCGAAAGTCCGTACAAGTTGAAATATCAACATGATTGCAGTATACTCTGTACGTGATTTACGAGTTGGGGTTTTCAACTGGTACTACCCAGCTTCAGCCTGGTAAAGTGGGAACCTGTTTCCATAAAACAGGTTCTAATTGCTTTCAGTTTGCGGAGCTGATATAAAGCCCAGAATGCCATCTGGGCTTTTTTCTTTTTAAATGGGCAGAGCATTCGGCTCTTATCCCGAAAGCTTTCGGGATGCAGGTCCCTGGACCCTGCCTGCGGAGCCTTTAGACCCAGGTTTTAGCCGGGCCCTTTCTTCTTAAATGCCCCGGCGTTTTAACTGCCTGAAGCTAATTAACTTTTTCTGTTCCTCATCCCAGAGATGAAGCATCATGCTCCTGAAACTTTTGCGGATGGTTAAAACAGGTGCCTTCTGCAGCGCGGGATTTTTCCTGTGGCATTTCTCCAGTAAGTAATTCGGTATCCCGGGATTTAAATGATGGATATGATGGAAACCGATGTTGCCGGAAAACCATTGCAGGATTTTGGGTAATTTGTAATATGAACTGCCCTGAATGGCCGCTTTGGAATAATCCCACTCCTCTTTTTTTGCCCAATATGTGTCCTCGAACTGATGCTGGATGTAAAACAGCCAGTTGCCGATTGAGGTTGAAATAAATATTATGGGAAGCTGTATAAGCAGAAACATTTTCAGACTTACCAGCCATATCATAGTTCCTACCAGCAGTATCAGCACCAGGTCTGTCCAGTATATATTCGGCTCAACTTTTTTCAAGGCTTTATCTTTTGAAGTCGGGAACCTGTACCAGATAATGAAAATAATTGCGGGAATAAAAAGGAATAAAAACAATGGATGGCGGTAAAGCCTGTACTTGACCTTTTCCCATTTGGACTTTTGCAGGTATTCCTTTACTGTTACAGTGTAAACATCCCCAATGCCCCTGCCTTCAAGATTGCCGGCATTGGCATGATGGATGCCATGACCCCGTCTCCAGTAAAAATACGGAGTCCAGGTAAAAAAACTGCAGAACAAACCTGTTATGTTATTTGCTTTTTTTGATTTGAAAAATGAACCGTGACCGCAGTCGTGCTGAATTATAAAAATCCGCACCAGAAGGCCAGCCTCGGGTATGGCCAACAGAAGTGTCAGCCAATAGCTGTATCCGACAGAAAGGTACATTAAATACCAGGTGAGAAAAAAGGGGATGAATGAATTGAGAACCTGCCAGACACTTTTCCATGCCCGCGATGTCTGATAATCCGCAAGCGTGCTTCTCCAACTTCCTGAGTTGGTATTACCCATATTTGAAAGACCTTTATGAAATCTATACGACAAAACCGGAATATATCGCCATGTGTATATTGTTAAATTATTGGATTTGTTTATTCCATTTATGATACGGACTATATGTAGGAACAGCAAGATACTTTTATTTGCACCTTGGGGAAAATGAATATTGGGGAGGAAAAATAAAATAATATTCCTTAGCAGCAGTCAAATTTAATTAAGTACTCGGTTTATCATGCCCTTAAAACCTCACTCTCTCATAGAAAATCTTCTTTACAATTTCCGCGGTGATAATGTATAATAGAACTATTAATCCGATAAGAAGAATGAATGAGAGCGGAAGCGGGGCAAATCCCAAAATGCCGGCAACCGGGCTGTAAGGCAAACCAAGGGTTATAATTGCAATCGATAAGGTTGTAATTAATAAATATTTCCCGGGCCGGCTTTTGAAAGCAGGCATCCGGCTTCGTATGATCAGGACGATCAATGATGCGGAAACAACCGATTCAACAAACCAGCCTGTCCTAAACTGAATCTCAGTTGCATTAAGAAAAAGAAGAAGTAAGCCGAAAGTAAGATAATCGAACAGCGAGCTTACAATTCCAAAAGTAATCATGAATTTCCGGATCACTTTAATATCCCAGCGCCTAGGACGGCTTATCATTTCCTGGTCCACGCTGTCGGTTGCAATTGTCATTTCAGGAAAATCGGTCATCAGATTTGTAAGCAAAATCTGCTTTGGAAGCAGCGGCAGAAAAGGCAGAATAAGTGAAACTCCCGCCATGCTAAACATATTTCCAAAATTTGCGCTGGTGGCCATAAAAACATATTTAAGCGTATTGGCAAATGTTGCCCTTCCTTCCAGGACACCCTGCACTAGAACACCCAGGTCTTTTTCGAGCAGTACAATATCCGCCGCTTCCTTGGCCACATCCACAGCGCTGTGGACGGAAATACCTACATCGGCGGCATGAATTGCTGAAGCATCATTAATGCCGTCGCCCATGTATCCGACCACATTGCCAGCCTTTTTAAGGGCAATAATGATCCTCTCTTTTTGATTTGGTTCTATTTCAGCAAAGACCTCCACCTCCCCAACCTTTCTTATAAGCGAAGCGTCGCTCAGCCGGCCAAGTTCTGATCCGGTAAGTATTTTCGCGTTATTTAATCCCACCTGCCGGCTGACGTTTGCCGCAACCAGATGATTGTCACCCGTGATGACTTTAAGCGCAACACCAAGCTTCTTCAGATTTATAATTGTGTTTATGACGTTTGGCTTTGGCGGATCAAAAAGAATGAGGAATCCGGAAAATGTCATTTCAGTTTCCTCATCCTTACCGAACTGTGAATCCGGAGGAATATTCCGGTAAGCAACACCCAGAGTACGGAATCCATTATTGCTAAATTCCTCAAATTTCTTTTGAATTAGCCCAAGCATGGTAGAAATATCGGAAATGGTTCCATCGCTGGCTTCCACCTTCCTACAGATATCAAGTATATTCTGCAAAGCGCCCTTGGTCACCATCAGAGATTTATTATCATGTGAAACCAGAATGCTCAATCTTTTACGGATAAAATCGTACGGGATTTCTTTCAGTTTATTATATCCTGAAAGGTCGTGCCTGCGGTAGCTGCGGATAGCTTCATCTATCGGGTTCTGAAAACCTGTTTCGTAAAAAGCGTTTATGTAAGCATTCAGGAGGACTTTCTCGCTCTCAGAGCCGTCAATATCAAGGGCCGACTTCAGTTGTACAACCCCTTCGGTCAATGTTCCGGTTTTATCCGAGCAGATTACGTTCATGCTGCCGAAGTTTTCAATTGAGGAAAGGCGTTTGACTATGACCTTCTTTTCAGCCATCCTTTTAGCACCGTGGGAGAGATTTATGCTGATGATGGCAGGAAGCAGCTGTGGGGTCAGTCCTACTGCAAGGGCTAAGGAAAACAAGAATGAATCCAGAACCGGACGCACCAGATAGACGTTAATGGCAAAAATGGATACCACAAGAAGCAGCGTTACTTCCATAAGGAAGTAGCCGAACCGGCGGATACCAAGCTCAAATTCAGTTTCCAAAGGCCGGAGTTTAAGCCTCTCCGATACTTTTCCCAACTCAGTATCTTTACCCGTGTGCACAATCAGCACGCTGGCAATGCCGTTAACAACATGTGTACCCATCCAGAGGGAATTTGTACGCTGGCTTAGCTGTGTATCCCGAGGCAGCACAACAGGGGCTTTTTCAACCGGGAATGTTTCGCCGGTTAAAATGGCTTCATCTACGAAAAGGTCATTTGAATCCAGCACGAGCGAATCGCCCGGAATAATGTCGCCTGCATTCAGCTTGACAATATCTCCCGGCACAACCTCTTCAACATAAATATCAACTAAAGTACCATTACGCATCACCGCGGCTTTTGTCTGCACAATTGAAAGCAGTTTCTTTATAGCGTTCGAGGCGCTATACTCCTGCCAGAACCCAAGCAGGCCGCTTACAATAACTATAGACAGAATGATAAAGGCATCAACCCGATCGTGAAGGAAAAATGATAATATGGTTGCGAATAATAGTATAAGGATTATGGGGCTTTTGAATTGAGATATTAAAAGCGAAAGCGCGCTGGAGCTTTTAGCGGGCCTCAGCTGGTTCGTTCCCAAAAGTGCGATCCGCCTTTTGGCTTCAGCGCTGGAAAGTCCTTCTTTAGTCGATCCAAGCATCTTTAGCAAATCTTCAGCTGGCAGGCTCCAAAATTCAACAGGGGGCTGGTTCATACCGAGCATCCTTTGTAAAATATTCCGTTTACCTTTCTCAATACAAAACCCTAAGTACAAACGATAATAGAAGTTAGCAAAATATTTGAATAAATGACATAAGATCGTGATGGGTCATAAAACAGGTTCTAATTGCTTTCAGTTTGCGGAGCAAGACTAAAGGCCTGATATGCCATTCAAGGTTTTTTCTTTCCCAAAAAACTTTGATAATATTACATCATTTATTAAATTACTCCAGGGATTCTTGTGTTTCTTACCTTTATTGGGATTTTATGGATTTAAGGATTAATAAACTTATCTCACTATTATTTTTATTGGTGTAAAGTTTTGCATTATTGCAACTCCTGTATATTCATCAGCTCCTTTTCTTACAGCATTTCTTATCACAATCAGTCCGTATTTGATTTAGAAAAAACTCCTGAAAGCAAGATAAACATAGGGAAATGGGCGCTTGTAATTGAAAAAGAATATAATCCCTCTATAGATATTCAGTTTTACCAGAAAAAGCTTCAGGGAATGGCCCAGGAGATAAACAAAATGCTCGCAGGAAGGACTAAGGATATGGATAAGTTCCTTGCAGTAAAGACATTCCTTTATGAACCTGGCCCGTGGAACAACTATAAACCATTCAGCTATGACTTAAATGACCCACTTGGAAACATTCTTGACAGGCAGCTAATAAGCTCATACATTGATACAAGAAAGGGGAACTGTGTCAGCATGCCGACACTGTTTCTTACTCTTATGGAACTTGTTGACCCGAAGGTGAACTTCTGCGCTATAAAGGCTCCGCTTCACCTGTTCTGCAGATTAAAAGACAGACAAACAGGTGATGTGTGGAATGTTGAGACAACAAACGGCGGTAATCCAGCAAGAAAGCAGTGGTACATTGACCTGCAGAGATTGGTTATAAGATGAAAACATCAAAAGAAACTCATACGAAAGAAGAAAAGGAGATTGAGGATTATGAAAAAGAATCCCGCACTTATATTGATAAGGCAATCTCTCTTGGATGGAAAGAGCAAAGCAGGGAAAACCGTGAAAAATACCTGGAATCGGTAAAAAATAAAATAAATTAACGATTGTAAAATTCAATACACTTCTTAGGAGAAATAATGAAACTTTCAGTTACACTATTGTTACTTCTACTAGTACTAAGTTCATTTACTTACTCACAGTCAAACCCGTTTCAAGTTCAGGCCGTACTGCCCTGATACTCTCTTAAATGAAAATAAAGCAGAAGAATTGGATATAAGGGATCTTGCAAATAATCTGTCTGCAAGGTGGCTTTCGGTTGACCCTTTGGCTGATAAATACCCTGGGTGGTCTCCTTATAATTATTGTGTAAATAATCTGCTCAGGGTTATTGATCCTGATGGAATGAAAGTTCGTATATGCACAGGTGAAACTAATGAGAATGGGGATTTTAGTGTATATTACCTATACGGCTGGAATGGAATATAAAGGGGACAATATTTTTGTTTCAACTGTTATTAGTTCATTAAATAAAATGGGTTCAGTTAAAATTGGAGGAGATGTTCTGTCATCTTTAATAAATTCCTCAAATGCATTTTCTTTCCCAAATATAATCTCTGAGGGTGGCTCAAATACCTTGCAGTTCATCCCGAGTGAGAATGGTGGTGGTGCTATTTATGCTGCTTCAATGCTTAATTTTAATAGTGGTACTAATCTTGAGAACGTATCTCACGAGTTATATCATGGTTATCAGTCCGAGAATGGCGGAATCAAGGGTGTCAATAGTGAAGTCGAGGCTTACTTATTTAGTCGGGGCGTGACATCGACATGTACCAAGATGTTGATGAGTTTTTCGGGCAATTCTTCATCAAGTGGTAAACAATATTCAGACGCCATGAACAATTTGATATTTAGTGAGAAATTTGACAAAGTGGATTTCAACACTGCAGTAAATTCATTCAAGTCAGGAACTCCAGCGGGAAATCTTTATAAAAATTCAAAGATATATAAAGACTTTTCCCCAACCATCGGTGAATTTTTCCCATTAATCAGGTGGTAGTATGAAAATGTTATTTTTAATCATTTTTATCATTGCAAAATCAGCCCTTCCTCTGTTGGCCCAGGATACTTTAGATTGTCCAGTTCAGAATTTTGATATTCCATTTGAAATTAAAGATGATCCGAATATAAGGATATCATTTCCTGAAAATTTCTTCTCAAAAGGGGTAAAAGGCATTGCTTTTGCACCAGTGCTGGTTGATGGGAAAGGGACACTGATAAAATATTGTGTTAATGCCATCCGCATTCAGGATTCTACAAAAAAAAATTCTCTGGTTTATACAGATTACAATATGAAACTGGAAAATATTAATGGGATATCTGCAGAAATGCCAATTGAGAAATATCCTTATTATATACGATTCATCGTAGAAGAAATTTACAAAAAAATTAAAATGATAAAATTTTTTTCTGATAAACCAGTATCAGCAAAAAAACAGTATCAATTTTCAGTTATCTTCAAGATGGAGTAAGAACCTGCCTGAAATAATTCAAGATTATATAAGTTTGAGGTTCAAGATAGCATACTTGACAAATATGAGTTTTGGAATATTGATTTGGAAAGATGTATATTTTTTGTGGGACGGAGAGTAAATGGTGAATTCAATAGTTTTTACAAAGAATTGAAGCCCAAATATTGTGCTCTGAACTCCAATTGCCAAAACAATGGTATTATTTGACTGTATAAAAGATATTAGTCTTCATAAAAATCCGCAACTTATAACAAAGATTATTATCTTCCTTGTTAAGGGAAAAGGTTCTAACTTCATTCAGCCAGCGGAGCTAATTAAAGCCCTGAATGCCATCGGGGCTTTTCATATGGGCAGAGAGCATTCGGATGTTATTCCGAAAGCTTTCGTGATGCAGGCATGAGGCCCTCTTGCAGTGTGGATACATCCCCCCCACGGGAAAACCCCGGAGGTAAAATTTACTCAGTATTTATTTAATTCATTGAGCGCTGCATCAACTTCCGGATCCTTCCCTGAAAAGAAACTTTCAGATTTTACAGGCACTATGATCTCGGGGAGGATAAACATCCTGCTGTCATTTATGCTTATCGGCTGATTGAATCCGGATGAAATTGTTCCCCGAAGGCCTGAAAACGGCAGTTTGAAGGGCCGTTCATTCCCGTAATGGTTCGGCTTTGAGCCCGTTTTCTCACCCAAAAAAAAAGCATTGGTCCATTGATCTATTCGTGATGCAAAAGTCTGTGCAGCCGAAAAAGTCATCCTTCCAACCAGTACAGCTATTCTGCCGCCTTCCACGTCGAAGCTCACGCATGTCCTGAACAGTTCATCTGCCTTTGATGCTTCACCGCCATTATTATACCGTAAGTCCAGTATCATCTTCTTATATGGTTTTAACAGATTTCTTAATTCCTTCCCGAAATCTTTCAGAGTCTTTTCCTGGGAATCATTCATCGAATTTACGGCCACATAAAGCACGTTGGGCCTGATTTCTTCAACTCTAAAATTAGCCTCCCTATGCATGAGATAGGCCGGGGCAATCCCACCTTTGGGAGGAACAAGCTTAATTTCAAGCTTTCCCGGATCAATTGCTTCGGCAGTAAATGAATAATTTACATTATTCCCAAATGTAATTGTTGCTGAATTGCGGTCCTTAATTGCTCCTGCCGCAATCAGGAAATCTGTTATTGTACAGTATAAAGGAGCGGCCCAGAGGAACTGCTGACCGTTATCCTGGCTTACATATGGCTCAAGCCTTTTCAAAAGCTCATCTGTCCTTAAGCTGCCGATGCGGAGAACCTTTTGGCCAATGAATTGTTTTTGTGGTGCGTCAATTACAAATAGGCCGTCGTCAAAGAGCCAGAACATGAGCGGAATCCGGAGTAGTTTTCCCTTATTCATGCCAAAGGGGAAAAGAATTGTATGTCCATCACCAACGGAAGCGAGCAGTTTCTGGATCTCAACAACAATTTGAGCATCGGTAAGGGAGCTGGCCCGGCTCTTTAAGTCCTCTTTTGCGCTGTCCAGGGATGCCGGCAATCCGCAATTGCTGAAGCGGGGATGTACCCGGGTTAATTTATCGGCGAGGTAATCTATGTCGCTTTTCCAATTGGCAATTGAATCAGCCGGTGTTCCGTTCTGTGCAGCACAGATTTGTCCCATGAAAACTATCATCGTAGCAAGTAAAAAATATTTTGTCATGCTGTCATTACCCCTTATAAAATTAACTTATGTCAATGTAAAAATTGCAAAATCCGGAATGTGAAACTTAAGACTAAATGAGATTATCCAAAATACCATTTTTAACAAAAAATGGGACTGGTTATGCCAGGTATTACTTCAGACGGATGTAATTATCGGTCCATGCTCCATGGCCTGGCATTAGTCTTAGCGGAAGCCTCAATACATGCCGCAAAATTTCCAAGACTTATAATTGCTATTAAGTAATGAGACTTCTAAATTGCTGGTGTCCAATTTGAAAATTAATTATTGAGGACGTAATATGAAGAAATCTCTACTTTTGGTTCTGCTCTCATTTATTCTTATCTCTACTCTAAAAGCTCAAACCCTGGATACCCTTTCAAGCCGGTATGTCGGACCCGGTATTCTCTACACCGATATTATTGCACGAAAGGTTCCATGGACTATAAAGGTCCTTAGGGTAGAACTTAAAAATCCTTACATTTCATTTGAAGCCGTTAAGGCTAAAGATACTTACTTTGGTAACGAAAGAACCAGCGCAATGGCCCAGCGCAGGACTTTTACCGGTCACAATGTAGTTGGCGCGGTCAATGCGGATTATTACGACACGCAAAACGGGGCCATTACAAACATACAAGTCGGCAACGGCCAGATGTACAGGGGCCCTCAGAATGTCAGCCTCATCGGTTTTGACATTAACAATAAGCCGATGATCGATATCTGTAAGTTAAATTCTTTTGTGGTCTCAGGCGCAACGTCGCTTAAAATCAATGAGGTAAACCAGGCCCGCGGAACAAACCAGCTGATACTTTATAACTTCTATAAGGGAACTGCTACGGGGACAGATGCCTCGGGCAGCGAAGCTCTCCTGAGGCCTACAGCACAATGGCTCGTAAATGATACGCTTAAATGCGTAGTGGAAAAAGTTGAAGACAAAGCAGGTAACATGGCAATCCCGGCGGGCAAGGCTGTCCTCTCCGGCAACGGAACAGCAGCTTCATATATAATGGATAATCTTCATGCCGGAGATACCGTAAAACTCTACATGGGAATTACCACCAGCCTTAAGAAAATTAAGGAGCTCGTAGGCGGCCATCCAAGACTCGTAAAGAACGGAGTCAACTATCTGGATGAAGCATTAAAAGGGGGAGAGCCCGGTTCAAGCACTACTACTCCTGCGCCAAGAACCATAGCCGGCATATCGAAGGATACTACTTATCTTTATCTGGTGACGCTTGACGGCAGGCAGACCAGCAGTGCAGGCGCCACGCTAGATGATCTGGCAAACCTAATGATAAGGCTCGGACTTTATGATGCATTTAACCTCGATGGCGGCGGATCTACGACTATGGTTGTAAGAAATAACGTCATGAATTCTCCATCCGACGGCAGCGAACGCTCGGTGGCAAACTGCCTGCTGGTGGTTTCTTCGGCTCCAAAGGCTCCGGACACACTGGGCAGGGTCGGCTTTACTTACAACTACAGCAAATTTTTAATCTACAGCGCACAGCGGCTCCAACTGAGCACTTATGCCAACGACAAGTACGAAAACGCAGCTGTTATTGATCCCTCTCAGCTAAGTTTCAGAGTCTCGCCGGAATTGGGTAAGATTGATAACAGCGGCTATTTTACGGCAGTCAAAACTCCCGCTAAAGGCTATATTTACCTAAAGTACAAGAATCTTACCGATTCATCATATATCAGTTTGATACCAATAACAAAGCTTACGCTCCCGGATCCATTAGTCATTGACGCTACAAAGTCTGTTAAACTAATTGCCCACGTTTTTGCCAGCGATGAATCCGAAAGGACAGTTGCGACAACGGACATAAGCTGGAAATCCCTCGATACCAACATTGCAGTTGTTAATGCTACGGGCTACCTAATGGGAAAGAGTGAGGGCAAGGTTAAAATAGTTGCCTCTTTCCTGGATGATGTTGCAGATACTTTGGAGGTTACAGTTTTAATTGGCAGGGGAACTACAGTTGTCTCCCCGATGGACAGCCTTGCGGGCTGGAGCCTTTCGGGCTCTAACGTGGATCTGACTGCCTCAAAGCTCGGAGTTTCAGGTGAAAGTAAATCCGAGGGTGCGGCTTCACTAAAGGTCGATTTTAATTATGCCTACGATCCCAGCTTCACTAACCTGGTGTATCTGGACACAAATATCCCATTTTATGGAATTCCGGATACCGTATTTATAGACGCCAGGACGGATACTTCCACAAATCAAATATTCCTGGTTGTAGCGAACGACCAGAATAAAACGTTTAGAATACCTGCTTCCCTGGATATCTCGGGCAGTGACAGGTTCAGGAAGATTCCCTTTGTGATGAAGAAAAACATTCCTCTTAATGGAGTTCCAATTACATACCCGGTCAGGCTTACAAGGATAGTAGTTCAGCCGCAGTACAACGATACTCGCAGGATTGCAGGACAAAAGTACTCAGGAACATTTTATCTCGATAACCTGAGATTAAAATATCCTGCAGCTACAAATGCAGTAGGGGTAGATGAGAAAAAGTTGCCTGAAGGCTATTGGCTGATGCAGAATTATCCTAATCCATTTAACCCTTCTACCGTAATTAAGTTCAGAACCGTGCAGGAAGGCAATACCTCTCTTAGAGTATACGACCTCCTGGGAAGGGAAGTGGCAGTACTCATAAATGGAAGGCTTGCGGCAGGAGAGCACAGTGCCACGTGGGATGCTTCCAGATGCCCGAGCGGGATTTATTTCTACAGGCTCATTAGCGGAAGTTTCATTGAAACGAAAAAGATGCTCCTTGTAAGATAAGACACGGGGAAAAAAAACTGAAAAAGCCTGCCTGTGAAGTTGTTTTCGGGCAGGCTTTTATTTTATTACCGGCTCCTCCTGGCTACAAAGCCAAGTTCTACCTGAAAAACAGGCTTACAATTGCATATATTCCCGCAATAAAAACCAGAATGCCGGCTATTTTATTGGCCAGGCGCATTCTACGCATGTCAAATTTACTCCTGAAAAATTTGATGCCAAATGTAAGTACCACGAACCAGATATAAGAGCCCGTAAATACGCCCGTTACAATGGCCAGTGCATGAAGGCTGTTGTACTCACTTGCCAGGCCGACTGTGGCAAACAGGGCAAGAAAGGCAAAGATTGTTATCGGGTTGGTTAATGCAATTATTGCGGCAGAAATGTATAACTTAAGAACCCCGCCGTTGCGTAAACGGTTATTGGGATCGGGCGGTTCGGCTCGGAACATTCTGAAACCCATAACAAATAGAATTATTCCCCCGACAAGATGTATCCAGAAGCGTTCGGCAATTAAGAAATCCGAGATAATTGTAATTCCGAATGCGGCAACCGAACTGTAGAACAGGTCACCGGTCGAAGCCCCAAGTCCCACAGCCAGCCCGCGCAGTTGTCCTTCTGCAAGTGTCTCACGAATGCACATTATTGTAAGGGGTCCGATGGAGATCGTCATTGCAAGTCCAATCAAAAATCCCTTTAAGAAATATTCCACTATCATTTATGATCCTTTAATTACCTTAGCTCCGCTACAGGCTATAATAAGTTATAGAGGCTAAAAAATGGGTACAGATATTAAAAAAGGACAGCCATTTTATTTTCCTAATTTAGCAAAAGTTTTGTAACTGTCTGCAGTCAGAAATTTCAATTGTTGATTAATTCGAATTTAATTTCCAATAATAATAAACAGAAGAGCACATTTGAAACAAAAAAAAGTGCATGAGTAATAAAAAATAAAAGGCGCGGCATTCTATCGGGATCTTTATTCCCGCGTTTTTAAGCCCTCTTAGTGAAGATTTCCGGGGACTTCCTGATTGCTATAGTTACGCGGATTTTTAATACGATTGACTGATGGAAAATATTTTTGTAACTTTCTTTTACATGAAAAACGATTTATGGCAATGCCATAAATGATTATTCACCAGATTTCAGACAAATGAAATTTTAATCTCCTTTCAAATAAGCGCCCCTTACAAAGGGCGACAGTTCAATTCCCTTTTTCCGGGGAAAAATCTATCCATATTTAATTAAAGCCGGTCTTTATAGCTAATGAATGTTATGCCTGCGGGAATTTCCCGGGGATATTTATTGCTTATGCCTGCTTTGCACACATAGAAAGGAGATTTATATGTCACAGATAACCTTAAATAACGTAAGTTTTCATTACAGTACGCCATACCAGGAAATATTCAGATCACTCTCAGTTTCAATTCCTGATGACTGGAAAGCGGCTCTTATAGGGCGGAACGGAAGAGGCAAGACGACGCTCTTTAAGCTTTTAACTGGAATTGAAAAACCTTCATCGGGCGCGGTAAGCATTCCATTTGAAGTGAAATACTTCCCTTACCTTCCCAAAAATCCCGGTGAAGCTGCTCAAAGGGTTATTAAGGAAAGCATTGCGCCTTATTCCTTCTGGGAAGAGAAGATGAATCTCTTGCTTGAAAAGGGGGACGATGAAAGCCTCAGGGAATACTCCGTATATTTTGACCTCTATATGCACCATGACGGGTACATAATTGATTCAATTATTGAAAGGGAAGCCGACAGAATAGGACTTGATGCTGAAGTGCTTAACAGGCCCTTTGACACATTAAGCGGGGGAGAAAAAACGCGCGCCCTCATTTTGCCGCTTTTTTTGAGGAAGGATTCCTTCCCTCTTATTGATGAGCCTACAGATCACCTGGATCTCAGCGGCAGAGAGTACCTGGCTGAATGCCTTGCGGGCAATAAAAAAGGCTTTATCGTGGCTTCACACGACCGCTACCTGCTGGACAGATGTACGGATCATGTGATTTCAATAAACAAAACCGGCATAAAGGTAATGCAGGGGAATTACTCCGCCTGGAAGTATCAGTCGGATATTGAGGAGGAGTTCGAGCAGAGGCGGTATGACAACATACAGCGTGAGATAAACAGCCTCGAAAAAGCAGCGCAGCAGAGGCGGAAGTGGTCCGACAGCAAGGAGAAAGAAAAGTCGGGTGCTCCAGATAGCGGCTTTGTGTCGCATAAGGCTGCAAAGATGATGAAAAGGGCTACCTCAATTGAAAGGCGGATAGAAAACAATATTGAAAACAAAAAAGATCTCCTGAGGAATAAGGAACGTGAACTTTCCCTCAGGATGAAAGCTTCACTAAAGATGCCGGAAAGGCTGATATCAGTAAACGGCCTTAACGTGAGACTTAATGAAAATGAAATTCTTTCAGGAGTATACCTGAATGTTTTTAAGGGTGACAGGATTGCAATAACCGGAAGTAACGGATGCGGCAAAACCACACTTCTTAATGCAATTGAAGGAACTGTGCCCGTAAAGGAAGGTGACATTTTTGTGGCCCCGAATATAAAAATTTCCAGGGCCTACCAGAATCCATTATGGCAGACGGGGCTTCTGAAAGACCATTTGTTTGAGGCGGGGCTGGATATGACAAACTTCCGTTTTGTAATGTCGGCACTGGAGATGACGGGAGAAATATTCGATCATCCTCTAGAGACTTTCAGCAAGGGGCAGCTAAGGAAGATAGACCTTTGCAGAAGCATTGTCTCATCACCACAGCTACTCATCTGGGATGAGCCGCTTAATTATCTCGATATTTCTTCGCGTGAACAGCTGGAGGAATTTCTTATAAGCCAGAAGCCTACAATTATATTTGTAGAACACGACAGGTTCTTTATTGAGGCCGTGGCAACGGAAGTAATAAGACTTGAAAAGCCGGGTGAGTAAAAACGACCGGGCGAAATAAATTATGGGTAAGCGGAATATAATCTTGTATTGTAATCTTTTCCGGTTGCCGGAAATCCCAAAGAAATACTATATTTTACTGCAAAAATAAATTATTTATTCAGATAATAACATGGTCAAAAGAAATGAAAGTAATAGCAGTTAACGGGAGTCCAAAGGCTGATGGAAATACTTTTCATGCCCTGAATATGGTGGGAAGTGAGCTTAAGGAAAACGGGATCGGTTTTGAGATCCTTCACATTGGCAATAAACAAATTCATGGCTGCCTTGGGTGCAACAAGTGCGGCCTGAACAAGGATGAAAAGTGTTCCATTAAAACCGATGACCTGAACGAGTACATTCAAAAATTAAAAGAAGCCGACGGCATAATACTCGGCTCGCCTGTTTATTATTCCGGAATTGCAGGAACCATGAAGTGCTTCTTGGACCGCGTATTTTACGTCTCTGGCTCAAACGGCAACCTGTTCCGCCACAAGGTGGGGGCAGCCGTCTGTGCAGTCAGAAGGAGCGGAGGCTCTTCAACGCTGGATGGCCTTTATCATTACCTAACATATTCAGAAATGATCCTTGCTACGGCAAACTACTGGAGTATTATACACGGCAGGGCAGAAGGCGAGGCCTTAAGTGATACGGAAGGAAGCCAGATTATGAGAATTCTGGGGAAGAATATGGCATGGATATTAAAGATGAAAGAGGTTTCGGAATGCGCTGTTACCCCGCCCGAGAAAGAAAAAAAAGTAAGCATGAATTTTATAAGGTAGGAAGGTTTTAGTATGCATTTTCTTTTAATTTACGAACTCAATGAGGACTATCTGGAAAGAAGGGCTGAATTCAGGGACGAGCACCTGGCACTTGCCTGGAAGTCGCACGACAAAGGGGAACTGATCTTAGGTGGCGCTCTTTCAGAGCCGGTTGATGAGGCAATCCTTTTGTTTAAGGGAGAGACGCCTGAAGTGGCAGAAAAGTTTGCCCGTGTGGATCCTTACGTATTGAACGGACTCATAAAAAAGTGGCATGTCAGGCCATGGACTACTGTTGTAGGCGATCTGGCAGCAACGCCTGTCAAGCCTGCGCCCAAAAGATAGAAGTTGCATTGGCTTACGGGCAAAGTATCAATGTGTTAAGTTTTCATCGGAAAGCCACTTTAGAACGGTACTAAAGAATAGCAGGAATATTTCCCCGGCTCTCAGTATATTAAAAAATACTGCTTTGAATAAGCATGCGATTATTTAGTAACAATAAATGGCAGGCGTATGAAAAAGAGTGAGGAAATTCTAAAGGCCTGGATTGAGGCTGTTAACAAAAGAGAGATGGAAGGCATACTTTCCTTTTATAACCGGGATGCCGTTCTAATTTCGACATTTTCAAACAGGATACTGGACAGTCCAGAAAAGATCCGCGGTTACTTCGAGAAACTGGCCTCCAACGATGAGCTTAATGTTTCTCTGCATGAAAATACCATGAAGGTGCAGAAGGTTTCCGAAAACATTTTTGCTTTATCGGGAATCTATCTCTGGAGGATGTCTGTAGAAGGGGAATCCCTCAATTTTGAGGCACGGTTCAGTTTCCTTTTGGATCTGACGCTACAGGCGCCCGTTTTGCACCATCATTCGTCGCAAATACCAAGGATGCTCTGATGCATTCTTACATAAAAACACTAATGCTCATTCTGGCAATTATCTGCTTTCTTAACGGGTTTTCAGCTGCGCAGTCAGAATACCTGCCGGAAGAGGAATTGCAGGATTCAACGGTATACTACCTGAATCAGATTACGGTTTCTGCTACCAGGTATCCATCTCACATTATGCAGATCCCGTACGCAGTTACCGTTCTGGATAAGAGTCAGTTAAGGCCCAGCAGAGGCTACGGGCTAAACGAGGTATTGTCCGGCGTTCCGGGTCTACTGGCGCAATCGAGGTATGGCAACCAGGACGTGCGCCTGTCAATCCGCGGCTTTGGTGCCCGCGGGGCGGGGGATCGTTCCAATTCCGGGACTTCTCGGGGCATAAAAGTGTTGATTGACGGCATTCCCGAGACAGAGCCCGACGGAAGGACTTCATTTGACCTTATTGATCCGAATATTGCAGAGAATATTGAAGTAATTCGTTCAAATGCCTCGGCTCTGTGGGGTAATGCCTCAGGGGGAGTAATAAATATTTCAACTGTTCCCACCGCTGAAAATCCTTTTATTCAGGCTTCGGAGATGATGGGAAGCTTCGGCCTGAACAATTTCCTCTTCCGGGCTGCAACCAGTCTGGGTACGGCAAAACTATACGCGTCTTTTTCCAACATCAATTTTAACGGGTGGCGAAGGCATTCTCAAAGCAGCAGGTCGCTTATGAATCTTGGCATTCTGACAAAACCCGATACCGGGTCAATCCTGGGAGTATACATTGCGGCTGCCTCAGACGTATTCCACATACCGGGCCCTCTTACGCTAGCGCAGTTCGACCTGGACCCCGGTATGTCCAACCCTGTTTATGAGGCAAGAGATGAAAGAAGGTTTAACCGCCTGGGAAGAATTGGCGTAACATTCGACCATGCAATAGATGAGTCCAATTCGATTTCTGCGATGGCATATGTCAATCCCAAATACCTGCAGCGTTCGGAAAGGGGGACTTTCAGGGATTTTACGCGTTACCATACGGGTGGAAGCCTTATCTATAGAAATTCTACCAGCCTGGGCGGCAGCATTGTGAACAGGTTTTCCGTGGGGGCGGATGAAGCCTACCAGGATGGAGCGATACTCTTTTACAGCCTGTCTCCTGAAAACGGACGTGGCAGTACCTTGAGGGATAACAAAAGAGAAGGGGCAAACAGTTTTGGCGCCTTCCTGCAAAACGAGGCCGTCTTCAGCGGTAAGCTCAGCCTTATTATTGGAGGCAGGTACGACAACATAACATATTTTAACGAAAACTTTCTGGCATCAACGAATAATTATCAGAAAAAGTCCTTTGCAAAGCTTACACCGAAAGCGGGCATTGTATATAGAATTACGCCAAGGCAGAGTATTTTTGCAAATATCGGGGGAGGCATTGAGGTCCCGGCGGGCAATGAAACCGATCCGGCGGGGACTTACGGGCAGGATACGGTTTACCTGATCAATCCACTCCTGGAACCCATCATTTCCACAACTTTTGAAGCAGGCACCAGGCATATCCTGCCCACTAGCGGCTTAATAAGCCAGGCTTACTATGAAATTTCATTCTATTATATACACATTAAAAACGACATTATTCCCTACAGGGGCGGAAGGTTCTTTTTTACGGCAGGAAAAAGCCATAGAACGGGGCTTGAGCTAAGCACAACCATTAACTTTTTCAAATCCCTATCACTTGTGGGAAGTCTTAGCTATTCCATAAATAAATATGACGACTACAAGGTTGACTCTGTACATTACGACCTGAGCAGGGCAGGAAAATTTGCCGACTATTCGGGCAATAAGACGGCCGGAGTGCCGGACATATTTTTCAGCGCAGGACTTATGTATTACCCGGAATTCATTTTGGGGCTTTACCTGAAAATTGACCTTAACGGCTCCGGGAAATATTTTGCCGATGATGCAAATAAAACTGAAGTTCCCGCCTATAACGTCATGAATGCATCGATCGGTTTTGAAGACCTTAGAATAAGCGGCCATCTGAGCCTGAAAGGCTGGATAACGGTGAACAATCTTTGGGATTTGAAGTACGCCGCCTCGGCATTTGTAAATCCAGATATAGTTGAAGGGCGTCCTGTTTACCTGGAGCCAGGCTTGCCAAGGAATCTCTCGGTTTCCTTGTCGGTAGGATTTAATTAGCCTGACGCAATACTGAGGAAAATTCTTGATTTTAAATACCCGTAGAGTTAGTTTGCCTCTAAATTATACTCTTACACGTGGGGCATTCATGACTGGAAAATCGGCAATTGTTTTTAGGGTAATATCTGTTCCATTGTTCTTTCTGTTCCTTTTTCTGCTTCAGGGCTGTTCAACATTAAAGGATGTCAAAAGGCAGAGTATTTCTCCGGATAGTCTTAGAGCCTTAGCTGACGCCCGCTTAGGCTTTTCAAATGATTTATCGCCATACCTGAAAGCACACATGAAAAATGGCAGTTTATACGTGCTTCAGGACTGGAAAATAGATGATTCAAAAAAAATCATTACGGGTTCAGGCAAAAAATATGATGCCTACAGGAACCTCCTTTCTTCGGGCACGGTGGAGATGAGTGAAGACTCGGTCGCAATTTTTGAAACCAACACTCTTGTAAACTCCGGCTCTGTTACGGCACTGACCGTCTTTACGGGCATTACAGCCGCAGTTACGGTATTCTGCATAATAAACCCCAAGGCATGCTTTGGCTCATGCCCTACTTTTTATACCAGGGACAGTGACACCTTAAGGCTTCAGGCCGAAGGATTTTCATCGAGCATTTCGCCTTCAATGGAGGCAACCGACATTGACGCACTTTACCACTCGAAGGTTGACTGTGACGAGTATTCGCTTGAGATGAGAAACGAGGCCATGGAGACTCACGTGGTAAGAAGCGCTAATCTGCTTTGTGTCGAAAAATCAAAAAAGAACAGCCGCGTTTTCTGCAGTCCCGACGGGAAGTTCTGGCAGTGCGATTCAATTATCCTGCCCCAAAGAGCTTTGGGTCCTGAGGGGGACTGTTTAAGCCTCCTGCAAAAAGCAGACGGAATTGAAAGGTTCAGCGTGGCGGACTCGGCCAACCTGGGGGAAAAGGAATTTATTGAGCTCGATTTTAAGAACGTTCCCGGGAAAAATTCCGGACTTATCTTAGGCTGCAGGCAGACGCTCTTATCGACTTACCTTTTATACCAGACTTTTGCTTACATGGGAAGCAATGCTGCGTACTGGGTTGCGCAAATAGAGCGGAATAAAATAAACGTGAAAGGAAACGAAATGCTCAATATGCTTGGCGGAATTGAAGTCCAGGTGCAGGATCTCTACGGCAACTGGCAAAGTGCCGGGTTTATTGATGAATTCGGGCCGCTAGCAACGGACTTCCATATCGTTCCAATTAAGGGCATTCCTGAAAAGAACACAAAGGTCAGGTTAAAGATGACAAAGGGATACTGGAGGATTGACTATGCGGCGCTTTCCCCGGTTTCGGAAGCAAAAAATCTTACAAGGCTGCAGCCGGAGGAAGTCCTGAAAGGCGGTAAAACAGACGAAAATGCAAGAAAGATACTATGCGATTCCTCCAGGGCGCTGGTCACTTTACCGGGTGACACATACGAGCTCAAATACAGGATACCGTCCATGTTTAAGGATTATGAGCTATTTCTTGAAAGCCGCGGTTATTATCTTGAATGGATAAGAAGAGAATGGATGAAGGAAGAAAATGCTGCAAGGCTAGCTGAAATATTGCTGAATCCGGAAGCGGCATTAAAGCGTCTGGCCCCGGAATTTAAGAAAGTGGAACCAAAAATGGAAAGTTCTTTCTGGAGGAGCCGATATGCAAAACCTTAAAAATTTTCTTTCATTACTCCTGTTCTTTTTATGCGGATGCGCTTCTTTTCACGCTCCGTATAACTGGCTGACAATGCCGGAAAAAGTTGCCGAAGATCCTTATGGCGGCTGGATAGAGGTAACAGAATGCATCCCTCCTGAGGCGGCAAAGACTGAAATCAAACGGGGAGAGCTCATAGCCATAGATAAGGACACTCTTTATTTGTCGGATGATGCACTGAGGGCAATTCCCCTGTCAAATTTAAGGTCGGCACGCCTGGTAAAGTATTATTCAAACGAGGGAGCCGTTGGAGCACTGGCATTCCTGGGTTCACTATCCACCGTTTCCAACGGGTTTTATCTGATCTTTACCTTTCCGGTATGGTTAGCAGGAGGAAACATAGCGGCTATATCGAGGTCATTCGATCCTGTGATCGATTATCCCGGGGAGAAGCTTTCAGAGTTTATTCCTTATGCCAGGTTCCCGCAGGGAATGCCAGCCGGAATTGACAGGAATCTTCTTAAGCCGAAAAACCATTTCAGGCCTGTAGTTGCAGAAAAGAGCACAGATTAAGCCGGTTTCCGGGTTTTAAGTGCCCTAAATGCGTAAAAGTGTGCCTTTGAATGATGACTCCGGAATAGTTGCTTCCGTGTGCAGGAACTTAAGATTTTGTTAAGGTAAGTCTTTAGAATAGGTACTAATGAAAATAAAAGTAAAGACACCGCCAGTATTGCTGCCGGCGGTGTCGCAAAAATTACTTCGATTTCGGTGTTTCCTTTTTATCAATAATTATAATATTCTGGTCTTTCTGGTATGAAGGGTGATATGCACCGAAAGGCAGAGATTGCAGCACTTCCTCGTTTGCTTTTTTAGCCAGAGGGACGTAATCTGTTGTGGCGCTTTTTATTGCAGTAGTAACAGCCTTTGCCAGTAATCCGGCCCAGCCTGTCATGCCTCCATCGTCGCCGGTTGTGTTGACTACTACGGTGCCATTATAGTACCAGAGGCGTTTGCCGGAAATAGCAGACTTTATTTCCGATTCCACTGCCACGGTAACATTCCCGCCCAAAACATAATATGAAGTGTCCCATTTAAGAATTTTGACGTACATAACGGCGTCGGTCCCAAAAAATTCCCTGAACTTCTCAGGAGCTACATTCGATATTGTTTCAGTGTCATACATTCCTTCCCGCTGAAGTATGTCAAATACGACCTCCAGTGGATAAACATAATAGCCGCTGGCAGTTAAAGGTTCTGCAATTGTTGTAGAATAGTACTCCTTTGCGTCGGCGGCAGTGGTTGAATTTATTGGAGGAAGCACCAAAATGGACTTCGGGTGATCTGCATACATATCGGGGAATGCATTTTCCTTTGTAATTCTGGGCTGGCAGCCCGATAAGGCTATCAGGGCTATTAAAACTAAGAATGACTTTAATGTTTTCATTTTTTCTCCGCGGTTTTTGCAGTATCCATAAGCAGTCTGTCAATGAAGACCTTTGATTCGGGATAAGTTTGCATTTCGAGTTCAAAATATTGCCTGGCTTCCGCCTGGTGGTTGGTTTTCAATAGCATGTAACCATACTCGCAATATACTCCCGGGGGAACACGTTTATTTAATTTCTTCGAATTTTCGATTATTGATTTTAGCATTTCCGTATGAGCAGCCATCGATTTCTCGTCGGGTGATTTTTTAAGCTCATATAGCGTATTTGAGTAATCTCCCCAGTAGTAAAGGTCCTGAGAATGGGAACAGCCGATAACGAAAGTCGAAAGAAGGAGTCCAAAAGAAATGATAAGAGCTTTTTTCATGGTACTTTTATCTCCATTGTAGTTTTATTATCAAGGAAAACGAGGCGTTTGACAACAACCTGACTGTTCCTGGTGATTTTAATTTCATGTTTCCCGGGTGCAGTCTGATACAGGTCTATTTTATTGTCAATTGGAAATGGATCTCCTCCATCAATTGATATTTGTATCATTTCGGTATTACCGACAAACTTAAGATAGCTTTTATCGGCCTTTATGGTAATGCTTTCATTGTATCCGCATCCGGCAAGAAAGGTCATCAGTAAAACGAGTATTGCAAAATTTTTCATTTATGCGCTCCCATAGGTTTATTTTCTTCAATGTATAAGTCACTGAAATCCTGTGCGGGTATATCGCCGGAAATCTTTTCGCAGTAGCTGATTTCCTCAGGTTCCGTATTTCCGAATGTGGAAATTACCTTTATGGACGCTATCTGTTTGCCCGGCAGCTCGATCACGGTATTCGTCTGGGGGTTATTTACCTTTTTGCCTCTTCTGAAGACATTGAAAGTATCGCCTTCTTTTATTCCCTGCGATTTTCCCCCTGAAATAATTATATTATTATCCTCCAGTGAGAGTATGTAGGATCTCCAGGGCTTGTCCAGCAAATTTTCAATAATATTATTAACGAGCTTAGAAATGGCGGCTGAGATTACCTTGTCATTTAATGTTGCGTCATAATCGGCTCTTTCTCCAACACCTAAAACCGTGCCCGATTCTGCCGTTGCTTCTCCTTCGCCTTCCTCGGAATATATTATCTGGCTGGTGTGCACATCCACCAGTCTGATGTTGACTTTTGCATAAGCCGTTTGTGTTTTTGTACGGCTGAAGACGCCAACGTCGCTAGTTGTCTTTCGTCCGAATTCAGAAACAGAACCCAGTATGAGGTAATCGGCAGCAATATTTTCTTCGGAAATCTTTCCCATCCCCTTTTCTTTTATGACCTGATTCAGATCTGACCTTTCCAGCAGCAAAAACTTTCCGGTTGCGGCAAGTTTGGCCGACAGGATATCCATGGCCTGTTTTCCCAATGGGTCATCATTTTTGTCGTAAAAGAAACCCTGTCCGTATTTTGTTTCATTTGTAAATCTTGCAATAGCTACCTTCCTCTTCAATGTTTTTTCCGGCTGAGTAAGAGTGGCACTTATCTGAGGCTTGGTCTCCGGAATTATCCTGACCTCCGGGGTTTTTACCGTTGCACATGCCTGGAAGATAAATGGCACGATCAGCAAATAGGGATATTTTCTCTTCATTATTCACCTTCGTTATGATTAAAGTAAGTGATATTTATTTTGTTTTAGATCATTTACAGATATGATGTTCGTGCAAAATATTACTCCGCCGGGCACTTCTCGTTCGAATGGAATTGGAATCTGTTTGCTTATTCGGTCCGCATTAACTAAAATATGGCTCATGAATGCATAACGTAATTTGTGGTGGCAGCAACAAGTACAATAAACACTATGTGACCGGTTCCTGGTAAAAGACTAAGCAAGTGTTTATTTGCCTTCAAAACTTGAAAAAATTATAAGGAATAATCAACAAAATATTGAACAAAATGACATTGAATAAAACCAGATGGAGTCTTAACCATATGAAGTCGCCATGAAAGAATCTTTTATTGAATAAACATTTGCCGGGATTAATTTTTGGCGTTCTGCTGTGTTGTAAATTTGCCATATTTGCAGGGCTCTAATAAGGAACCCTATGTTATTTTAAGTAAAAAAATCAAAAACGAGATGACCAGCTTAAATTCAAAATATATTTTCAGCTTTATGCTTCTGATTTTTCTTCTTTTACCGCTTTATTTACAGGCGCAGGAGTGCAGCTATTGCGGAAAAAAGATCACTGGCAGGTATGTTGAAGCCAGCGGCAGATATTTTCATCCCCGGCACTTCATTTGCGCCGGGTGCGGAAAAGTTATTACGGGTTCCTTTGGAGAAAAAGACGGCAGGTTCTTTCATCCGGACTGTTATGCCGTAAAAGAAGGCCTGATATGCGACTACTGCAAAAAGGTTATTAAAGGGGAATATGTTACAAGCGAGGGGAAAAAGTACCATCCGGGCTGCTATGAGAACAACGTGCTTGCTAAATGTTATGTTTGCGGGAAGCCTCTTAATGGTGAATATACTATAGATACTTACGGCAATAAATACCATTCATACCATAGCCGTGAGCTTTCCAGATGCGACAACTGCGGCAGGATTATATCCAATAAGACGACCGGCGGAGGAAGAGCTTATTCGGATGGAAGAGACATATGTAACCTGTGCTACAAAGAGGCGGTATTTGACAATTCCCGCATAAATTCTCTTATGTCCAAAGTTATGCAGAGGCTTAAGACTCTGGGGCTTGGTTTTAACGAAAGGACTATTTCCATAAAAGGAGTTGACAGAAGGGAACTTAAAAGAGCTGCCGGGAGCAGGTACGAGGAGAATATGAAGGGGATCTGCAACACCAATTCACGCACTGAGTACATAAATAACCATGTATCAAAAAGTACAAAGAAGCATGAAATTTTTGTACTTAATGGAGTACCTTCACTGAACATTGAATCTGTAATTGCCCACGAGCTGATGCACGCATGGCTTAATGATAATACCAGGGACGACCATTCCTCCGGGCTAAGGGAGGGCAGCTGTAACTATATTTCCTACCTATACCTTAAAACGGTAAACAGTTCAAAGTCGTACCAGCTGATCAAACAGCTTGAGGAAGATGAGGATGACACGTACGGGAAAGGGTTCCTGAAAGTGAAATCGGAATTCGAAAATAAAAGTCTTAGCCAGCTTCTGAACTATCTGAAAAAGCTTTAGTCGGCAAAATTTGTCCTGGGCCGGTTTCAATACTGGCCCACTATGAAAAGTTCTGCATTGCCGGATGCCATAAGGCATTCCCATTTCAAAGTTAAAAAATCATCATTTTTAAGGCCTATTGAGCCGTTAGCTCAACTAAACGGCAGGTATAAGACCATGTGAGGGCATGGAGAAATCTTAAAAAAGTATGATTATTTTAAAATTCTAGGAGAAAATTTTCCGAAATCGCTCTCTGTAACCATATATATATATATAATAGAAAAGAATTTTTTTCCCCGGTGGCGTCCGGGAAAGGCTTACACGCCAAAAGAGATACAATTTTTTTCTTAGCACTAAAAATCACTAAATACAAAATATTCCGGAGCAAACGCATGATTTTTTACAAAAGACAGCTCTTTTCTACGTTCTTAATTTTCTTTCTGATATTTTCGGCATTAGTTTGGGCAGAAAACAAGCCCCACAAAAATTCTACGAAATTAGTTATGCCGTGGCCTTGCATAAAACTAGACCTAAATAATCTTTCAACGTATAACTATAATGATGGGAGTTCAGACGATGACCTATCAGGCAGCTCGGGGTTGGCATTCCCACGCGGCAGTGGTAAAATGGTCGTGTTCAAGTCGGGGATTATATGGGGAGCAAAAATAAAGGATTCCATTCATGTAGGCGGTTCTACATACCAATCCAGCCTTCAACCAGGGAAAATTATTTCCCCGGGGGTCAGTGAATCCCCTTTTGGTTTCAAAAACAGAATCTATAGGGTCAGACCCGATTATAAAACAGCAGATCTTTCAATTGAAGTTTCTGAGGAGGGGGGATCCGCAAGCGACATACGCACCCGGTATGAGCAGGACTGGATGGATTGGCCTGCAAGTGAAGGAGCTCCCTTTGTGGATATGGATGGCGACGGGAAATACGACCCGAATAAGGACATTCCTGGAGTTAAAGATGCCCTTCAGACCATATGGTTTGTGGCAAACGACCTCGATCAGAACAAATCTCTTGCTTTTTACGGTTCAACTTCGATGGGCATCGAGATGCAGGCTACAATGTGGGCATACGACAAAGACTGGATTTTGAACAACACGTATTTTAAGAAGTATAAGTTAATAAACAAAAGTAATAACAATTTTAAGGATATGTATATTTCCTTCTGGACAGATCCGGATTTGGGAGATGGCAATGACGACTTGGCCGGTTGTGACACACTGCTAAATTTGGGCTACGTTTATAATGATGGTAGAGAAGACGCAATATATGGAAACTATCCTCCAGCCGTGGGATTTGATATATTGCAGGGACCGCTGGTAAAAGGCATATCATCAGATTCTGCTATTTTTAATGGCAGGAGGGTCTATGGAAAGAAAAATCTTCCAATGAACGCTTTTTACTATTTCATCCCCGGGGATAACAATTACAGGGATCCCGAGATAGGAAACAACTATCAGAAGGGGGCGGTTGCATTTTACAATTTTATGCAGGGTAAAATGGGTGAAAATTATTTCCCGGTTCCTGCTGAATTAGGCGGCGGGGTAACGAAGTTTCCTCTTTCAGGCGATCCTGTTTCTTCTTCAGGTTATCTGGATGGAAGCATATTCCGTAAAGGTGACCGCAGATTAGGCATGGCCTCGGGCCCTTTTGATTTGGCTCCTGGCGATACTCAGGAGGTTGTAATTTCAGAGATGGTTGCACAAAGCAGCAATAACTTACAGTCGGTTAAATTGTTAAAACTGTTCTCAACTGAAATTCAAAAGAAATACGATGCCTTCTTCAAATTTCCGGAAATCCCGGCACCCGAGTCTCCAAGGATTACGGGAACATATTCTAAAAATTCCATTACGATAAATATTCCAGAAAATGCACAGGTAGAAAACTTCGACCAGGATGGCTTTAAGTTTCAGGGCTACAACGTATATCAGCTGCCTAACGGCGTTCCTGAAAAAAGGGGAGCGTTATACCTGGGTACGTTCGATAAAATTGACGGAATTCGAGCTATTACAGGCCGCGGTGTAGATACCCTGACGGGAGCACAGGTGAATCTTATGCAGCAGAGGGGCTCGGATTCCGGAATATTAAGGGAAGTTACATTTACAAGGGACTCACTTGGGCACGCCCCGTTCCTCATCGGGAGAAAATACTACTTCGGCATTTCGGCCTATACGTACAGGAATGATCCTGTCAACAACTTTACGAACACAGAAAGTCCCCTCGGAGTAGTAGCTGTTACTTTCCAGGACAGCCTGCCGGGTCTGAAATATAATGATGCACTAAAAATTACCAGAATTTCGGGACAGACAGAAGGAACAATTACTCCCATTGTAATTGATCCCACAAAGCTGACCGGGGATGATTATCAGATAGGTTTCGACAATGAAAACGGAATATCTGTATTGTATCTCAAAGACCTCACGAAAGGTTACAGAGTTACTAAGGACGAGTCAGCTTTATACGGCAGTTCTTTTGCTCCCGTTTATGATGGTATTTACATAAAAGTAGCAGACGTTCAGCCGGGATTAAAAGAATGGCAAATCCCCCATGGGAGTCTCAAATGGTCCTGGTCCGGAGCAACAGGCTTGGCCTTGGAGGGATTTAATGGTGCAATGGGCTATGGAGGAACCTGGCCCGGTACATCAGCAGGTATTGACAAGCTGCATAATGTGTTGATTAAGTTTGCCTCAACAGATTCCAGCGGTAATATACTGGATGCGGGAGACCCGAATGTCTCGTATGCATACCGGTATTTGCGCAATTCGCTCCAGGCTCCTGCGAAGCCTGAATTTGCGCAGTTTATTATAAATAAAGGTTCGGGATATGTGTACCAGGACTTTATAAGGAACTTTCCTTTTGCCGCATACGACATGGAAAGCAACCCGCCAAGGCGTCTTGCCGTAGGTTATCTTGAGAATAATGCAACAGGAGGTTTGGTTGACGGGAAATACTGGCCTCCTACAATGGGACAGGATAATTTTGGAGCAAGCAGTCCGAGAGAATGGTTCTTTATTTTTGACGTGCCGTACGGTGAAACCTTAGATGCTGAATTGCAGGGAAGTCCCTTATCGGGTTCTCTTCCGGTTCTTTGGATGGGAACTCCGACAAGAATCAGCAACATGACTTTCAGTTCAGATGACCAGTTCCTGATTCTCAGAAGCCATCCATTTACCTCAGAGGACGTATTTACATTTACCATGGAGCGCCAGGCTTCAGATGTCAAAACAGGGGCAATTCCGCTGAGCTATGAAATGTCTCAGAACTATCCGAATCCTTTCAACCCGGTGACGACGATCAGGTACTCTATACCTGAGGCATCAAGGGTAGAGCTGAAGGTCTATGACATACTGGGCCGTGAGGTAACTACACTGGTAAACAAGGATCAGAACAGGGGAAGCTACAGCGTGCAGTTTGACGCAGGGAAGCTCAGTTCAGGAATATATATATATAGAATATCGGCAAAGAACTTCACGAAGACCAGTAAGATGGTCCTGCTGAAGTAAATATTTCTAAAAGATGGGGCAGGGTTAATATCCTGCCCCAAAGATAAAACTAATTGTTAAAAACATATCCTTATTTTGACCCCAGAAAGCGTACAATGCTTAATGATAAAAGCCTTACTACTTTAAGGTTATAGTTGCCCAAAAGGGCAACGTAGTAATCATTATTATAGCCACCGCCGCAGTACATGCATCATTAGATCCGTCTGAATTATCCGAAAGCCAAGCCTAAAAACAAAAAAAATGAAAAAAAATAAAAAAATTTTCCGAAAACGCCTCTTGTCACCATATATATAGAAAAGGGCTCTTTTTTTAAGGTGAACAAGCAGTTCTGAAGAACTGATTTTATAATAAATTTAGAATCCTACTTTTCTCAACATTCTCAGGAGCGCTATAAATGAACAAAAAGCTTACAAAATTACTAATTGCAGTGTTGATGCTCGTGGTTTTTTCTGCCTATGCTTTTGCCGACGGAGTGCAGAAGGATAAGAAAAATGTCCCGTCAAACATAAAAGGCAGCCCAAAATCGGCACTACTTAACAATAATCAGATTTCGACCTGGTTTTACAATAATGGGATTTCAGACAATAATAGTCTGGGTAACTCAGGGTTTGTATATCCCAGGGGAAGCAATAAGGCAGCATTCTACCTGACCGGGTTCGTTTGGGGCGGCAAGATAGATGGAGTAGTGCACGTAGGAGGTTCCACCTACCAGAGCGGTCTTCTTCCGGGAGCCATCAAGAATGGAAAACCTGAAGATCCCAATGCAGAAAATGTCCGCATCTACAGGGTAAGAAGAGACTACCGGACTGGCAGCTTAGCTATGGAAATTAGGGATGGGGAAGGAACTGAGAATCAAGTAAGGGCGCAATACGAAAAGGATTGGATGGAATGGCCTGCAATCGATGGTGCCCCGTATGAGGACCTTAATGGCGACGGGAAGTATGATCCAAGTACTGACATTCCGGGGGTGCCCGGAGCAGACCAGACCATATGGTTTGTCAATAATGATTTCGATACGACTACTGTCAAGGCTTTATACGGGTCGCTTCCGATGGGTTTGGAGTGCCAGACCACAATCTGGAATTATTGTGTCGCTGGTCCCCTTGGGAACATGATCTTCAGGAAATATAAAATGATAAATAAAGGGAAGGACAACATTACTGATATGTATGCATCAGTATGGAGTGATCCTGACCTAGGTGATGCAAATGATGACCTTGCAGGCTGCGACAGCACTCTGAATTTGGGGTATTGTTATAATGCAGGGAGCATTGATGCAATCTATGGAAGTAATCCCCCGGCAGCCGGATTTTCCATAGTGCAGGGACCCGTAGTAGAAGGCAATATTTCCGATACTGCTCTTGTAGATGGGCACAAGGTATCTGGCAAGAAAAATCTTCCCATGACTTCTTTTTATTATTTGGTAAATCAAAGCAATACTTATGCCGATCCGGCAATTGGAGTGGATTACCTTAGGGGTACCCTGCGTCTATACAATCTTATGCAGGGCAAGATGAGCACAACCGGAGAGTTGTTTCCACTCCCGCCATCCTTAGGTCCGGGGACAACGAAATTTCCGCTTTCAGGAGATCCCGTTTTGCATACCGGTTACCTGGACGGCGAAATCTTTCCAAAAGGGGACCGTAGATTCGGCATTTCTTCAGGCCCTTTTATGCTGGCTTCTGGTGATGCTCAGGAAGTAATCATCGCCCAGGTTGCTGCCGGCGGACCCGGTTCAGGCTTAAATAATATCAACGCAATTACATTGCTGAAGAACTATGTCAAAGCCGCCCTGGGTAATTCTGATAACGAGGTAACACCAAAACCAGTTACTACCTCCCCAAAAGTTAAAGTTGCCGAACTGGATAAAGAGATTATACTTGACTGGGGCAGCGATGCCATACAGGTGGAGGCAACAGAAGGCTACAATAATAAAGGCTTCACGTTTGAAGGTTATAATGTATACCAGCTTCCATCGCCTATGGCCACAAGGTCCCAGGCTAAAAGAATTGCTGTTTATGACAGGATCGATGACGTGAAATATATCCTGGGCGATGTTGTCGATCCTGAAACCGGGGTTATTCTTAAAGCGGTTCAGCAGGCCGGCAACGATACCGGAATTAAGCGAACAATAAAAATTGACAGGGATTACCTGACCAACCAGCCTCTTGAAAACGGCAAGGAATATTACTTTGCAGTTACTTCATATTCATATAACCCTGATCCCGAGGCACTTATTAGCAATCTGGAAGACCCGATTTCAATTATCAAGGTGACTCCTCAAGCTCCGGCAGCGGGAGAAAAGTACTATGTGAATTATGGCGATACGGTGGCTGTTACGAGGGTTAGCGGAAGAAGTGACGGAAAGGTGGTTGCACTTGTTGTAAATCCCAAGGCCATTACCGGTCACAGTTATCAGGTTTCATTCAACAATAAGTCCGTTTTTGAAGGCACACGCTGGAAGGTAACGGATCTTACGACAAACCAGATTAAAATTTCAGATCAGGTAAACCAGACGGGAGACGAAGCATACCTGACAGTTGACGGATTACTCATAAAGGTATTTGGTGTGCCATTGTTAATGAAGTCTCATGATATTAATGATAATCCGGCAACACCGGAAAACACGTGGGGCTGGAAAGTATTGAAAGGTCAACTAAGATTTACGTGGGAAGGAGCTGACGGCTATTGGCTCGAAGGCTTCGAGGGTGCAATGGGTGCCGGTACACTCTGGGGTACTCCTCTTACTCAGTTAAAGGATATAAAACTGGTACTTGCCGCAACTGATACACTGGGCAATCCTCTTAATCCGGATGATCCCAATGTATCTTATGCATACAGATACCTGCGTAATGCGTATCTTGAAGCTGCAAAGCCGGAATTTGCCCAGTTTATAGTAAACAAAGAGTCGGGTTACCCGTATCAGGATTTCAAGAAAACCCTGCCTCTTGCAGCTTATGACATGGAAGATCCTCTGAACCCGAAGAGACTTGCAGTAGGTTTCCTCGAGAACAACGTTGCAGCGGGCCTGGTAGACGGCAAATACTGGCCGCCAATTTCTACGTCTGCAAATAAGATAGACAACTACAGTACAACTGCTCCAAGAGAATGGCTGTTTGTCTTTGACGTCCCTTATTCAACAACCCCGGACCCACTCCTGCAGGAAAATAGATTATCCTTTGGAGAGCTGCCTGTTATTATTTCCAGCCTGGCCAACAGGAACTCAAAATCCTGGCCGGGTGGTGATGAACTCGGTATCTATGTAAATCATTTAAATGCAGAAAACGATCTGTTTAACATCAGGACAGATTACCTTCTTACCTCAGTAGAAACTGAAGCAATTCCGACGAGTTACGAGATGTCTCAGAACTACCCGAATCCTTTTAATCCGGTAACAACGATCAGGTACTCGATACCTGAGGCATCAAAGGTAGAGCTGAAGGTCTATGACATACTGGGCCGTGAGGTAATGACACTAGTCAACAAGGATCAGAACAGGGGAAGCTACAGCGTGCAGTTTGACGCAGGGAAGCTCAGTTCAGGAATATATATATATAGAATATCGGCAAAGAACTTCACGAAGACCAGTAAGATGGTCCTGCTGAAGTAAATATTTCTAAAAGATGGGGCAGGGTTAATAACCTGCCCTTTTTTTGTAATCCCCCATTTTTACATCTTTATAACTCAAGACCTCTTAATTGCCGCATAACGGGATATTAAATATCCTTAATCTTTCATATTTTAATTAGCCATTAAAGATAGTATTTTAAAATTTATACCAGCTTAAAAGTATTTTTCAGGGATGAAATCAGAAAATAATAAACTTCCGGTAGAAGAAGTTCTGCCGAGGCTTAAAAAGGCGCTTGCCGAAAATAATATATGCATTTTAGCGGCTCCCCCGGGAGCAGGCAAAACAACCGTTGTTCCTGTAGCGCTGATGGATGAAGAGTGGCTGGAGGATAGAAAAATAATTATGCTTGAGCCGCGCCGTATTGCGGCAAGGCGTTCGGCAGAATACATGTCCTCTCAAAGAAAAGAAAAATGCGGCCAGAGCATAGGCTACAGGATCCGTACGGAAAGCTGTATAAGCCGGGAGACAAGAATTGAAGTAGTTACAGAAGGAATATTAACGCGCATGCTGCAATCGGATCCTGAAATGCCAGAGGCGGGACTGGTAATATTTGATGAATTTCATGAGCGCAGCATACATGCCGATACGGGGCTTGCATTTCTCCTGGACGTTCAGAAAAACCTGCGGCCTGACATAAAAATACTGATAATGTCGGCTACGCCGGATATTCAAAAGCTTTCTTTGATGCTTGATAAGCCTCCCATAGTTGAATCCTCCGGAAGGGCATATCCCGTTGAGACACATTATCTGAGGCATACGAGTGAAAAAAGGCTGGAAATAAGGACTGCGGAAGCCGTTCTTGGCGCACTGAAAAAAGAGGAAGGTGACATTCTTACTTTTCTACCCGGGAAGAAAGAAATAAAACGTACGGCAGAACTTCTTATTGACCGCTTCCGTGGCAGCGATGTTATACTGCACGAGCTCTACGGCGAGGCATCGAGGCAAGAGCAGGAGGCAGCACTCAGTCCGGCCCCATCGGGCAGAAGGAAAGTAATTCTTTCGACGAGCATTGCCGAGACGAGTCTTACAATTGACGGGGTTCGAATAGTAATTGATTCCGGGCTCTCAAGGATATCCTCTTTTGAGGTGAGGCGTGGAATGCCCGGTCTTGTAACGGTCCCGGTTTCCAAAGCCTCTGCCGACCAGAGAAGGGGCCGCGCCGGGAGGCAATCGCCGGGCGTCTGTTACAGGTTATGGACAAAAGAGGAGGAAGAATTCCATCCGCCCTTTACTCAGCCGGAAATACTATCGGCCGACCTTGCCTCACTGGCACTGGAGCTTGCAGAGTGGGGAGTGCCTGAAGCCGAAGGGCTTCTTTTCCTGGATCCTCCTCCAAAGGCAAACCTTGCACAGGCAAGGTCAATTCTTTTTATGCTAGGTGCTCTGGACAAAGGCGGGAAGCTGACGCATATGGGAAAGCAGATGACGAGTCTCCCGGTGCATCCGCGCTTGTCTGCCATGATACTAAGAGCGCAAAAAAGGGGACTTGAAGCCGAAGCCTGCCTGCTCGCCTCATTACTTGAAGAGACAGTCGGTCAGGGGAAAAGAGAGATAAACCTCAATGAGCGCTGGCATATGCTTCAAAATCCGAAGGATGAAAGGCAGGTCATGCAGGCAAAAAGAATTTACGTGCATGCACGCCGTCTGATGAAAATAATTCGTGCTTCCGAAGGAAAGATAGAAGGAGAGAACCTGGGCCTTTTACTGGCGCTTGCTTATCCCGAAAGAGTAGCCGTAAAGAGATCTGTCACTCAGTACCAGCTTGCCCAGGGCACAATGGCGTCAATTCCTGACGGAGACCCTATGTCAAAAGAGGAGTTTCTTGCAGTTGCCGAAGCTGATGCTGCAGGTGCGGTTGCAAAGGTGTTTCTTGCTGCTCCGATTACAAGGAATGAAATACTGGAGAACTTTAGGGAGGTCCTGTCGAGTGAGGAAACAGTTGAGTGGGAGGCAGGCACTGTGAAGGGAAAAAGAAAAATTAAGCTTGGCTCAATATCCATTCAGGAAAAAGAATTCACGCCGGAGGAAGAGGAAATTGAAAAAGCACTACTTAGCCACCTGCGTTCAGAAGGCATTAGTCTGCTGCCGTGGGATAAAGAAAGCCGGAATCTTATTGAAAGAAGCGAATGGCTGAGGCTTTACGTGGCAGATAAAAACGACCCTGCGTTCTCTAACTGGCCTGTTTTGTCGGAAGAAAACATGACTGCTATGATGGAGGAGTGGCTCAAGCCCTTTCTTCACGGCCTAAGGCGGCAAAAAGACGTGGAACTCCTGGACATGAAAGAAATTATTAAATCCGTTTTTTCTTACGAACAAATGAGTATGCTGGACAGACTTGCCCCGGCATCCATAAAAGTACCGGGCGGCTCAAGCATAAGATTAAGATATGATGAAGGTGAAAAGCCTGTCCTTGCAGTAAGGCTTCAGGAATTATTCGGGCAGGTGGATACGCCAAGAATTGGCGGAGGGAAAATTCCTGTCCTTATACATCTGCTTTCTCCTGCAATGCGTCCTCTGGCAATTACGCAGGATTTGAGGAGCTTCTGGGCGAATACTTATCCAGGCATTCTAAAGCAGATGCGGATAAAATATCCAAAGCACGTCTGGCCCGATGACCCATTAAAGGCTGAAGCTACAAATAAGACCAGGAGGGGAAACACTCTGCGCTGATAGAAAAACTACCTGATTATGCGCGTAATGAGTTTTACATTTGAAGCCGAATAAACTGCAACGCTGTCTATCCTTATATATGCGGTTTTGGGGATGTTGCAGGGCCCGTTAATAGAAGCGGTTTTGGAAAGTCTTTTAAGGGTTTTCTCCCGGTTTGTGTACCAAATAAAAACCGTATCGTTTATAGTGCTGACATCCTGAAACACCCTTGGCCCCTCAGGATAATAGTTACCATAGGAAACAAACAATTTCAATTTCGTTGAATCCCCGGTGTAAGCATCAGGATTGAGAGAATAGGGAATATATTCCTTTATCTGTGGTGCCAGGTTTATCTGCTCAATTACAATAGTAACATCTTTTTGAGGAGTCTTAAAAACGATTTCATCCAAATAGGCCGACTCATAGAAATGAGTTCCCTCGTCCTCCTTACCCTCCTTTGCGCATGAGATAAAAAACAAGGCGGCAGGAATGAGCAACAGGAGGACTAAAGCCGTGAATAACCGCATACTTCTAACCATTGCAGCGCCTGATTATTAGAATTCTAGATAGATTATATAAGTGTAATAAAACTAAAAAATCCAAATATATAATCTATAATATAATAGAAAAGGAAATTTCCGCAAAATGGGCGGGGCTTAGATTTGTTGCATTATTTATCTAAAGGGACTAAATTAACAGCCAACTTTGTCCGATAATACGATGTTTGAATGCATCTGAATATCTGTCGTCAGGAAATACTGTTTCTTTCCGGTAACAATAAATTTGAAATACTTTTATTTGGGGAAAAACATGCGTCTTAAAAATATTTGCCTGCCTTTTGTTTTCTTTATTTTATTGCTAATTAATTCCTCAGTACTTCTTGCACAGGAAGCAGTGGATACGACCAGGACGGAATCAAAAGCTTATTCATTTAATTTCGGTGCCGATATTGTAAGCCGGTATGTATGGCGTGGAATTCAACTCGGCGGGTCTCCCGCGGTTCCGCAGATCCAGCCTTACGGGTCATTTGACCTGGAGGTGAATTCTCTGGGAAATTTCAGCCTTGGATTGTGGGCTTCATACGGCTTTACAGGGGATTATGCTGAAAATGATTTCTATCTTAAATATTCATACCCGACAGAATTTGGAACATTCTCTGCAACGGCAACCGATTATTATTATCCGTATATTGACAGCCTGAAGATTTCCGACTTTAAGAATAATGGAGAAGGTGCCCACACCATGGAGGCGTCATTTCTCTACAACGGGCCGGAATCGTTCCCTGTCAGTTTTACTTTGAGCAGCAACGTTTATAACGATATGCCGGGCAATAAGTCGCTTTACGTTGAAGTAGGCTACCCGCTTAGCATTAATGCTACTTCGATTAACTTTTTTGCCGGAGCAGCCCAGGGACCAAGTGTATGGCACTGTGTTACATCCGACAATTTTCAGCTGATCAACCTGGGCTTTAATGTTTCAAAGGAGATTAAGATAACGCAGGATTTCAGCCTTCCTGTTGGCCTTTCCTTTATTATGAATCCGCACGTAAGAAATACATACGTAGTATTTAAGGTTAGTTTATAAAAATATTTTAGGCGTTTTATTATCGTGACCTTTATGCCCCGGTACTTTTGTGCCGGCGCATAAAGGTTCGCATTACAAAACTAAATGAGGGGAAAATTTCATGATCCGGACAATTAAACACAAGCTGAACAACCTCCTGATCAGAGACAAAATAATGCTCCTGATCTCTTTGTTCGGGTTCGTTATGATCGGTTATTATTCAATTTATTCTTATGAGCACGACAAGGCGGCTCTGGACAAGTCTATCGATGAAAAACTTGTTTCCGCAGTGTACGGCGTCTACTATGCCTTTGGGGATGCATATCACGACAGCCTTACAGGGCCCGCTTCGGTATCAGCGGCTCAGAATCTGGAGAACACGAAAAAGCTCAATTTTATCACAAATAAACTGGGCCTGTCTTACGTTTATACCATGGTGCAGACGCCGGATGACAGCGTGCACTTTACGTCTTCCAGCGCAACGGATGAACAAATGGCGAAGGGGGAATATTCCCCATTTTTTGAGACTTACACCGAGGCTTCAGATCTGCTGAGAAGTGTCTTCAGTGAAAAAAAGATGAACTTTGAGAATTTCACAGACAAGTGGGGCTCTGTGCGCTCAGCGCTTATTCCTTTTACTACTCCCGGTGGGAAAACATACGTCATAGGCGCCGATTATTCGTTAAAAGACATTTATTCGGCGAGAGTAAAGACGCTCCTGACAAATATCGGCTCGGGTACGGTTTTATACATTCTCTTCCTTTTTATTACTTCCATCGTGATAAAAAAGATGACAATGCCAATTCATCATCTTGCACTGGCAGCAAAAAAGATTTCCGATGGCGATCTGAGCCTGTCACTTGCTGTAAGCAGCAAGGATGAAACACAAATGCTCGCGCAGTCACTTAGCAAAATGGTCGAAAGCCTAAAGCAGAGTCTGAAGAATCTGGCATCAGAAAAGGCAGGCGTTGAAAAGAAAGTGGAAGAGGCAATAAGGGAATCCGAAGCCAGTAAGAACTACCTCGAGAGGTCAGTTGATGAAATTCTACAGGCAATGGGAAAGTTCTCCAAAGGGGATCTTACCGTAAGGCTTCATAGCGATAAAAATGACACAATTGGAAAACTGTTCGAAGGGTTTAACAGTACAGTTGAGAACTTCAATTACATGGTAACAAACGTTGCAGATGCGGTCAGTGAAACAGCATCTGCAAGCGGGCAGATATCTGCTAGCACGGAGCAGATTGCAAATGGAAGCGCCAGCCAGGCTCAGCAGGCAGCTGAAATTGCCAGCGCAATTGAACAGATGACGAAAACAATCATTGATACGACGCAAAATACCACTCTTGCCGCACAGACGGCAAGGGATGCCGGTGAAAAAGCGCGTGACGGCGGAAAGGTGGTAAAAGAAACCATTTCCGGCATGAATAGAATTGCGGACGTCGTCTTGACCTCGGCGGCAACCGTAGAGGAACTGGGCAAAAACAGCGGACAGATTGGCGAAATTATACAGGTGATTGACGACATAGCAGACCAGACGAATCTTCTTGCCTTAAATGCAGCAATTGAGGCTGCCAGGGCCGGCGAGCAGGGCCGGGGCTTTGCAGTTGTAGCAGACGAGGTAAGGAAACTTGCCGAAAAGACAACGAAAGCCACAAAAGAAATATCACAGATGATCAACCAGATACAGAAAGATACTTCAGCCGCAATCGACTCAATTTCCAAAGGCACATTTGAAGTTGAAAACGGAAAGGCTCTTGCCAACAAGGCGGGCAATGCGCTGGATGAGATAATCAACGGAACTGAAAAAGTAACCGGGCTTATTCTTCAGATTGCTTCGGCCAGCCAGGAGCAGTCCAGTGCCAGCGAAGAGATCAGCAAAAATGTTGAGACCATTACGGACGTAACCCGCCAGTCCTCGGCGGGCATACACCAGGTGGCACAGGCAGCCGAAGGACTTGAGCGCCTGACGCTGGATTTGAGGAGTCTCGTAAATAAGTTCCATATCAAATCTGAAACAGCCCTCCTGCAGGATTAAAATTCAATAAAGATTAGCAGACTAAGAGAAGCATTGTTTCTTTTGCTGCTAATCTTTATCTTCTTTACGTCAGCTTACTTCCCCGGTGCCTTAGGCAAGATTTTTTATGAGAAATGGTTTGATGTGATGAGATGTAAGTTTTTTATTCCGGTCTTTATTTTAGCCCTGTTTCCCCTGACTACTTTACCCGCGCAGGATTCTGCAAAGTCAGGCCCTTATCCGGTCAATTCCTTTCTGGTCCTGAATAGCCTAGCCCTTGATGTCGGAGACCTGGAAAGGCAGTATGCCGGCCCCGGGGCAAAAAGCATAATCCAAAAATCGAACGGGCTTTGCTCTGTTGAACTAGCCGATAATTCGGGAAGTGACTTCGACACCATGCTTGTGCAGATAGAGAAGATATCTATACCCGGGGATGTACTTGCTGTATATTCATCAATTTCAAATGATTTCATGCCGGAGATCACTTTTTCTGAAGCGGGCTTTCATATCTTAAATGCCGTACAAAAACGCCTGGAGGTACTCTTCCAAAGTCTCCGTTCGGATAAGAAGCTCGTAAATATGGCCGTTTTTGCTACCAGCAACCTGGAAATTAGCCGGATAAAAACGCGACTTGTAAGAAGACAGATACGAATTCTTTCGGAATGTGAGGAAAAAGAAGAAAGACTAAGGTGCTGGCTTGCGGTTAAAAGGATGCTGGATGAAATAGATATACCTAAGTCTGAAAGCGGCGACCTTGCAGTGCAGAACAGTCCTTACGGCATCGCGCTGTTGCCGGGTGAAATCTTGAGCAAGCTCAAGCCGCTTTCTGAAAATGAAAGCGATGAAAATATAAGGATGTATTCGGCCGGCGTGCTTAAGGCGCTTGAGGTGGCTCCTTCAAAATACAGGGAAGGCACAATACAAATTGCACTTAATGAGCTGAGTAACTTTAATCCCAAAGACCGGCTTATAAATCCCGGTGCGCTGGAATTATTTCACAAGGCAGACAGCACTGCCGGCATTGAAGGGAAAATAGCACTCTATACAGAGGCAATTAAGATGGACCCGAAATTTACCGCGGCATACAGCAACCGCGGCAGCTGCTACTATGAGCTTGAGAATTACGAAAAAGCCGAAAAGGACTTTCAGAAAGCACTTGAGCTGGATCCGGGGCATTATACCCTCTATAAATATCTGGCTAACTGCAGATACAAAACGGGATGCCTGGAGGATGCAGTGAAAAACTTTTCCGAAGCATTGAAGTATGAAATTACCGATACGCTTCTTGTTAACAGGGGAGTATGCTACATGAAGCTGGGGCAGCTTAAAGCGGCCGTTTTGGACTTCTCTTCGGCAATAAGGTTTAATGCCGGGTCGCTGCCGGCACGCATAAACCGTGTACAATGTTACCTGACGATGAAACAATACGATGAGGCTGCAAATGATTACAGGAAACTGATACTGCTGCAGCCAAAGAACAGCAGTCACTACTATAATCTGGGCTGCCTTTATTCAATACAGAAGGACTGGGAAAAAGTTGTAAGCACCTGGGAGCAGGGGTTACTGGTAAACCCGGGGGACGAAAATATTAGGAAAAACCTCCCCAAGGCAAAAGCAAACCTGAACAACGAGACGGGAAAATAGAAAAGATGAATAGAACTTCGGTACAGCTCCTTCCGTCTAAACATTATAATTTCATATTCCGTACATCTTTGACCAGGAGAAAATGGAATGAGCCTGCGCATCTTTGCCGCTATTTTATCCCTTTTACTTTTGCCTGAAGTGTGTCGGATGGATGCTTATCCCTGTCCGGCAGGGAGTGAAAGGGGTTCCAGGGAAAAAGAAATACTGGACAGTGCACTTTCAAAAATCGGTTCAGGTGAAATCAGCAGTGGACTTGTCTTAATCGATAGTCTTCTGAAACACAGCAGTCAAAACTCTTACGCACTTTATCTTAAGGGGGAGTGTTTTATCCTTTCGGGTCGCAGGGAGGCTCTTGCCATTATTGATTCGCTAAGAAAGTTAAACATGGATGAGTATGCCGACGTGCTGGACCTTAAGACTTATCTTTTTCTGGGGGATTCCTGCTTCCGGGGAAAACTGGAAGAAATGAAAAAGAAATATCCGGCTAACTTCGAGGTAAAGCTTTCGGAATGGCTCTTCAGGCTGGATAATGGAGAGCATAAGTGGGCAAGGGAACATCTGGATGAAATTTCCGGGAGTGTTATCTTTCGCTTCCTTCCATATCAGGCCTTTTATCTTACAGTCCTTAGTGCGGATTATAATCAGGCAAAAGCTGTAGCGGAGACAGCAATGGATAAGAAACTTTTCAGGATGGGGAAAACCTACCGCCTTCAGGAAGCGCTGCACAGTCTACCTGAAGCTGTTTGCGATATTTACGAGGAGGAGCTTAAATATGCCGAATGCGGGCCATATTTCGGGATTGAAATGGAGGATTCTTCGGGTGTTAAATTGAAAGTGAGCCTGGATACGGGGACAGGCGGCGGATTCTTTTCCATTCACAACAGGCTGCTTGGTGAAAAGATTTCAGGCCGGAAGCCTGTGTGCCTGAAAGATGGCATTCAATACCGATACATGAATTCGGCGCGGGATGCATTTATTAAGGCTGGTAATTTTAAGGAGCCATCAATAGAAAATATTCCCATATTATACTTTGAGGGCAGCCTTACTTCATCAGACGGGGTCTTCTCTCCATTTGCATTCAAGAGCCTGTCAATTTCCGTAGATCCGGTAAACAGGAAGGTTACTCTCAGAAGCAAAGCTGCCTTGAAAGAATATCTTTCAAACCTCAAAAATCATCACGAAGAAATAAAATATGTGGAACGCTTCGGGTGGGTTTTTATTCCTGCGAAGCTTCAGGGAAGAGAGGTACTGATGATGGTTGAAACGGGGTCAAGGGACGTGAACTTTAACTCTCTTGCGGTTGAAAGATACGGCATTCCTGTTCTTAAAAGTACCAGCATGTGGAACGGAAGGGAATATCCGGTTAAACGCCCGGAGGTATGCATACAAATTGGCAGTATCACCTATAAGCCGGAAGACGGATTTGTGGAAGACTTTGTGATGGGAAATAACATGTACGGCCTTGCCGCTTCGGGGGATATTGGGCCCGCGTTCCTAAAAAACTATAAATTCACAATCGACCCGTTTGAAAAAAGGTTAATACTGGAGAAACAGTAAGTTTAAGGTCGAGTTATGTGCGCAATTCAGTATAGAGCCCTTTCATGTTGAACTTTTGTGCTTATGCCCTGCGTTATAATTAAAACAGCATTTGAGGAAACAATATGACGAAGCTACTTGTGTTATCGGTCTTAAGCGGTCTGCTATTTTCAGTTTTGGGAGGTGATGCTAAAACGTTAAAGGAAGGAGAAAAGGCTCCGGACTTTGTGCTTGAGGATGCCTACGGGCACAGCTACAAGCTCTCATCTTTCAGGGATAAATCTCCCGTTGTCCTTTATTTTTACCCAAAGGCAGGAACTTCGGGCTGCACAAAGGAAGCCTGCGGCATAAGGGACGATTTGAGCAAGTTCAAGAAAAACAACATTACGGTCCTGGGTGTCAGCGTGGATTCCAAAGCGGCAATAAAGAAATTCATTGATGAGTACCACCTCAATTTTCCCCTTCTTTCAGACGAGGGCAAAAATGTTTCCAAGGACTATGGCGTCTTAAATAAACTTGGCGTGGATAACAGAATAACCTTTATAATCGACAAAAAAGGAACGATCAACTCCATAATCCGCAACGTTGACGTAACCACGCATTCAGCCCAGGTTTACAGCATCGCTTCAAAGCTGCTTTAAGCAGCGTTTTTATAGGCCTGCCCCGGAAAAGAGACTCCACAGCCGGGGCAGGAGAAGCTCCTTCCCTTGCTATTATGCCCTATTTGGCGTATCTTTTGCTTATTCCAGCCCCCCATAGTAGAGTAATGCAATAATGCCGGTTTGCACTGGAGGGGGGACATGTCCGGAAAATAATTTATTTACATACAATCCCATCTGGGAGAAATCCTTTTATGGATATGAGCCATACCGAAACAATTTCCAGGAATGACAATTCCCTGGAAAAAGGGGAATTACTCACTCTGCTTGAGAATCTTATAGATCCTTTTGCCTTAATCGTTCCAGAAGTTAATTCAGTGGAAAATAAAAAGAGGCTGATAGTTTCTTTTTCCAATGAGGCAGCTGCAAAGCATCTCGGGCTGGAGCAGATAAAAGGAAAAGATTTTATGGAGTTGTTCCCTGAAAAGCATAATGTGAGGTTAATTGGGGCAATTCATGAAGTGCTGGAAAAGCATGTGCCCGCAAAAATTACTTCAATGCCATATAAAACAAATACAGGACGGGAAAGGGGCCGCCTAGACGTTAGTATCTCGCCATTCGATAAAGGAATTGCGCTTTGCTGGAAAGAAAGCATATCAGTGACCAAAAAGAATGAGGAGCTCCTTCAGACGCTTGAGCGCGAGCGTGCTTGGTTCAATTCCGTGATGGCCCAGATGCCTTCAGGCGTTTCAATTGCCGAAGCTCCTTCGGGAAGGCTGCTCTACCACAATGAGCAGGGTATAAGGCTGATCAGGCATCCATTGCTCCCGTCGGATGACTATACGGGATACGTAAAGTATGGTGCGATGCATGATGCCGAGACACCGTATGCTTTGGAGGAATATCCTATGGTCAGGGCCATAAAAGGTGAAGCGGTTCTGGGAGAGGAAGTTCTCTACAGAAGAGGTGACGGGACATTTACCTACCTTTCAATTAATGCGGCGCCTGTTAAGAATGCTGACGGCGAGATTATTGCTGCAGTAAGCACATTTGACGACATTAGTGAAAAAAAACGGGCTGAAGCTGAAATTGAGGAAAGCAAGCGTATACTGGATGCCCTCATGGAGTTTGTGCCCGAAGGCATTACAATTGCAGACTCCCAGGCTGTAAACATACGCATGGTCAGTCGCTATGGCGAAGAGAAGCTTGGCGGCGCCCACGGGGGCCTGACGGCCGGCGCGGTTGCAGAAAAGTGGAAGGTCTTTTACCCTGATGGAGTTACTGAAATGCCGGCAGAAAACCTGCCCCTGGTACGTGCTGTTAAAAATGGTGAAGAGGTGATTGATGCCGAACTGATACAGGTTAACTCCAGGGGTCAGGCTATGCACTTATTGTGCAATGCCGCTCCTATAAGATCCCGGCAGGGGGAAGTAACAGGAGGCATTGTTGCATGGAGGGACATAACCGAGCGCAAAAATGCTGAAGAGGCGCTGCGCGAGAGTGAAAGGCGCTTTAAGGAGCTTGCAGAAACGCTTGAGATTGAACGCGCAAAACTGGCGGCAATTATTGAGAATCTTCCGGCAGGCGTTGGAGTAAGCGACCCGTTCGGAAAGGTTATTTCGCTGAACAGAACAGGCTTGGTAATGCACGGTTCACGCTCCGAAGAGTTTACCAGCATGGATGTTGATGAGTACATGAGGGAGTTTGATCTTTTCTACACAAACGGAAAGATAATGCCTGTTGAGGAATGGCCGGTCTTAAGGGCCGTTAAAGGTGAGTTTGTAAAGAACTATGAACTAAGGCTGCATCATAAGAAAAACGGTTATGAAAGGATACTTTCCTATAGCGTCGATCCTGTTTACAACAGTCAGGGCGAGGTTGTACTGATAATATTTGTTATTGTGGACATCACGGAAAGGAAGCAGGCGGAGGAATCTCTGGAACTTGCACTGCAGCACCTGAAGTTTCACGTAGAGAATTCCCCACTGGCAGTTGTTGAATTCAATAACGATTATCAGGTAACAAGCTGGTCGGGAAAAGCTGAAGAGATATTTGGCTGGAGGGCTGAAGAGGTACTGGGCAAAAAAATCAGCGATTTCAAATGGGTGCATGATGAGGATGCAAAGAGAGTGGCTGAACTTAGTTCTGCAATGTTTGCCTCTCAAAAAACCAGCAATATTCATACGAACCGGAATTACCGCAAGGATGGTTCTATAATTACGTGCGAATGGTACAATTCGGCGCTCGTGGATTCAGAGGGAAATCTGGTCTCTGTTCTTTCACTGGTACTGGACATTACACAAAGAGAAAACACACTGCAGCAGCTAGAGGAGACGCTGAAAAACCTTGAGCGATCGAACCGCGAACTGGAGCAGTTTGCCTATGTGGCTTCGCACGACCTGCAGGAGCCTCTTAGAATAATATCAAATTATACTCAGATGCTTTCAAGAAGGTACAAGGATAAAATTGATGAAAGGGCGAACCAGCTTATTGAATTTATAATTGAGGGCTCCATGAGGATGAAAGCGCTCATAGAGGATCTGCTTTCTTTCTCGCGCATCACAACCAAAGGTGAGAACCGTACACTTACCGACCTGAATCTTGTAATGCAGAATGTAATGGATGACCTGAAGGTGACAATTGAAGAAAATAATGCGAGAATTAACTTTGGCGTGCTTCCGGTAATAAATGCCGATACTACACAGATACGGCAGGTGTTTCAGAACCTCATTTCAAATGCAATCAAATTCAGGGGAATGGATGATCCGGAGATCAGTATTGGCGCCGAAAGGAAGGAAAAGCAGTGGTGTTTCTCGGTTAAAGACAATGGAATTGGGATTGCTCGCGAGTTTTTTGACAAGATATTTATAATATTCCAAAGGCTGCACGACAGGGAGGCATACCCGGGGACAGGAATCGGTCTGGCAATCTGCAAAAGAATAGTGGAACACCACGGAGGAAATATCAGGGTGGAATCCGAGGAAGGGAAAGGTTCAACTTTTTATTTCACAATTCCGGCATAAATTGGCACTGGCAAGGGGAGGAAGGAATGATGAATAATTTGTAACATATCTTTAAACAGGCAAACACTTGCCTTTACTTCATAATCCAACGTTACCTTTAGAGAATTATGTTCGGAATTGAGCGGAAAAATCTTAGTTTTACCTGAAACATAAAAATATTTATTCAAGCTGTAACTATCATGAGAACTTTTCGCTTATTTTCGCTTTTATCTCTGACTGCATTTTCAATTACTTCAGCTCTTATTGCACAGGCAAACACGGGCAGGCTGCAGGGGTTTATTAAAAGCCCATTTTTTAATGAACAGATTCTGAACCTTTCATTAAGTCCTGAAGTCAGAATCCAGATAAACGTCCCTTCGGAAAGTGATTTTGACGTTAATAAACCGACGGAACTTATTTTCTTTGCGCTTCCCAACGGCAATACCATTGAGCAGACAATTGGTAAAGCTGTAAAGGAAGGAGATGACTGGCATTTCGACATACAGCACATAGGTGCACAGGCAAGATTTCTACGGAGGCGTGCTAAAGAATATAACGTTGTATTAGTTTACCTGCAGACGGAAATGAAAAGCTGGCCTTCCTGGAGAAGTAAACATCCGGATAATGCGTCTCTTGTAAAAAATATTGTCGATTCGGTAAAAAGCATCTTTAAGAACTTTGATCCCTTCGTTGTCCTTACGGGCCACAGCGGTGGAGGCGGCTTTACCTTCAGCTTTATGAATGCTGCGGACTCAATTCCGGATATGGTTGAGAGGATTTCTTTTCTTGACAGTGACTACAATTACGAGGATTCTTATGGCAAAAAGCTGCTCGGGTGGCTTAAATCCTCAGACAAGCATTTTTTAAGCGTCATTGCCTATAACGACAGCATAGCTCTTTATAACGGCAAACCTTTTGTAAGTCCCACCGGGGGCACGTGGTACAGGAGCAAAATGATGCAGAAGTACCTTTCGCAGTTTTTCAGCTTCAAACTTGAGACTGATACCTCATTTATAAAATATACGGCTCTTAACGGAAGAATTAAATTCATTCTGAAGGAAAATCCCGGCAGACAAATTTATCATACGGTGCAGGTGGAGCGGAACGGGTTTATTGAAGGCATGCTTTCAGGAACCCCTTATGAGGAACAGGGTTACCGATACTTTGGTCAAAGGGCATATTCCTCCTTTATTCAGCCGGAGGTATATATAACCCGTCAGCTCGGCTTTCCGCAGAGGCCTGCAAATGCACTTACGGGGTCAGCCTTTATGCAGAAAGTAGAGTACATGACCTTTGAGCAGAGGGAGTCTGAGATATATAATGAAATTTCAAGGGGCAATATTCCTGATTTCCTGAGAAATATGGTGACCATCAGGACCACATTAAAGGATGTCTCAGGCATTTCGCACTCAGTAAGCTATGATGTTACGCCTGATTACCTGGCTATTGGAAGCAACAGCGATTTTTGCCGCATACCTATGGGTCCGCTTACGGCGCAGAGGCTTGCAGACATTTCAGGGACAACCATGCCGACGAGTAAACTCGTCGACGATATTTATGTCCACTGTGAAACAAAGCTTGCTCCCGTCAGCTATTATCCGGTGGGCAATGCAAACGAAATGGTTTCGAAGTTTGTTGAGCACAACCAGGCAATTGAAGCCGGGAGGATGGCATCAGGAGGAATGCCAGGCGCTTTGACAGGGGGAATAAAAAAGGATGTCGTAATCAGCAACAAGATTACCGATCCGGCCAGGCCGCATCACGTAGTTATTTACGGCTGGCATAAGCTGGACGGGGTTCCAATACAGCCTCTAACGAATATTCATGCGGATTATTATGTAGACTACAGCCACGGCATCCGGCTTTTGAATTCCGACATCATAATAGATGGAATAAGCCATAAGGCAGGGGACATATTGAAAGATCCCCTGCTTTACAGCATACTAAGCAATGAAACTGCCCCGATGACGCAGGCTTCATATTTCAGTACGATTAGTGGTGCGCCGGTAGTTAAGGCTCCCGGCGGTTATGCGCTTTTTCAGAATTATCCCAATCCTTTTAATCCAACGACCATCATTTCCTATCAGATCCCGGAGGCTTCGGAAGTGGAAATAAAAATAATTGATGCTTTAGGCCGGGAGGTTGCCAATCTGGCAGACACAGTAATGCCTGCAGGGCATCACGAAATCCCTTTTAATGCGGGGAATCTTCCCGGTGGAATATATTTCTGCCGGTTTAAGGCGGGCAGCTACCTGGAAACCCGGAAGCTGGTACTGCTGAAATAAATGCAAAAAACGTTTAATTAAATTGTTACGGACCGGACTAAGAAAGTAAGAAAAAATCAGAGAAAGCAAAAAATAATTGCGCTTGCCATGAGAATTTACTAAGTTCGACATACCAAAAGTTACACTAACTTTTACAAAATTACGGGGTGTATATGAAATGGTTCCGTCGAATTTCAATTCTGTTTTTCTTCTCATTATTTCCTTTATATCCTGCAACATATTTACAGATACAGATTTCTTAATTATGACGCATGGATTGATTATTGATTGAACTGACAATCCGATAAGGCAGGAAAGTGTTACAATTATCCATAGTGATGTTATCCCCTGCCTGAGGATCCGGCAATGAAGTTTATTCGTATGGGTGCCGGTAAAAGACATTCTATAGAAATGAGGTACCTGTAACCGGTGTTACGGTATTCTAAACCGTTCTTTATTCTTATGAAGCTGAACTATTGATAATGATTAACTTGCCAGGTAAGAACAGAGATTATTGAAGGCATTGCGGCTTTAACAGGCCGAAAGTTACCACACGCCATTATTCTTACCTAAGCAACAGTGAGTTTTGAGCATTGTTAATTTATCTGCTGTGAAAGCAGATTATTATAAACAAAAAACAATCACAAAACATGGAGTGAACATGAAATCGTTCTATCGTTTCGCAGTTCTGGCTTTCTTTTCGCTTATTTTTCTGACATCAGGAAATGTTTTTGCTGATACCGATTTTTTCAGTGTGTATTGTGCTCGCCATGCAAACGCTTACGCGTATTTAGATGCCCCGGTTGAATTATATCATACAGTTACTTACACCGAATGGTTTATGGCAGGAGGTGCAAGTGAAGGTGTGGAGTTCCATCTTTCTGCAACTTATGATGAATATCCAAACGTAGTTTATCCCTGGGGATTAGAAGTATATGTAAATGGTGTATCGGTAATTAATACAACTTTCAGCCAAAATAGCAATCTTGATCAGAATATACATGTCCATGCAGGAGATGTTATAAGGGTTATAGTTACTCCAAGCGATTGCTTTATGATAGATGCTCAAAAAGCAGCCGCCACAAACGGAGCCCTGGTTCCTGGGATAATTGCATCAACAACTGTGCATTTCGGACTTTAGTATTTAATTAAAAATGGATTTACCGGAAGCTGTCCTAAATTATTTTGGGGCAGCTTCCATTAGATTTACATAGCTCTTTCTATAGCAAAGTGACGCATACTGAAATCAGGTTTAATAAATTTTAGAATATTTGTGGCTAGCAGATCATATGATGAGTTTTTTATGAAGTTTAATCCTGTCCTAATATTCATAATCGCTATAATTGTTATTATACTGCCAGATTACCGCATTCAAATTTTAGCCCAGTCGAAAAGTGAAAAAAATATCCGGTGTGCCATAAAAGGGGTTGTACGGGACAGCCTCTCGGGAAAGCCGGTGGAAATTGCAAACATTACTGCAATATTTCTGGAAGACACCGCCAAAGTATACGGCGCTGTTTCTGCAGAAAATGGCGGATTCGAACTGACCAACCTTCATCCGGGAGAATATGAGGTAAGAATATCGCACCTGGGATACAGGACGAGGAGGAGGAGGAGAGTAAATCTGGTGCCAGGTAGTAATAACCTTGATCTTGGAACAGTACTTTTAAGCCAGGAGAGCATTACACTTGATGACATAACGGTTACGGCTTCCAAACCACCGGTTATCTTTGACATTAACAAAGTTGTTCTGAACCCGCGCCTGGAAAATGGAAATAATGCGCTGGAACAGCTGGAAAATGCTCCTTTTGTCAATGTTAACTTTGATGGGCAGATGAGCATCGGGGGGATGAATGCAATAGAAATTTATATCGACGGGCGGCCTGCAGCAATGTACGGCATTCGGCAAACCGATGACCTCCGTAGTGTCTTTTTTTCTGAGATAGACAGGATTGAAATAATTACAGGTCCCACCCCGGAATTCCCTGACGGTTCATTCAAAGGGATCGTAAATATTGTTACCAAGAAAGGGTTAAGCGACAAATACTCGGCACACATTGGCGGCGGAGTAACCTCGAAAAGGAATTTATATGCTGATACAGATGTATCAGTATCTCTAAAGTCACTTATTGTCAGGGGCGGTTACCGCAATTCCTACTCAAGATTCTCTCAATCTTCTTCGGTAATTAAGCAATATGACCTGGATAACAAAAGCACTCTTCTGGAGCAGGTATTTAATGCCGAACGGAAAAATTCATCGAACAACGGGAATATAAATATTCTTTTCATGCCAAATGAATATAGCAGTCTGAGCAATAACGTACAATATAGTTCTTCTTTGGGCAGAAATAACAGCATTGAGGATGGGCATTACTATGAAAGTAACAGCACCTATAAAAAGAACGTAACCGGGAGGAATGACAATAAGTCCTTTAATTACTTGTTTTCTTATTCTGGAATGTTCAAAAATAAAATGACACTTGACGCAGGGTTTTCATATAGCAGAGGTTCAACTGATTTTGAAAATAATGTTCAGCAAAGCAACTTTCCAACACTGCAAGCCGAAAGTTCTGCGGCTACAAACACATTGTTAGGGGATAATAACAACACGTATTCAACTGATATATGCGGGAGATTTCCATTATCTTCCGGCCTGAAAATGTTTCTTTCACTCAACAATAAGTACGTCCTTGTTAAAAGAAATACCAGCTACTTAAATTCAATTGAGGAATACTCCCCGGAAAGCGCAGGCAATCCTCCGGAAGTAAACTACAGGAACAATGAAGGAATCGTCTCTATAGGACTGGATGGCGTACTCGGGAAGTTCAATTATTCGGGAAGTGTCTCAATCATGAATTATCTGATGAAGAATACGATTGGACTAAATAATTATGAGTATAATAGTATCAGCATAGATCCTGTTCTGGGTCTTGGCATGGGTATAGCGCAATTCAGCCGTGTTAATTTAGGATACTCCTACAGAAGCTGTAACCCAAGTAATGAACAAATCTCGCCTTTTGTAATTAATACCGATTCAACAAATATTATACTGGGAAATCCCCAGCTAAAACCGTACAGAATTCACAATCTTACTTTAAACTATAATCAAATGCTGGGTGAATCTTTTTTTATGATTAGTGCCAATTATTACAATTCAATTGGCATTATCGAACCCATTACTGAACTTATTACACCATTTGTGACAACGACAATAAACCGGAATATAGGCTCCTCCATAAGATATGAAACAATGCTAAGCGGCAGGACAAGAATATTTAATGCGCTGGATTTGCAGCCATCGGTAACTTATTCGAAGAACAAGTATAAAAGCGCTTACACCGCAAATGAAAGCAACTCATGGTTTTCATCATTGTCAATTGGCTCATCTTTGCGGTTTCTTAAGGTGCAGATGGATCTGAACTATTCATCGCCTACGGCAACAGCCCAGTCCAGATATAAAGCATTATTCTACTGCAGTGCCTCAGTGAGAGGAAAATTGTTTGATAACAACCTGAACATTTCGCTAAGGGTAAGAGACATATTTAATAGTATGCAAAGGAATTATGACATGAATGGCAGGGGCATTTCTGTAAAAAACACGATGCATGAAGTATCGCGTGTATTCTCTCTGGATGTGAGTTACTTATTTCAAAGTAAAGCCTCATCGGAACCAAGCGGTAAAACGGCCCGCCCCATTGATGATTTTTGAGGTTTGAAATAATTTATTTTCCCGGCATACTGCAGGTATTCATGCTAGATAAAACGTTTCTCGGATTCCCAGATTGTTTTCAATGGCAGCCTGAAAGAATTTCCCACATAAACCGGGAGATTGTTTTCATAGGGCATTGCAAATTCGCTTTTAATAAAGCCTTTTTGCTCGACTTTCTCCAGCACTCTCATGTGGTCCTCTTTCCTGCCCCCGATTATAATTACAGTGCGATAATTACTGAGGTTGGGTCTATTCTTTAGCTCCTCCCACTGCCAGAGCCAGAAACTGTTGTGAGGGCAGACTACTTTGGGAAGAGGATATTTTTTGCCGTAGTATTCAAGAGCGGAGGCTTCGCCATAATTCTGTGCAAAAACAAAAGCCGAGCGTCTTTCGCCTTCAGGCAATGCAAGGTATACTTCAGAAACCGTTCTGGCCATGTTTTCCCAGCCGAACATGTCGGCATAAATCTGCGGGAGGCTGGAAAGCTTTTTGCCTTCATTGCCTCCGGGCTGAATGCCCGTCATGCGGCTGTACCCGACAAAAGTTTTAACCGGCAGGAAAGGAAGGCAGAAAGGGGAGAGAAGAATTCCCCCAACGGCAATTATCACGGAAAAGGCATAGCTAAGGCGCCTAAGATGCTTTTTACTCAGGAATTTCTCGATGAGAATGCTTCCGCCTGCAAAAAGTACCGGGTAAGCCGGAGCGGCATATTCAGGCTTACTGTGCCAGTTGACCACCAGTATTGCAATTGTTGCCAGGTAAATGATTCCTATAGCACGGAAGGTCTTTCCTTTTTTGTCGGAAAAAAAGTAGTAAACTCCGGCTATCCAGACCGGAAGGCTGAAAGGAAGCATGAGTAAGATCTGGCCTGAAAGCAAATCCAAAGGAGTTACAGACCTGTATTTAATACCGGAGGCATTTTCCATAAATTCCAGGTGTGCCAGGCCGTGCTCAATATTCCAGATAACGAAAGGAATAAAGAGCAGGAAAGCAATTAAAGCCGCAGTATAGGGCCCGGGAGTCTTAAGGAAGTGTCTATACTGTCTGGTAAGGAGTGCCAGAAAAAGCCCTGTTCCGAACCACAAGATGCTGATCTTATTCAGGAGTCCCAGTCCAAGTATAATTCCAAGCCATATCCAGTAGCCTGTTGTTTTCTTCTGGGGAGAGGCATTTTCTTCAAACAGTAAAATCAGAATATAAAAGGCAGCTGTCCATAGAAGGATATCGAAAGCGTTCATGGAATAAATATTATTCATGGCCAGAAATACCGGAGCCGCAATATAACAGATAGAGGCCAAAACCACGGCAAATTTCCCTCCGCCAAGCCTTTGGACAATAAGTCCCGTCAAGAAAACGCTGAATGCGCCTGAAAGTGCGGGAAAGATTCTAATTGCAAAGAGTGAATCGCCGAACACCATACGGCTTAGTGCAAGAAGAAAGATGGACAATGGGGGCTGGTCCACGTAGCCCGCAGTTAATCTTCTGCTGCATGCCAGGTAATAAAATTCATCACGAAAAATCCCAAAACCGGTAACAGCGTTTGTGAAAAAGTGAATCAAAAGCGTTAATAAAGATAAAGAAAGTAAAATAACGGCGGGCTGGTACTTTTTTCCTGAATTTCCCGGTATACTCATGGCAGACTTTCCCTCTGGTGGTAATAAAAGCAAATTTAATGAGAATTCAGGAGATTTGCACTCCCAATAGGTTTAGCCATCTGTTAACGGGAAATCGATACAAACTGGCCTGCTGACCGGTCTTAAATATCATCCGGCAGGTATATAGGTATAAATTTTACCCCTGTATGGGCATTAAATTGCGTAAGATGTTTTCGATAATAAGGCAGGTAACTTGTGCACTACGGGAGAGAGTAAATTTCGCCGGGAAAAACTTTTGAGAATCAAAAAGAAAAAATCCCAATTGGTGTGGATTTGAAGATTCCAGTGAATGGTTGCCGAAATAGCGCCCAAAATCGCGAAAATTGCCCTAAAAACCAGGTTTTGTGGGCGTTTTAAGCATATAAATAATTTACCCGGGCGAAGCATATTTTATGTATTCGATTATTTGTCGATTACCCCTGTTGATTTAAAGAAATTTTTTAGTAAATTTGACCTGATTTTTTTTCGGGGATGGTTTGAGGAAAGTAGGCAGGGGCAGGATATTTAATATAGTGCTGTATGATTTTTAATTTACGATTTTTTGAAGCTCTTTTTGTTAAGTTGTTTGGGAAATGAAGAAATATTTATTATTTGCAGCTTTACTTGGTATAAGCATAAATACTGTCGCACAGGTGGAGGACCAGGTAGTTGCCAAAGTTGGCAACAGAACCATCAATGCTTCCGATATAAAAGAGCGCTTTGCGTTAACTCCGTGGCCTAGGAACGAGAAGGATAAGTATTCAGATGATCCCAAAACTGATTTTCTTTACACTCTGATAGCCGAAAAACTTCTGGCACAGAAAGCCCAGGAACTCGGGTACGATTCTTCAGCCATCATGAATTCTGCTTTTAAAACAGTGGAAAAAATGTATGTTAGAGATGCCCTCTATAAACACGAGATCAGCAGTAAAATAAATATTACAAATGGCGAGCTTGATAAAGCCGTCCAAAAGAACAGGTACAAGCTCAAACTTGAATGCCTGAAAGCGAAAGATGAAAAAGGAATAAAGGCACTCTATAGCTCACTGAGGAAGGGTGTTCCTTTCAATACATTGCTCGAAAAGAATTCTGCCCTGGCGAAAGATTCACTCCTGGAAGTTTCCTTTGGCGATGTGGAAAGTTCTGTTGAAGAAATGCTCTTCAGTCTGAAGCCTGGCAAATATACTGAACCTGTTCACGGGCTTGACGGATGGATGATTTTCAGGCTCGTTAAGCGTATTGACAGGTATGCAAATCCCTCACAGGAAAGGGAAAAGGTAGTAAGCGAGGCCAGAAAAATTCTGAAGCAAAGAGCCAATGACGCTATTTACCAGAGCTACTACAAAAAGTTTTTCGCCGGCAGAAAGACTGAGGCCGACGGCTATATGTTCTGGAGTTTCGCCGATAAGATGATAAAAGTTCTTCAGGAAAAGCAGCGGGATACAACGGTTAGGGCGAAGGATAAGCCTTATGTAACCGCGGCAGACTTTTTGAAAATTGAGAAACAGTTCGGACCCGACAGTCTGAATATGACGTTTGTACATCTGGATTCCGATCCGGTCACTTTGAAGCAGTTTATTGAACAAATGGCCTATGATGGATTTGTAGGCGTGAAAGTGGACCCCAGGGTTCTCAGAATACAACTTGAACACAGAGTTAAGGGTTTTATAGAAAATGAATTCCTGGCACGTGAGGGCTTTAAGATGGGTCTTCAGAATCTGCCGGAAGTCAAAAATTCAATACAGATGTGGCGCGACAGCTATTTAGCACAGCTAATAAAGTCGCATATAATGGATTCAGTTACTGCAAATCCGGGAGACCTGGAGGCGCTCAGGGCGCAGCTTGAAGGTAAAGACAGGGCTACGGATGTAACAATGGTTAATATTGTTGAAGTCTTAACAGACAGCCTGGAAACAGTTGAAAAAGTTTTAGACGAAATAAAGAGCAATAAAGACATACACGAACTTGCCCGTAAATATACAAAAAGAGAATGGACTAAAGAAAAAGGCGGTGAGTTCGGATTCTTCCCTTCCACCATGTATGGCGAGATTGGCAGGATTGCAGCAAAGATGAAAGTTGGAGAAGTATACGGTCCGCTCAAGACTGAGGATGGGTATTCCATCTTTAAGTTAATAGACAAGAAAAAAGAAGAGCAAGGACCGGGAAAAAGTAAAACTGAAAAAAACAGTTTAACTACAAGGGATCTGATTGATCAAAAATATCTTCAGAAACTTAATGGATATACCGCATCGCTTGCACAAAGCTACGGCGTAACGGTCAATAAAGATGTCTTCAATTCAATTGAAGGCAGAACTGAGAATATGCTTGCCTACCGCTATATGGGCTTTGGCGGCAGGATTATGGAAGTTCCGTTCACGGTACCCTTTTCGAGCTGGGTAAAATCCTGGCTGAAGGGCCGGCAGGATATGCCATAAAAGGTTTTTAAGCCTCTCTGCTTTTTATGATCTTATATTTGTGACTTATATATTGTTTCCGGCATGATCGTGTGTCAAGGTGTGTTTATGTTATGATTCTTATGCATATCAGACTTCGTATGATGGTTTTATGACTGTGGTATCCGTGTTTTAGGTTAATGATAATGTCCGAGAGTAAATTCTTAGAAGAATATTGCTGAAAAGAAAATATTACTGAGTTTTTTCCCGGAATAAACTGAGATTATTATTAGATCCCGGTTTGTTCCAATTATAGATCAGATGGACCTGGTTCGAAGACAGTGTAACGGCAAGTGCCGGAGCCTGTCAGTTTAATTAATTAACCCAAAACAAAAGGAACAGTTATGAAAAAAATCTACTCGTTTCTACTGGTTACTTTAGTTATATGTGGGGTAGTACGTGCACAGTCTCCAATAACAATGGGGAACATGCGCTCTATGTCCGTATATAACGCTGCTTTTGACCCCACACTACCAGACTCAGTAAAGAAGTTACTGCCATGGTACGGAGATCTGGGTGTAAGAAGAGTTATTGTTGCAGATGCAAACAACGACGGAAAGCAGGAAATTATTGCTACTGATTACAATAATGGAGGAAGAGTTCACGTTATAGCTCCATCAGCAACAGATTCTTCAACTCTTGAAGTAATCTGGTCATCTCCAGCCCTTAAAACTTCCAGCGGATCTACTCCAAGATTCCCGGCCGTTGGCGACTGCGATGGTGATGGACTTCCTGAAATTATCTTCAGCCGTGGTGGCGATGGTAGTCTTGTATTTTACGAATGGAATCCTGAATTAGGTACCTGGGGATCAGATCCTTCAGGCGCACCTGATTTTTATATTAACACAGCTTCATACAGAGCAGCCGGAGCTGTAGAAGACCTCAGAACCAACAGAGAGCGCTTACTGGTACAGGATCTCGATGGTGATGGCAAGAGTGAAATCATCACTGCCGGTCTTTCTCCAAGTAAAGACGTTTATGTCCTCGGTGTAGATGGAGACATTCCCTCTACATTTGACACTAAACTTGTAATCGAAGGCGGCCTTCCAACTCAGACTACAAACGGTAGAAACTGGGCAGGCGGATCTTTCTATAACTCTGTAGCAGGAGATATAGATGGAGACGGCAAGCTCGAAATCATCAATCACCACTATGATTGCTATGGTTTCTGGTCAATCGATGTTAATGGAAAAGATTCATACACATATCCTGACACATCCAATCCAAATAAAGCTAATATCTATTCAAAATTATTACCTTCAGATGATTATGCCCTTTTCGGCCAAGCAGTTGCCGATGTCAACGGTGATGGTACAGACGAAATTTTCGGCTCACCATACAGTGCAAATACAGGTATTAATATCATGACTTTCTCTAAAGCCGATACTGGTGTATATATCTGGAAAACCGACGCTGAAACAATGGCAAGAAGATATGGCGTAATTGGTCCGGTAAAAGAACTTGCTGCTTTAGCAGGCAAGACTAACGCCGGATTCCTTCCGGTTGTTAAAGGCGATCTTGACCAAGATGGTAAAGATGAGATTTATACAGGCGGCGGTACAGGACTTAACCTGATTGCAATCTCGTATAAAGGCGACAAAAACAGCACATTGCCTCTTAATGATGCAAGCAGCTATGAAAAGCATCTTCTTTATACAGGTGCCGGCGGCGGCGTTTATGCAACCTATCAGATCTATCATGGAAGACTCGATACAGTACAAACTCCTACTGGCCCTAAAGTTGAGCTTGATCCTACAAAGATCGATACTGTACGTTCGGAAGTTCCCTTTACTTCTTATATATATGCAGACAATGTTGACCTGAATGGCAACGGTAAGATGGAAATCGTTCTTTCTGAACAGAGTGTTTACGATTCAATTACGGTTGAAAATTACAAATGGGTCGACTCTCTGAGCTCATGGGCTCTGGATGGACCAAGGTCAAAAATATTCAATGCTTACCGCAAAACCATCCGTGTACTTGAGTATACAGGACCTAAAAGCAGCCTAAAGGATGCAAATTACTCGATAGTTTATCCACAGGATTACAAACTCGAACAGAATTATCCGAATCCGTTTAACCCGACTACAAACATCAGATTTACCCTGCCATTGGATAAAAAGATCTCTCTAAAGGTCTATGATATGCTTGGCAAAGAAGTATCTACCATTATAAATGACCAGATAATGAAAAAGGGTCAGCATGAAGTTATGTGGAACGGAAGGACGAACAGCGGTCAGAATGCCGCAAGCGGCAATTATATTGCCAGACTCATTTATGGAAATTATTCTCAATCAATAAAGATGACATTACTCAAGTAATAATTCTTGAATTCAGGAGCCGCGGTATGAGAACTACTGCGGCTCTTTTTAAGCTTAGTATGCGGGAAAGTGTCTTAATATTCACATGAGGCTTTAATGAAAATTAGAAATTTATTTACTCTTTTGATTTTTCTAAGTTTTGCAATCACAGGCAGTCTGTATTCGCAATCCACCGGTAAGATCATGGGTAAAGTTCAGGACAAGGCTACAGGGGAACCAGTGCCTTATGCAAACGTGGTCCTGGAAGGTACCTCACTCGGTGCGGCTACGGATGCCGATGGAAACTTTGTTGTGCTGAATATCCCTCCGGGGCTTTACAGCGTAACTGCATCCTACATCGGATATCAGAAAACAACCGTTAAGGATGTCAGAATTAATGTGGGCTTTACAACAAGGCTCGAAATTGGGCTAAACTCAGGCGAAATTACACTGGGTGCAGTTGTAGTACAGGGTGAAAGAAACCCTTTAGTCAGACAGGACCTTACAAATCCGACAGTAGCTATTACTTCAGAATCAATACAAGTACTGCCGGTAGACAATATTTCAGATGTTATTAAATTACAAGCCGGTGTTGTTACAGGTGACGACGGAAGTATTCACGTACGAGGCGGTTATGGCAATGAAGTTGCTTATTCGTTAAACGGTTTGTCTATGAATGACCCATACGGTAACTCCAGGGCAGTTGGTATCGCTACAAATGCCGTGCAGGAAGTATCAGTTTCGACCGGTACGTTCAGTGCCGAATTTGGTAATGCTCTTAGCGGTGTCGTTAATTACGTTACTAAAGAAGGAAGCGATAAATATTCTTTCAGCTTGAGAGGTTATGCTGGAGATTATGTTACAAATAGAACAGACCTGTTTTATAATCTGGATAAAATTGACCCGGTAAACAGAGGTAGAGTTGAAGCTACCGCTGGCGGTCCAATTCCATATCTGGCAGGTACAAACTTTTTTGTATCAGGAATTTTTGAAAACTTTAAGGGTTCCTATTACGGAATAAGAAAGTACAACACTACCGATTCATATCTTGCACCAAACGGTTTCAGGTCAACTGATCCGAGGTATGGCGATGCAACCGGTGCTTACTTCTTTAATCCTTACACACCGGGCAGCAACGGTTTGCCAACGGGTGACAACTCAGTTGTTTCAATGAATCCTTCACAGAGCTGGAATATCCAGGGCAATATCAGCCATAAGTTCGGACCGCTCTTTAAGTTAAAATATGAACTGGTATATAATAAGGCTAAGTCAAAGGATTATTCCTATGCGTGGAAGTATAATCCTGACGGAGTCGGAACAAGCTACAGCAATGGTTACATTCATTCACTTGATATAACCCACACAGTTGGAAAGAATACATTCTATACATTAAAGGGTTCATACTCTTATAATGAAGACGAATATTATCTGTACAAAGACTGGAACGATCCGCGTTATCTGCCAGGGCTTTACCAGGCTTCGCTTGCCGGTCTTGGATTTATAACAGGCGGAACAGATAACAGCATTTCCGATAGGTATACGAAAACATACGGCCTTAAAGGTGATATAGTTTCGCAGATGTTTGGTGTTCATGAAGTCAGGGCCGGATTTGAATACAGAACACATGAAATCTACAGGCTTGGGTATTCCATTAACTTTAGGAAGCTCCAGATGATTAACGGAGTTCCAACAGAAACATCACTCAATGCAACTGATTTACTCTATACTCCAAATCTTACATTGACCAGGGATACAATACAGAGTGGTTCTACATACGACAAAAAGCCTTTCCAAATTGCAGCTTATCTGCAGGATAAAATAGAATTGGATAAGTCACTCATACTTAATATTGGTTTAAGATATGAATATTTCGATCCAAATACTATGTACAATCCTGACATATCCAGGAACCTGATGGATTCACTTTCTGGTTATCTGAATGCAGGAATTGAAAAGGTAAAGGGTAAACACATGCTGTCTCCCAGATTCAGCGTTTCATATCCTATAACCGATAAGGGTATCATTAGGTTCTCTTACGGGCACTTCTATCAGATCGGTTCCTTGTCTGAGCTCTATCAGAACGATAAGCGTTATGTTGCAAACCTATCATCAATTCCAACATTTGGTAACCCAAATGTAAAACCTCAGAAGTCAGTTCAGTATGAACTCGGTCTTCAGCAGCAGCTTACGGATGATCTGAAATTCGATCTGACAGGTTACTATAAAGATGTTCGCGATTATATTTTCACGCAGACAGTATATACAACAAGTGCAAGAGAGTACTACATTCTGACAAATCTTGCATATTCAAATGTGAAGGGTATAACATTATCATTTTTGAAGAGAAGATCGCCCGACAGTTATTTTTCAGCTACACTGGATTATACTTTCCAGATTGCTGAAGGTAACAGGACATATCCATCAGAGGACCTTTACTTTAGTGAAGCTTCAGGCAAGCAGACTGAAACATATCTCGTGCCTCTTAGCTTCGACAGGCCCCACCTGATAAATGGTACAGTTACTTTCTCAGATCCGGAAAGCTGGTCGGTTGGCATTACTTATAATATTCAGGCAGGTACGCCTTATACACCGGTTATGCCGCCATCCCTTTCAACGATTACCTATGTACAGAATTCATCAGCAAAACCGATGAACTGGAATGTGGATTTCAAGGCTGAGAAGTTCTTTAAGCTCGGCAGCCTGGACTATTCAATATTCCTGCAGGTTGAAAACCTCTTCGATACTGAGAATGAAAGGTACGTATATGCTTCTTCAGGAAGAGCATTGTCGAATGTGGAGCAGACTCTGAATGCAATACAGTTCGATGAAATCAGAAGGCGTATTAAGCGGGATCAAGGCATGGTACCGATGTCAGAAGTAGACAACTACTACAGAAAGTCTGATAACTTAAATATGCCGCGCGAAATCAGGTTAGGTTTCTCAATATTATTCAATTAGTATTTGCCAGAGGTATAAAATTAAAATGAAAAAAAGTTTAATCTTAATATTAACATACGTGCTGGCTTTTACTTTCTCGAGTTTCGCCCAGGAAAAAGATTCTCTCGGTAATTATGACCTGAAAAAACTCACTTATGAGGACAATTTGAGGCTCTTTGGACCGATTACCGGTACAAAGATAAATAAGATTGCCGGCGATAAAAGGGAAGTAAAAGACATCATAATTAAAGGCAACAAGATCACGACCATTCTGTACAACTATGGTTCAATCTGTACTCCTAGTGCAGGTTCTTCAATAGGAAATATTGCTGACCTTGTATGGAACGGTTTGGGTTACGGTTGGGAATTCGGTGTTTTGGCTGGTGCTGAGGTTACTGATGTGGATGGAAATCCGCTGCACATAATCAGTGATTCGCACGTGCAGCCGTCAATGGGAGATTACGATGCAAAGGGTGAGTTAAAATGGGGCTGGCTGCCTAAGGCAGGTTATTCTGATCCCAATCAGCTGCATGTAGCTTCATTAAATGCAGAGGATAAGGATGGTGACGGAAAACCTGACTCATGGCCACAGAGCTGGTACTCTGCAGGTGCCGGAAAGTATCTCTGGCCGGCTTTCCTGGGAGATATGTCAACTGCTCCGGATGAAGAAGTATATTATGCAATGGATGATTATACGAACTACGAGTTTATGGGAAAGTATGCTCCATTTCCAAGCGACATTACCAAAGGCGGACTTGGTCTGGATGCTAGCGTAAGAATTCTCCAGTTCAATAACCCAATGGCTGAGGACATAATGTTCTCGGTTTATCAGATTACCAATGCAAGTGAAAAAGATCTTGGCAACATATTTTTTGGTATGTACGGAGATCCTCACATTGGTGGTTACAATGATTATGCCGATGATATGTCATACTTTATCCCTCCAAAAGGAGAGAAGGCAGAAGGCTATGAACAACCTGCAAGAAGCATGGTATTTTCATGGGATCTTGATGGCACTGGAATGAATGGCAAAAAGCCAGGTTACTTTGGATGGAAATTTCTTGAGTCTCCGTCTTTTGCGAACGATTGGGTCGACAATGACGATGATGGAATTCAAGACGAGTCACCTTTTAATGGCAAGGGGCATTACATTGATGGAGTCACAGTACCCCTAATAGAAGGAATAGCAGATACTGCTAAGTATAGGAAAATATATGGAGCTCCTAAGCCAAGATGGTCGGGCGATGAAGATGGCGATTGGGATCCGACAAAACATGACGTCGGTATAGACGGTATCGGACCTGATTCGAAGAACTATCCCGGACCGGATTTCGGTGAAGGGGATGGAACTCCTACACAGGCATGGTATAATGACATGAATGGAAACGGAGTGCTCGATCCAGAGGAAAAAGCAACTTTGACCGAAGAGAATCTTCCCGGATATAAGTGGGCAGGTTCTGAACCAAACTTCGGGTACAGGGATATTTCCGAATCTGACCAGTTAGGTCTTACAGGATTTACAGCCGCAATTTTCAGCACATCTAATGCTCCGAAAAATGATGAGCTGATCTGGCAGTGGTTTACTAAGCCCGAAATTGATCCGGAACAGGCTCTGCTTAGAAACGCGGGCGATAATATCTTCTGCTTTTCGACCGGTCCCGTAAGTCTTTCTATGGGTGAAACTCAGAGATTTTCGATGGCAATTATGATGGGAGAAAACCTTAGTGATCTTTTACTGAATGCATCTACTTCTACAAAAATACTTGAAGCAGATTACCGTTTCGCACAGCCACCAGCAAAACCGATTGTTAAGGCTGTTGCGGGCGACCACAAGGTAACTCTTTATTGGGATTCCAGATCAGAGGAATCGATTGATCCATTAACAAGTGAAAAAGACTTCGAAGGTTATAAAATCTATAGAAGCCGCGACTTCAATTTCTCTGATATATACAAAATAACAGACGCGAATGGCAACCCGTTTTTGGCACAGCCGTTCTATAATTCGCAAACATCAAAGTATGCTCAGTGGGATCTCGTTGATAATTATTCTGGTCTTGCCGAGAAGGAATATGATGGACGCGGAGTAAAATATAACCTTGGTTCAAACTCCGGTTTAGTCCACCAGTATGTCGATTCAACTGCCCAAAACGGTGTAACATACTATTACGCAGTAGTTGCATACGACAGGGGTGCAATAAATAAGGTTACAAAACAGATGGAGCTGCCGCCGACAGAAACACAGGCTGTAATTCAGCAGGATCCATTAACCGGTAAGCTTATTTTTGACGTAAACACTGTTCAGGCTACTCCAAGTCCGGTTGGTGTTGGCTATGGAGATGCTGAGGCTGGTGTTGGAGGACTTCCAAAGGTTCTTGCCGGAAACAGTACCGGTAGTGTTTCAATGAAAGTGCTTGACAATCTCTCAGTTCTGGATAAGCAATACAAACTGGAATTTGCTGATACACTTCATTATAGCGTTCTGGATTCAACGGGAGTAAGCAATAATTTTGTATCGAAAGATACAGTATTGGTATTCCTGAAGAATGGACACCTTGTTAAGGAAAGTGTTCAGGTAATTGACGCAGGAAATAACGAGGTTGATCCTTCCAAATATGTCGTCAATCCTCTGCTTGGTCAAATAGGCGGGGCCTATCCGGGCAGTCTGCCAAAGGGAAATGTATATACTGTTAAATACAGGTATTATCCTTTATACCAGAGTACATTGATAAATTCTGAGGACGGAAACCTGTCATTTGACGGAGTCAGGGTATATGTCCAGAATCAGAAACTGAACGCCGATAATGTAAATAGTAAATTTGTTAATGACGCAGTAGATGTTAAAACTGATATAGAATATCCTCCAACACCTACAAACATTAAGAAGTATGTTAAACTTGAGTCAGACTATGAAATAACATGGCTTGGTTCAGAACAGAATCCGGATGGATCATGGAAAGTCTATGATTCTGTAAAAGTCGGAAGCTCATATATAAAGTTCCCGTTCAAAATAATGGATGTAACGAAAAATGAGCCGGCAAATTTCTATCTGTTCCAGCTGTTACCCGGTCTTGACAAAAATAAACAGTTTGACTGGGGTGAATCTATTGTCCTGTTTGCCAAAAACGACACCAAACTGACTTATGGTTCATATGAGATCAAGTTCAATATAGATACGACAAAACATCCAGCGGTTCTTCCGAAGGCTGGTGACATATTCAAATTGAGGATAAACAGGCCTTTCAAGGCTGGAGACGCATATCTGTTTGAGACAAAGAAGGCAGAGTATTCTCCTGAAACTGCAAAGGAACAGATAAATGACATATATGTAGTACCAAATCCATATGTTGCATACGGCATCTCCGAAAATCCAGGTCGTACTACCGGCAAACGTGGAGACAGGGCGCTACAATTCAGGAATTTACCTCCCAAATGTACAATTAGAATATATACATTAACAGGTGAACTGGTTGATACAATAAATAAAGATGATCTGTCTAGTACCATAAGCTGGGATCTCTTAAGCAAAGAAGGCATGAGAATTGCTTATGGAGTTTACTTGTACCATGTCGATATTCCCGGCGTTGGTGAAAAGATAGGTAAATTCGCTGTTATTAAATAATATGTAGTTAAACAGTGCTGTTATTGAATAACAGTATAAATACAATCTGATTTTTCACAGGGCGGAAAATTTTCCGCCCCGGGTAAACAGAAATTCGAAGATATACAATGACAAGAGAATTTTGGAGAAATCAAGCATGAGAAAATCACTTTACTTAATGATTTTACTTGCAGCCTTCAGTTTCAGCCAGGTAAATGCCCAGATTTTCAGGGATATTACCAAGGTTGGTACAACTGCGGCACAGTTCCTGAAAATTGGTCCTGGCGCCAGGGCCATTGGTATGGGCGGTGCTTATACGGCTGTTAGTAATGATATATATTCTACATACTGGAATCCTGCAGGTATTGCTAATACAGAAGGATCAGGCCAGGTTGCATTTAACCACACGCAGTGGCTGGCTGATGTCCGTTATGATTATGCAGCAGGATCAATTAATTTGCCTGAATTAGGAACTATGTTCCTTACTGTTACCTCTCTGGGAGTACCGGAAGAAAAGGTAAGGACTTTTGACAATCCTGAAGGTGACGGAAGATACTGGGATGCCGGTTCTCTGGAAATGGGTTTCGGTTTTGCCAGAAGACTTACCGACAGGTTTTCAATTGGCTTCCAGGCAAAATATATCAAGGAAAGCGTCTGGAACAGCAGCGCAAGCGGCTTTGCTCTTGACGTAGGTACATATTATGTAACACCATTCAACGATCTCGTTATCGGTGCTGCAATTAGCAACTTCGGTTCAAAGATGCAGCTCGATGGGCGTGACATTCAGTTTAATAACGATCCTAATTCTGATGACAATTCAGGTCCTAATAACGTACCTGCAAAGTACGAAATGGATTCTTATGATATGCCTCTTTCTTTTAGGATCGGTCTTTCTATGGATGTTATAAAGACAAGGTATATTCGCCTGAAGACTGCCGTTGATGCGATACACCCGAATGATAATAATGAATACGTTAATGCAGGTGCTGAACTTGCTTATGACGAAACATTCTTCATCCGCGGCGGTTACAAGTCTCTCTTCCTTAACGACAGTGAGCAGAGCTTTACTGTAGGCGCAGGTATTAACTATGAAGTTAGCGCTGGCTTGAAAGTAATGGTCAACTATGCTTATGCCGATTATGGAAGACTGAAGAATATTCAGTACATAGATCTGGGCCTTAGTTTCTAAGCTAAATGTGAAACAGACAAAAAAAGCGCCTGCCGATAAATACGGCAGGCGCTTTTTGCTTTTAAATACAACTAATACTTATATTTCCGTTGCATTTCTAACATATTAATAACAATTGATAACGGATTGAAATGAAAAAAATCATTTTTGCTCTTTTATTTCTTCCCGCACTTCTATTGGCACAGCAGACTTCAAATGAACTTATCCGGGTAAAAGACCTCATCCCTGATATTGTGCTTGACTTAAAGTACAATACAGTAAATAACTTTACCCACCAGAAACTTTATACGACAAATGAATGCTATCTGCTGCTGGATGCAGTGAAAAAGCTAAAGGTAGTGCAGGACAGCCTTAGGAATGTTACTTCACTTAACGGCGTTTCTTATCCTAAAGGCTTGTCTATTAAAATATGGGACGGCTACAGGCCAAGGGCGGTGCAGTACCTGATGTGGGACATTATGCCCGACCCATCGTTTGTTGCAGATCCGAACAGCGGTTCAAACCACAACAGGGGCGGTGCGGTAGACCTGACACTCGTTGACAGGGCAACTGGCAAGGAACTAAAAATGCCAACCGGATTTGACGATTTTACCCCCGCTGCCTCACATAGTTTTAATTTGCTAACCCCTGAGGTTAAAGCCAACAGGGCATTCCTTCTGAATATGATGGTTAATGTAGGCGGATTTCAAATGTATGATGCCGAATGGTGGCATTATAACGTTGCAGGCGCCGGTAATTATCCATTACAAGATTTTCAAATGAAGTAGGGAAAAGCCGATGAAAAAACTAATCTTAATTTTATTACTAATGCTTTCCTTTAAGGCTTTTGCACAGTCTGAGTTCCTGGTAAATTCAGCTACAGATTCAACGCAGAGGTCACCGAGGGTTGCAGGACCCGACTTAAACGGAAATTACGTGGTGGTATGGCAGTCCTTTAACGGCTCCAATGATATATATCTGCAAAAGTATGACAAGAATAATGCTAAAGTTGGCTCCGAAGTCAGGGTTAACGATATAACCGATGGGGAGCAGGAGCGCCCGTCAGTGGCGATGAATAAAACCGGCAGCTATGTTGTGGTTTGGTCGTCTTACACTGAAAACGAAGCCTCATACATGTACGACATAAAGGCAAAAGTATTCCCCGCTTCTTCCAGTCCATCTCAGGAATTTCTGGTAAACAGAACGAGAGAAAACACACAGACATCTCCCGATGTGGCAATTGATGAAAATGGAAACATCGTTGTTGTCTGGGAATCCTGGTTCCAGGATGGTAGTGACAGGGGCATATTTGCTCAGAGACTTCGGCCCGACGGCTCTTACGAGGGGAATGAGTTCCAGGTAAATACCACCACGGCATTCAGCCAGGCGAGACCCAGCATAGAATTCTTTAACGACGGACGATTTATTATTGCCTGGGAATCGTGGACCAACAATCAGGCATATGACGTTTACGCGCAGTGCTTCAAAAGCGACGGGACAAAGGAGAATGGAGAGTTTCGTGTCAACACAACTGTTGCAGATAACCAGTGGTTCTCAAGCATTGCGGTAAACTCAGATAACAGCTTTTCAATTCTCTGGTGCAGCTGGGAGCAGGATGGTGATGACGGCGGAATATACCTGCAGCGTTACATGCCAGACTGTACAAAAAAGGGAGGTGAATTCAGGGTAAATACAACTACAAAGTTCTATCAGTGGCTCCCAAGAGCAAAATATCTGAAGGATGGAAAACTTGCCGTTGTATGGTCCAGCTGGCAAACTGACCTGAACCGCGAAGGTGTTTATTATTCTATCCTTGATACACTAAACAATAATCTGACACTGGAAAGAAAAGCAAATAATTATGTCATAAGCTTTCAGTGGGAGCCGGATTTAATGGTGAAAGATAACGGCGATTTAATGCTTTTCTGGTCATCATGGGGCCAAATTAATAAAGATTACGACGTATTTGGAAAGAATATAACCCCCGATTATCCCACAGAAGTCGTAAAACCCTCCACTTTAAGCCATAGTGAGGGACAGTCGGCAACAGAGTTGATTGTACACGTTCTGGATAGGACCAAGTTAACAGGGCATACTTACCAGGTCAGCTTCAGTTTTCTCCAGGGCAAGTATTTTGATATGACGGTAAAGGACCTTATGAAAGGCACTCCGGCCGTGACTAACGTTCCTCTCACATATGGATCAAATATTTTTTACATGACTGATGAGTTTGACGGTATAGCTGTTGAACTCAGGCCCAGGTTCAATCTAGACTTGGATACAGCAACTGCACACGTAATTGCTTCATCAAAAACAAATCTTCAATTCAGGGCCGGGCTACCGAAAATCGGCAAACCCATTCTGGCTCCGGTTGACGTGGCACTCGTTTGGGGAAAAACCGATACGCTTTCCGGTGGAGCGTATGCAAGTCCATTGGACACTGCGTTAAACGGCTCTTCAAAAAAAGTGATTCTTATTCCATTTAAGGCCGTGAATATGCAAAATAATAAAAAGCTGGACGTGCTTGTAATGGAAAATACGGCAACAAAAAATAACAAGTGGGACCCAGGAGAGACAATAATTTTACTTACACCTCCCGAATACAGGACCTCCACGCTCAATACGCACGCTCAGCTGACTTCGCCAGCCGGCGGTGCTTCAAACGTAATAATGCCTTCAGAAGGGGATACTTTATTTCTGCGCACATTAAAGCCTCTTAGCGCACAGGATAGTTATTCTTTTAGCACTTCTACTGATAACATTACGCTTGGGCTGGCAGAAGCAGTGGTAAAACCTGAGAGTTTTCTCCTTGAGCAGAACTATCCAAATCCTTTTAATCCTACTACCACCATCAGGTTTTATATTCCAAAAGAAGGAAATGTGGAGCTTAAGATATTCGACCTATTGGGTCGTGAGGTAAGGACAATGACGGAAGGATTCTTAAGAAGCGGCATTCATTCATTTGTATGGAACGGCAAAAATGACAATGGCTTCCAGGTTTCTTCAGGCGTATATATTTATCGCTTAAAATCCGGCAGCTATATGCAGTCTAAAAAGATGGTTTTGACAAAGTAAGATAGTTTTAACATATCAATAAGGCTGCCGTTAACAAAAAATAACGGCAGCCAATTCAAAACAGTACCTACATGAGTTTTTAGATATCTTACCATTAACAAAACAAAAACATGAAATGTAAATTATTATTTTACTTCTTCGTTCTCTGCTTCTGTGGTGCCGGATGCACGCAGGAATCCGCCCTTTCCGACGTGGAGCTAAAGGACCCCTCAGCTATTCGTCCGGAAATAGTGTTTTCAAAAGCAAAAGAAAATGGGTCGATTACGCAGTATGTATATGCATGGATTAATGACAAGAATAACGACCCCGTTGAACTTAAAAACGGAGGCGTACTGCTGAATGGAAAGGAAATGCAGGTAAAGACGCTCCAGGGGTTGCCCTATTATTCGGGGCTTGACATTATCTCGGACATACGTGCGGGATATATTTACAATGTTGGCATAAAGCTGAATTCCGAGAAAACTTACAGCGCATCCATAAAGATCCCGGATAAGGACCTCTCAACGCTTACACTTCCTCTTTCACAGAACAGGAATCAGGATATGGTGATTAGCTGGACTGAAATTGATCCAAACAGGGAGCTGAAACTGGACATACTGAATTATTACAGGAAAGATAACCAGGAGCAAACGGAAGAGTTCCCGCTTTCTATTCCTCAAGAGAGCCTGAGCCAGGGGAAGCATACGATACCGTCTTCTTATTTCAAGAATACAGAAAATGTTTATAAGACAAAAATAACTTTAATATCCACTGTAAAAGGAACGATATATGAAGGCTTCAGGGCAGGAAGTAAAATTGAGGCAACGATATCAATTGCCAAATCCTGCCAGGTATATTAAGGATCAGGGGATACTCTAAAGCAGTTTTCTTTAAAGAGATGGTCCTGAAATAAAAGTCAGGACCATCGTTAAAAACTTTACATCAGCATCAAGCTCACCACAAAAGTTCCAATCAGCCCAACAATGATCGCAATTCCGTGGATTATGACCAGAGAAAAAGATTTTCAGAGGGCAGAGTAAGTTTTCTGAGGGAAGGCATTTTCATGGATACGATAAAACAAAATATTGAGATCACAACAGTTGCCAGGACAAAACATGCTGAATGATACAGAATTTCCAGTCCCCTCCCCGGGCTGCCGCCGCCACTTGTAAGGAGGTATTTCCGTATAAGGAGCTTTAGCGGCAGGCCCGGTAAGCCCTGCTAAACTACAAAAAACAGAGAGACCGACGAAACCGCAAGCCAGAGTAGTATGCCAAGTACAAATGGTCTTATTCCCACGGTTTTCAATGTAGAACGGGACAGGTTTGCCCCAATTAGGAAAAGCGTTACCACGAGTCCTCTTTTTGCAATCTGGTAAATAATTCCGGATAGGGGGCTCAAAAAGGGCAGATAGGTATTAAGAATCATGGCGGCAAAAAATGCAAAAATGAAATATGGAATTTTGACCTTTTTTATGTTGCTTCTAAAGGCAAAGCCCGAAGCCAGGGCAACGGGAATAATCCAAAGGGCCCGGGCTAACTTTATTGTTGTAGCAGTTGCAAGTGCAGACTTGCCGTACTGGGCAGAGGCCCCAACTACGGAGCTGGTATCGTGAATTGCAATTGCCGACCAGAGGCCGAACTGGCCCTCCGAAAGGTGGAAGTGATGGCCAACAGCCGGGAAAACCAAAAGTGCAATGCTGTTAAGAATAAATACCACTCCCAGTGCAACAGAAGTATTTTCGTGTTTGGCGTCGATTACGGGGGCTACGGCAGCAATGGCGCTGCCACCGCAGATTGCAGTTCCGGCTGAGATGAGGTAGGAAGTTTTCCGGTCCACTTTAAGAATGCGCGAAATAACAAAGCCAAATGTGAATGTAAAAGCTATTCCTGAGACGGTAAAGATAAAGCCTTTTTTACCGGCATCCAAAGCTGCCATTGCATTCATGCCGAAGCCGAGGCCGATTACTGAGAATTGCAGGAGCTTATGAGTAAGTCTGCCTGTTTTCTCCTGGAACGGGTTTCCGGTAGAAAGAGAAAATGCAATGCCCAGAAGGAGTGCAAGAGGCGCTGCTACAAATGGGAAGATGCAGAGTAGAATGAGAAAAACAAATGTTACTTTTATAAGTGTCTGTTTTGAGAAAGAAAGTTTAACCATATCCGAAATCCAAATTTGTGACACGGTAAAACTATCAGTTTTTCCAGTTAAGGTCTAATGAATAAAAGTTATTGGTTATAACGTAAAGTTATAGCTGAACATTATACCTGTTTTTAAGGAAAGCAATGAAATTGTTTACCAGCTTTTCAGGAGTTCCTTTTTGGTGCACAAAGTAAAAGTTCCTAAATATCCTTCCTTCCTCAAGCTCAATTACCTTGAATTCACCGCTTAAGATTTCCTCTTTTAATGCCTGAATTGATACAACCCCAATTGCATCGGCGTGCTTGAGGAAAAGTTTTATGCTTTCCGTACTGCCAAGCTGAATGAGTGTATTCATTTCATCGAGTTTCAGTCCATACTGCCGGATAAAATCCCCGAAGACTTCCAGTGTACCCGAGCCGTTTTCGCGCAGCACGAGGTCCGATTTTCTGAGGTCATTTAACGAGCAGGCCTCGAGGCGGTAATAAATGCTGCTTTTATGGGTTATAAGAACGAGCTCATCCTTAATAAAAAGCGTATACTGAAGCGCACTGTTAGCGGGCAGGCCTTCAATTATGCCCAGGTTAATTTCGTGCTTCTGCAGGAGGTCTTCGACCGTTTTGCTGTTTTCGTTAAGCAGCGTCAGCTTAAGCGAAGGATTTGCCTGGCGGAACTGGGCCAGTACCGGAGGCAGTACATACTGGGCAATTGTGGTGCTGGCACCAATTGTAAGTTCGCCCGAAACCTGTTCACTTAGAAGTGACATGTCGTTTTTAAGCCTTTTATACTGGGCCAGTATAACGCCTGTATGCTCCAGAAAAAGCTTTCCCGCGGCAGTAAGCGCAATACCTTTGTTATTCCTTTCGAAAAGTTTTATGCCCAGTTCATCTTCAAGAGAACTGATCTGCTTTGTAACTGCCGGCTGGCTCACATAAAGGTCCTCGGCAGCTTTGGAAAAGCTTCCTCCGGTTGCAACTTTATGGAATACCAGCAGCTTAAATTCATTCATCATCTCAGGTATTCATCCGGAATTAATGTAACTTCATAAAGTAACAAATTACTTCAAAACGTGCAAAAAAGCGCAACTACCTGACGGTAAAATACCAGATTCCGAAATAATTATTCTCATCGGTCCAAAGGCTTTCTTTTCTGAAGCATTCGTGAGTAAGCCTTTCAAATTCAGCGGGGTTGTACTTGTAAGAATATTCAGTCAGTATTTTATCTCCCCTTGCAAAAAATATCTTGTGTCCGGCAATATGCACCGTTTGGACCAGGCTGCTAACGAGGTACATCTCGATTCTGTCTTTGAGGTGATTATAGACAGCCTTGTGCGAGAAGTTCTGGATCTCAAAGTCGCTTCCAAACTCCCTGTTGAGTCTTTCGAGAATATTCAGGTTGAACCTTGCCGTAATATTTTCTCTGTCGTTGTATGCGCTATGCAGAATGGAGGGATCTTTTTTCAGGTCGACCCCAACCAGGAATCCACCGCCATGGCCCAGGAACTGTGCCACTATTTTAAGAAAATGCTGGAGTTCCCTGTGCGTGAAGTTACCGATGCTGGAGCCCGGGTAATAGAGCACTTTCTTAAAATCCTGCGGCACGGCTCCGGTGAAGGCTTCAAAATCTTTTGTGTAATCGCCGGCAATAGGAATAACTTTCAGTCCCGGATAGTTACGCTTAAGCGTCTCTGCTGTTTTCAGGAGATGTTCTTCGGAAATGTCCAAGGGTACATAAACAGGCAGTTCTTTCATGTTATCGAAAAGAAGCCGGGTTTTGATGCTGCTTCCGCTTCCAGGCTCAATGAGCGCGGTCTTTGGGTTTTCAATAAAGGAGGTAATCTCGTGTATGTTATCTTTCATTATACGGATTTCAGTCCTGGTAAGATAATATTCATCGAGCATGCAAATAAGGTCAAAGAGCTTTGAGCCTCTCTCGTCGTAGAAAAGTTTGCTCGGCAGTCTTTTTGTTTCTGAAAGCAGGCCTTCGAGTATTTCTTCCTGCAGTCCGGGTTCCTTAAGGAGCTGGTTTTGTAACATAGGTCATTTCCTCCGGTTTAATTAGTGATAGAAATCTGCCGGACTTTGGCTTAATAAGCCAGTGTCCGAATTATAGCAAAACCATGAGGCGCCGCAGAGCAAGCTCTGTGGCGCCGGTGAAAAAAACATCAAATTACGGGAGCGTCCTTGGCCAGGCGGATTCCTGTAAACTGCCATCTGCTGTGAGGGGGAAAGAAGTTTCTGTAAGCTCTTCTGATATGCCAGAGGCTGGTTACGCAGGAACCTCCTTTTAAGACCATCTGGTTGGACATGAATTTCCCGTTATATTCACCCAGTACGCCCTGAAGCGGCCTGAAACCGGGATAAGCCGTGTAAGGGCTGGAAGTCCACTCCCACACATCCCCGAACATCTGATGAAGTATAGGTGAGGTGATGTTGTGCATTAGGGGAGCAGGATGAAAGCGTCCGTTTTCAACGAAATTTCCGTCCATCGGATGATCTGAAGCTGCCGATTCCCATTCCTCTTCTCTTGGCAGGCGGAAGCCTGCCCAGCGTGCATATGCATCTGCCTCATAAAAGCTCACGTGGCAGACAGGTTCCGAAGGGTTGAGCTTCAGCAAGCCTCCCAGCGTAAAATTAAACCATGCGCCGTCTTTTCTCTGCCAGTAAAGCGGGGCCTGCCAGTTATTCTTCTCAGCCGCCATCCAGCCATCCGAAAGCCAAAGCTCAGGGTGCTTGTAGCCACCGGCCTCAATAAAATCCAGGTATTCCCCGTTAGTCACGAGCCGCGAAGAGAGCCTGTAGGGTTCGAGAAAAACGTTGTGCAAGGGTTTTTCGTTGTCGAAAGAAAAAGCTTTTCCCTCGTAACCAATACGGTAAATCCCTTCGTCGAAACTGACCCACTCAACCGGAGGTATGTACACAACGGGGGATTCCTTAGCACTGCTGTAGACGGGATAAAGAGGGTTAACTGAAAACACATTCTTAATATCCGTAAGAAGCAGCTCCTGGTGCTGCTGCTCGTGATTAAGTCCGAGTTCAATTACAGGGGCAATGTTATTTATCTCCTCGTCCGAAGCCTTATCGAAAAATTCGAGCAGTAGCTTGTCGATGTGTCCCCTGTAGTCGTAAACTTCCCGAACCGTAGGCCGCGAGATGAGTCCTCGCATTGAGCGCTCATAAAAGTCGCCTGCCTGTACGTAATAGCTGTTAAAAAGATAGTTATAAACGGGGTTGAAAAAGCTATAGTTAATGATAAGCTTACTTAAGACGAAGGTCTCAAAAAACCAGCTCGTATGTGCCAGATGCCACTTTGCAGGGCTAACCTCAGGCATCGACTGAACCACGTAATCCTCAGTTTCAAGCGGGTTGCAGAGAGTAGAGGTGAAGGCACGAACCGCCTTAAAATTTTGCATGAGCTCTGTCCTTTTCGTAAAGAGGTCATCAGTTCTTATCTTCTCTTCCGGTTCTCTTTTATCCTCTGTGCCCGCTTTACTTACCTCAGTTTTATTTTTTATTCCCGATCGATTCTTCATTTTCATTCCTAAAATTATATCAAAAATCAAAGCGCCATAAAACTTCACTTAGTGATTATTAATAAATTATCGGCCTTAATTCAATTGATGGAAATTTTATTACCCCCCGGCCCCGGCATAAGGCGGCAATCGGCTAAATGCCTTGATTTTATTGCGTGGTATATTTTCTTAGAAATTAAAGGGTGAGCTTACCGCCGGGAAAATTATCCATAAACTTTAAGGAAACTACATTGGAAATCAGCCGCAGTTCAGAAAATACCTGGCTAGATGTGAGCGCTCCGGTTCATAGCGGAATGCAGCACTGGCCCGGGGAGCCTGAGGTTTTAATCGACAGGATTGCAGACATGGGAAAAGGAAATGTGGCTAACGTTTCCGTGCTTTCGATGAGCGCACATACCGGAACGCACATGGACGCTCCACGTCACTTCTTCAAAGAGGGAAAGGATATATCGCTGGTGCCGTTTGAAGTTCTCATAGGGCCGGCGCTTCTGATTGAAGTTAAAAATCCGCAGCGAGTTGACCTTTCTGACCTAATGGATTATGACCTCAGGCCGGAAAGCCGTGTGCTCTTGAAGACTGCAAACTCTGAAAAAGAGTGGTTTAACATGGATTTCAGCAAAAGTTACACGGGCCTTTCAGCCAGTGCAGCAAAGTACCTTGCCGAAAGAAAAGTCCGGCTTGTGGGAATTGACTTTCTTTCCATCGGCACTTATGAGGAGGACGAAGAGGTTCACAGAGTGCTTCTCGGCTCGGGCATCTGGATTATTGAGGGGCTTTATTTGAAAGGGATTCCCGAAGGGATCTATGACATGATCTGCCTGCCGCTAAGGCTTATAGGCTCCGACGGGGCTCCGGCAAGAGCAGTGCTAAGAAAAATATAGTAAGGGGGCAAGTAATGGAGGATAAGAAAAGAACCTTTGGAATAATAGGTCTGGGGAAAATGGGCGGAAGTCTGGCGCTGCAGGCAATGGGAAAAGGCTACAGCGTTGCAGGACTGGATAAATCGGAGCTATCATCCCAGCTGAAGGAATCGGCACTCAAGAGGGCAAAGGATGCCAGGGAACTGGTTGGAAGCCTTGAAAGGCCGCGGATTGTATTTATCTATGTGCCTGCGGGTAAGGTTGTGGATACGGTACTTGGGGAGCTTTCGGAGGCTATGACAAAAGGTGATATAATTGTTGACGGCGGGAACTCGTACTGGGGAGATTCCATAAGGCGGGCTGAAAGGTTAAAAGAGAAAGGATTGTACTTAATTGACTGCGGCACAAGCGGAGGCGTATCAGGGGCCAGAAACGGAGCATGCTTTATGGTTGGTGGTGAAACCGAAGCGGTTGACTTAATTGCACCCATATTAAAGGACCTGGCTGTTCCCGAAGGCTTTGTACGTGCAGGGGCCTCAGGCTCGGGGCATTATGTGAAACTCGTGCATAACGGAATTGAGTTCGGTATGCTTGAGGCAATTGCAGAAGGCATGGACCTTCTGGAAAACTACAGGGAGAAACTCGACATAAATAAAATCCTTCACACCTGGAATCATGGCTCTGTTATCAGGTCGTGGCTTGTTGAGCTGATGGAGCAGTCCTATAGCGAACTAAAGGGAATAGAAGCAGTGCCGCCTTATGTAGAGGATACAGGGGAAGTTAACTGGCTTGTTGGTGATGCAATGCACATGGAAGTTTCTATACCCGTTATAAGTCAGTCAGTTATGCGGCTTTTTGCCTCACGCGACAGCCGCAAGAACTGGGCACGGGCAATTGCCATGATGCGCCACGGCTTTGGCGGCCATCCATACGGCGAAAACGCAGGAATCAAGTACGAAAGGAAGTTTGGAAGAGTTGGCGGCTACCAGATGGAAGAATAGAAAAAGTAACCGTACGGATTAACCCTCATAAGGAGAGAGAAAATGAGAGATATATCTGCAGAGCGCCCCTCGTGGAAGGAACTCCTGCGCAAGGAAAAAATACTCGTTTTGCCGGCGGCACACGACGCGCTGACCGCCAGGCTAATTGAGCGCGCGGGTTTCAGGGCATACCAGATCGGCGGCTTTGCGCTCGTTGGCTCAATGCATGCTGCACCGGACGTGGATCTGGAACACTTCGGAGAAAAAAGCGAAGCTGCCCGGAATATCATTCATTCGTCAAAACTCCCTGCTCTTGTTGACTGCGACGATGGGTACGGGGACGTAAAAAATGTTAACCGTGTGATACGAAGCTACGAGCTGATGGGAGCAGCTGCCGTATTTATTGAGGACCAGAAAGCACCCAAGCGCTGCGGGCATATGGCTAAAAAAGAGGTAATACCGGTAGAAGATATGGAAAAGAAGATCTGTTCAGCAGTAGACGCAAGGAGAAGCCTCGACTTTTTTATTCTGGCCAGAACAGATGCCATTGAGCCAAACGGCCTGAAGGACGCCTTAAAAAGAGGGGAGCGCTACCTGAAGGCCGGTGCCGACGGGTTATACTTTGACGGAGTTGAAAGCAAAAGGGAACTAAAAAAGATCGGCAGCGCTTTTGAAGGCGTCCCTCTTGCCACAAGCGTGCTTGAAAGGGGTGGCAAGACTCCGGTACTAAGCCCTGAGGAATTCCGTGAGCTGAATTTTTCCATGGTGCTTTATCCAACGACAATTCTTTTCAGGATTACGCGGCAGGTTGAGCGGGCTCTTGAGGACCTGAAGGCAGGGCGAATGATGCCCGTAGATGAATCCGTTGATATGAATGAGTTTGAGGATATAGTGGACCTCCGGTACTGGGCGGAACTGGAGGACCGGTATTACACCCGGTAAATTCTGAGGCTGAAAATTCAAGTGCCCTTCAAGCTCCGGAAAAGCATGGGGGCGGGATGCCACTTCTCTGCCCGGAACTTATGTTGCGTAAAAGCCCGATTCTTGCTTTTCATTCTTGCTAAACCTATATTGCCCTGTAATAAAACGGGGGGGCTCTTCATGAAGAAAAAGTATCTTATCATTCCGGCTTTATTTCTCTCATTCTGTTTTCTTGCATTTATGGCGGCTGACCACTCAATTGAAACAATACTACAGAAACTTCAGATGACTTCTGAAGATGCAAAAGAGTACGCATGGAGTGACTGCTCGGGCTGCTATTTCAGTTATCCTATGCCGGGTGATCTGAAAGATACCCCTTTGGACGAGCGTCCTGCAATTGTTAAAGCCGTAGGTGAATTTGTAAAGCTTTACTCAAAGTCGGACGACTTTAGAAATCGTTACCTGGAACATCGTGAAAGCAGTAAACCTTCCCCTCCGCAGCCTCCTGAATCAATGGAAGAGACGAGGAGAAGGCAGAAAGCAGAGATGGAAAAAAGCATTCGCGACATGGAAAAAGCAAAAGCCGACATACCGGCTTCGCAGAAAGCTGACTATGAGAAAATACTCCAGGCATTAAAGCAGCAAATGGCTGAGTTTGAAAAGCCCGGCAATGACGCCGGCAGTTCTGAAATGGGCCAGTACACACAGCAGGCCTATGAAGCTGAAATGCAGGAGTACAAAGATAAACTTCAGGAATGGGAGAAAGAATACCCCAGGGAGCCCGGCATGATGATAAGAAGGTGGCTGGAAGAGTTCCTGAGGGTTTCGGCAGACGTGGATTTTGGGGCCGAATTAAATACTGATGAATCAGGGAAGAAGAAATTTGTAAAGTCTGAATATGAGAGAAAGCCCGAGCTATGGAAACTCTGTTTCAGGGCAGGCAGGCAGACCACTGAAGCCGGGCGAGAATTTGCAGAGGAATGGCTCAGGGAATTAAAATAAATATTTCCTCCATAGGGGCGCACGGCGCCGTGCGCCCAGAGAACAATTATTTTTCTAGATGACTTCATGTTCGTGCTTTGTGTGGTTGTGAAGAAACGGGGTCAGGAGGTCTATGGGGACGGGGAATATTGTTGTCGAATTCTTTTCAGTTGCTATTTCCGTTAAGGTCTGAAGAAATCTCAATTGTACTGCCACGGGGTTATTGGCAATTACGGTTGCTGCTTCATAAAGCTTCTGGCTTGCCTGGTACTCCCCGTCGGCGTGAATAACCTTAGCCCTTCTTTCGCGCTCAGCCTCGGCCTGCTTTGCCATTGCACGCTTCATCTCTATAGGCAGGTCGACGTGTTTTACCTCAACGTTCGAGACTTTAATTCCCCATGGAGCTGCCTGTGCGTCAATTACCTTTTGCAACTCAGCATTGATCTTTTCTCTTTCAGCCAAGAGCTCGTCTAAAAGCGACTGTCCAAGGATGCACCTTAAGGTGGTCTGTGAAAGCTGCGAAGTTGCCTGGTAAAAGTTCTCAACTTCAACAATTGCTTTTTCGGGATGAAAGACGCGGAAATACACAACTGCGTTTACTTTCAGTGAAACGTTGTCCTTTGTAATTATGTCCTGCTCAGGTACGTCAAAGACTACCGTTCTCAGGCTTACCCTTACCATCCGGTCCACAATGGGAATCAGAAGCACGAGTCCCGGTCCCTTGTTTCCGATCAGTCGCCCGAGGCGGAATACCACTGCGCGCTCGTATTCGCGCAGAATTCTGATGGCACTGAAAAGAATAATGAGTGCAAAGAAAACCAGTACCGTCAGTAATGCCGATGCGGTTTCCATATTTCCTCCAATTGTTGTTAATACTTATGCTTGAAAATTTATATGCCGTGATCCTCTTTTCTTACTTTCAGATTCATGCCATCTACATTTTCTACAATGACCCTTTCGCCTTTGTTTATTCCGCCTTCCAGGCTCTCGGCCGACCAGATCTCACCGTGGACGTGTATCTGCCCTATGGGTGATAAGTTAGAAATTGCCACTCCGGCTTCCCCTATTATACCCTGCACACCCGTTGAGGTCTTAAGCTTCTGTGCCCTTATTCCCATACCGATAACAAAGAGGAAGAAAATGACAGTCATAAGAACGATTGCAATTACAATTTCTTTTGAAAGCATCAGAACCTCCAGAAAAGAGCTCGTCTGAAAGAGCATCATGGAGCCGAGGAAAAGTGAAATTGCTCCCCCGATGGCCAGAAGCCCGTGGCTTACGATCTTAATTTCAAGAATGAATAAAATGACTGAAAGAATAATTAAGCCCATGCCGGCGTAGTTAATTGGAAGCGTGTGCATGGCGTAGAAGGCAAGTATAAGACTGATAGCCCCGGCTACGCCAGGGAAAATGGAGCCCGGATTATAAAGTTCAAACATAATTCCATACATGCCCAGAATAAGCAGTATATAGGCGATGTTGGGGTCGCTTAGGACTTTAAGCATCTTCTGCTGGAAAGTCATTTCAACCTCAACAAGTTTAAGGTTGCCGGTCTTAAGTATCTTTTCGCCAATTGAGGTCCGGACTTTCATTCCGTTAACCTTTTCAAGCAGGTCCCTCACATTCTTTGCTATAAGGTCTATTACTTTTGTTTTCAGGGCTTCGGTTTCAGTAATAGAAAGGCTTTTGCGCACGGCGTCTTCGGCCCACTGAATGTTCCTGTTTCGTTTTTCGCTGATTGTTCTTATGAATGCCGCGGCATCATTGGTGGCTTTTGTGAGCATAACGGAATCTGCCTGTCCCTGGAGTGTTACGGGATGTGCAGCCCCGATGTTTGTGCCGGGAGTCATGGCGGCAATGTGGGCCGAGAGCGTTATGAAAACTCCTGCCGAAGCCGCCTGTGCTCCTTCAGGAGTTACATATATGATTACGGGAACAGGGGAGCGGAGGATTTCCGAGACCATGTCGCGCGTGGAAGAAAGGAGCCCTCCTGGAGTATTAAGCCTTACTATGAGGCATTCGGCGCCGTTTTCGGAAGCTTTCGAAATTCCAAGCGCAAGATAATCTTCAGCTACCTGAGTTATGGCTCCGTCAATCGAGATAATATATGCCTTTCCCGGCTGGGCACATAATGAGGCAGAAAAAAGCGCTAATATGAAAACTAATACTTTCATGGCTTAACCTGGTTTATAATTTTCTTCCAGAAGCCAGAATATTTCCCTCAAAAAAAATCGGGAAAAATGGAAAGCTTATCTACGGTAAAATTTTGTTCCTTTTAATTCCTTGTTCAGATTTTAATCTTTTTTGTGAAATCAAGCACAATGGGATTTACGATACGGTTAAACTCATCCATTGTAAGTTCAACCGCGTCTGTATGGCTGCCGGCGTTGAAGAAAATTTCCTTGTTATCCAGGAGGCATTTTGCCATGTAAACATCCACGTCGTAGAGTTTTCCCAAAGGTGGCATGGCTCCCGCCTCACAGTCGGGAAATTTGTTCCTGAATTCAGCTTCAGTACAGAGCCTTACTTCACCGGCATCAAGTATGCTTTTCAGCAATTCAAAGTCAATTTTCTGTGAAGCCGGAAGCACTGCCATAGCCAGCTGTCCGTCAATTTTAACCATGACGGTCTTGGCAAATTCCTTCCCCTTAATATGAATTGAGGCCGCGGTTTCCTGAGCAGTAAAAGCGAGCGGGTGAGTAATATTTTTGTAGCGGCTTGCGGTCCTGTCCAAATAATCCTTTACTTTGCTGGTAACCATATATACCTCTTATGTTTGATTGTGTTATAATCAGCATATTGAAGAGCAGCATTTTCCCAGGAAGCAGTACATTGCGGCTTTCTTCCCTGAGGGGCGGGATGAATTAAGTAAAAGTTCAAAATCCCATTCCTCCAGTTCTAAATCAGTTTAATAAAAAGCCCTGACTAGCGCAATACAGAATCCCTCTTTTTTGCAAAATAGTCAAGTCATTTTGCTGAGGGTATTAATCCGCACAAATGCTAGAAGCCTGGATCTTCTGTTTTTTGTAGTTTCATGTTATAAGGCGTTCCCTAAAGCCATAGTGTACGTTCCGTTTTTCAAGGTACTGGAGGATTTTCGTATATATTCTTTCCTCCTTACCGAGCGCCTCAGGAGGTATTATTCCCATTGCCGTAATTTCACCCTGCAGAATGAGTTCTGCTGCAGCCGTGCACGTATATCCCGTAGCGCGTGCCATAGAGGAAGTTTTTTCATCAGGATCGCCTTCATCCAAAAGCAAAGCCGTGATCTCTCTTTGTCCTTCCGTAGAAGTTGCAGAGATAATGATATTCATTACCGTAAATGCTTTTTCACCGGGTTCCTCTTTCCAGAGCGGGAAGAGGAGCTTTGAGGTAAGGTCTATGGGTCTTAGCTTGTGGCTTCCCAGGTCGACAAAATTCCGGCTGAAAAATCCGGTGTCCTTAAGAGCCTTAATTACTTCAAGATGTCCCGGGTACCTGAGGGTTTTCTCCTCCATGTTGGGGACGTCCATGGTTCTTATGAGTGTACGAAGTCCGTCGGTAAGAAAGGCTTCAAGTGTGCCTATGCCTTTGATGTCAACATATTCAGGTTCTGAAAGAGCTTCCTTAACTACCACTTTGCCGCCTTGGACAACTTTTGCCGGGCGTGTATATTCCTCCAGGACGTCGGATGGGGAAAAAGGGGCCTTATACTGAAAAGGAAGAGTTCTCTCTTTAGGCAGGCCTCCGACCAGGCATTTATAGCTTTCCACCCTGTACTTCGAGGCATAGTGCCCTAGTATTACATTCCCCATTCCGGGAGCCACGCCGCAGTCGATTACGGCCGTCAGGTTATTGTCCTTTGCCAGGGAGTCCAGGAGAAACGGGTCCTCGCTGAAAAAAGAGATGTCGACAGTATTTTTGCCCTCCGAGATAACCGTCTTAAGCGTGTCGAAGCCCATGAAGCCCGGTACGGCGCATATAACCAGGTCGGCTGTCCGTATATTTTTTCTCAGTTCTTCGGCATCCCTTAAGTCCGTGGCTATGGTCTGTATTCCATAGTACTGCAGCGGCAGAAGGTTTTCCTCGAGGAGGTCAATTGAGGTCACTTTATATTTCTTAGCCAGGTCCCTTGCAATTACGCTTCCTATCATACCCGATCCGAGCACAGTAACGTTTTTCATTTTTGGCCTTCCCCCGGTTGAATTTATTTATTATTAGGATATATTATTATAAACGGGGCAAAATGATTCCATTCACTTATACCGCAGGCTTTGTTTAAGGAACCGTTTACTGATTTATCTGACCGCCGGTTCATAATAATTTTTTAAAAAGCGAAAATTGTTTTTTTATACGGTAACATTCTTCACTGTTTCCATGAGGTTCAAAAGAGCGAAGCATTATAGTTATTATAAAAGATTTCCGTAAAGCTCCAATAGCGAAAAAAATAAAGGAGGGGGAACATGTATTTTAACGGAAAGGCCTGGCCGGAAAGAAGGCTAATCTGTTTCCCTTATGCCGGAGGAAGTTCGCACATCTTCAGGAGGTGGCATGAAACCCTCAGGCCGCAGGTTGAGGTCGTAGCAGTTGAACTTCCGGGCAGGGGAAGGCGCTATACGGAAAGGCTAATTCACAGTTTGCCGGAGCTGTTAAAAGACCTGATGAATTCAATTCTGCCGTATCTGGATAAGCCTTATTGTTTTTTTGGCCACAGCATGGGAGCCCTTATTGCCTTTGAAATGACGATGGCTTTGAGGAAAAGTTATCTGCCCGAGCCCGAGCACATTTTTGCTTCGGCGCATCCGGCTCCTTGTGTGGGAAAAAGAGGGCCATTTATGCATAAGCTGGCTGAGAATGAATTTATAGGAAAGCTGAAAAGCATGAACGGTATGCCCGATGAGGTAATAAATAACCGGGACCTCATGGAACTCATGATGCCTATACTGAGGGCCGACTTTTCAGTCTGTGAGACATATTCATATAGACCGGGGTTAAAGGCCGATTGCCCGATTACGGCCTTCGGGGGGCTTGCAGATGACGGCATAGCGCTGGAGGAGCTTGAAGCCTGGGCAGAAGTTACAAACTCATCATTTGAGCTTAATCTTCTGCCCGGCGATCATTTTTACATTACCAAATCCGAAGAGATGCTCTTAAAGATCCTCTCCGGAAAGCTGGCCCTGAGCAGGCAAAGCGTCGGGCCGTTTTAGTTTTTAGAGCCTGTCTTTGGCCACTTCGATACTGAGCCTTTTGCCGCGTATCTGGTTGTCCTGCATGACTTCCATTATCTCGTCTACGTACTTTTCAGGGACGTTGACGAAAGAGAATTTGTCGAACATGTCTATCTCTCCGATAATTTTCCCGGGCAGTCCTGTTTCGCCGGCAATTGCGCCTACGATGTCGCCCGGCTGAACCTTATCTTTCTTTCCAACATTAAGGAAGAGTCTGGCTACGGGGCCGTTTATTTTTCCCAGGTTTCCGCCTTTGCTCTTTTCACGCCTTGGGCTTTCATCCCAGAACTCGTCGAGCTTGCGGTTTTCTTTTTTGCGTCCGTCTTTTTTCTTTTTGTCTTCTTTGCGCCCTTCTTTTCTGCGGCCTTCCCTTGATCTGCCTTCACGCGGAGCTTCATCGCGTGAGAAAGATTCCCTTTCCTCGGGCACGAAATCCTGGGTTTCCAATTCGCTCTGGAAGCTCATTTTCATCATTGCAGACGCAATGTCCAGTGAGCTGGTTTCTTCGTCTATGAGCTTTTCAACAAACCGGGTGTATTTCTTCAGTCCGCCTTTTTTAATTGTTTCCCTGATGGCATCGAGGAATATGCCTGCCTTGACTTCCCTGACGTCATCGAATGTCGGAACATCCATGAGCTTCATTTTGGTCTTTGTATATTTCTGTATATCCTTCAGGCGGTAGAGGTCCCTGCCTGTTACAAAGGTAAAAGCCCTGCCCGACTTACCGGCTCTTCCCGTTCTGCCGATTCTGTGGACGTAGTACTCTTCGTCCTGTGGCATGTCGTAGTTAAAGACCGCTTCCACGTTTTCAACGTCCAGGCCGCGTGCTGCAACGTCGGTAGCAACAAGAATTTCAATTATTCCTTTTCTGAATTTAGACATTACTTTTTCGCGTGTAGCCTGTTTCATATCGCCGTGGAGGGCATCGGCCGCGTAGCCGCGGGCCTGCAGGTGGTCTGTGAGTTCGTCGACGCCTCTTTTTGTGTTACAGAAAACGAGTCCAAGTTTGATATTATAAAGGTCAACGGCGCGTGTCAGGGCTTCGAGCTTGTTTTTCTCGCGCACCTCGAAGTAGATCTGCTCAATGCCGGGGACTGTAAGGACCTCATGAACGACCTTAATGTTAACGGGGTCTTTCTGGTATCTTTTGGCCAGATCCTTTATGGGTTTGGGCATTGTAGCCGAGACCATGACGGTCTGTCTTTCGGTCGGGACATGTTTAAGAATGAGTTCAATGTCGTCACGGAAGCCCATATCCAGCATTTCATCGGCCTCATCAAGCACGACCATTTTAACGTTGTCGAATCTGATTGAGCCGCGCTCCATATGGTCCATGACCCTGCCCGGTGTTCCGATTACGATGTGTACGCCTCTGGAAAGGGCGTTAAGCTGTCTTTCAATTGACTGTCCCCCATAGACCGGAAGGAAAGAGAATCCCTTTTTATATTTTGCAATTTTGCTTATTTCTTCAGAGACCTGCAGGGCGAGTTCCCTGGTAGGGCAGAGAATGAGGGCCTGGATATTTTTGTTGTGAATATCCAGCATCTCGAGTGCGGGAATTCCGAAGGCGGCAGTTTTTCCCGTGCCTGTCTGTGCCTGGCCGATTATGTCGTGCCCCTCAAGAAGTGCAGGAATGGCTTCTGACTGGATTGGTGTGGCTTCTTCGTAGCCAAGATCTGCAATTGCCTTTTGAATTTCCTTAGATAAGTTTAGTTCTTCAAACCTTTTGTTCATTAAAATCCCTTTTTTATAAAATGTAATATATTAGCGGCTACTTTTCAGCACATTGATCCCTGCCCGCAGAAAAAAAGCGGGCACTGATTCATTATTCAGATTATTATTGTGCCCGGAATCCCATTTCTCAGAGAGACAAGGGTGAATAAAATTAAAGATAATCTGCTAGAGTAATCTTAAAACAGTAAGATATACTTGCCTGGCGGCAGCCGTTTTTACGCAAGGTGATATATACAATTGGCTTTCAAAGACAAATTGCACAGATAATGACTGGATTAAATTACAACCTGGTTACAAGGGGAATAAAATCATACTACTCTTTGAGTAACAACGGAAAAGTAAACCGAATACAAGAATACCGAAATTATTTGTAGAAAACAAGTTAAACTTGGATACCCGCCCTCCTTTGCGGGTCATAATACCGAAACAGACCGCTGCAGTGCAGGCACAATATTTTTAATATTTCGGGGTAAAATGCAAAAAAGTTGCAGAAAGGTGAACTTAATTGCAAAAATATTCGCCCTCAGACTTGACAAAGCAGACCTACGGCCATATATTGTTTTGCAATAATTATAGATTTATGAAAGACATAGCAGTAAATATTTTAGATAAGAAAGCTGCCGTACCACACGGAAGTCAGGGTTATGTCTTGCCTATTACTTCAATCAATAACATTTCTTTAGAAATTCTACTCCTAGGGATTAGCATTGTTATCGTAGTGCTCGGTATTATTATTAGCATTCTAGGCTAAAAATACTGTCAATCCCTAATCAAAAATCAAAAAATTTCACGAACAAAATTAAAGATCAGATCAGGGGTTGACCTGAGTCCCAAAGGTATGTTTTTCTGAAGAGGATTTTCAGAGGAAAACGTGAGATCTGATTTAATTAAACAGGGTTTTGACAAGGCGCCGCACCGCAGCCTGTTGAGGGCTACGGGGTTAGTTAAGACCGAAGATGACCTGAAGAAGCCTTTTATAGGTATCTGCAATTCGTATGTGGATGTAATTCCCGGTCACGTCCACCTTCAGGATCTTGCCAGGGCGGTAAAAGAGGCGGTTCTTGAAGCCGGAGGCATTCCGTTTGAGTTTAACACAATTGGTGTAGATGACGGCATTGCGATGGGGCATATCGGCATGAGGTATTCACTGCCGAGCCGTGAATTGATTGCGGATTCGGTTGAAACCGTCATGGAGGCTCACCGTTTCGACGGCATGGTTTGCATCTCCAATTGCGACAAGATAGTGCCGGGCATGATGATGGCTGCTGTAAGGATAAACGTGCCGGCCATATTTGTTTCAGGCGGGCCGATGAAGGCCGGACAAATGCCCTCTACCGGAGAAAGAACTGACCTGATTTCAGTCTTCGAGGGAGTGGGGCAGTACAAATCGGGGCAAATTGATTCCCGGAGACTGAAAGAACTCGAAGACTTCAGCTGCCCCTCCTGCGGATCGTGTGCGGGTATGTTTACTGCAAACTCAATGAACTGCCTGCTTGAAGCCCTCGGACTCGCTCTTCCCGGAAACGGAACCATACTTGCACTTGACCCAAGAAGAAAAGAACTGGCTAAGGAAGCCGGTAGAAAAATCATCGAAATCGTTAAAAAAGACGTGAAGCCGCGTGACCTGATAACGCGCTCCTCAATGCTGAACGCATTTGCTCTTGACATGGCAATGGGTGGAAGCACCAACACCGTACTGCATACGCTTGCCGTTTCAAGTGAAGCCGGAATTGAATTCGACTTAAGGGAGTTAAATGAACTTGCCTCAAAGGTCCCTTACATCTGCAAAGTCAGTCCTGCAACGAGTCTCGTGCATATTGAAGACGTCGACAATGCGGGCGGGGTTTCGGCAATCTTAAAAGAACTCTCCGGCATCAAGGGCGTTCTTGATCTCGACAGGCCTACCGTTACGGGCAAGACGCTTGGCGGAAATATTGAACCGGCAAATGTAAAGGACAGGAAGATAATTCATTCTGTTGAGGAGCCCTACAGTCGTGCGGGCGGACTTGCCGTACTTTTCGGCAACCTGGCGCCTTTAGGAGCAGTTGTAAAGACGGCAGCCGTGGATGAAAAGATGCTGAAGCATACCGGTCCGGCAAAAGTCTTTAATTCACAGGATGAAGCCGTTGAAGCCATTATGGAAGGAAAAATAAAGGCAGGCGACGTGGTGGTAATAAGGTATGAAGGTCCCAGGGGAGGTCCCGGAATGCCGGAGATGCTTTCACCTACAAGTGCAATTGTAGGAATGGGCCTTGGCGACAAGGTTGCGCTTATTACGGACGGAAGGTTCTCCGGCGGCACCAGGGGAGCATGCATAGGGCACGTTTCACCTGAGGCAGCGGACAGGGGTCCTGTAGCCGCATTAAAAGACGGCGACATAATAAAAATTGACATACCCGGAAAAACTCTTCAGGTCGAACTTTCGGACGGTGAGATAAGTAAGCGTCTTGAGGAACTGCCGGAATTTGAGCTTAAAATTAAAACAGGTTATCTCGCCCGGTACTCACGTATGGTTACTTCGGCTAATACGGGTGCAGTCTTAAGAATCCCAGAAACCAGAAAGAAATAGAAGGTAGAGAAAAATGAAAGAAAACAACGGAGTGATGAAAGGGGCAGAAATATTTTTTGAATGCCTCAGGATGGAGAAAGTTGAATATATTTTCGGATATCCGGGAGGTGCGGTCCTTAAACTTTATGAAAAGCTATACGACGTGGATTTTCTTGAGCATATACTGGTACGTCATGAACAGGGTGCCACCCATATGGCTGAAGGCTATGCAAAGGCTACCGGAAAGCCGGGCGTTGTGCTTGTAACCTCAGGACCCGGTGCTACGAACACCGTTACAGGAATAGCTGATGCTTACATGGATTCAGTGCCGCTTGTTATCTTTACGGGGCAGGTTGCTTCACACCTGATTGGTAACGACGCCTTTCAGGAAGCGGACATAGTAGGCATTACGCGCCCGATTACAAAGCATAACTTCCTGGTACGCGATGTGAAGGAACTGGCCTCAACAATAAAAAAGGCTTTCTACATTGCCTCTACGGGAAGACCGGGCCCCGTACTGGTGGATCTTCCAAAGGATGTCATTAACTCGGAGTGCGAATTCCAGTATCCGGAGAACGTTGAGCTGAAAGGCTACAGGCCATTTTTCTACGGGCATCAGTACCAGATAAAAAAAGCAGCCGAGATGTTAAAGAATTCAAAGCGCCCCCTGCTTTACGTAGGAGGCGGTGTAATTATCTCAAACGGCTCGAACGAGTTAAGGGTGCTTGCAGGTGAGCACAACCTGCCGGTTACGATGACCCTTCAGGGCCTGGGAGCTTTTGACGGCATGAACGACCAGTCGCTGGGTATGCTTGGAATGCACGGCACTTACTGGGCAAACCAGGCTGTAAATAACTGCGACCTTCTTATTGCGCTCGGAGCACGTTTTGACGACAGGGTTGCGGGCGACGTATTAAACTTTGCACCGAAGGCTTTTAAGATACACGTTGATATCGACCCTACGGCAATTGACAAGAACGTAGTGGTGGATCTTCCAATTGTAGGCGACGTTAAACACGTAATGGCTGAGCTTGCGGCTGAGTTGACCGAACCGTTGAGCTTCCCGGAATGGTGGAATGAAATCAATGCCTGGAGAGACGAAAGCCCGCTGGAATATGAGGATGGCGACGGGCTCCTGAGGACGGAATTTATAATCGATAAGATCTCGCAGAAGACAAAGGGGCAGGCCGTAGTTATATCCGACGTGGGGCAGCACCAGATGTGGACGGCGCAGTACTACAAGTTTACTCATCCTCGCTCTTTTCTTACGAGCGGGGGACTAGGCACCATGGGCTTTTCCGTGCCTGCAGCCATAGGCGCTTCATTTGCGGTGAAGGACAGGCCAATTGTTTCGATCAGCGGCGACGGCGGTTTCCAGATGAACATTCAGGAGCTCATTACAGCTGTTGCATACAAGCGTCCCGTGAAATTCATAATTATAAACAACAGCTTTCTCGGCATGGTGCGCCAGTGGCAGGAACTCTTTCATCTTGAAAAGTACAGCTTTACGGACCTTTCCGCGAGCAATCCCGACTTCATAAAGGTTGCCGAGGCATTCGGCCTTAAGGCATTTTCGACCGATTCCCCGAAGGAAGTGGATGAAATACTGGACAAGGCTTTTGAAATAAATGACGGCCCCGTACTCATTGAGTTCAAGGTGGTACGCGAAGATATGGTGCTTCCGATGGTTCCACCGGGAGAGCCGTATGAAAAAATGATAGTTAAACGACTGAATCAAAAATCAACAAAGTAAACAAATATGAAGCATATAATTTCTGTATTGTTAGAAAACAGGTACGGTGCTTTTAACCGCGTTGCTACCATGTTCAGCGGAAAGGGATTTAATATTCAGAGCATCTCTATCGGTGAAACTGAAATACCCGAGGTCTCAAGAATGACACTCGTTACCTCGGGCGACGACAAAATTATCGAGCAGGTGGTAAAACAGCTCAACCGCCTCATCGATACTATAAAAGTAATTGATCTTACACAGACTCCTACGGTTATAAGAGAACTAGCACTTATTACCGTTTTTTATCAGAAAGGCACGCGTTCAGAGATCCTGAACGTGGGTGACATTTTCCGGGGCAATGTGGTTGATATAAACAATAAAACCATAACGCTCGAAGTGACAGGACCACCCGACAAAATTGACGCCGCAATAAACGTCCTTGCCCCTTACGGCATTAAGGAACTGGCGCGCTCGGGAGCTGTAGCCTTGAAAAGAGGCGAACAGAACAAAGATTTTAAAAAGCAGACTAATTATTCACAACTTTAATTTAAGGATTAAAAATGAAAGTTTATTATGAACAGGATGCGAACCTGGATGTATTAAAAAATAAAAAAATTGCCGTCCTCGGCTTCGGTAGCCAGGGACATGCTCACTCACTTAATTTATTGGAAAGCGGACTTGACGTATGTGTAGGCTTAAGAAAAACCAGCTCTTCATGGCCCAAGGCCGAGAAAGCAGGCCTTCCTGTCAAAACCGTAAAAGACGCCGTTAAGGACGCAGACGTGGTAATGGTGCTCCTGCCGGATCAGACACAGAAAAAAGTTTATGACGAGGAAATAGCCCCGAATCTTAAGCCCGGCGCCACGCTGGCCTTTGCACACGGATTTAATATACACTACAAGCAGATTGTTCCGCCAAGCGACATTAACGTAATGATGATTGCTCCTAAAGGTCCGGGCCACCTGGTAAGAAGAACATACCTCGAAGGCAAAGGCGTTCCATGCCTCATAGCTGTTTATCAGGATCCTTCGGGCAAGACAAAAGATATGGCTCTGGCATGGGCTAAGGGCATAGGCGGAACGAAAGCCGGTGTTATTGAAACAAACTTCAAGAATGAGACCGAGACAGACCTTTTCGGTGAGCAGGCAGTCCTTTGCGGCGGTTCTGCAGAACTGATAAAAGCCGGATTTGAGACACTGGTTGAAGCCGGTTACCCGCCTGAACTTGCATACTTTGAATGCATGCACGAAATGAAGCTCATTGTTGACCTTTACTATGAAGGAGGACTTTCAAGGATGAACTACTCTGTAAGCGATACGGCCGAATACGGCGGTATGTCGCGCGGCAAGAGGGTTATAAATCCCGAAGCAAAGAGCGAGATGAAGAAGATACTTACAGAGATACAGGACGGACGTTTTGCAAAGGAATGGCTCGACGAATGCAACGCAGGGCTTCCGAACATGACGAAAATGAGAGAAGAAACAAAAGAGCACGAGCTCGAAAAAACAGGCGCAAAGCTGCGCGGCATGATGAGCTGGCTCTTTAAGAAGAACCCCAAGGAAGAGGTGGGCGTATGAGTTTCAAGATAATGCTGCTCCCGGGCGATGGTATTGGTCCCGATATTGTCAGTTCAGCCGTTAAGGTAATGAAACTGGTAGCCGGAAAAATGAGTATCCCTCTGGAATTTTCAGAGGGGCTCATGGGCGGGTGCTCATATGAAAAATACGGCACCCCGCTTTCAGAGGGAGTCCTCGCCGAATGCAAGGCATCCGACGCGGTGCTCCTTGGGGCTGTAGGCGGGCCCAAATGGGAAAGCCTGCCGCACAATCTAAAGCCTGAGGCAGCGTTATTGAGGATCAGAAAGGAACTGGGTCTCTTTGCCAACATCAGGCCTGCAAAAGTATACGACAGCCTTGTAGAGTCCTCATCGCTTAAAGCTGAAGTGGTCAAGGGCACCGACTTTATAGTGGTAAGGGAGCTCACGGGCGGCATATATTTCGGCCAGCCCCGCGGTTTTAATGAAACCAGGGGATGGAACACCATGGAATATTCGCGTCCTGAAGTTGAGCGCATTGCAAGGATAGCCTTCGAGATGGCGCGTTCAAGAAATAAAAAAGTAACCTCCGTTGACAAGGCCAACGTTCTTGAGGTCTCACAGCTCTGGAGAACAGTGGTTCATGAGATACACAAGGATTATCAGGATGTTGCGTTGTCCGATTTGTATGTGGACAATGCCGCAATGCAGATAGTAAAGAACCCGAAGCAGTTCGATGTTATTGTAACCGGAAACCTCTTCGGGGATATCCTGAGCGATATTTCCGGCATGATAACGGGAAGCCTGGGAATGCTTCCTTCTGCCAGCATGGGAACCAGGTATGCACTGTATGAACCGATACACGGCAGCGCTCCGGACATAGCAGGGCAGAATAAAGCAAACCCACTTGCCACAATAGCCTCAGGAGCCATGCTCTTTGCGCATTCGCTTAAGAATGCAAAGGCGTCGGCAGTAATTAATGAGGCAATTGAGGAAGTCCTTTCCGAAGGATTCAGAACAGCCGACATATTCTCGGAAGGCTCAAAACTACTGAGCACGACCGAGATGACAGAGGCGGTATTAGAAAAAACAGAAAAAATACTTTCCCAAAAGGAAAGTGTTTTATAAAAAGGTTAAGCACTTACAACCTTAAAGTCTTTTTAGGAGAAAAATTGGATAATAAAATAGTAATCTTCGATACAACACTGCGCGACGGCGAACAATCACCGGGAGCATCTTTGAACATATTCGAAAAACTCGAGATCGCGCGTCAGCTTGTAAGGCTTAATGTGGATGTGATAGAGGCGGGTTTTCCCGTCTCTTCACCCGCACAGTTTGAAGCTGTAAAAAGAATAGCAGACGAATCACCGGCCGTAATTGCGGCCCTGGCCAGGGCAAAAGAGGCGGACATTAAGGCTGCCGCCGAGGCGCTGAAAAGTGCCCAAAAGCCCAGAATACACACGTTCTCCAGTACTTCGGATATCCATATACTAGGAAAATTCGGGGACGAAAAGTATGGCAAAACCTTACAGGAGAAGCGTAATACGGTAATCAAGATGTCTTACGATGCAGTTGCATATGCAAAGACATTCGTGCAGGACGTTGAATATTCTGCCGAGGATGCCGGAAGAACGGACATAGGTTACCTCAGTGAAGTTGTTGAGGCTGCAATTGAAGCAGGTGCAACAACGGTAAACATACCGGATACGACGGGATACACTTTCCCGGAAGAGTTCGGGAAAATAATCGGTGAGCTCAGAAGAAGGGTAAAAAACATAGACAAAGCCATTATCAGCGTCCATTGCCATAACGACCTTGGTCTTGCCGTAGCAAACACCTTAAGCGCATTAACTAATGGTGCCCGACAGGTGGAGTGCGCAGTTAACGGCATCGGCGAAAGGGCCGGCAATGCATCTTTGGAAGAGATTGTAATGGCCATAAAGGTAAGAAAAGATCTCTGCGGATTTTATACGGGTATAAACTCCCCAGAGATATTTAACACGAGCCGTATGGTCTCGGGCTTTACGGGCCTGGTAATACAGCCAAATAAGGCAATTGTAGGCGAAAATGCCTTCGCCCACGAGTCGGGAATTCATCAGGATGGAATGCTTAAGAACAAGCAGACATACGAGATCATAACCCCGGAACTGGTAGGCGTAAATAAGACGAGGATAGTGCTTGGAAGGCACTCCGGGCGTCACGGGCTGGAATCGCGCCTGAAAGAGCTTGGATACAATTCAAAGGGAGAGGAGCTCCAGGCGGTTTATGAAAAGTTCCTCGCACTTGCAGACAAGAAAAAAGAAATCTTTGATGAGGACCTGAGGGTTTTGATGGGTGACAAGGTCCGCAAGGAAGAAGAATATTTTGAGCTGGTTTCCCTGCAGGTACAGTCGGGTACCACGGCAATTCCAACAGCCACGGTAGGAATTAAAACAGGTGAAGAGATCCTTCAGGAATCGGCAATTGGCGACGGCCCGGTTGACGCATGCTTTAATGCAATTGAAAGGGCGCTTAACATAAAGCCCGAAGTTGAAGCCTACCACGTGCGTTCAGTTACCTCAGGCAGGCAGGCAATGGGAGAGGCAATAATTAGATTAAGGTGCAACGAGAAATCCTTTACCGGGCGCGGCATATCGACAGATATAATTGAGGCAAGTGCCAGGGCTTTCCTGCAGGCAGCAAACCAGGAATACCTATACCTGAAGAAACTGTCCCCTATTGAAGGTGAAGAGGAACTCTCGGTTGCCTGAGAAATAAGAATTTAGAGAATTTGAAAACAGAATTATACTAAAAGGAATAAATATGGGAATGACAATAACCGAAAAGATACTCGCCAAATCGGCCGGCAAGTCGAGGCTGACTCCGGGCGAGAATGTCTGGCTTAATGTCGACGTACTGATGACGCACGACGTCTGCGGGCCACCGACAATTGAGATATGGAAGAAAGAATTCGGAAGCGAGGCTAAAATATGGGATAAGGATAAACTCGTCATTTTTCCCGACCACTATATATTTACAGAAAATGTCCACGCAAACAGAAACGTTGAGATGCTGAGAAAGTTTGCCAGGGAGCAGGAGCTGAAAAATTACTACGATCCGGGAACGGAGCGTTATAAGGGCGTCTGCCACATAGCCCTTGCCGAGGAAGGTTTTAACGTTCCGGGAACGGTACTCTTTGGAACAGACTCGCACACCTGTACTTCAGGCGCTTTCGGCATGTTCTCCACGGGCGTGGGCAATACGGATGCCGCTTTTATAATGGGAACGGGAAAGATATGGGAGAAGGTGCCTGAATCGATAAAATTCACCTTTAACGGCAAGATGCCTGAATACCTGACAGCAAAGGATCTGATTCTTCACATACTGGGTGACATTGGTACCGACGGGGCTACATACTGCGCAATGGAATTTGACGGTGAGGCCATAGAGTCGCTTTCAATGTATGAAAGGATGACACTTACAAATATGGCAATTGAAACCGGAGCCATAAGCGGTATAATTGCAGTGGACAAAGTAACTGAAGAATACCTGGAAGGCAAAGTCAGGGGCGGATATGAAGTCTTCAGGAGCGACAGCGATGCAAAGTATCTTAAGACTTACAGCTATGACGTTTCAAAGCTCAAACCCGTTGTTGCACAACCACACAGTCCCGACAAGCGTGCCCTCGCAGGCGAAGTCAGCGGCACGAAGGTTACAAAATGCTATATCGGTTCATGCACCGGAGGCAAGATAACGGACTTCCGTTTTGCAGCCAGGATTCTTTCAGGCAAGAAGGTAAAGCTGCCGACTTACATTGTTCCGGGAAGCACTTCAGTTGCAAAGATGCTGACCGAAGAGACTTATGACGGAGCCACGCTCAAGGAAATATTCCTCAAAGCCGGCTGCATGATTGCACCTCCTTCATGCGCAGCCTGCCTGGGCGGACCGAGCGATACGTTCGGGCGCTCGGTAGATGGTGACGTCGTTGTTTCTACGACAAACAGGAACTTCCCGGGACGCATGGGAAGCAAGAATGCCGGCGTATACCTGGCTTCGGCTCTTACTGTAGCAGCAACAGCAGTAAAGGGAAGCCTTGCCGATCCGGCAGAGTGCATGTAAACAAAAGGTTCAGACAATAAAAATTTAACGACACAGGTAAAAGATGAACAATAAAATTACCGGCAGGGCATACGTCCTTGGCGACAATATAGATACAGACCAGATCATTCCGGCTGAGCACCTTGTCTACAGCACGAGTGATCCGGAAGAGCTGAAGAATTACGGGCGCTTTGCACTTTCGGGCGTGCCTCCAGTGGAGGCGGGACTGCCTGAAGGGAAAAAGCCTTTCATAAAGGAGAATGGATTTACCTCGGAATTTTCGGTCATCATTGGCGGCTCAAACTTCGGGTGCGGCTCCTCGCGTGAGCATGCTCCACTGGCACTTATGGTTGCAGGTGTAAAGGCCGTTATTGCAGAATCGTATGCGAGGATATTCTACCGCAATTCAGTTGACGGGGGATTTGTAATTCCTTTTGAGACACCGGTGAAACTAAATAACGTATTTAAGACGGGTGATGAGGTTGAAGTTGACTTTGAGAACAACACGATAACAAACCTGAATAGTAAGAAGACATACAGCCTGAATTCACTTGGAAGTGTTTATGACATCGTAAAGGCAGGCGGCATATTTTCTTATGCAAGAAATACAGGAATGCTGGCCAGGTAAATTCAAGAAGAGGAATGTGTGGAAAGTAAGAAGATAGAAATATTCGATACGACGCTGCGGGACGGTACACAGGGAGAGGGAATAAGCATTTCCGTGCAGGATAAGCTTTTAATTGCAAAAAGGCTCGATGAGTTCGGGGTGGATGTAATTGAAGGCGGCTGGCCCGGAAGCAACCCCCGCGATGAGGAGTTCTTCCGATATGCAAAGGGGCTGAACCTGGCAAAGGCTCAGCTCTCGGCCTTTGGATCTACGGCCAGGGACTTAAAGAACGTCAAGGGCGATGCAAACCTGAATGCTCTTCTTCTGGCTGAAACCCCGGTTGTTTCGATATTCGGGAAAACCTGGCGCCTGCATGCCGAAAAGGGACTCGGGTTTTCCAGGGAGGAAAACGAGGAACTGATATTTAATTCGGTACGCTTTCTCAAGGAACACGGCAGGAGAGTCATATTCGATGCCGAGCACCTCTTTGACGGCTACAAGGATGACCCGGACTTTGCCCTTTCCATGCTTCTTTCGGCTGAAAAGGCAGGAGCTGACGTACTGGTACTATGCGATACTAACGGCGGATGCCTGCCCGATGAAATCTACAGGATCGTAAGCGCTATAAGCAAAAGGGTTAATACCAGGCTGGGCATTCATGCCCACAACGACTCCGAGCTTGCAGTTGCAAATACTCTTTCTGCCTTGAAGGCAGGAGCGCTTCATATTCAGGGTACGATAAACGGTGTAGGGGAAAGATGCGGCAATGCAAACCTCTGCAGCATAATACCGAACATTATTCTTAAGGCAAAGTGTGAAACAGAGTCGAAAATCGACCTGCAGAGCCTGGCTGCGCTCTCGAACTTTGTATATGAGACGATGAACCTTGCGCCTTATACAAGAGCCGCATATACGGGTAAATCGGCCTTTGCGCACAAGGGGGGCATTCACGTAAGCGCTGTTCTAAAGGACAGCAAAATGTATGAGCACATAGACCCTTCTGAGGTAGGCAACAAACAGAGGGTTCTGGTTTCTGATTTAGCCGGTCAGAGCAATATCAGGTACAAGGCCAGGGAGTTCGGGGTTGACATTGAAGGAGAGCCCGAACTGGCCAAAAGGCTGATATCGCACATTAAGTCCATGGAATTTGAAGGCTACCAGTTCGACGCTGCCGATGCGTCCTTTGAGCTGATACTTTACTCGGAAATGAAGGATTTCAAGCCTTATTTCCGCGTGCTGAATTCAAAGGTCAACGTAATGAGCGACATCAGCGGCATGAATGAATCCGAGGCCGTCTTAAAAATTGAGGTTAACGGTGAAGTTGAGCACACGGCTTCAAACGGCGACGGGCCCGTCAATGCCCTGGATAACGCTTTGCGCAAGGCGCTGCTCAGGTTTTACCCTGAGATTGCCCTTATAAAGCTGATAGACTATAAGGTGCGCGTACTTGATGAAAAGAAGGGCACCTCGGCTAAGGTAAGGGTTTTAATACAGTCGAGCGACGGCTCTGAGACGTGGTCCACTGTAGGCGTAAGCAGCAATATTTTTGAAGCCAGCCTGCAGGCTCTTAACGACAGCATAAACTATAAATTATATAAATTGAACAACAGAATTATTTCACAAGCAAATTAAATTTTCGGAGAAATTATGGCATTTGAATCAGATTATGTGTGGATGGAAGGGAAAATGGTTCCTTTTAACGAGGCTAAGGTACATTTTTTAACAAGTTCACTGCACTACGGCACGGGTGTCTTTGAAGGAATCCGCGCATATTCTACTCCAAACGGTCCGGCGGTTTTCAGGCTTAAAGATCACCTGAAAAGGCTGATTAAAAGCACACAGGTTCTCGGCATGAGCGAGCTGCAGTACTCAATAGATGAGATATATAATGCAACAATGGAGCTCGTACGCTTAAACAAAATGGAAGAATGCTACATCAGGCCGCTGGTGTACATAAAGGAAGGCGGATGGAACCTTACGGTTGACGGCGTAACGATAGACCTGAGCATTGCAGTCTGGAAATGGACCAACTATCTTGGACAGGAAGCGCTGAGAAGAGGCGTAAGGGCAAACGTATCATCTTTCCCAAGGCATCATCCGAACATCATGATGACAAAGGCCAAAGTTGCAGGAAACTACGTCAACTCGGTTCTCGCAAAAACAGAAAGCCTGAGGGCAGGATTTGACGAGGCGATTCTTCTTGATCCTTATGGATACGTTTCCGAGTGCACAGGTGAGAACATATTCCTGGTAAGAGACGGGATAATTTATACTCCGCACAGGTATGGCGTTCTGGAAGGCATTACGCGCGACAGCATAATTAAGGTGGCAGAGGACAAGGGCTACAAAATAGTTGAAGAGCAGATCTCGCGCGACCAGCTTTACATTGCCGACGAGGTATTCGTTACCGGTACAGCCTCTGAAGTTATAGCTCTAAGAGAGATCGATAACAGGAAAATTGGTGAAGGCTCAATGGGGCCTGTTTGTGCGGACCTTCAGGAGACCTACTCAAAGGTAATCCACGGTCAGGACAAGAAATACGAGAAATGGCTGGACCACATTTATAAGGACGGTACAGCGGAAGCCCGCGAGGCAGTTTAGCCTTAAGCCGGCTTAAGGCTGAAAACAGTTTAGTTGTGAATAAAATACCTGGTTGCCAGGTAAAAATACTCCATGTCAGCCGGGGGAAGTGCTCCCGGCTGCCTTCTTAATTTTGAAAACACTTGATTAAAATTTAACGAAAGGCTAACTTTGCAGTAAGTCTTCATTAAAAAAGTGCCCGGGATCACTGTTGTACTCAGCTGATCCGGATATATTAATACAATGATCAAGAAGAGGAGAAAGAATGATAATTTGATACCTTGTTTCTTTACATCATCAACAACAGAGGTAGCAAAATGTCAAAGTTAATTTCTCTATTACTGGCCCTTTTTTTAATTCCAGTATTGCCGGCAGTCTATGCCCAGAATACTCATTCCCTGCAGCTTAACGGCGGAATGGTATTTCCCATGAACTCATCCAAAGGCGCAGGTGCAGCTCTCCAGTATAATTATTCACTCAGTCCGGCTATTCAGCTTTATGCATATTCAGGTATTTCCTACTGGGATGAAAACCATGAAATACATGAGATGGACCGGAAGGATATACAGAATAATCAGTTCAAGACCTCTTACAGTGCCGATGAGCACGTATTAATACCGCTTTATTTCGGGAGTCAAATTGCGCTGCACTCCGACCGGCTTTTTACCACTTTTGCAAATATAGAGCTTGGTTATTCGCATTTAAGCTACAATGCTTATGAAAACCTGATGGTAACAGATGAAAAAACCGGTGAGGTTTTGGAGTTCTATGCGGACCAGAAGACGAAAAGAAAAGTTAATGAGAACCTGTTCGGCATAGGTGCCGGAGTTGGGCTCTCGCATGAAATTACAAATGGCATAAAGCTGCAATTAAGCTATAAGCTGAACACATTTATTAATTCCAATTACAACGGATTTTTTACCAGCCGGGGGACCTACAACACACTTGTGCTTGGGGTTAATTGCGGCATCTGATTTTTTTATGTGAATATTTCAACCGGGGGCGGGGTTTGCCTCTCTCTCCCCCGGTTGGAATTTTTAGCCCATAGAACCCGTCTTAAGAATCCGGGAGACTAAAGTTCCGGGAGGGATTTGGGGCTCTGTAGCTGCCCGTTATGATCATTCTAAAATTTCCTGTACGCGGCCGACCTGACCATCTTCGAGGCGCACCTTAATGCCGTGAGGATGAAATTTGGATGAAGTCAGTATATCCTTAACTACTCCCTCGGTTCTTCTGCCCGTTCTCTGATCCTGTTTTAACACAATTGATACCCTCAATCCGGGCAATATATCTTTACGGTTTTTCCCGTCCATTTTACTTCCCTTGAAAAATTAAAGCACTTCACCATAACCCGTCAGTTCCACGTAGCCGTTTCCTTCAACGGGCCTGTTATTCCACGTTCCCTTTATTTTTACCGCTCCTTCCCAGTAGCGCACGGAAACATTTAATTCCTGGTTGCTAAGATAAGGAATTATTTCCAGATTAATGTCCTTGCCGGGGACAGAAAGCCTCCATCCTGAAGGATATTTACCGGAAACGGGGCTGTTCCAGTAGTCCAGCACCTCAAGCTTAACATCCTCTTTTTTTATGGGCTCACTGCTTCCGTCTTCGTTTACAATGAGTCCCTGGCTGAAGCTGTCGGCCATGCCGTTTTTTTGCCTCATCTGGTAGTACATAATTTCCTTTGAATTATTCATCTGGAGAGAAAACCAGTCCCAGCCCGCCTGGTTGCGCCCGAGTGCGCTTGTGCTCCATTCGCGGTCCATCCAGGAGAATCCGGTAAGCGAAAAATCACCATTGCTGGTTTTGATTACGCCATTGGTTAGAAGCCTTGTTAAGGAGTAGTAATAAGATGCGTTCCCTTTTTCGGGGCCCTTCAGGCTTAAGCCTTTATTGCCCTGAAGGACAACGGGTTTCAGGCTCTTCAGTGTAAGGTCAATTAAAACGCCATTATCCTCAGCCTTAAGGTGAAAGGCCGGTATGCCGTAACTTTCTTTTCCTGGAATTTCCGTTATCTCCCAGTCTTCCAGCCATACTCTGAAGGGTTTGGCCGCGGCCCCCGCAAGCTTTTCAGAGCCGCGGCTGAAGCGTTCGAAAAAGTAGAACTTTTTGTTATCTGCGTCTGTAATTGTAAAATGTCCCATATAAACCTGGCTGCTCCGCCAGGGAGAGACTTTTTCTGAAGGGGCGGCGGAATCCGAAGACTCGCTGTGTGAAATGGCCGTCCTGAAAATTGTAAGCTGAAAGCCGAAGTGGCGCCTGGAGGCTGACTGGAGGTTTCCCGTAAAGTACCACCATTCGGTTTTGTAATCCGGGTGGGGACCAAAGTCCGGAGGGAAAACAAATTCCCTTGGATGCAGTGCTTTTCTGTAGCCCGCGGTATCGCCTCCCGACATTGCCTTTGAGACCGAAAGGCTGGTATTTATTTCGGGGTTAAAACTTTTTTTTGTCAGGAAATATGTTCCTGCCGAAAGCATGAGAAGTATAAATAAGATTATAAAAGCAGCCTTTTTCATCTTTATTCCTCCCTCAGAGCAATTGCCGGGCGGGTGCGCGCCATCTTAAATGCGGGGTAAATTCCTGCCAGCAGGGCGGCAGCAAGGGCAACAATGATGGCCTCAAGCAAAACTCCGGGCAGAATCAGGTACTGCATTGTCCAGCCGAAAGATCTTCTATTGATAATGTATATTAGTATCCACGCAAGTACGTTACCAAGCGGAAGCGAAAGGAAGCCTGAAAGTATTCCCATGAGGCCGGTCTGGATCGTAAGAAGTTTCCAGAGCTGGAGTGGAGTCATCCCGTTTGCGCGCAATATGGCAAACTCGCGGCTGCGTTCGAGCTGTAGCGCCATAAGTGAGCTGAGTATGCCGATAAAAGCGACTACAATTGCCAGGACCTGCAGGACATTTGTGATCATGAAGGAGCGGTCGAATACCTCAATTGAGGCTTTCCTCAGAAAATTACTGGAACGCACCAGTATTTCCTCGTTAGGATCGGGCATCGAGCGGATAAAGTTAATAAGACTGTCGCGCTTCACGCCTTTTTTTAAGAAAAGGGAAAGCCCCGAGATGCGGTGGTCTTTCCAGTATTTTTTGTAGGTGTCGAATGCCATGGTAACCATTCCGAGGTCGGAGGCATAATCGTAATAGACAGCCTCGACGCGGAAGCTCCTGTTCCCCATTTCCGTGGGAATTGAAATCATGTCGCCGGACTTAATATTGTGCCTGTAGGCGAAGGGTTCCGTAACCATTACAATGTCGTTTCTGGTGAACCCGGGCCAGAATTTTTCAGGGTCCCCTTCCTTGAACTTAAAGTCGTTGTAGCTTCCTGGTCCCACGTTAAGAGCGAAAATGCGCACTTCGTCGTTCCCGGTGTTTACGGTTACCTCACGGTAGAAGTTATAGCCCTTGACCTCGGGCAGGGTTTCAATTTTCCTGACTAGAGCCGAATCCATGGTAGCATCGTTATTCCTGAGGACAAGTCCGGGTGGTGAAATATAAATATCTGTTTCCAGGTTGCCGTTAAGCCATGTTATGACGGTCTGACGGAAGCTGTTTACCATGGTGCCAATTCCGACAGAAGCCGAGACGGCAATGCTAAGTGCAGCCACGGCAACGGCGCTCCTGCTGATCTGTGAGACGATGCTGCCCGAGGCCATGCGCCCGGTGAGTCCGAAAAGCTTTCCTGAGACAGGCTTAAGGAACTTCATGGAGTATAGGATCATGAATGGCGTAAGAAGGCTGAAGCCCAGTATAACGGGAAGTATACCGATATAGCTCAGAATAATGCTCCTTGCGGGAAGTGACAGGATGCCCGCGCCCAAAAGCAGGAAAGCCAGGCCAAGCGCGGCAAGGCGTGGAACTTTTCTCCTTAATTTAATTTCCTGCTCGCTGCGGCTCAGTGCAAGGCGCGGCGGGACGGATGAAGCCTCAAGTGAGGGCTTTAATGCTGCAAGCAGTGTTGCCCCGATGCCTATGAAGGCTCCTTTTGCCAGGCTGAACAGAGAGATATTCAGTTCCCTTACTGAAAGTACCAGGTAAAGATCGTTTATCGTCTGTGTTACGAGCCGGAGCATCCCACGGGCAAGCACAATTCCAGCCAGTATTCCTAGAGCGGTTCCTGCAAGTGCAAGTATTGCCGCCTCGCTAAGGAATATTCTGAAGATTTCTTTTTGAGTTACCCCAATTGAACGCAGAAGTCCTATATATGTCCGTCTTTGCAGTACGGAAAATGTCATGGTATTATAAATCAGAAACATTCCTACAATTAAGGCAAGGAGGCTTAAGGCGGTTAAGTTAATGTCAAATGCCTTAAGCATATCGGATGCAATTTTGGTGCGGGTTTCGGACCTGATGAGTGATGAGCCCCCGGGAAGGCTTTCCCTTATTTTTCTGAGTGTTTCCTCTCCTTGCGGGTTATCGGGAATAATTAAGTCAATGCGGCTTAAGAGCCCGGCATATTGAGGAGCTCCTGAGCCGTTGAGATGTCGCAGAGTATGAGGTTATCCAGAATGTTTTTACTCCTTTCATTTTCGCCCTCAATAAAGCCAAGAATTCTGACTGTCTTATAGCTCCCGCCAATTTTCAGCCTGAGCGTGTCATTTTCGTGCAGGCCCATTTCGTTGGCCGTTCCGGAGGAGATAATGATGGAATTGGGCCTGGCCATAAAGGCGGAAATGTCTCCTGAGACCTTCCCGCCAACGGGTGAAAGATAGGAGCGGAAAGGCTTTTCTGAAAATGGGTCCACGCCGAGTAAAGTAAAGGTCCTCATTTGTCGGCGCACGGTAGAAACGTTGCCCTCAACGACTGGCGCCATGGGGCTAATATGCTTCTTGATTTTAAGATAAGTATAAATGGAGTCAGGAAGCCCTTTTGTTCCTGAAACTATCTGGTGCGTGGATTTTCCCGCAACGCTTTCCATTGAGAGCTCAAAAGCTCTTGAGGCTCCGGCGTTTGCAAGGTCGATGCCGACAACAACTGCTACACCAAGTGCAATGCCAAGAAGCGAGAGCACCAGCTGCAGGGGGTGCTTTATGAGGTAATTCAAGGCGGAACGGTTCAGTACACGGCTCATACTGTTACTCCGCCTATTGCTTTTCCACGTCTGAAGCCGAGAGCTCGATGATCTTTCCGTCCTTTACGGTAAGTATCCTGTCGGCAAGGCCAATGACCTCCCTGCTGTGAGTGGCCATAAGCATTGTTTTGCCTTTCTTACGCACGAGGTTATCCAGGAGGCTTATGATAACAAGCCCGGTTTCATAATCGAGGTTGCCTGTTGGTTCATCGGCAAGAACAATCGAAGGCTCATGAATGAGAGCCCTTGCAATTGCAATTCTCTGCTGTTCGCCGCCCGAGAGCTGGTCGGGATAGCTTTGGGCCCTGTTGCTTAGTCCAACTTCCTTCAGCATATTAAGAGCCCTTGCCTTTCCTTCGGCATTAGCCATGTCGTTAAGTTCAAGCGGAAGCATGAGGTTTTCGAAGGCTGTTAGTGTAGGAATAAGGTTAAAGAACTGAAAAACAAAGCCGATATTTTTCCGCCTGAAAAGAGTTCTTTCCTGCTCTGAAAGCTTTGTAATATCTACGTTGTCAATTAAGATGCCACCCCGGGTGGGGAGGTCAATTCCACTGAGCAAATTAAGAATAGTTGATTTTCCTGAACCGCTGCGGCCAAGCACTATAAGGATTTCGCCCTTTTTAATTATGGCGTTAACGTCATAAAGTACCCCGTGTTCGGTAAGGTTTTCCTCGGTATAGGATTTTGAGACATCTTTCAGGACAATCAGCGGACTATAGCCGTTATTTCTTTCTATGTTACTTTCCTGCATAAAAGCTTATGGATCCCTAAATTATTCATATCTGGCTTTAATAAGCCTCATTACTAAAAGGTAACACTTTTAATGCTTTCTTTGGAAGGGAATAATTATTGGAGTTGGAAGGAGCGGACAATTGTTCCAGTGCGGTATTTTGCAGCAATAATGTTAAATACGGCTTCAGCTAGGCCGGACTGGGCAGAGTAACATAGAGAATTTAGCTATTATTTCAGTAAAATCATCTTCCCGGTTTTTACAAAGCTGCCCGATCTTAGTGTGTAGAAATATATACCGCTTGGCAGACTGCCCGCCTCGAACATAATCTCATGGCGCCCGGCTGCCTCAAGCTCATCTTTTAACGTTATGATTTCTTTCCCAAGCACATTGAAAACCTTTAATTGCACGCGGCTTTCAACCGGGAGCTCGTATGCGATTACCGTATTAGGGTTGAAGGGATTGGGATAATTCTGAAACAGTGTGTAGGCCTTCGGGAGCAGGAGGCCTTTTTTCCCTTCAATAAAGTTTTTATTTCCTATAATGAGGCTGAATTCTTTAATTTTCTCTTCGGGATTCAGGCTGATAGCGGGGTTCTCCCTGAGATTATAAAACCTCTTTTGAAAGCTGTCGGCCAGGTATACTTCATAGCCTTCAAAGTTCCCGGTGCCTGAAAACCTGAGTTCACAGCTCTTTTTTGATGTAGTCTTAATGACGAGGCTGTAGACCTGCCCCTGCGTAATACCGGGACGGCTGTCAATAAAGAGGTGCTTATAGTCTGTCCGGAGGCTTTCATTCAGTATGTAGATGCACTCATCGCTGAAGTCCGACGGGGGAGTGAAGTAATCAAATTCATCAAAGCCGTCGGATGAGTTTTTGTCAATTGAGGCATATACGGGCGATATTTCTTTCCCGTCTGAATACAGGTATGCCTTAACATATTTATCCGGATTATAAAGCGTCTTCTTGTGCAGACCCGAAGGCAGGGTTCCAGCAGTTGTGACCCTGGGGATTTTAAGTGTGGCGAGGTTGTTAAGGTTATTGAAATAATAGCCCTGGTATGCATTAAGTGAAGCCGGATTGCTCCAGCTTCCATTCCAGGCGTAAATGAGTGAATTGTTTGCAAGCTGGTTTGCCAGTTGAACTTCAGTCCACCCGACATCATCAGCAAAAGGGCTAGAAATAAGATTCCATCCGGCGTGTAGCGGAATCTGGCACACGCCTTCGGCATCAGTTGCAACAGGGTTGACTTCCGCTGAAACATTAAGAGCGTTTTTGCTTACCACCCAGAATGCGTTGCCGGGTCTGAATGTGAAAGCCGCAGAGTTGTCAAATTCCACGAGGTAGTTTTCCGCCTTGCCGTTGTCATAAAAAGCGTCCCAGTTTTTTTTCTGTTCCCCGGCACCGGTAAACAGCTGAGACAGGGGCATATTAATATCTCCCGGAAGGCTTAATATCCTGTAGCTGCCGGAAGCTTTGGGATCCCCGAAGCTAAAGGTCCTGTTGATGGTGATGGTTGAAGGGGGAACAGATTGACTGCCGACTTCGACAGCAAAGATGATATCAGGTAATCCCTGCATAACGCCTGCAAGCGCGGTAATTCCGGGAAAGACCCCATTTAGTAGGCACAGGCCGCCAGCGAGCATGCTGTCTGCGTTGGCATACATGCCGGTTTGTTCAGCGTGGGCTTCAAGGTCCAGACTGATGTCGCGAGAAAGGTTTGTCGGTTTGCCAGTGGAGACGGTTAGCTGTGAGATTGTCTGCGGGCTTCCGTAGCCATTTCCCTGCCCGAAGAGCCAGAGGTACGGGCCGCTGGGGTCATAGGCAGCCGAATAAATGCCGGTGTTCCCGAGACTAGTGTAGGGGATGGTTCTAATGAGATTTCCGCTGAGGCTAATAAGCTGGAGGTCTGTAGTAAAGTTACCGATCCAGAGGCCTCCTTTACCGTTATTTGCAGATTGATCGAAAGTCACATACCTTGCCGCCTGTGGAGCCGGCATAGTACCTTTAAGCATTCTTTTGACGGGATCAATTATGAGTATGTTGGCGGTATTGTTTGCGGCATAGATATTTTCTCCGTCAAAGGTCATTGCCCTTACCTCCGAGACACCGGGAATGGTAACCGTGTACAGGTAGTTTGTCGTAGTGGCAGTCCATATAAAAATGGTGTCGCTATCCCATCTGGATATCCAGACATCGCCGCTTGTGTTGAGATAAACAATGCCCGCGTGCCCCGTGTTTCCGGTGATGCTCGTGGCGTCCCAGAAGAGTTTTATGTCCCACATGTTTTTAGTAGAAAAAGGGGAGCCTGAATTAGGCTGTTTGGGGGACAAAGTGGCATCAGTTTTATTAAGAGGCCTGATCTTATCGTGTGGTTGCGCGAAAAGTATTCCCGCCATAAAGAGACTTACTAAGAAGCCGAAGCATAGAGTTTTCATGGTAATTGCCGGAAAATTAAAAATTCGTTTTTATTCGGGATCATTTCCCTCCTGCAGGACAAATATGAACTGTCCGCCTTCATCGTACGTATCTTTTACAACCTGCAGCATAGGAGTCTGTTCGGAATTATTGGCTACACCGATTCTAAGGTCATTATAAAGCTGTGAGGAATCCATATACCTGCTTTTGTTTTCTTTCAGGGCTTTTAGCAGGTAAAAGGTAAAAATTGAATGCCCTTCCTTGCCATCGTCCTGCACCTCTTCAATTCCCCCTGAAGTAAGAGCCAGTCTAGACTGCCTCCGGTAAACCTCACGGTAATACTTATCCATATTATTGGGATCGAAAGCCAGGCTTTCTCCTTTTGAGCCCCTGAAGATGTCCCCGGCAAAGCAGGCATCGGTAATCAGAAGCGTGTGCCGGGAGGGGATGCCCGCAAGAAAAGTCCTGACTTCGCTGTTTGCTACATAGTCGGCTACAGAGTTTATCGTTGCGTCGACGGGGACCCAGTATCCCTTATTGAGGACCTTGTTGAACTGTCCGTGCCCGGCATAAAAGATAAGGAGGTTATCGTCCTTATTAAGGTTAGTTGAAAGCCACTCGAGGCACTGCATGATGTTTCTCCTGGTAGCCTCCTTATCCAGAATTGTAATAACAGAGTCGAACCTGTACCTGTCCTTGAGGACCTCGCAAATCTCCTTTGCGTCATTGACCGCACAGCGCAGGGCGGGCCAGTAGCCGCTGTAGGAATTAATTCCAATGACGAGGGCGAAGTATCTTCCCCCGGTAAGCAGGTCTGCCATTTTTCTTGTAACGGTGAAAGTATCTACGGTGGCATTCAGGTTTTTGTCCAGCGCCTTTATTAAGACTTTATTATCCCCGGCCTTAAGGAACATGTTAAGTGAAAAAGTGCCGTCGGGTGAAAGTGAGGCTTTAATGTTATTTACCAAAACTTCACTGACGCCGCTTTCATCCTCGGCCTTGCCTTTGATCATCACGGTTTCACTTTTCCGGACGATCTTAATTCCTCTTGAAACTATGGGCTCCAGTATGCTGATTAGAGGTCCCGCTTTGTCGATATTGGTGACGATGCTGAAGCTGCATTCGGAGGAAAACCCTTTTTTATCTGTGGCTCTTATGGTAACGGGATTTATCCCGTCATTAAGGCTAAGGTTGATATAATACTCGGTTTTTCCAAGGAGGCGTGCTTTCTGGTTATTTATACGGACTTCCTTTATGCCGTCTTTGTCCGTTGCGCTTATTCTTATAACGAGGCTCTTTTCCTTGACTTTAACCTCGTTATTCAGGTCGGGCACGGGCTCCAGTATAGAGATTAACGGAGGATCATTCCGTGCCTTAAGGTTAACGGAAAAAGCAATTGAAGAAGAATTATCTTTCTCGTCGGTTGCCGTAATCAGGAAGCTGTTTAGCCCGGTCTGGAGCGTACAATCCAGGCTGAAGGTGTTCTTGTCGTCAAGCTTCAGAACCTGCGTGTTGAGCCTGAGAGATTTAACCGGACTTGCGTCTTCTACACGTCCCGTGATCCTGAAAGTGCTGCTGTTTACGGTCAGCTCGTCCCCGTTTTTTGCCAGGGGCTGTATGAGCGTAATTTCAGGAGGGAGGTTATCCTGAATCGTCTCTTTTTTTTGTTTCAGTCTCCCTGTCTTTGAGGTGCCCCTGATCTGGGCGCAGAGGTTTATGCAGAAGGCAAAGACAATTAAAAAAGCAATCTTTCCCATCTTGCATCTCAGGAAATTTAATAAATCGGTTATTTAATCCGCAAATAACTAAAATGTTGACTATAGTCTTTTTTTTAGGATTCCCGGTTTCAGGCATTTCACATCAGGGTCTTCCCGGGGGCACTGCAACGTTCTCAGATGCGGGGCCTTCTATTATGGGGGTACTCTTATCCTTGCTTAAAAGCAAATATGCCGCAGTTCCACCACCTAAAGCCGCTGCGCCAAGAAGGTACCAGTACCAGGAGCTTTTCTCCTTTATCTCGTCGGCAGTCACTTCAAAATAGAAGTCAACTCCTTCCAGACGGGCAATTTCATCTTCATTCATATTCCATACAATAGTGCAATTGCGGTTTGCGAATTTACCCTCGCCCACGTCACCCGACACGTTCTTCGGGATAATCTTAAATGACGGGTCGTCGGACTTTCTTAAGACTGTATTTACGTCGTAGGTTTTATTCTCGTCGCCATAAAGGAAGTAGGATATGAATATTTTATCCTCACCGGCTTCAAAGCTTACGTCGATTTTTTCCTGAGCGGGTAAAAGGCTGCAAAGAAGCATGAAGGAAATTAAGGTCAAGGAATATGAAATCTTCATTTTATCCCCCTGAAATTTGACACTCAAAGAAGAAATTCCTCTTAAAAATGCCTTATTGCCACGAGCACCGGTATTAAGGTTTTGCCCCTGCTCCTGGCACTGAAAATGATACGATCTTTATACTTTAATTCAATGTCTTTTTTGCTGACCATCCCATAGTGAAAGGCTGAGGCGACTCTGTCCCAGAAAGTTCCCTTCCCATTCTCAATGAGACTCATGAGGCTGTCGATCCTAAGCGGCTCTTTCGAATAAATGAAGCAGAAATAGGATATGCCTGCAACAGTGTCCAGCATATTATAGCTCTCCTCGTCAGGAATTGCGATGTTGTTCTGCCTGTAGGGCAGGTATGCAAGCATCCTGTCCGTAAAGGGAAATATTTTGTACGTCTTAAACGTAAGGTCGCTGCTGAAGGCATAGACGTATGCGGGTTCGTTATTTGAGACCCTGAGCTCAAAGAGTGTATTGGATGGATAGGCTTTCTCCATCGTGAAAAACTCGCCGTTAAAAGTTGCTCTCATCTCTTTGCCTGTAGTTTCCTTAAACAAAAGCGAGCCCGAGAGGTCAACTTTTGAGGAGTCATCAGCAGACTTATCGATCAGCTCAAAGGCAAGTTTACAGAAGAAGTCGAAGTCTTTGTACCTGATCCATGTATAGCCTTCGAGTCCCCAGTTAGTGCCCCAGCTATTAATGATTTCAACCGCTCCGCCGAATTTGCTGTCGTCGTAGCCAATGGCTGCAATTGCATGCCCGCGCCTCCATTCTTTGTAGTCCAGGGAATCCGGGTACCAGACCTCCTTAGCCGAATAAAATGAAACCGGGCAGTCGAATGCCAGTACGACCGGCTTATTTTCAGCCAGGCTTTTCTTGATGAACCTGTGCTTATCTGCTGTGTTACGGTTGGCGATTTCCCTGTACTCAAGGATCCTGTATGGGCTGGCCTTCAGCCTGTCCGAGTCGGTGACATTCCTTGAGCAGTCGTATCCGAACTCCCGGAGTTTCATGTCTCCGGCATCCCTCAGGAGGTTAAGCGCATCAATTAAGGAAGCACCGGTTGAGCAGTCGTTGCCGACCCTTATCTGGTTATAGACGAACGAGGGTGAAAAAGTGTTTTCATCAATTTCCTTGCGGCTCCACCTGTTCTTAAAGGCTTCAAGAATTGTCCTTGCCGCATAGGCCGAAGCCCAGCCAGTACAGGTGCCGTATGTCCCCTGGTGCCCTGGACGGGGAGAAAATTCTTTCAGGGAGGCCGAAGGGGGTAGATCCTGGTAGTCGCCGCGCATAAGGGGTGCCGAGTAAGGGCAGGTTTCGTACTTCGGGTCGTTAAGGTCAAGTCCCATACCGAATTGCTGCGGGTATATGGCATTATAAATATAAAGTATGAGGAATAAGAAAATCTTTTTCATTAGCTGTCTCCATTTTAGAAAGCAGTTAAACGGGAAACAACAGGAAACTTATTTTTCAATATTCCATTTTTCTGCGAGTACCTGTGCTCTTCTGAATAATCCGGCTCTTAAAAGGAATAAAAGGTATTTTTTCTGGAACTCAGGCACCTGTTCAGTAAGTGAAATTGCGTGGTTATAGCATTCAAGCGCCTTAAGATTCATTTTATTATTTTCAAAAAAAGTCGCCTCCATTATCTGCTGCAGGGGGCTTAAAGAATCTGAAAGGTCACTTCTTAAAGCCTCAAGCGAATCGTTTATGGCTGCGAGGTCCGATCTGCTTAAAACCATAATGACGCTGCTATCGGATGACACTGAGGGGTCCTCAGTGTTAAAAACAAGCCACCTGTAAGGTTTCCCCGGTTCCAGGTTAAGGCCCGCGATATTGACGCTTAAAGTGCTCTCAGGGGTTTCTTTTATGAGGACCGTATTAGAAGAAGGGCCGAGGAGCCTGAAAGCATAAAGCCTGACGTCTTTTGCCGGATACCATCTGAATGTAACGGTGGAATCTATAATTACGCTAAAGACGGGAAAATCCTTGTCGATATAGGTGAGGTTCTGCCTGGCTACGGCACTGATATACTTCATCTCCTTACTCTTATTTTTCACGACGATTTCATTTACAAGGAAGTCGGTGAGTTTTTTTGTTACAGAGTTGTTCTCGGCTTTAAGATTTTCGGAGAGTTCGTCGGCGCTGAACAGTCCGGCCTTCAGTATCTCGAGTGTACGTCCGTTTATGTGGCAGAGTCCAAGATAGCAGTTGTTGCCGGTTTTTATCCTGTTTCCCTTAAGGACTTTGCCTCCGGTAGAAAGCAGGGTCCACCGGCTGGTATCGCTGCCGCTTAAAAATACTTTTCCGCTGCAGGCAATAACGGTAAACAGTTCATCCTGGGCAGATGTGCCCGCACCAAGGAATGCGGAAAGGAGTATAAATGTTAAAAGCATTGATGGCTTCATTCTTTACTGCCCTACTCATACACTTTATGTTCTCTTAAAGAGCCTTTTTTCAATATAACTCTGATAAAGGTCCATGCAGGTTGGAGTAAGAACAATAGCAGCCAGTAGCAAGGTAAGATTAATTTTATAATTAAAATAGTTGAAAATATTTACTCCTAAATCCAGCTCCAGAATTGCGAGCAAGAGCATGAACCATTTGAAAGCCAGGCCGAACCAGTCCTTGTAATGGCTTTTTATCGTAAACAAGCCAAGTGCGCAGAGGAAGCAAAATGTGATTGCAAGAAGAAGGCTCAGGAAGTAGGGCATTGTGTCTATGAAATTTTCATTTAACAACATGGAAACGATATTGGCGTTAATTACCACGCCGTACATGTCGGGGAAGCTCCTTCCGGCATATCTTTCGTTCAGCGGGGTAAAGAAGATATCTTCCAGGATTTTTGTGTCCATATTTTCACCCATGAAGCCCATTAAGACTATTTTATTTCTTAAGATCCAGGGCTTCAGGTTTCCTTCAAGCAGGCTATTGGCATCGAGGAAATAGAATTTATTAAAGTTACCCCTGTAGTTAATAATCTCTTTCTGGTTATTGCGCCTGAGGAAACTCTGATAGCTCTTCTTATCTGCTGTTTCGACAATTTTCAGCGGAAAAGCAGGAATTTTAGTGCCTTTATAAAGTGCAAAAGGCTGAAAGCTTCTTATGGTGCGGTAGCCCCCTTTTTCATCCTCCGGGAAGTTGGCAAATCCCGTTAGGGCCTTTGCTCTGAATTTGCCCGTGGATGTAATAAGCGTGTCGTAGGTGTCTTTTTCGTCATTAAACTTACTCAGCATGCTTACCATCACGAGCTTCTGGCATTTTGTGAGGGCTCTTGAAAGGGCGCTGTCGGATTGGGCGTTTTTCTCTGTCCAGAAAAAAATATCCATGGCAACAACCTTCGGGCTGTATTTGTTCAATGTATCTATCTGCCTGGCAATTGAGCCCCTGTCCAGGTTCCCGATATTAACCAGGACAATACTGGTATCGGCCTTTTGTTCCGGGCGCAGCCTGGAGAAAACAAGGTCGTAGATGTCAAAATCGCTTATAGCCCGGCCGATGGGATCCAGTATTCCCGTCTTAAAGGGGATAAGCGAGAAGAGTCCTATGATGGCAAAGACCATAGCCGTAACAAAAAGGCTGTCTATGTACTTCTTATTCACTGTTTGGGCACTGGATTTATATAAAGAAGATAAAACTTGAGGTTTAATTATCAATAGAAGAGCTATAGTGTTGAAAATCAGGAGGCTCTAAAGTGAATTAAATCGGGGGAAAATTCGGTTATATTGATATTCAGGGGCAAATTTACTAACTTAGGCTGACCACAGTGCTCCCGCAAAGAGGGTAAAATCAAGTCAATTCTGTCCGTTCATTGGCAATTGAACTTAAGCCGGAGGAAGTCATGAAAAGGCGTGTAATTACGTTTTCATTTCTTGCAGCAGGTTTAGTCATTCTCGCGTATATGTTTTTCAGGCCCACAAAGATCCAGACAGTAACGCGGGAAAAGCTAATTGGCGATGTTCCTGTAAGCGTGACATGGGCAAAGAAGGGCAAAATCTCAAACTCCCTGTCCTTAGTCGGCGTGATACAGGCCGACAAGGACATAAATGTAGTATCGGAGACTCAGGGACGGGTTACGGCAATACGATTTAAGGTAGGTGACAACGTCAGGCAGGAGGCAGTGCTTGCCGAAGTTGACGACGTCATAATGCAGTCGAACCTTGCCTCGGCAGAGATTAATTACCTCAAGGCAAAAAGGGATTTTGAAAGAAGCGAGGTTCTCTTCCAGGAGAACTCAATTTCGGCCTCGCAGCTGGATCTTGCGAGGCTTCAGCTAAAGGCAGCTGAAAACCAGCTCACTGTTGCAAAAAAGCAGCTCAACAATACGAAGATCACAACCCCAATTTCAGGCACCGTAAATACGAGAAACGTGGAAGTAGGTACGATGGTCCAGCCCGGAATGGTCATCGCAAACATAGTTGACATATCGACCTTAAAGGTTAAACTGAACATATCGGAAAAAGAAGCCTTCCAGATCAGGCCCGGTGACAAGGTTGAAGTTACGACGGATGTTTACCCGGGAGAAAGCTTTACCGGGCACGTAGATAATATAGCCTCAAAAGCCGACGAAGCCCACACATATGCCGTAGAGCTGAAGCTGTCAAACAGCCGCTTGCATCCTTTAAAAGCCGGGATGTTTGCAAGGGCAAACTTCAATTCTTCTGTGACAAGAGAAGCCATAGTAATTCCACGCGAAGCCCTCATAGGCAGCATCCGCAATGCACAGGTCTACCTCATCAGGAATAAACAGGCGCTGCTTCAGCCGGTTACAATAGGAAGGCAGTCGGGGCAGGAACTGGAAGTCTTAAGCGGGCTTACAGAAGGCGACATAATAGTGACAAACGGACAGTATAACCTTTCTAACAATTCAAGAGTAGTAACGATCAATAATTAAAGTGAGGATGCTGCCATGACATTAACCGAGCTATCAATTAAGAGGCCGTCATTTGTAATAGTCATCTTTTCGGCTCTGGCTCTACTGGCAGTCTTCGGGTATTCCCAGCTGAAATATGAACTGCTTCCGAACATAAATATTCCGTGGGTTGTGGTAACGACAGTCTATCCCGGTGCTTCACCAGGCGAAGTTGAAAACAACGTTACAAAGACAATTGAAGATGCACTCTCAGGCCTTGACAAGGTTGAAAGGATTATGTCCACCTCCTATGAGGGAATATCCGTCATAAGTATAGAGTTTAAGAAGTCGGCAGACGTGGATGTGTCGTTCCAGGAGGCGCAAAGAAAGATAAACGGCATGATGATGAATCTTCCAAAAGAAGTCAGAACCCCGGTGCTTCAGAAGATATCCCTGCAGGAGACTCCAATATTGCAGGTGGGTGCAACGGCCGACATGTCGTCGAAGGAATTCTACCAGTTTATTAAAGACCAGATACAGCCCGCCATTTCAAGGGTTGATGGCGTAGGGCTCATTCTGCTTACAGGAGGGCAGCAAAGGGAAATTAAAATCAACCTGGATGCGCAGAAAATAAGCGCCTACGGGCTTTCAATTGCAAGGATTGCACAGGCGGTCAATACATCAAACCTCGACTTCCCGACGGGAAAAATTCAGGGTGCGCAGCAGCAGTTTATTGTAAGGGTTGCAGGAAAGTTCTCCTCCATTGACGACCTAAGGAATCTTACAGTCGGCCGTTCGGCACAGGGCGGCAACATCCGCCTTGAGGACGTAGCGGAAATTGAAGACGGTACGGCGGAGATAGAAACACTGAACCGCTTAAACGGAAAGAACTCCATCGGTATTGCAATATTAAAACAGGCGGGTGCCAACTCCGTGCAGGTAAGCAACCTGGTAAGGAAAGAACTCAGCCAGCTGGAAAAAGATTATGAGTCAATGAACCTGAAGTTTGACGTGGCGCAGGACCAGTCGCTTTTTACCGTGGAGGCTTCAGAGGCAGTGCAGAAAGACCTCTTAATAGCAATACTGCTGGTTGCAGCTGTCATGTTTCTTTTTCTTCACAGCATCAGGAACTCCTTTATAGTAATGATTGCAATACCCACTTCACTGACGGCTGCATTTGTTGTTATGTGGGCGTTTGATTTTTCACTGAACCTGATGACGCTGCTTGCACTTTCGCTCGTAATAGGAATTCTTGTAGATGACTCAATTGTGGTTTTGGAAAATATTTACCATCACCTTGAGAAAAAAGAGGACAGGAAAACCGCAGCGCTTAAGGGAAGGAATGAGATAGGCTTTGCAGCCGTTTCAATAACTTTTGTGGACGTGGTCGTTTTTGTGCCTTTGTCGCTTGTAAGCGGAATGATCGGCGACATAATGCGTGAGTTTGCAATTCTGATTACGGTCTCGACTCTGATGAGTCTTTTCGTCTCTTTTACCGTGACACCCGTTTTGGCATCCCGCTTCTCAAAGCTTGAAGTCATGTCACCGGGGTCACTCATGGGAAAGATAGCCGCAGGTTTTGAGAGGTTTTTCAGGAAGCTTACTGCTTACTACCTCAATATGTTAAAATGGAGCCTTAAGAACCCGTGGAAAGTTCTTGCCGGCGCGACCATAATTTCCGTTGCCTCGATGGGTCTTCCCGCAATGGGGCTCATCGGCAGCGAATTCATGAAACAGCCCGACAGCGGGGAGTTTATAGTCGTCCTCGAAATGTCTCCCGGCTCAACGCTTTCAAATACGAACAGGGTAACCCGGCAGGTGGAAGAAATTATTTCGGAACTGCCCGGGGTGAAAAAAATACTGACAAACGTCGGGCGTGGTGCTAACCGCCAGACGGTCAACAATGCCTCGGAAATTACGGTCACGCTTCTTCCGAAAGAAGAAAGGCAAAAATCCACAAAGGAAATTGCAGACCTGATACAGGAAAAAGCAAGGCTCATTCCGGATGCAAGGGTTTACATTAATCAGATCGGCGTTACGGGTGAGTCGGGTGAGGCTCCCGTATTTATACAGATTACGGGAAGGAGGCCGGACTCCATATGGGCAACGGCAGGGATGGTTACAGAGGCATTAAAGAAAACTCCCGGCATAACGGACATAAAAATGTCATCGGAACAGGGGAAGCCCGAGACCAGGGTGGACATCGACCGGCAGAAGATGGCGAACTTCGGCATTACGGTTTTTGACGTGGGCACAACCCTGCAGGTGGCGCTTACAGGAAATGACGACTCAAAGTACCGCGAGGGCCAGTTCGAGTATCCGATAAGAATCATGCTCGACCGGTTTGACCGATCGAATATGGATGACATATCCAAGCTCTCGCTGGTAAATTCCAGCGGGGCTCAGGTGCAGCTTCAGCAGTTTGCAAGTGTTTACCAGAGCCTGGGTCCGACGAAGCTGGAGCGCCAGAACCGCAACCCTTCGATGGTTGTTTCGGCATACACCGACGGAAGGCCAATAGGAAGCCTTATGGCATCATTCAGCAAAATACTTGGGGATAAAAAAGCACAGGGAACCTTCATCAGCCTCGAGGGGGACGAGAAGATGCGCTCCGAGGGAATGGACTCGCTTATGCTGGCTCTCATTGCGGCAATCATATTTGTCTACCTTATCATGGTGCTCCTTTTCGATTCCTTTGTCTATCCCTTCGTAGTTTTGTTTTCAATTCCCCTTGCCCTGATAGGCGCCATGGTTGCTCTCGCATTAACCAACAATGCGCTCAGCATATTCTCCATGCTGGGTGTTATTATGATGATAGGACTCGTTGCAAAAAATGCAATACTGATTGTGGAAAGGACAAACTTCCAGAGGGGGCAGCAGGCAAGTATCCATGAGGCTCTCATTGAAGCCGGGAGTTCCCGCATCAGGCCGATACTGATGACGACACTTGCAATGGTCTTTGGAATGCTTCCGATTGCAACGGCCTCGGGTGCAGGATCCGAATGGAAAAACGGGCTGGCATGGGCTCTGATAGGAGGGCTTACCAGTTCCATGTTCCTGACGCTGATTGTTGTACCCGTAGTATATACAAAAATTGACAGGCTTAGAAGGTCAATCCCTGCTTTATTTAAGGCGCCTTTCCCGGTTAAAAGGCATCAGGAGGTGCCCGAAGAAAATGCATTCGTAAAATAATGTTACCGAAAAAATTTACCGAGGAAAACATAAGGGTGTAAGAGATGAGAGTTTTAAGAATTTCAACTGGAATTTTACCGGTCTTGATTTTTCTGCTTTTAGGCCTACAAACATTAGAATGCCAGGAACAGCGCGTAATCAGGATAGGCATTTCGCTTGACGGGCCGTGGCACAGAAATCAGGAGCTGGTTATGCTGCTTGAGAAAGAAATAAATGACGCCCTCTCCTCGCAGGCAGAAGTTAAGTTCCCGAAAGTGCTGACGGGGGATTGGACGAAAGAAAAAGTTTCAGCTCTTAATGACGAACTGCTGAATGACAGGGAAATAGATTGCGTAATAGGCTTCGGGCTTCTTTCATCATTTGACCTTGCAAAGAGGAAAAATTTCCCGAAGCCGGTAATTGCGCCCGTAGTCATAGATCCCTCACACCAGAAAATATCCTTCAGCTCGGGTACAAGCGGAGTAAAGAATCTGTGCTATCTCATCTATCCCGATACTTTTCAAAGAGATCTGGAGCAGTTTGGGGAACTGGTTGGGTTTAAGAAGCTTGTGGTTATTGCAAGCAGAAAGTACCATAAGAGTCTTGAAGTAAATGACGCTCCGACGGAGAAATCCGGGACGGGGGAGAATTCCGGGAAAGCCGGCAAATGGAATATGGTTACGCTTTTCTATGACAATTCCGCCGATGAGGTATTGTCGGAAATTCCCAAGGACGCCGATGCCGTCTACCTGCACATAGTACCGATGCCCGAGGCAGAATTTCAAAAGATAACCAAAGAGCTGATAAAAAGGAGGCTGCCGAGTTTTTCTTTTTTGGGCGAGTATGACGTAAGGCGGGGAATTATGGCTGCTGCAAGCCCAGACATTTTCCCGAGGATGATCAGGAGAATTGCCCTCAATGTTCAGAGGATTGCACTTGGCGACGATCCCGGGATGCTGGGTGTTACGTTCTCCCCGGCAAAAAGACTTTACATAAACCTGAAGACGGCCTACTCTGTAGGCGTATCTCCAAAGTGGAACACGCTCCTTGAAGCTGAGCTTATACAGCTCGATTCGACTGCAATTCCCGGAGCGCAGAACCTGACGCTTAAGTCTGCTGTAAGCAGGATATCTGCGCAGAACCTGGATATACTTTCCAAGCTTCAGGAGATGAATGCGGCCTCGGATAAAATCAGCATCGCACGCTCAAGCCTCCTGCCGAGAATTGACCTTAATGCCTCGGGCCTTCAGATAGACCAGGACAGGGCTGCCGCGGGCTATCAGCCCGAAAGGCGCGGTACGGTGGATTTTTCCGTAAGCCAGGTCTTATTCTCCGAGCAGGCGCTGGCAAACATAAGTATACAGTCGTCTTTGTACGACTCAAAAAAAGATGAGTTTGAAGTCATGCGCCTTAACACGGTTTCCGAAGGTGCAAAGCTATACCTGAATTACCTGCGAACAAGAAAGCTGTTCTACATATTGCTCGAAAACTTAAGGCTCATGCGCCAGAACCTGGAGATTGCATCCATAAGGCAGTCGACCGGTACGGCGGGGCCTGAGGAAAAACTAAGGTGGGAGGCTGAAATTGCCGACATGAGAAAAACGGCGATGGAAGTTCAAAGCCAGATGAACCAGGTGCAGCTGGCACTCAAACAGGTGATGAACATTCCCTTGATCTATTCAGTCAATATTACGGATGTGTCGCTGGATGATCCTGAACTGATAATTTCAGACGCCAGAATAAGAAGCTACCTTGAAGACCCCGTAAGCTTTGACCTCATGACGGATTATCTTGTCCAGGAAGGAATAAAAAGCTCAAGGGAGATCACACAGATCAGTTCGCTCATGGAAGCACAGAACAGGAATCTGACTTCAATAAGGTATTCATATTATACTCCTGCCATTACCGCCTTTGCAACCTACTCAAACACGTTCTATAAATCCAGGATCAACCAGCCCTTCCAGCTGAAAACTCTTCCCTCGCCTCCGGGTTCAATACCGGCTGAATTCCCGGCTTACATGGGGCAGCTGCTTTCACTTGTCTCTCCCGGCATTCCGGACAATAACGACTGGAGCCTCGGCTTGCAGGTTTCGCTTAATTTGTCCGACGGGTTTGCAACGCGCTTTACCGAACAGAAGACAGTTGCAGAGTTGAGCCAGCTGGATTACCAGAAAAAATCCGTAGAGGATAAAATTGCGCTCAGGATAAGATATGAAATGGAAACGCTTAAGGCTGCATACTTCGGGATACAGCAGTCGAAAATAGAGCAGGAGGCTGCGCAGAAAACGCTCAGGATTGTAACGGATGCATATTCAAGGGGCGCTTTGTCAATTCTGAGCCTCATGGATGCGCAGGCCTCGGCACTCAGGGCAGACCAGATATCTGTAAATGCTTATTACGACCTTTTCATTGGTTATATGCAGCTGCAGCGTGCAATAGGCAAGTATGACTTCTTCCTGAGCCCGGATGAAAGGAGCCGGTTTAGTGGCGGGCTAATAGACTTCATGGAAAGCAAGGTAAAAAGATAAATGTCGTCAAAAGAGCCTTCTCCCCTCAGGAAGGCTCCCTTGACTTACGCCGGGATCACCTTTTTGAGAGCGCCTCTTTTGAAAGGGCGCGGGCAATTCCCAGTTCCACACTATTGTTGCTGCACCTTGCAACTTTTGCAAACCAGTCGTTTGCGTTATTGGCATCTTTCTTTTTCTCGTAAGCAAGTCCTGTATAATACCAGTTAAGAGGGCTTTCCCTGTTGCCATCGGCTAAGTATTGGAGCGCCTCGTCGTACTTGCCCTCCTGAATTGCAAGTGCTCCGAGAGTAGTGTTGAAGTACATTTTCTGTGGCTCGGACTTTTCAACCTCCCTGCACTGATTAAGCAGGTTATGAGCTTCAGCAAGGTCCCCTTTTTCTATCATTGCGCGGCACCTTCCGAGGTTAGCCTCTATTAGCTTTTGCTGCCTGAGGCTGCCGGGGAGAGTGGAATTTGTAATGAGGGCTGAGGCCTGTTCAAAGTACTTTACACCTTCTACGGCCCTTCCCATCTCAGAGAGAATTACACCGCTGCCCAGAAGGGAGCGGAATTCCTGGTCTATGAGCTTCTCCTGTTCAGACATGGTTTTGCTTTTTTCCATCAGGCTTACGGCCTCGTTAATTTTTCCTTCATAAAGGTAGGAGATGGCTTCATTATACATGGCCTCCAGTTTGTCAGTTGCTGAAGAGGCCTGGTCGAAAGCTTTCCGGAAATTGGTTCTAGCAGTTTCGTAATCGCCTCTCATTGCGTAGTTGGTGCCGATGCTGTTTAATGCCTGGAAGAATGAGGGGTCTTTTTCAAGCGCTTTTTCATTCTGTTTGCGCGAATCAGTGTAGCGGCCTGAGCGGAGCAGATAGTCCGCATAATAGTAGTAAGGTGCTGCGTCATCGGAGCCGAGTTTAATATAATCCAGGTATACGTTCTCCGCCTTTTCGTCGTCATTAAGCCTTGCGTAGCAGGAGCCGAGCAGGCCGTAAGGGGCGGCATATTTCCTGTCGGCATCAATTGCCTGTTTCAGGTGTTCGGAGGCCAGGGAGTAGTTGTTGAAGTCCTCGTAATATAGTTTTCCCAGCGTGTACTGCACGGCTTTGTCTTTTGGATAAAGGGCGTCCAGCTTTTCCATGCGGGTCTTATAATCCTGAATGGGGCCTTCGAAGCGTGCCTTCATCAGGAGTATCCAGTCTTTTTCACCTTCGGATACGCTGCCCGTAAGGCTGAGAGCTTTATCGAGGTAAGCCTTACTTTTTTCAAAGTCATTTCTGGCAATTTCAGCCATCCTCAGGTATCCCATTGCAAAATTAGGGTCTGCCTTGACGGCTTTTTGAAGCAGATCCATTGCGGCATCAAATTTCATTTTGCAGGCCAATTTTTCGGCATCCGTATAATATTTCAGTACTTCGGCTGAAGAAGCAGTAATTTTCAGCTGTCCTTTCTGCGGAAAAGCCGGTCCGCTTAGAATTGCAGTAAGTAGCAGGAAGAAAAGAATAGTGTTTATGGAGCTTTTCATTTTGACCTCCTGAAATAACCATTTATTTATGAAATAGAATTATTACAGCCGGTAATTGAAAGCGTGCCGATTGACTCTGAGGGGTTCGGGAAGTCCTGCGGGTATATGGTATCTTCTGCCGGGAGAAAAAAAAGTTTCTTCTGGAGAGAAAATGATAAAAGCGTGAATGCAGGATTTTTCTTGACCTCTCCTAAAACTCATATACAATTATCAATTTTATTTGATCAAATTCAAGTCGTGAAAAGATATTGAAACTCTGCAGGGAAAGATAATTCAAGTTCCGGAAGCGGGTGCCTGCTAATTGGAAGCTCTCCTTTCTACAAGAATCGCGGGTCCTGGATAATCATAAACTTATGTATTACATTTTATCTGGTGGGCAGCTTGTTTTTAGGTTAAAGAAAGGGGGCTAAAAAATGAAAAAAGTAATACTGGTGTTTTTTCTTCTGAGCGCGTGCACATATGCACAGAGAGAAACTGTTTTTGAAGGCGACATTGAAAATGGCGGCTTCGGGGGTCCGGTAGTTAAATTTACCGAGGTAAAGAAAAGCTTCGGCGTCATTGTAGGAGGCTATGGCGGGTGGCTCATTAACCATCAGTTTCTTGTTGGGGGAGGCGGCTTCGGCCTGGCCAACGACATACTTGCAGACGAGGAGGTGACGGATATTTTCGGGTTCACGGAGCGCCCGCGCCTGAATTTCGGGTACGGCGGACTCATACTGGAATACTATCATGACCCGATGAAGCTCGTTCATTTTTCTTTTTCGCTGCTCGTAGGCGGCGGCGGGGTTTCCTACCGTGAAGGAATCTTTATGGAGCACTCATCGAGGGATAATACTCCCGATGCGTTTTTTGTGCTGGAGCCCGCAGTAAGCGGTGAACTGAACGTGGCAAAGTTCTTTAAGGTGGGCCTGGGTGCGGGCTACAGGTGGGCCTCAGGCATAAATATGCCCGGGGTAAAAAATTCCGATTTCAGCAATTTCTCAATAAACCTGGCACTGAAATTCGGTAAATTCTGAAAATGAAGGGGAGCCCTGAAACAAATTTTGCAATGCCCGCGTCTAATTTATTAAATAAAGCCGGGGTATCTCGATGCATATCTTCTGCAGGGTTCTCCTCATTATATTATTCACTGCTTCGGCAGCCATGGCGCAGAAACTGCCGGCTTCCGACAGAGTTTATATAGACAGCATTATGAACGCGCATTATAAGTCCGGTTGTCCGGGCGCAGTAGTGCTGGCGGCAATAAACGGCAGGATCCTTTTCCGCAAAGCTTACGGAATGGCAAGCCTGGAACTCAGTGTAAGGCAGAAACCTGAATTCCTTTTCCCGCTCGGATCAATTGTAAAACAGTTTACTGCTGTAAGCATACTTAAGCTTGCACAGGAAGGAAAACTCTCGCTTCAGGATGAGGTTAAAAAATTCATTCCGGACTATAACACGCACGGATATAAGATTACGCTTGAAAACCTCCTTACGCATACAAGCGGCATTAAGAGCCTTTATGAACTGCCGGGCTACATGAAGCTAAGACGCGAGGAATACGGACCTGATGACTTAAGGAAACTCTTCGAGGAGCAGGAGCTTTACTTTGAACCGGGTACGGACTGGAACTATTCAAATTCAGGATTTAGCCTGCTTGGCATGGTAATAGAAAAGGTCTCGGGCATGAGTTTCAGCGCCTACCTTAAGGAGAACATATTTAGACCTCTTAAGATGACAAGAACATTCATTCTTACGGGGGATCAGGTCATCCCGGGATTCGTTCCATACTATAAGTCTTCAGGCAAGGGCCTCTACAGGCCGGGCCCTTATTTCAGCTTCAGCTCACTTTTTGCTGCAGGCGACATAATCTCCTGCTGTGACGACATGCTTAAGTGGGATGAAGCCCTTTACACGGAAAAAATACTGAAGCATGAGTGGCTTTCCAAAGCCTGGAGTTCTTTTATGCTGCCTGACGGGCAGAAAACAAACTACGGGTACGGCTGGGCCTTGGGGGAATTCAAGGGGATGCATTTTATTCAGCATGACGGGATTGCAGGATACCTTTCGGATGCCATACGTGTTCCTGAAAAACACCTCTATGTTTTTATTGCATCCAATAACGGCTCTTTGAGCCCTAATGATGCCGCAAATAAAATTGCCTGCAGGCTCCTTGGGCTTAATACGGACAGACCGGTAAAGCCTGATGGCAAGATATTGCCCGAATATGCGGCTACGTTTGAAGTCAAGCGCCCGGCGGGAAATGACTTCCGTTATTTTTCTAAGGACAAAGTCTACCGCAGAATAACCATTTCCGGCGACTCGCTTTTCTCTGAATGCACTACTGAAGGAAAGTATAAGCTTCTTCCCATTGAAAAAGACGTCTTCCTTTTTGAAGGAACCGATACAAAAGTGCAGTTCAAAAGGAATGAGGAAGGAAAGATTACAGGACTTAGAATTTATAGCGAGCCTGTTAACTACGGTCCCGAAGACGTCGAACAGGTTTCGGAAGTAGAGTTATCTGAAAAGAAAAATTAAAACTTAAAGAGAGGAAGTAAAAAGGCGGGGTGTGCAGCCCCACCTTTTTAGTTCAGTGAATTTCAGTCTTCAGGGGGTTTTCGGACTCGTCAAAGAACTCTTTTTGCAGCTCCAGTATGTTGTTATTCTTCTTGACGTTGCGAATAAAGTTTGTAAGCTGTTCCACCTCGTTATTTATCAGCAGCTCGCCAATTTCCCTGCTGGCGAAGCTTCCATCGCCTGCGTAGTGGTTCGGGAATTTTGCATACCACCAGATGCCGGAGAAGGAATCCGGCAGATCCTTAAGTCGCTTCTGGTCGTCGCCGTTCTGGCTTTTAGCGGCCTCAAGGTGAACAAGGTTACGGCTGGTAACGAGCATTTCGGAAGTCTCGGTTTCACCGGCGTGGCCGTCGTTGGTGGTCCTGCGGAGCTTTTTGACCTTCTCGGCGACTTCAGGGTTTTCGGCGGGAGTAAAAAGTATTACCGCGTAATCCTTTCTTTTTTCGAGCTGTGCCTGGCAGAAGTATCTGAGGAAGTAATTGTTGCCGCCGTGGCCGTTTACAAGTATGATCTTTTTAATTCCGTTTCGTGCAAGCTCCTCGCAGGTCTCCTGAAGAAGGTTCCATACGAGGCTGCTGCTGTATGCAATTGTGCCCGGCTGGTGTTTTGCTTCAAAGATCTGTCCGAAGTAGTACTGCGGGAATATGATTGTATATTCCTTTAGGGCTGCACGCGAAACGATTTCCCTTGCATCAAGCATGTCGGTGCCAAGCGGCAGGTGGGGGCCGTGCTTTTCAAGTATTCCCATCGGTATGATGCATGTCCGCTCCGACATTTCCACGGCCTTCTTAAAATCGGGCGAAGTGAGCTCCTCGTATTTAGTTGAAAGTCTCTCGCCGGAGGCCTGGGCAAAGGAAGTTCCGGATATCAGTATCAGAACTGAAAGGGTAAAAATGGACAGGGTATTTTTCATGGCGTTTCCTAAAAACAGTTGTAAGAGTAATGACTAATTCCCACGGCAAGTTTCAAAAATCTCCGGCATAAATGCAAATAATTTATTGACTGAAATTCAGCGGAACGGAATGAAATATGTATCAAAAAGATACATGATTATCATTCTGAGAAAACGCAGACGGAAGTAGTCTGCAGAAAGGGCTTAAAACGCGTGTGAAGGAGCCGGTACAATTTTTGCATTTTTATTCATTTGGGACTGTTCTTCACTTATTTCAACACCAACAATTGGAGGGGCCATGCAAGGATTGTTTCGGCGCTTTAAGATCTTGAATCTTTTGGTCCTGGCTGTTTCATTTGTTCTCTTATGTGCCTGGAACGTTAATGCCCAGTACTCGATTTTTAGCGACCAGGTACCCGCCGCTTCAGGAGAAGACAGCGACTATGAGCTTGGGACAAAGTTCGTCTCCTCGCACCCGGCGGAAATTACAGCCATACGTTTTTACAAAATGCCGGGAGAAACCGGAGCTCACAAGGGCACGGTCTGGACATCCGCAGGAGCAAAAATTGTGGATGTCTCTTTTTCTTCCGAGTCACCTTCGGGCTGGCAGACAGCCCAGCTTCCCGCTCCCTTAAGAATCGAATCAGGTACAGTTTATGTAGTTTCAGTCAATACCAACAGGGTCTATCCGATTACTCAGAACGGGCTTGCCAGCGTCATAACAAACGCCTTTCTGAGTACAGCCGGAGGGGATAACGGGGTATTTAATGATACTCCCGGTGCTTTCCCTTCATCGACTTATAACAAGTCAAATTATTTCGTGGATATTGTAGCCTCCCCGATGGATGCAGTGTTTACAAGCCAGGTGCCCGCAGAATCTTTTTCCGGTGAAGGGCCGCTTGAGCTCGGGCTCAAATTCACCGCATCGGCCATGGCAAAGGTGCGCTTTATCAGGTTTTATAAAGTTGCCGGAGAAACCGGGCTTCACACGGGAAACCTCTGGGACAGTCATGGGACATGGCTTGCGACTGTTAACTTTAATGGAGAAACATCCGAAGGCTGGCAATATGCAGAGGTGAACCAGGATGTTTACCTGGATGCCGGGGTCACTTATATAGTTTCCGTGAATTCAAATGGGCTTTATGGCGCAACAAAAAACGCCTTAGCCACACCAGTAACTAACGGCATATTAACTGCACCGGCAGGCCAGAACGGGGTTTACAGCAACACGCCTGGAAACTTCCCGGACGTAAATTTCGGCAGCCCTAATTATTTCAGGGACATTGTTGTCATCCCACTCTACACGCCTGCTGCACCTGTACTGCTTTCACCGTCTAATGAGTTGACGGGTGTGTCAATTGAACCCGTGCTTACCTGGAGGGCAATTGCGGGCGTAACCTCGTATACGCTGCAGATTGCAGAAGACGCCGCTTTTACGGTTAATCTCAGGACTTATACAAACCTGACCTCCAGCTCGCTTGCTTTAACGGGGTTATCCAATAGTAAGACCTACTATTGGCGCGTAAAGGGAATAAATGATCCTGCCGCTGGCAACTACTCGCAGGCATTTAAGTTTACTACAATCGCTCATACGGACGTAGTACTTTCATACCCTACCGGTGGAGTAAAGCTTTACACCGACAAGCCGGGACTTACATGGTACGTTCCTGCAGGCGGGAGTGGCTGGAAGTATGACCTTATTTATTCTACAGACATAAACATGGCCACTTATACTACAATAAGTAACCTGACAGAAAGCCGGTATACGCTGCAGGGCCTGCTGGCAGGAAAGACTTATTACTGGAAGGTAAGGCTTAAAACCTCCAGCGGTGCCGTTGCAGGATATTCTGCAAAAGAAAGCTTCGTTTCGGCCGGTGAAGCTTTGAAGCCGGTAGCCTCCTGGCCCGTTGGAAATACTACGGTCAATAGTTTATCCCAGGAGTTGTACTGGTATCTTAACGGTGCCTCTGTGGGTCTGAGTTATGAGCTTGAGATCAGGGAAGGCACTACAGCAGCACTTACCGGTGCTGCAACGAATGAGGGTATAAGCGAGACTCATTTCAATGTAACAGGACTCCTGTCCGGTAAGCAGTACTCCTGGCATGTAAGGTCCAAAACAGCCTCGGGCGATTACTCACCATGGTCGGAGGCGGTAAGCTTTAAGACTGCAAGTTCAGGAGGCGTAATTGTGCCAACGGCATCCTGGCCCGTGGGGTATCCTGTAGTTTACACTTTGAGCCCGACGCTCAACTGGTATCTGGGTGCGGAAAACGCGGGGCTGACTTTTGAGGTGGAAATTGTTGAAGGACTAAATACCGGCTTTACGAACGTTCCAACAATTTCAGGAATAAACTCGCTCTCAGTAGTTTCCCCTTTGCTTACTCCGGGGAAAGACTATAAGTGGCAGGTAAGATCATTTGACGGCGTTCATTATTCCGACTGGTCGAAGCCGGCTACGTTCAAAGTTGCAGGTACGGTTGGAAATGTGCCTGTAGTGCCCGTAGCCTCCTGGCCCGTTGGAGGAGCTCTGGTATATTCCTTGGAAACAACTCTCAGCTGGTATCTTGGAGCATCATCAACAGGACTTGAGTATGAGGTTGAATACGGACAGGGAACCCTTTCCGGAACGCCCGTAATAACCGGTATAAAAGCGCTTTCGGTTAATATAACGGGGCTTGAGGCTGGAAAGACATACAGCTGGAGGGTGCGTTCAAGGAGTTCATTGGGGCCTTCAGCCTGGTCGAAGACAGAAACCTTCAGGACCATTGCTAGCGCGGTTGTGGCTGAAAAGCCCATTCTCTCGTGGCCCGTTAAAGGTGCAGTTGTCTATACTAACTCCCCGACACTTTCGTGGTTCTTAAATTCTTCGTCGGCGGGATTGACTTTTCAGCTGAGCTACTCGACGTCCTCGTCAATGACGGGTGCGGTCAATTTCAACGGCATTACAACGACAAGCTACGAATTGAAAAACCTGACTCCGGGTGCAACTTACTACTGGCAGGTGCGCTCATTTGACGGGATGGTCTATTCGGCTCCCTCAGAGACGGGAAGCTTTGTGGTATTTGCCGGAAATGCCGCGGTTGTACCGCTTGCAGGCAGCCCAATTGGCGGAGTTCTGGTTGGAGATATTCAGCCCGTGCTCTCGTGGTTTACACCCGTAAGCGGTGACGTCCAGAGTTACATAGTAGAGTACTCGAAAAAGCCCGACATGTCGGATCCCTTAAGCCTGGAGGTTAAGAGCAATTCTGTAAGGCTCGAGAAGCTGAAATCGGGAAGCCCCTATTACTGGCGTGTACTTTCCTTGAACTCCAGGGGTGAAAGGTCGGCCTTCTCTGAAACAGAAACCTTCAGCACTTCTTCTGTTACAAAGGTCGATAAAGAAGAGGCTCTGCCTTTGAAATTTTCACTGGAGCAAAATTTCCCGAATCCATTTAACCCTTCGACAAAAATTGAATTCAGCATCGCAAAGGACGGCTACTACAGCCTGGAACTCTATAACATCCTGGGGCAGAAAGTATATTCAATTATGCAGGGGAATATGAAAGCAGGGAACTACAAGGTCGATTTTAATGGCAGGGACCTGGTCACCGGCATTTATCTCTACAGGCTTACTGGAAATGGAATTTCCATTGTAAAAAAGATGATGCTGGTTAAGTAATAGGCATAAAAAGCAGGGCAGGAATTCTTCCTGCCCTGCCTGCTAATCTAAGTCTTAATAGGTTTAGGGTTCGATCTTTGTGCCTAAAACCTGCAGGAATTGTTTCATCCATTCGGGGTGTGCGGGCCAGGCCGGCGCAGTGACCAGGTTGCCGTCCGTAAGCGCATTGTCGGCATCGGGACTTATGTCGCCGTAATTAGCGCCTGCAATTCTGCACTCGGGGCCGACCGCAGGGTAGGAGATCATTTTTTTACCCCTGAGGGCATCTGCAGCTGCAAGTATCTGCGGGCCGTGGCAGATGGCGCCAATCGGCTTATTTTCCTGCGCAAAGTGTTTTACAATTTCAAGCACCCTGTTATTAAGCCTCAGGTATTCAGGGGCCCTTCCGCCCGGCAAAACCAGGGCGTCGTACTTTTCGGGTAATATCTCGTTAAAGTCGGCATTAATCTTAAACCTGTGTCCTGGGAATTCCGCATAAGTCTGGTCACCGATAAAATCGTGAATTGCAGTCTTTACCGTGTCCCCGGGTTTTTTATTAGGGCAGACCGTATGCACCTGGTGGCCTACCATTGTGAGTATCTGGTAAGGCACCATAACTTCATAATCTTCCACAAAGTCACCAACGATCATGAGAATTCTTTTAACAGACATTTGGACCTCCTGTTATTTTATCAGTTAATAATTCCCCTCCAAGCCGAGGAAGTGTTCTGCCGGCGGTAATAAATAAAAACCGGACTGCCTAATAATTTAAGAAACTGAAAACAAAAAGCCAGAGAAAATTTATGCTTGCCCTTTGCCCGTCCCTGAAGGAAAAAGTGTATCCCCATTATTCCTGAAAAAAATTCCTTCTACTTTCTTTTAAAAATGCCTTGATTCCGATCACAAAAACTTCTATATCATTATAACTGCGACATCGATCACAGCGGAAGGCAAAAATTAAAATACCCAAATGAGCCGCTGTGCATGAAAAATAAACAGAGGGGAAAAGTGGAAGAGATTATACCGGTGAGTCCGCTTTTGTTGCTGATGGGTATTCAGGTATACATGAGTATACGCCATCAATATTTCACCTTGGCAGCTGCCTCCTGCAGCAGAATAATCACATATCCGGAACTTCTTCATAAGCATGCTAATAAATGTATCTCACTTCGGTTGAAACCAAAGACTTACATAGATAAGACCCTGTTCACCCCATGGATTGAATGTTCTTTTGTGTTCTGCCACTTGAGCTCCGGGGACGCGGGCCCAACAAAGGTGCGTTAAATATTCAGTGTGTTCTAAAACGGCTTTACTGTACGAATAGATAAAGTTCTACTGATAATATCTAACTTAATTTGACGGAGGGCGGGATATGAAGAGTCGATACGTATGCACTATGTTTTTACTGCTATGGTTTATTGCCATTTCCGGGAATAACCCGGCACAACAGGTTCAATGCGATCTGAGCAAGTTTACAACTTATTCCAGTGCGGGCTGGAGCTGCGATGCAAGCGGGGCAAATATCGGAGCCATGAGAGATATTTATTTCCCGAATATGTTCCCAAACGGACTTACCATTGGAGGAACATATACCATAAAACTTACTTCGTCCAAGGCGCTGGTTACCTATCTGAAAGGAGACGGCAGTCCCGACAAGCTGAGCCACAGTTACGTGAACCCGGTTTCAACTGAAAGCGGCATTTTCGGTATTCAGGTGGCGGCTCTGACGTTAAACGTTTTATTTGACGAAACCTTTAAGTCAGGTACAGGTTCCCTTCTTCTGAAGGATCTGGTAATAGCCTCGGGGACATTCCAGGGCAAGAGTGTCGGGGAGTTCCTCACCCTGGCAGATAAGACGCTGGGCGGGGAGAACCTCGGCTACACGGTTTCAGTTGTGAACGACATGGCTTCCAAGATAAACGGAAACTTTGACGGGGCGGGGGTAAACCGCGGGGTTCTTGCCTGCCCTTCAGGCGGAGGCCCGGACGTACTTGGTGACAAGGTATGGCTGGACAACAACAAGAATGGGATTCAGGACCAGGATGAACCTGGAATTCCGAATGTAACGGTGAAGCTTTATAAATGCGATAATACACTGGCCGGAACCACAGTTACCAGTATGGATGGGAACTATACATTTACAAACCTGGGCACCGGAAGTTATTATATAAAGGTAGTAGTACCCGAAGGCTTTGCCATAACGCTGCAGGATCAGGGAGGAAACGATGCCCTTGATTCGGACATCGATAGCGACGGCAAGAGCAAATGCTACACACCAGCCGGCTGCAAATGCGATTACGATAAAATTGTGGATGCCGGACTTTACAGGACGAGCCAGGGAAATTTTCTTCTTGGCGACTTTGTATGGAATGACCTGAACGGCAATGGAATTCAGGATTCCAACGAACCCGGCATATCGGGAATTCTAGTTGAACTTCATAACTGCGTGGGAACACTAATCTCCAACAGGATAACAGATTCACAGGGTAAGTACACTTTTATTAATGTCCCACAGGGAAGCTACTATATTATGGTGGTTACTTCGGAGTACACGTCCAGTCCCCAGAACCAGGGCTCAGATGACGCAAAGGATTCCGACATAGGAGCAGACGGCAAGACCGCCTGTTTTAACGTGGCGGCAAACGTTACAAACCTTACCGTTGACGCCGGACTGGTAAAACAGCAGCAGGTGTGTACCGACCTTGAAGTGGTGGTGACAGTAAGCAAGACGAGCCTTGAGTGTGCCGAAGGTTTCTTTTACACCGTGACGGTGAAGAATTTGGGCCCCGTTTCAGCCTCGGAAGTGGTAGTTGGTGACGTGCTGCCTTCAGGGGTGGACTTCGTGAGCAGTAATGCTTCGCAGGGCGCGTACAATTCGGGGGACGGAAAGTGGGCCGTAGGAAGCCTTGCCGTTGGTGCAAGCGCATCGCTTAAGATAAATGTAAAAATTAACTGTGACGAGTTGAGCAAAAAGGCGCTGGACTTTGGTCCGGCCAAGGGTTATAACGTATTCGTGCTTGAAAATCTCACACAACCCTCGGCCGATACACAGGGCAAAATGGCCGTGGGCGGAAACGCCTACCTGGCGAATTATTCGGTCGGCGACCTGCTGCCTCCAAATAGCGGGAACGTACTTGTAGTGGGAGGCAACCTGACTTATATCAGCGGAGCCGTAAACAATGGCAACGTTGTCTATGGGGGGACTACAAACCTTCCGCAGATTGCGGTTTCGATAACCGGGGGAACACTCATAAAGGGTTACCCGATAGATTTTAATGCGGCAAGGGTGTTTCTGCAGAATCTTTCGACCTCGCTAAAGAATTACCAGGTAAACGGAACGGTTTCCTCGCAGTGGGGAACTATCAGTCTTACCGGAAGCGACCCGTTCCTGAATGTATTTAACGTTTCGGGAAGCGAGCTGTCGAATTCCCATGGCTTTGTAATCAATGCTCCCGGAGGATCTGTTGTAATAGTAAACGTTTCGGGGCAGAATGTTTCCTGGAGCGGTGGAATGAGCGTTAATGGACCCGGCGCAGCCAATGTGATCTTTAACTTTTACCAGGCCCAGACTTTGAATATTCAGGGAATAGCGGTAATTGGAACAGTGCTTGCACCGTGGGCTTCTCTGGAGTTTCCTTCAGGACTCATTACCGGTCAGGTTATAGTAAGGTGCATGAATGGTTCGGGGCAGTTTAACAACGCCCTCTTTGCCGGCAATATCACTTCATCCATGACAATTACCAATTCGGCAGCGCTTTTATACAGTGTACCTGCCGATATCATACTCTCAAATAACAGTTCCAGCGTTACGGTAAACATCAATACGCCGGGTGGAGGCGGCGGCGGAACGACAATCCCTCCTGTCTGGACGTTCGGCCAGCTGATCTATGCATTTGCCTTTGACGGTTGCACGGTATATGCGGCAACCTTTGGAGGCAAAATTTACAAGTCAACTGATTCGGGTGTAAGCTGGGTCATATTCTCCGACGGGATGGATGCAACATACATCTGGGCTTTGACAATAGTTCAGGGGCGCGTCTTTGCTGCTACGGCAAAGGGAATTTATTTGTATAACGGAAGCAAGTGGGTCTTAGCAGGCTGTGCAAACCTGGACGTGCACGATATAGCCTTCTATAACGGCGTAATCTATGCCGCCACCTGGAGCTCGGGAGTATTTATGTCTGTAGATTTCGGAGTAAACTGGACTCCGATAAACAACGGCCTTAACGTCTGGAAGGTCATTCAGGCAATTACCATTGCCGGCAACGGGGATCTTTATGCTGCCACGTTCGGCTTCGGAATCTACAAGCTTGCATTTGGCACTGCAACGTGGGTTCAGGTGAACTGCTCCTACCAGATATTCTGGGCAATTACAGCCTCAAAGACTACACTTTTTGCTGCAAGCTATGGCGACGGATTGTACCAGTCGGCCGACGGGCAGACATGGACCAAAGTGACAAGCCTTCCCGTTCAGTTTGTCTATGCAATTGACGTGGCGCCATGCGGCAAGATTTATGTGAGCTCGCTTACGGGAGGCCTTTACATGTCGTCTGATAACGGCCTTACGTGGACAAGCCTTGGCTTTAATGGCTGCAACGTATGTGCTTTAAGGGTAGACCCCATAAGCGAGGACCTCTTGGTTGGAACCAAAACAGGTGAGGTCTATAAAGTTTCAGCCGGCCTGACAAGTGGTGAAGGCAAAATGGAGAAGCCGGTAGAATTCGGACTTAGCCAGAACTATCCGAATCCGTTTAACCCGTCAACAACAATTGAGTTTGCAGTTCCTGAGGCCGGTAAGTACACGCTTAAGGTATACAACATGCTTGGGCAGGAGGTTGCAACTCTTCTAAAGGGCGGGCTTGCGGCCGGATACCACAAAGCTGTTTTTAATGCAGGCAGTGTACCTTCGGGAGTATACATATACAGGCTTACGGGTAACAAAGTCCTTTTGACAAGAAAGATGATGGTTGTTAAATGAGCCTGTGCCGCATGTATCTGCCGGGTAAGAGCCTTAAGGCTGAGAAGAGAGGATTTACTTAAAGTCATCAGCCTCAGGAAAATAATATAACGAAATACTTCCCGGAAATTGCCCGCACTCCAATGGCGCAAGAAGCCTGTCGTTTACTCCTTGAGGAGGAATGCAGGCTTCGCCCGCCAAAGAGAGCGAAAAAAAAGAGATGCTGAAGAGAAAATTGCCTGAAATGATTTGGCTTAAAAAAAGAGGCATTATGAGATAAGGTTTAGCATGGATTTTAAGGTTGCCAGGTATTCATTCATGCCCATCGGTCTATTGTAGTTTTTCTCAAGTTCTTTAGTAAGTTTTTCTTCCGTATCGGGCACTTCCTTATTTATTACCACTATATCGGGTGATAAGGGCCTGCCCAGTGAAACTTCTTGTGTAAGATATTTCAATAAATCGCTCTTGCTGACGTAAAACATGTCGGATTCATTCCCGTTAATAAGCAGAATTTTCATGGTTTGCTCTTTTGCCACGGTTATTCATACCGCTATCGCGACAGCTCATAAAAGCACAATAGTATTCCGCGTGGGGCTCTTATAAAATTCCCGGGACATTGTTGATTTTCTGAACTTGTCGATTTTTATAAAAAAGTAGTTTCTAAATATTATGATAAGAATAATTTCCCTTTTGTCAAGTAAATACTAAAAAGGTGACGGCTACAGTATGATTCTGCTCACATTAAGCAGCAGGCATAAAGATCTAACTTTGACGTGCGTTATCTGTTGGGGTCGGAAGTAACGCTGAGGGACAAAAGCCACAGAAGAGCTGAGGCTTTCAAAATATAAGGATCCATCCGGCAACAAGAATAATACCGGAAGAGGCAAAATAAAACATAATAAATGTTAAAAAACCGGCCCGTCTATTGTGAAATATTCGCCTGCCAGACATATATTAGACCCGCGGAAAAATGAAGATTATGCAAACCGGAGAAAGATATAAAGATATGATTTCTAAATGCCGGAGAGTGCAAATATCGGGCTCAACCGAAAATTTATGTATAATTTTTCTGCCATTCGTAATTAGATTGAATAAAACTACAGACAGAGGGAGACCAGATGGAGATAAAAAATAAAGTAATCATTGTAACCGGAGCTTCAGGGGGCATTGGTCTTGCTGCAGCAAAGCTGCTTTCTGAGCATGAAGCAAATGTTGTTCTGGTTGCGCGTTCAACTGAAAAAATTCAAAAGCTAAGTGAACAGATACCAAATTCATTTGCCGTTACGGCAGACATGCGCGATGAAATTGCAATAAGGCAGATGATAAGTCAGGTGCATTCGCATTATGGAAGAATAGACGCCCTTGTAAACAATGCCGGGCAGGGAATGCACGTTTCAATTGAGAATGCAAACCTTGACCAGTTCAGGTCAATCTTTGAACTGAATGTCGTTGGAGTGCTTGCGGCAATGCAGGCCGTAATCCCTTTAATGTGCAGCCAGACCGGGGGTGGAGTAATTGTGAACATATCTTCAGGCCTTACCAAAAGAATTGTGCCTACTGTAGGTCCATACGCAGCAACAAAGTATGCGCTTAACGCCATTTCGCTTACAGCCAGAATGGAGCTTGCAAAAGACAACATACGAGTAGGGCTTGTATATCCTTCCATGACGCAAACGGATTTTTTTAAGAATACCATAAGCCGTGAAATGACTCATTCCGACAGGATGAAGATGATGCCCATGGATACGGCCGAGTCTGTAGCAGAGAAAATAGTTGAGGCAATAAGGACCGAGGAGGCAGAAGTTTATGTCGAGAGCCTGAAGCAGGGAATGAAGTAAACATGGCAGAAGCAACAACACTGGAAAAACCACGGCGCTTTACAGCACTCAAGCACAGGAACTTTACACTTTTATGGACAGGGCTCATAGTATCCAATGCGGGCACCTGGATGCAGAATGTGGCGCAGGGATGGCTGGTCCTTCAGCTTACAAATTCACCTTTATGGCTGGGGCTTTTGGGGCTGAGTTTTGCGCTTCCAATGATCATACTGCCTTTTTTAGGAGGAATGACTGTTGACAGGATGAACCGCATACGGCTTTTATACGTAACGCAGGCGGGAATGATGCTGACCGCATTTATACTTTCAGCGCTTACATGGCTTCACATGGTTACGGTTTACCACATACTGGCGGCCTCTTTTATCAGCGCGGCATTCCTGGCCTTTGATAATCCGGCAAGGCAGGCACTGGTGCCGGATTTGGTTCCGAGGGAGGACCTGCTTAATGCACTTTCGCTCAATTCTGCAACCTTTACCGGTGCAGCCCTGATCGGTCCTGCAGTTGCAGGAGCGCTTCTGGGTATACTTGGAGCAGGGAGCCTGTTTTTTATAAACGGTTTAAGTTTTCTTGCCGTTTTGTTTGCGCTTGCCTCGATGCGTGAGGTGCCGACGCACAGCGGCAGCAAGACCACGTCCCTTAAGAAATCGGCATTGGCGGGGCTTTCGTATGCATGGAAGTCGCGCTTCATCCTTTCTTTGCTGGCTTTATCAACCGTAACTGCAATTTTCGGCCGCTCGTATCAGAACCTGTTGCCAATTTTTGCACGCGACGTATGGCGCGCCGGAGCCGGGGGCTACGGGGTGCTTCTTTCTTCCTCGGGCGGCGGTGCCCTGTTGGGAGCCTTTGCACTGGCTTCTCTGAATAATATCAGGCGGCCCGGTCTGGTGCTCGTTATCTCGGGCCTGGTCTTCAGCATCTCGATCATTCTCTTTGCGGAAAGCCAAAGCCTTGTGCTTGGAATTATATTTATTTTTATCAATGGCATATCGGCAACAGCCGTGGGAACCATAATTGCGACTTTCATACAGGTGACGGTTCCCAATGAGTTAAGGGGCCGCATAATAAGTCTTTATACAATTACGCTAATTGGGCTGCCTGCACTGGGCTCACTTGGAAGCGGTGCCGTGGCTGAACTGCTGGGCGGCATTCAGGGTGCCCCGCGTGCAGTCTTAATAGGCGGCATAATAGCAGGCGTTATTATTGTCTTTACGGCTCCTATGTTCTGGCGCAGGGTAATGAGCCGGGATGAGAAATGACAGGATGAGAGAAAGAACTTGTTGACCATTCAAATTAAGGTGCCTTGGGGATACAGCTGGTCTTTAAGGCACCCCAATAAAAAACTTCCATACTTACTTCCCTTGTGTAAAGCATTTAAACTTTTCTGCCGAATAAAGTTGTCTAAAAGAAAATTGGGGATCAGTTTAACCTTATGCCCGGCTCCAGTCGGGTAAGAAAATAACACTGGTACAAAGACAATATTTGTGAAAGAAAAATATTTGAAATTTATTTTTCGTGAAAATTCGGGAGAATTTAATATGAAAAGCTTAAAATATTTAACATTAGTAATTCTAACCGGGGCATTTTTCTTCGGCTGTTCCGGTGCCTCAAAGGTAGAAAGCTCATTTGCCGGAAGCGGAATTAAAATTGACGGCGACCAGTCCGACTGGGCGGGGAGTCTGAAGACAATAGAAGGCGATAACATGGCCTATGGTTTTAAGAACGATGGGCAGAACCTTTATTTATGCCTTGTTACTTCGGATGCTTCCAAAGCCCTCAGGATGCTTACCATGGGCCTTACGGTCTGGCTTAATCCGGGAAGCTCAAAAGATGAAATAGGCGTAAAATTTCCCTTGAAGCCGGATCCAAGCGAAATGAGGGATTTCAGGATGCAGCAGGGGCAGAATAACCAAGGCATGCGCGGTGACGGGCAGAAAAGGATCCAGGATCTTATCTCGATGCAAAAGGAGCTTACGGTAACAAACAAGGATGATCTTCCCTTGTACTCATCATCGATTGAAACTGCAAAAGACTTTCAGGTAAAGCTGGGCTATGAAAAAGACCAGTTTGTCTACGAGCTGAAAGTGCCCCTGGAAAGCAACAAAAACGCTCAGGCAGTCCTTAAGACACAGCCGGGAGAGGATATAGAGGTAAAGATTGAGACCGGTAAATTTGACATTTCGCAGCGTCAGGGAGGAATGCGGATGGGCAGTGGCGGCGGTGAAGGCGGCAACAGGCCGCCGATGGGCGGCAGCGGCAGACAAGGCGGTGGCAGAAGAGGCGGCGGAGAAAGGGGGGCGATTAATAGGGACTCTTTCAAGCCGATTGAATATTCCTTTAACGTTACATTATCCAAATAAAACTTTGAGCCTTCGTTAGAGAAATAATTATTTTTGCCCCTGGAACTCCCTTCAGGGGCGTTTGTTTTTTTATGAAATATTTTGCTTATTAAGCCTTCTAATTATATATGAATAAACCTGCTTAGGCTTAAACGCAAGTAAAATTTTATGAATATACTGGTTTCCTGTTTGTCAAAATCCTGGGGCGGAATGGAGATGTTCGTAATCTCCAGCATTAAACTGCTCTTAAAAGAAGGGCACACGGTCATTCTGGCCTCAATTGAAAACAGCCCCATAGACAAAGAATCGCGTGCTCTTGACATAAAAAGTCTCCATTTTGACTCTTCCCCAATGAGCTTAAAAAGCATGCTGATATTTAAGAAAACGCTGCAGGAGAAAAAAATTGACCTCATACACACACATTTTTCGAAGGACCTGTGGCTCATCGTTCCGGCCTTAAAGCTCTCGGGGCTTAAGACACCCCTGGTGATGACAAAGCACATCGGATCTGCAATTGAAAAGAAGGATCCACTGCATAACCTGATTTATAAAAGGCTGGACTGTGCAATTGCAATCTCGGAAGTGATAAGGCAAAACCTCCTGGATACGACAATACTGGGTGAGGAGAAAGTTGCCCTTGTGCATAACTTTATTGATACGGCAAAATTTATTAAAAAGGATGCTTCGCAGAATCTGAGGAAAGAGTTTCAGGTGAGCCCTTCTTCAACCGTAGTCGGCATGGTGGGCAGAATCAGTCCGGGAAAAGGGCATGAGGATGTAATTGAAGCAGTCCGGATTATAGCAGAGGAGAAGCCCGACATAAAAGTGGTTTTTGTGGGTGCCTCGCAGGAAAATGAAAGGCAGTATGAGGCGGGCCTGAAAGAAAAGATCCGTGGGTATGGCCTTGATGAGTACTTTGTTTTTACGGGGTTCAGGAAAGACATTCCTGAACTGCTTTCGTTTTTTGATATATTTCTTTTCCCTTCTCATGCCGAGGCATTCGGGCTTTCGCTGCTTGAGGCAATGGCAACAGGCCTGCCGAACATAGTCTGTTATTCGGACGGGGTTAAGGACATAGCGCTCGGGGACGTTACAAGTCTTACTTACGGGCGTGGGGATTACAAGACACTGGCAGGCCACATAAAAAAACTGCTTTCAGATCCCGAACTGTCTTCTTTACTTTCAAAAAATTCGCTGGAAAGGGTCAGGCTCTTCAGTCCCGAAATTTTCCAGGAGAAAATAGAAAAGCTCTACGGGGAGATTTTGTTGAAAAAAAAGAAGCCCAATAAATAATGAAGTGATTCTAAGGCATGCATTTGATAAATTGTTTTATGAGAACATATCAGCTGTCAGTAAGTGTGGATTGAATAAACAATATTTTGGAACATGGCAATAAAGTTCAGCTTTAGGGATATAGGAATTCTGGATTCGGCAAGAAATATTTTCCGAGATACATTTTCCTCATTAAAGGTCAGAAACTACCGGCTCTATTATATCGGGCAGGGCATATCGCTTCCGGGCACGTGGATGCAGAGAGTTGCGCAGGCCTGGCTGGTTCTGAAGCTTACCGGTTCCGGTACATCTTTAGGACTTGTAACGGCACTGCAGTTTCTGCCTGTACTTCTTTTTACTCCGCTTGGAGGCGTAATAGCGGACCGGTATCCAAAGCGTAATTTGTTATATATTACGCAGGCAAGCCAGGCTCTTTCGGCACTCTTATTGGCAACAGTTGTTGCAACAAATACGGTTCAGCTTTGGATGATTTATATACTGGCAGCATTTTTCGGGCTGATCAATTCGGTGGATAACCCGACGAGGCAGACCTTTGTCTTCGAGATGGTAGGGCGCAAAGACCTCAGTAACGCAGTGACGCTGAATTCAATTGAGGTTAACCTGGCTCGTGTAGTTGGTCCGGCAATAGCAGGAATAATTATTGCGGGGGCAGGCCTTGCACTCTGTTTTTTTCTTAATGCAGCTTCATTTATTGCCGTTTTAATCTGCCTTTTCAAAATGAGAAAAGAAGAGCTTTATACGGCTGAACGCGTCAAGAAGATAAAAGGGCAGCTCATGAAGGGTTTTCACTATGTGAGAAACGAGCCCCTTTTGCGCCTCGTGCTCATACTGATGGGTATAATAGGTACGCTGGCCTATGAATTTGATGTGAGCCTTCCATTGCTTGCCAAATATACGTTTCACGGCGATGCCGACAGCTATGCACTTCTGACCTCGGCAATGGGTGTAGGGGCGGTCTTAGGAGGGCTGGCAACGGCGGGCAAAAGAAAAACCTCTCCTTACAGCATAGTAATAACACTTTTCTTGTTCGGCAGTTCAATCCTTCTTACAGCTGTTTCCCCGGGGCTGCATTTTGCGGCAATTACGATGGTATTTGTGGGTGTTTTCTCGATAAGATTTATGACGCTCGGTAACACGACGCTTCAGCTTGAAAGCGCGCCTGAGATGAGGAGCAGGGTAATGTCGCTCTGGACGATAGCTTTTTTAGGCTCCACTCCAATTGGAGGCCCAATCATTGGCTGGGTTGCTGAATATACAAATCCGCGCTGGGGGCTAGCTGTTGGCGGGATAGCGGCGCTTTTAGCCGGCTTAATCGGGCTGGCCGGAGTTAAGGGCTACCTGTCAAAAAAGTATTCGGGCGGGTTATCCCAGGCCTCAGCCGAGAGCGGCAAGTAAATTCATAGGCTTATACTTCAGGCGGCGCCGGGGTATGAAGGCCTGAGGCGTAATGGCCCTTAATAATAATGAACTATGGTGGTCAACAAGAGGGCATTTCCCCAGTGGCTAAAGGCGATATTGAATCACTTATATTTCAAGTAAACTTTATCTCCGAAACAGGTTTAGAATCTCAAGAATTTTACTGAATAATCAGCCTTTAAGACGGAATATTTGGACTGATTATGGAGCTATATTTATTTATGCGGCAACGAATCATTTCCCAATACTCCAGGCTTGCAATCATTTTTGAGGCATCCCGGAGAGGCAGTTTACATAAAATAGACGGATTGCGGAAAGCAGAAAATTATGCCTATATTATTAAATAATTACGCCGTTTTGTCAATAAGGTTTGACAAAATAAATATATTTAGGTATTTTTCGCGGAAATCAAAGCGGACTTATTAATTTTAATGAATTACCTGATAAATACATATAGCACTGCCACAATGACTACGACGATGTGGATGACACCAACCCCTTATACGGGCTAAAGTTGGCAGTGTATATTTTTACATTTTTCAGAAACCGACTTCAGCCCGCTGAGCCGGTTTTTTTGTTTTTAAACCAGGCAGACAAAAATGAAAGTATTAAAATTTGGCGGTTCTTCGGTAAGCTCACCCGAAAGAATTAGAAACGTCATAGACATTGTATCTAAGAATATAGGCAAGGGTGACGACCCGGTGGTCATTTTCTCGGCTTTTCAGGGAATTACCGACACACTGATTGAAGCAGGCCTCAGGGCGGCTGCAGGCGACAGCTCATACCAGCTCCTTTTCGACAAGATACAGGCCAGGCACTTTGAAGCCGTAAAGGAGCTCATCTCCGAGGACAGGCTGCAAATTGCGGTTGAGACCATATCGAAACTTATAAGCGACCTAAAGCAGGTGCTCTACGGCATATGTCTTGTAAGAGAGATCTCTCCAAGAAGCATGGATTACATAACCAGCTTCGGCGAAAGATTCTCGGCATACATAATTTCCGAGGCTTTCCTCTCGCGCGGCATACGCGCCGGGTATCTAGACAGCAGGGAGGTAGTAAAAACTGACAAGTCCTTTGGAAACGCCATTGTGGACTTTACGGCTACCGGTCAGATGGTAAGGCGGTATTTTGAAGACAAGGATTGTCTGCAGGTTGTAACAGGGTTCATCGGCAGCACGTGCGATAACGAGACTACTACGCTGGGCCGGGGCGGGTCGGACTATTCAGCCTCAATATTCGGTTCCATACTGAATGCAGAAGAAATTGAGATCTGGACAGACGTGGACGGCGTCATGACGGCGGACCCTAGAAAAGTAAAGAAAGCTTTTTCAATCGACAACATGAGCTATGACGAGGCCATGGAAATGTCGCACTTCGGGGCCAAGGTAATTCATCCGCCAACAATGCGTCCGGCAATGATGAAGAATATTCCGATCAGGATTAAAAATACTTTTAACCCGTCTTTCCCGGGAACACTGATCAGCCTTTACGGCAACGGGAAGAAGAACCTTATAACTGGAATTACTTCAATCGGCAATGTCGCCTTAATAAGGGTACAGGGAAGCGGTATGGTAGGTGTCGCCGGTATAGCAAGGCGTATCTTTGGTGCAATGGCCGACGGCTCAATAAGCATAATACTCATTTCACAGGCATCTTCTGAACATTCGATCTGTTTTGCAATTCTGCCCAAATTTGCACAGAAGGCAAAAGAACTGATTGAAAAAGAACTCAGGTATGAAATCTCGGAAGGTTTTGTAAACCAGGTGGTGGTTGAAAGCAACCTGTCAATTGTTGCCGCCGTAGGGGGCAACATACGCGGCACTTCAGGCATTTCAGGCAAGGTGCTTCAGGCGCTCGGGCGTAACGGCATTAACATTGCAGCCATTGCACAGGGATCCTCGAAACTGAACATATCCATGGTAATTCCCAAAAACGACGAGTCAAAGGCGCTGAACGCAATTCACGACGCATTCTTCTTGTCTGACCTGAAATCAATAAACCTGTTTGTCATTGGAACCGGGTTAATAGGAAGGACTCTTTTCCAGCAGATTAAAAACCAGCTGGAATTTTTATACAGCCACCTTAAAATTGAAATCAAGATCATTGCCATTGCCAATACGCGCAGGATGCTCTTTGACTATGAAGGCATCGACGTCGATGGGTGGGAAGAAAGGCTTTTCGGCAAGGGGGAAGAAAGCAACGCTGAACTTTTCATAGAAAGGATGATCGGGAGCAACCTTCCAAACAGCATATTTGTTGACTGTACCTCAAGCGAGGTAATTATGCTGAAGTATCTTGAAATCCTTTCCTCCTCGATTTCAATAGTTACCCCGAACAAGAAAGCAAACTCAAGCAATTATGAGTATTATCTTCAGCTGCAGAAGGCGGCACAGAAGCACAGCGCAAATTTCCTTTATGAGACGAACGTCGGCGCGGGCCTTCCGGTAATAAGCACGCTTCACGACCTGGTCTTCAGCGGCGACAAGATCCATAAAATTGAAGGCGTACTGAGCGGAACCCTGAGCTACATATTTAACGTCTTTGACGGCAGCAATTCGTTTTCTGATATAGTGCTGGACGCAAGGAAAAAAGGCTACACGGAGCCGGATCCACGGGAGGACTTAAACGGCCTTGACGTTGCCAGGAAGCTCCTGATACTGGTGAGAGAATCGGGTTACACGCTGGAGCTTGAAGACATTGATGTTGAGAACCTGATCCCGGAGGAGCTCCGGGGTGATATAAGTCTTGACGAGTTCCTGGAAAAACTCAGCTGCTTTGACGACTATTATGAGGAGAAAAGGAGCAAGGCTGCAAAAGAAGGCAAGCGCCTGCGCTATATTGCCTCTTACAAGGACGGAAAGGCAACAGTCAGGCTTAGAGCCGTGGATGCAAGCCACCCGGTTTATTCACTGACCTCGAACGACAATATCATTGCATTTACGACCGTTTACTATAGCGAGCGCCCCATTGTAATTCAGGGTCCAGGCGCCGGTGCCGTTGTAACCTCGGGCGGAATATTTGCCGATATTGTCAGAATTGCAAATCACCTGTTTAACAGATAAGACGAGATTAAGGGAGAAGTCATGAAAAAAGAGGTCAGAGTTTTTGCCCCCGCATCGGTTTCCAATGTGGCCTGTGGTTTTGACATAATGGGTTTTGCCATTGAAAAGCCGGGTGATGAAGTAGTCTTAAGGCTTGCGGAAAAGCCCGGTGTAAGGATAACAAAAATTACGGGTGATCAGGGGAAGCTTCCCCTTGATCCCGAAGTAAATACCGCCGGGGCTCCGGTAATTGCCCTGCGGGAGTATGCGTCTTTTAAAGGCGGAATTGAAATTGAAATTCATAAGAAGATGGCGCTTGGAAGCGGGCTCGGTTCCAGTGCCGCGAGCGCCGTTGCGGCGGCATTTGCAGCAGACCGGCTCCTGGGGCTGGAGCTTTCAAAAAGCCAGCTTTTAGACTTTGCAATTATCGGGGAGAAGATTGCCAGCGGAGCCGTGCATGCAGACAACGTAGCCCCGAGCCTCTACGGGGGTTTTATTTTAATCAGGGGCTATAACCCGCCGGATATAGTTGAAATACCGGTGCCGGAAGGTCTCTTCTGCACGGTCATTCACCCTCATACGGAAATCAACACCAGGGAGTCGCGCAAGCTTCTTCCCGCGCTGGTTACGCTTGAGGATGCAAAAACGCAGTGGGGCAACACGGCGGGACTGATAGCAGGGCTTATGAAACCCGACTTCGGGCTAATTGCGCGCTCACTTCAGGACGTGATTATTGAACCGGCAAGGAAGTCTACGATACCGTGCTATGAAAAGATAAAGCAGGCTTCGCTTGAGGCGGGTGCCTTAGGGTGCAATATTTCGGGAAGCGGGCCTTCAATATTTGCACTTTCGGATTCCCTTTCAACTGCGCGTCTCGTAGGAGAAAAAATGCGCCTGGCGCTGGATGGAAATATCGGAAGTGAAGTTTATGTCTCTGCAATAAACAGGCGGGGGCCCTATGTCATTGAAGAAAAATAGTTGTTTTTATGCAGGGCCGGTTAAAAAGAGCAAGGGGTTAAACTAAAATGCAGTTCTACAGTACAAAAGACAAAAATCTCAGTCTGACATTCAAAGAAGCGGTGCTCCAGGGAATAGCCACAGATGGCGGGCTTTTTATGCCTTCAAAAATCCCTTCATTCAGGAAAGGCTTTTTACAAAGCCTTCCGGAGATGACATTCCAGGAAATTGCATTTGAAATTGCAGGGCTTTTTACCGGAAGTGAAATCCCCAAAAGTGACCTTCAGCTTATTGTTGAAGACGCCTTTAATTTTCTGGTAATTGTAAAATCCTTATCCGGCAGTCTGGCGGTAGTGGAACTCTTCCACGGCCCCACGCTTGCCTTCAAGGACTTTGGCGCACGCTTTACCTCGAGGGTGATGTCTTACTTCTTAAGAGGGGATAGCCGCGAGGTGACAATACTCGTTGCCACGAGCGGGGATACGGGAAGCGCCGTTGCAAACGGCTTTTATAATATGCCTGGAATTAAGGTGGTACTTCTTTATCCTTCGGGCAAGGTAAGTAATATCCAGGAGCACCAGCTTACAACCATAGGGGGCAACGTTACGGCACTTGAGGTTGAAGGCACCTTTGACGACTGCCAGAGGCTGGTAAAGGAAGCCTTTATGGATAAAGACTTAAAAGGAGTGCTAAATTTAAGCTCTGCAAATTCCATTAACTTTGCGCGCCTGCTGCCTCAGAGCTTTTACTACGTATATGCTTACTCAAGGCTGAAGCCCGTAAATAATGAAATCATATTTTCTGTCCCGAGCGGTAACCTCGGGAACCTGACAGCAGGCTTAATTGCCTCAGAAATGGGGCTTCCAGTAAAACGGTTTATCGGGGCTGTAAATTCAAATTCTGTTTTGTCCGACTATATCCGAAGCGGAAAGCTGGAAGTAAGGCAGTCTGTAAGGACAATCTCAAACGCAATGGATGTAGGCAACCCCAGTAACATGGCACGCATATTTGATCTTTACGGAAATTCATATGAGGCTATAAAAAAAGTAATCTTCAGTACAAGCATAAGCGACGAGAGGACAAAAAATGCAATACTTGAAGCCTATGAAAAATATTCTTACGTAATTGACCCTCACGGGGCTGTAGCCTACGAGGCGCTTAAAGAATATACCGGACAAGGCGTCAGCGCTGTAGCGGCAATACTGGAAACCGCTCACCCGGCAAAATTCCCGGAAGTAATTGAAGGAGCTCTTAATGTAAAGGTGGAAGCTCCGGAAAGACTCATGCAGGCCATGAAAAAAAAGAAGGAGTCGGTAAAGATAGGCAGCAGATACAACGATTTTAAGTCATTCCTCAAGGGAAGCTGACGCGATGGGAAAAGCCGTGCGCTGAAAAATGGTTTCCGTGAAAAATCAAAAAAGTACTGAAAAACAAAATGCCCCAGGGTTTCCAGGGGCATTGTTATAAAGTGCTATTCGGGAGGTGGCGTTCCGGGAAAAATTTAGTAATTCCCTTAATTTACAGCTTCAGTTCCCTCAGCTTCGGGGCAAACTTTCGTACGCTCATTACAACCGCAAGCGTCATGCTTCCGCCAAAGATTACCGAAGGTATAAGCCCCAGCAGTCTTGCCGCAAGGCCGGACTCGAAAGAACCCAGTTCGTTGGAAGATCCGATAAAGATTCCGTTTACGGCAGAAACCCTTCCACGCATGTCGTCGGGCGTATAGAGCTGGATTATTGTTGCCCTGATGACCACGCTTACATTGTCGAACATTCCGCTTAAAAGAAGAATGAAGAGCGAAAGATAAAAGTTTCTTGAAAGGGCAAAAGAAATAATGCAGAGCCCGAATCCGAAGACTGCAAAAAGAAGGTTCTTTCCTGCTCTTTTGAAGGGAGGGTGATGAGCCTGTACGACAGACATTATAATTGCCCCCAGGGCGGGAGCCGCCCTTAAGAAGCCAAGTCCCTTTGCTCCTGTATGCAGCACCTGGTCGGCAAAAATGGGCAGTACGGAAACAGCGCCTCCGAAGAAAACGGCAAACATGTCGAGGCTCAGGGCGCTAAGGACCATCTGGTGGCCGAAAACAAATTTGAGTCCCGAGGAAAGCCCCTGCCAGACGGTTTCTTTTTTAACGCGTTCAGGCATGGTCTTGTTCTTAATAATAAGGAAAAGAAACCAGCCTATTGCCGAAAAGAATACCACGGTGGTATATGCCTGACCAACCCCGAGGAAGCCGTAAACGAGGCCGCCGATTGCGGGGCCCGTAATTTCAGCCACCTGCCAGGAAACGCTGTTCCACGTTGATGCGTTGCCGAAGAGCTCTCTTGGTATGAGCTGCGCCATAAAGGCGAACTGTGCAGGGGACATGAAGCCGCGTGCCAGGCCGGTAATGAATATGATAAGATATATGGGCATTGCCCCGTAGGCCGAGAGGACAGGCTGAAGGCTTGTCGAGACAAAAAGAAGTCCTGCAGCACAGATAAAATAAACAAGGCCGGAGAAGACGATTATTTTTTTGCGGTTAACTATGTCTGCCACGTGGCCCGCAAAGAGTGTCACACAGAGAAAGGGAATAACTTCAGCTATTCCTATCATGCCCAGTGAGAGCGCATCGTGTGTAAGAGCATAGACCTGCCAGCCGACAACAACAGACTGCATCTGAATTGCCAGTGTCAGGACGAACCTGGAAATTATGAACCATCTGAAATCTTTAATCCTGAGAGCCGCATAGGCGTCGTTTGATTTTAAGTTATATTCCACTAAATGTATATCCATTAATAAAAGAAATGTGCTCTCAAACCTACGTCAAATTTGAGTATTTTACAATTTCCAAAGGCCGGGGAAAAGGTTATTTTTTCATCCATCGACCGAAAATGAAAATATTATTGGCATTTTTCCGGTTGGTAAAATGTTGACGGGCTATTATCTTTGCTTTGCGGAATAACCATTATTTTACAAATACAGGGAGTTAAATGAAAAATCACTTCAATCAGGGCAGGTATATTCTCGTTTTAACGTTATTCCTGTTCTTTATTGCCGGTAGTCTGCGTGCCCAGGCTTCTTTCAATCCCGATACGGTAAAGGCACAAAAATACGATACGGGAAAAATGTGGGCTTTTGAGTTCCCGCCTTTTGAGTATCTGAAGCAGGTCTATAATTTTAACGCCTCGCAGGAATGGTTCGACGACGTACGCCTTTCAGCCTTGCGCATTCCAGGCTGTACGGCTTCCTTTGTTTCCGGAGACGGACTGGTTATGACAAATAACCACTGTGCACGCGGAATCAGGAGGATGATACAGAAGCCCGGGGAGGATCTGGCAAATACGGCTTTCGTTGCAGGAACACTTGAAGAGGAAAGAAAGATCCCGAACTATTCTGCCGAACAGCTGACTTATCTTAAAGACGTGACAAAAGAGGTAAGCAATGAAATTTCTCAGGGCAAAACCGAAAAAGAAAAGATTGAATTAAGGGATAAAAAGCTTAAGGAACTCAAGGAACAGTATGAAAAAGAAACCGGACTTAAATGCGACGTAGTCTCCTACTATAACGGAAGCCTTTTCTTCGTGCAGGGTTTTAAGGTTTATAACGACGTAAGGCTGGTATTCCAGCCCGAGGAAAACATCGCTTACTTTGGCGGGGATCCCGACAACTTTACATATCCGCGGTATAACCTGGATTGTACTTTCCTCAGGATCTACGGCGAAGACGGCAAACCCTTAAAGTCGGAGCACTTCTTTAAGTGGAGTGAAAACGGTGCGCAGCCGGGTGAGCTCGTCTTTACTGTCGGAAACCCGGGCACGACAAACCGCCTCAGGACAGTTGCACAGCTGGAGTATTTAAGGGACATACAGTACAGGAACAACGCGTTTCTTAACGATATGCTCTACGACCGGCTGGAAGAACTGAAATCAGCAAACCCGCAGCGGGCCTCTGAGTATGAAAACCTGAGACTCTCCTTCAGCAACGGGCAGAAGAATACATCTAACACTTACAAGGCTTTGAACGACCCATATCTCATGGCACGCAAAAAGGACTTTGAGAAGCGTGCACGTGAGTTTGTTGCATCCAGCCCTGAAATGGAAAAGCAGTACGGGCACGTTTGGACAACCATTGAAACCACTCGCGGCGAGCTTAGAAACGTTGACCAGAAAATCGCCGCCCTGTCGACCAGTCCCATCTATTTCTCGCGCTACCTTACGATTGCAAAGGCGCTTGTAATGCAGGCAAAACAGAGCAACCTGCCTGAAGAAGAAAAGGACCCGGAAACAAGGACGGAACGCTACCTGGAGTCATTGAAGAATATTTATCCAGATAACTTCGACGGGTTACTTGAACAGGCGAAGCTTGAAATCAATATAGACTACATTATAATGAACCTGGGCAAGGATCATCCATGGGTCAAAAAATATTTCAATGGCGCTTCGGTAAAAGAGGCCGCTGAAAGCCTGATCAGTAAGTCTGTTTTTAAGGATAAGCAAACCGTCATGGCGCTTTTTCAGAAGACGCCCGAAGAGATACTTTCTCTCGACGACCCGTTTATACGCTACTATGCACAGACTTATGGTGAACTCGTTAAGCTGAAAAAGGAACAGAAGGAGGCACTCGACACTGAAAATATTGCTTTCGGACTCCTGGGGCAGATAATCTACAAGATGTATGGCACCTCGGTTACCCCTGATGCAAACAGAACCTTAAGAATCAGCGACGGTGTTTTGAAGGGCTATAATTATAACGGCACAACGGCACAGGTAAAGACCACCTTCTACGGACTGTATGACAAGTATTTCGGCTTTGAAGGAAAGTATCCATTCAACCTGCCTCAAAGATGGCAGAGTGTTCCAAAAGAACTGGATCTGAATACACCTTTTAATTTCATCTCGACAAATGACATCGTGGGTGGAAATTCAGGCAGCGCTGTCATAAATAAAAATGCAGAGGTTATAGGCCTCGCATTCGACGGAAACATTGAAAGCCTTCAGGGAAACTTTATTTATCTGCCGACTTACAACAGGACCGTGGCGGTGGATTCAAAAGGAATGTATGAGGCAATAAAGAAAGTTTACAAACTGGACCGTATTGCAGATGAATTAAAAGAAGGGAAACTGCAGAAATAAGTTTTTCAAGAGAAGTAACTTTTCCCACAGAAGCAGCTCTTTGTGCAGGAACCGCACTCAGATTGAGTGCGGTTCCTTAGATATTTGACGCCGAAATTACCCCGCCTTCCCATTTAACTTTCCTATTCCCGGACAATCTTTCATGCCGGGTCTTTAGAATTTCTTTTAATACCAAATTTGCTAATAATATTAATTATAAATAACGCGTGAATTCCGTATTTTTGAAGCTGCTAATTTTAGATTACATGGAAAATTTGGAGTTTAATGATTACTGCCGCATATATAATTGTTAACGTGCTTCTGGTTGCAGGTTTTATAAAACTTATGACGAAGAAAGACTATCTGACCTATCTGTTTAGCGGGAGGTGGTTCT
>JAAXKQ010000026.1 GCA_025612245.1 Ignavibacteria bacterium
GTCAATATTAGATCATATTTTTTTGCAGTGCTGTTACAGCAATTTAGAAATGTCATATCTTTTCTTCGCAAGGTATACATCCGGTTAAAAGCATAAAACCTTTTCCTGAATGACGGAACTATACGTTTCAAACAAAATGAACTGTAAAAATCAATTTTCACTAACATAAGAGAGAATTGGCGAAAAAAAACTGCAGCAAATTCATACCTGCTGCAGTTTTCTTAAATAATAAAGGTTTATTTCTTGGATGCTTCGGAGAAGGTAAGAATGTAGCCGTTATTGTCCCTTACGGTAAATTCCTTCGTACCGTAGAAGGTCTGGTGAAGTTCCCTTACTACCTGTATGCCGGCAGTAGTAACTTTGTCGTATAGAGGAATGATGTCATTTATTTCAAAGAATAAGGAAAATGACCCGCCTACCTGCTGGTCCTTTGAAACATTCAGATCCTCGCTGAAACTTTCCCTTTTCTGAATCATCAGCTCAACATTACCGTTTGAGAGAATTGCAAAATTGTATTGCCCGGTATCGGGAATGGTTACAACCGCGTCAAATCCGAAATAATCGTGGTAGAACTTAATTGACGAGTTAACATCGTTAACCATTAAGTTTGGCGTAAGCTTCTTAAAATTAATGTTTTCCTGAACCGCTTTTACACGGGGCTTTCTTTTCATCTGCTGATCGGAATGTCTTATGCAACCGGTTAAAGTTATGGTCATGATGAGTAAAAAACTGTAAATTATTTTCATATCTATATTGGTCCGAATTTTATATTATAAACGAAAGTTATACAAAAAAACAAACTTAAAAAACACCTGAAGATCATTGCACATCAGTGCCTGAACGGGAACTTCTGCACGCCCGTTGTTTACTCAGCGTCCCTGGTCAGCGTTACCGTTACCTTTGTACCTGCCCCCTTCTTACTTTCCACATGGATGCCGGCATTATTGAGATCCGCATATTTTTTAACCAGAGCCAGGCCGAGCCCGTTTCCTTCGAATCTTCTCGTATAGCCGGTTTCTTCCTGAGAAAAAGGAGAGAAGATCCTTGGCAGGTAATCTTCTGAAATTCCAATTCCGGTATCTTTAATTATTACCGATGTTATACCCGGATTCCCGTCCACAATGGAAATTTCCACCTTGCCTTCTTTAGTGTATTTAATGGCGTTATCAATTAAATTCTGGAATAGCTGAGTAAGCGAGTAAGGGTCTCCCGTAATTACCTCGTCCGGGCTGCTGTCTGCATAAAGTATAAACTCCAGATCCTTCAGTTTTGCCTGGTTCTGAAATTCCCTGTACAGGCTGTCCAGTATGTCCGCCCTCAGGTTCAGCTTTCTTGGGGTCATTTCATAGTTGCCGGACTGCAGCTGCGACATGGATAAAATCATGTCTATGGTTCTAGTAAGGCGCCTTCCGCCGCTGTCGATTATCTTAAAGACCTGCGACATATCTTCAGGGAGCTTATTTTCCAACTCCGCCCTCAAAAGCGAGGTAAAGCTGAGTATAGTATTTATGGGTGTCCTGATTTCATGCGACATCTGAGCCAGGAAATCGCTCTTCAGCTGGTCGGCTCTTTCAGCCGCTTCTTTTGCAAGTATCAGCTCCTCTTCGGCACGCTTTCGCTTTTCTTCAACCGCAATTGCCGAGGCAGCGATGCCCAGGAGCTTAAGATCGTCCTGGCTTGGAGTATAAATATCGCGGTACACAACACAAAGCGAGCCGGCAGGTTTTCCGTCGCATGAGACCTGTTTGCCGATGTATGTTTTCAAACCGAAGCGGGCTACGCTGGGATCAGTATCGGCATAATTTGTTTCGTCCAGGTTTTCAATTACCCAGGTTTTATTCTTATCGCCCCGTATGACGTCATAGCATATGCGTCCTTCCGCAAAATCCTTTTCAGTGCAATAACCGGGGAATAAGTTCCACTGCCCGATTTTGCAGAGACTGTCGCCATCAAGACGGTTATAAAGCGCTGAAGTAGCAGAAAGCTGCTCTCCGCAGAGCGCAACCAGGCGGTTAATGTTCTCTATTGCATCGGCGCCAAAGCTCAGCATGCAATCGTTCAGCTTTGAAAGCCCTTCTTCCGATCTTTTCCGCTCGGTAATATCCCTGAAAACACTTAGTATCAAGGGATCCTGCCCGTTTAGCAGGAGTTCGGAATGCGAAACGTCAAACCAGAGTGTCTTTCCGTTCCATAATTTCGTTTCCTGAATGAAATGAGGAACAATTGTTCTTGTATTTACCCTTTCCAGGTACCCGGCAAGCGTCTCACCCCTTACCTCTTCGTGGTACATCACGGAAATCAGCTTGCCTTCAATTGAAGACCTGCTCAGGCCAACCATTCTGCAGAAAGATTCATTTACCATTTTAACATTGCCGTATTTGTCCGAAAGCCGCATTCCATCGGCAGAATTCTCCCAGACAAGGCGGAAGAGTATTTCAGATTTCTGTAATTCTTCCTCGGCGTTCTTCCTCTCTGTTATATCCAGCATTCCGACAACAACTTTCCTTGTTCCTTCAATAACAGCGGCATTGTTAATCATGAACTTTTCATTTCCATACCTGTCCTTAAACCTGTATTCATAAGTATGCGGAGCAGATGCCGGATTGGCCAGTCTTTGTTTCCAGTACGATTTTACCCTCCGGATGTCCTCAGCATGAATGAATTCAGTCCAGTCCAGTTTTCCTTCCACTTCCTGCTTCGAGTACCCGGACATCCTGCAAAACTCGCTGTTGGCAAGGGATATTATTCCGTTTTCTTCAATAATAATAATGCTGCTTCCGGTATTCTCGAAAGTGGTGCGGTACTTCTCTTCGCTTAATGCTATGGCGCGCTGGCCGCGTTTTCTTTCCGTGTTATCGCGGATTACGGTCTGTATGGCCGGCTTGCCCTCATAAAGGAAGAACCCGGCGCCAACCTCAACATCAATCTCCTTGCCGTCGAGGCGAACAATTTTTTCTTCAGAAAGTGGGGCGTTATGTCCCGTCTCCATCATGTATTTTCCACGCTGACGCGAAAAATCATAGTAGTCGGGATGCATGAATCTGAACAGAGGCTCCCCAATAATATCCTCACGGCCGGAAGCCCCGAGCAGATCAACAGCGGCGGAATTACAAAAGAGCACTTTGCCGCCGGAATGCACCAGTATGCCGAAAGGAGAGAGTTCTATCATATTACGGGCGTTTTCCTCGGACTGGCGGAGCTTATTTTCTGCAATCTTACGTTCCTTAATATCTCGGAATACAAGAACCACACCCGTAGTAGCCCCCTTTTCATCTTTTATCGGGGAGGCACTGTCGTCTATCGGGATCTCCCTGCCATCTTTGGATTTCAGGACGGTATGGTTTGCCAGGCCGACAATTCCACCTTCCCTTATGACCTTTGCCACGGGATGCTCAACAATTTCGAGCGTATTCTCGTTAAATATGTGAAAAATTTCTTCGAGCGGCTTGCCGGAAGCCTCGCTAATGCAAAAGCCAGTCAGTTCCTCGGCAATGACATTCATGAAGGTCACCCTGCCCGTGAGATCCGTCGTAATAACGGCGTCGCCGATACTTTTTAGGGTTGTAGAAAACCACCTCTCGTTGGCCTTAAGCTTAATTTCAGACTCGTACTTGTAGAGCGCCATTTCAATGGTTGTCTGAAGTTCCCTTTCATCAAAAGGTTTCAGCACGTAACCGAACGGATCCGTCACTTTAGCGCGGTTTAGCGTAGCTTCATCGCTGTTTGCAGTAAGATATATTAAAGGTATGTCGAGTGCCGACTTAATGTCCGCTGCAGCTGTAATTCCATCTGTACTGCCCTCAAGGCCAATATCCATCAGGACCAGCTGAGGTTTGGCTTCCAGTATCTTTTTTACGCCGTCTTCAGCATTGGAGGCTATGCCACAGACTGAGTAGCCGAGACTTTCCAGGCTGTATTTCAGATCAAGTGCAACTATGCTTTCGTCTTCAACAATAAAGATGCTTGCTTTTGCCATAAAAGGCAGACTCCTACGGAAAAATTAGTGAATAGCCGTGTCATATCTTCTTCTTTTCTCAACCTAAGCCACCTTTGTCACGAGTCATTCAACAGATCACTTTCAAGAACCTGATCCTAAGATTTTTTCACCGGAAATATAATAATAAATTCAGTTATAACATCGGTCTTTAACTGAAAACTTCCTTTTAGTTGTGAAGCCAGAATACTGACCAGCTGAAGGCCAAGAGTTTTGGGATTAATGAGGTCAACTTCATCCAGCGGAAATTCTGTTCCGTTATTATAAACCGTAAGTTTATTGTTCTCCCCATCTGAGGAAAAGAGTATCCCGATTTCACCGGAGCTCCTGTCCTTAAAGGCATATTTCAGCGCGTTTGTCACCAGTTCATTGAGTATCAGGCCGCACGGAATTGCCGAGTCGACCCCAAGTGAAACATCCTCCGGAACATCTATCTTTAGCGAAATAGCGTTATAATTTGTGTGGTACGACTTAAAGAGATTATTTACGAGGCTTCTTACATATTCTCCAAATCTGATGCTGGAAAGATCCCCCGACTGATAGAGCTTTTCATGAATCAGGGCCATGGATTTTACACGGTTCTGACTGTTGCGGAACATATCAAGCGCCATTTCGTCCTTTATAAATCCCGACTGCAGGTTTAACAGGCTTGAGATAACCTGCAGGTTGTTCTTAACCCTGTGGTGGATTTCCTTCAGAAGTATCTCCTTTTCCCTCAAGGAAGTTCTTATCCTGTCTTCGGAAGTCTTGCGGCTTGTAATGTCTCGGATTATTGAAAGCAGGATTATCTCTCCCTGGAGCTCAAGCTTATGGAGGTTTACGTCGGCATAGGTCTTTTCTCCTTCAGGACCGATAAACTGGCTTTCAAAATGCTGAGGCTCGTTGTTAAGCGCCTTTTCAAAGTGCTCATAAACGTTTGTTCCAGGTATCATTCTGTCTGAATGAAGAAATTCCGAAATTTCCACGCCCGGCGATTTCAATTTTTTTATTCCCAAGAGCCGGGCTGCCTTCTTGTTGGCTTCCAGGAGGCGCCCGTCTTTAATCAGGACAATCCCGTCACTTGCCTCATCAAAAATGGACCTGTATTTAACCTCGCTATCCATTAGCTCGCTTCTCTGTTTTTCCAGCTTGTCGATCATTCTGTTAAAGGAATTTATGAGCCTTCCTATCTCGTCTTCCGACCTTCCTTTCAGCTTCAGCATGTAGTTACCTTCCGAAATCTCCTCCATTCTGCGGCTAAGCTCCCCTATGGGCCTTCCGATGACCCGTCTTAAGGTAAAGAAAACCGAAACAATGATTACAAGGGCAATGACTAGTGTCTGAAGAATTATCCTCATAATTATGTTTTGTATCTCATTTTGGACTGCCTCTTCAGAAAAGTAGACCTCCACAAAGCCGATGGTGTCTTCACCGCGCCTGATTTTATCCTTCATTACGTTAATATAATCCCTTGCGGGAAGCCTTCGAATTCCTTTTTCGGAAATGCTGTCGAATGCAGCATTTCCATTGCGGGCTACAGCCTCAAAGACCTCCCCGTCTTCCTTTCTGACAATAATTGCCACAATGTCTTTGTTAGTTTCATCAAAGGATATTATGCGCCTAGTTGAAAGCTCATCATAGGACCACACCGGCTCGACCAGGCTGTTTTCCAGCCTCTTAAACCTTAACTCCTGCATTATTTTTGTTTCGTTTATCAGCTTGTCTCTTTCAAACAGATAAGTATAGCGGCCAAAAATGCAGAGGAATAAAACCACGCTGAATGTAACAATAAGAATAGTTTTAAACAGTATTGAATTTTTAAATTTCATGGAGTAGGACGGCAAATTTTAATGATTTAGTAGTTAGTTACGGAATTTCACTGCATTTTCTTAAGAGGCAGAATTCAGGTATTAACTATTCCGTATTTTTTCAAAATTTTCTTATATTTTTCGGTTTTTTTGAATTTTGCAAGCATTACCGAAAACTCTTCAGAGAGTTTTTTCTGGCCGCTTTTCCTGGAAAAAGCCACGTAAAGGGGTTCCTGGCTGACATAAGGCCTTAAGAGGGAAAGCCTGCCATTGCCATTTTTCATGAGATGTTTTAGTACCGGTTCGGCCATAATTCCCACGTCAACACGTCCGGTTTCAACCAGCCTGATCAGGGATTCGTTAAACGGCACCTCCTCTTTCCTCAGGTATCCGGCGTGATCAAACTTTTCACCATAGCTTGTGCTGGATTTTACCCCGATAACATATTTCTTCAGCTTCTTTAAGTCCCCGTCAAAAGCAAGCCTGGAGCTTTTAAGTTTGAAGAGTACGTTGGGCAAAACTGAAGTCGGCTCCGAAGGGTAATATAGGAATTTAGTCCTGTCCTGTGTCTTAAAGATCGTCATTATGGCATCGGACCTGCCCGACTTCATCATTTCAATACATCTTGCCCATGGATATTCCATGAAGACAGGCTGAATTCCCATGCTGGAAAAAACGGCCTGCGTAAGCTCAGCTTCAAAGCCCGAGACCTTCAGAAAGCCAACGGAAAATAGAATATCTTTGGCTTTTGACATTGCCGACCTGTCGGCTTTCCCAGAAAGGCTGTACTTCCCGGTCTTCCTGTCGGCGTGATAAACAGAAAGGAGCAAATCCCTCTTTGATTTGTCCTTTAACTTCTTTAGGACAGAATTTTTGAATATATCGCCACTAATTACACCAGGGATATTTTCTATGAAGTAGTTCGGAGGATAGTTTTCCATTACCACCGTAATTTTACGCTGTGGGTTTTGCCATGTACTACTGACTTTTTGGGGAGTTAAATTTTTCCCGGAAACAGTTTTTTTTACAGGGGATGTTTTTTTTAGGGCTTCACCCTTTTTGCCACCGGTAAGTACTTTTTTTGCAAGCGATTTCTTTGGACCTGTTTCACCCGGAGTCTTTTTCTTCTGGATTTTCTCCTTTAAGATTTTCTCTTTTTGAGAAGGTTTCCTTGTCCCCTTTTTCTCCAAAGGTTTTCTTTGAGAGTTTTTTTTCTGAAGAGTAGAGATGTTTTTCTTTGAAGTCTTAGTTTTGGACGCATTCTGCCCTGGCAGTGCGGCAGTAAATAGAAAGAGAAAGAATATTGAACAAAGGGAAACTTTCAGGAAGAGACCTGAAAAACCGGATCTGTAACTAGTCATCTTTATATACTCTCTCTTTTCTACTCCAGTTAAGGTATTCACCAGTTTATAATCGGAAAAAAGCGAAAAACTTTAAGCTTAAAATAATTTTTAATTTCTTTTATATCATGTCGCTGAGCAATTCCTGGCGGGGCTGTGCAATTACAACCTTATTTACCAGGAGCCCCTTATCGGCTGCCACTTTGGCACCGGCCTCAACAGCCGAGCTCACGGCGGCAACTTCACCGGTACAGGTAAAAAATGCCTTTCCGCCCAGAGCCATTGCAAGCCTCAGCTCAATAAGTTTTACGTTTGCAGATTTCACGGCCGCATCGGCAGCCTCAATGAGGGAGGCTACGGAGAAAGCTTCTACAATTCCGAGCGCCTCCAGCACTTCCACGCCTGTGTGCCCGGCAATGGCAGGAAAGATCTGTTCGTGGACGTTTGCAATGACAAAAGTATCAATAACTGCAAACCTGATTGCGTCTGAGGCCGTATCCACCGCCGTCTGCACGGCAGCTACATCCCCGGCAATAAGGACCATATATTTGCCGGAACATATTGACCTGTTTAATACGAGCTCAACTTCGGAAGTCTTAAGCATTATATCTGCTGCAAGCATGCCAGCAGCAATGCTCGTCAATTCTATAAGTCCTATTGAATTCTTTTTCATTTTTCTTCCCGTTTAAGAAATTTTATGTTGTCATTCAATGCAGAGGAACACTATCCGGCAATTATTCTTATGCTGTCTTCTGTTATGCTGTTTACAAGGCCGTCAATTGAGGCGTGTATGTTGGCACCCAGCTTCCCTTCCGGAACGCGGGCTATAAGCTGCCCCTTTTTGACCCTACTGCCGGTATCAACCACGGGGAGCGATTTTTCGCCCGTGTGCTGCTTTAAGTAGATTTTTACGCTCTCTGCCTTAAGGCTTTCTTTAATAAACGGTGTAGGCACATTATAATCCTGCAGGTTCAGCCTTCGTATGAGCTGCTTTACGGGAACTCTTCTTCCCTCTTTAACCGGGTGCACCTGTACGGGATGTGTCTGGACGTATTTTACTCCCTGGTTTCTCATCTCCTTTTTGGACCAGTCACACGCTTCCTTGGGATACAGATCCTCGGGACACGCATAGAGTGTACAAAGGCCGCAGGCACAGCAGAGCTCGGCATACTGGTTCCATAGGCCGGCACCTGTTTCCGAAAAAACGAGTGACCGCATAACCTTATGCGGCTGAACGTTGTACCCAAGCAGATACCGCGGACAGAACTCGGTGCAGTAGCTGCACTGGTCGCATGCCGACTTACCGATCCTGTATCGGGATTTATCGGTTCTGTCCTTCCTTTTTACCAGGTAATGGTCCCGGGGAAGTATAATCAGTCCGGATGTAGTCTTTGTTACGGCCTGTGAAGCATCATATGTAAAAGATCCCATCATAACACCGCTTATAAATATGCAGTAATCCCTGATGGTGGTTCCTCCTGCATGCCTAATCAGGTCTTCAAAGCTTGTTCCAATGGGGGCAAAGAAAGTTGAAGGGTTTCTAACGGCACCGGAAACTGTAAGTATCTTTTCAGTAACCGGAAGGCCCTCTTCGGCGCGTGCAACGTTATAGAGTGACTCTACGTTATTTACCACGCATCCGACATTCAGCGGGATTCCCGCAGGCGGTATAAGCCTTTTTGTTGCCGAATAGACGAGCTCGTATTCATCGCCAGCCGGGTAAAAATCCCCGAGCTCGCAAATTTCAATCGGATGATCCTCAAGTGCGGCCTGAACGGCTTCAATAGCCTGTGTGTTCTTAGATTTAATACCGAAGTAGCCCAGCCTGGCTGAAGTAGAATCCATCATGAGCTGCATACCCCTTACGATCTCAGGCGCAAAGTTAATCATCAGCTCGACGTCCTTGTGCAGAAGCGGCTCACATTCGGCACCATTGGCGAGCATAAACTCCACCTTAGACTTTGCCTTAACGTGAGTCGGGAACCCTGCTCCCCCGGCGCCAACGACGCCAGCGGCTAAAATCTTTTCAGCTAAATCCATTTTACGTAGTCCTTTTTATAACTACCAGTGTTTTATCGTCTGAATAAGTTCCGTCTTTTGAATAATGAATCACATCGTTTAGAATTGTATAAGCAATTTCCTTGGGCGTCAGATGAATGGCCTCTTTGAGCTTCTGCTCCAGGCGCTTTTCGTCGTAGCACTCCTCTTCGGAATTAGTGGCATCGGTAATGCCGTCGGTATAAATTAAAAGAACGTCGCCAATGCTGAAATTAAGGTTTTCAGTTTCGTACCTCGCGTGAGGCGCGGGTCCGAGGAGCGGTCCAGTTGGCATAAGGTAGCTTGCCTCGCAGGTGCTGCTTTTGACAAAAATGGGAGGATTATGCCCGGCGTTGGCATAAAGGAACAGGCCGTTTTTGTCCGTTGAAACCTCGCCGTAGAATAAAGTGGTAAACTTTGCCTCGCTGAAAATTTTATGCACCAGCTCATTCATTTTTTTCATCAGGGGAGATATTTTTATCTGGAATGCGCTTGCCATTCTAAGAGCCCCCGAGACGTACATTGCTTCTGCAGCGGCACTGAGGCCCTTGCTTGCGGCGTCGCCAACCGTAATGCCCAGGCGTTCCTCATCGTCACCAATTTTCAGGTAATCGAAAAAATCCCCGCCTATGATCTCTGCCGGAAGCGTAAGGCCGAACATTTCGAAATTATGGAATTTGTACTCATGCTCAGGCAGAATGCTCTTCTGAAGCTGTTTTGCGCGGTCGATGTCGGCCTTCAGGTGCTGTGCATTCTCGCTGATCCTGCGCTGCTTTAGCTGTGAGGTCAGTACTGTAGCAACAATATTTAATGTGAGCCTGAGCTCGTCGTTAATGTTATTGCTGTTAAGAGCAAGCAGATATTCGTAATATGGCTTCCCGTCAATTTTCAGCCTCGATCCGACGCCGGAGGCGGAATACTTGAAAATTCCCTTCTGACGAAGGACTGAATTCGTTTCGTCGGAAAGCACGGTCCTCTCATCAGCCAGGAGGTCGAAGACCGGGTAATCATCTATGAAGATCTGGAAGCTGTCGCTAATTTTTTCAAGGTTGCCAGTCTGGAAAAACAGCTTGTAGGACCTGTTGGCGGTATCAAGGCGCCAGAGCCTGCCGCCGATGATTCCAACTTCTTCCTTAAGAACTATCTGGCTAAGAACTGTCTCAAGCATTTCCTCTTCAGTCTGAAACTTTCCAGCTGCCACTGTGTCAATAGTGCGGTATAATCTTTTCTGATTCATTGTTTCCTTTTAGATAAAAAAATTACCCGGGTCAATTTTCAGGAACCGGTTACTCGGAATAAAAACTGATCATTTTTTCAATGGCATCCCGGCATACCGGGCAGAAATTGTTTACGGAAATGGATTTCATGGTGCAGTCCATTCTCGGTCTGTAAACGCCTTTTGCAACGTAGCCGCCGCCCTCAAAAACGCCTACGGTCTTTTCGTAATTCTTGTCCATTGGAGTAGGGACCGGCACGTTTTGGGCCACCATGTTTTTCCATTTACTCTCGAAGTGAACCAGAGTAGTAAGATTCGGCTCCCAGGGCTCCACCCCCTCGGGGTAAAAGTTCTCATAAGCCACGTCCGAGGTATAATACTCGTCGCCCAGGCCTGCAAAGCCGTGTCCGAATTCATGAGTAAAAATGTATTCTTCAAACTTGTTGTTATTAACGCAGACGGAGTAGTGATTATAAATAGCCCCTCCGCCATAAAGGTTTGTATTTACAAGGATATATATCTGGTCGTAAGGCACGTTTGCCGCAATGTCGCGAAGGCTCTTATTGTCACTCGTCATTAAGTAGCGTTCCAGGTCGAATGTAAAGAACGTGGTGTTAAGCGCCGTTTTTTTCCAGATGTTCTGCGGGGGAATATCAGTCCCGCTTTCCTCGGAAAATGCTTCAACTCCCCACACGTTAAACTTATCTTTATTTTCCTTATACGGGGATGAATTAAAAAGGTAACCCGCAAATTTCTTGCAGTCAAGCCTGAATTTTTCCATCTCTTCTTTTGTATAGCCGTCCGGAATTATCACCAGGTCCACCTTCTTTTCCGGGTCGCCCGACTTAAGGACTTCAAAAGAATTGCATTTCCTGTGAACCTCGGGGGAAATAAAATAATTCGAAGGGTTCACATAATATTCAAATCCTTTCTTAAACTTACCGGCTTTGTCCCTGCTGTAGAACTCGGCGCGGATAGTTTTCTTAGGGAATGGAAGAGTAACGGTTTCGCTGAAGGTTTTCGTGGTCTTTTTGGCTTCAGCCGTAGTCTGCCATTCGCTAAAGAGGGTTGAATAGCCTCTTGAATAGATGAGTTTGTTCGAAGCCGAATCAAAGATCATCACCATATAGTTTCCGTATTCAAACTTGTCAATCAGGTTCCTGTGCGATCCTCCCCAGTATGGCTCCTGCCTGAGCTCATCCATGGAGTAAGATTCCGTTGAAGCGGAGCCCGAATGGAAGTAGTCGATCCTTAAGGTCCTGGGTTCGAAATAGTCGTTAAATTCCACCTGTGCCATTAAAGAAACGGTCAAAAGAAGGAAAAGTCCAAGAGTTTTCATAGTTCCCCCTAAGCAGATTTATTAAATTTTTCTGGATCCCGGTTTAACCAAAGGGAGTCCCTCTTTGCAGAGCGGGCATTCATCCGGAGTGTAAGAAACGACGTCCAGTTTTAAGCCGCTTACCTGTGGGACACCAAAGTCCACCTTGCCGTTGCTGCGGTCTACTATCATACCCACGCCCACAACTTCGCCGCCGTTTTTCCTTACGATATCCATCACTTCGAACACCGAGCCGCCTGTTGTTACAACGTCCTCGCAGACGAGGACTTTTTCGCCCGGGGCAATTGTAAAGCCTCGCCTTAAGGTGAGTTCCTTGTCTTCCCTTTCGGCAAAGATGGATTTTTTCCCCAGCTGCCGGGCAACTTCCTGGCCGACGACAATTCCGCCGATTGCCGGAGCAATTACGGTATCGATTTTATAATCCTTAAAAAATCCGGCTATAATATTGCAGATAGTTTCAGTGTGATTCATATACTGAAGAACCTTTGCGCACTGGAAGTACTGGCTGCTGTGGCGGCCTGAGGTGAGGCGGAAGTGACCGTTCAGGAGAGCGCCTGTTTCCAGGAATATCTCCAATATATTACTGTCTTTGTGACCCATTATCTTTCCTAAAATGATTATTTTATCTGGAAAAATAACTATAGCATTGCTGGCTTGCAAGTGAAAAGCAGAAAAGAAAAAGGCACGGAAAAATTAAATTTTCAGCGGTAAATCAGGTACATTTCATAAAATTCCAGGCAGATGGTCCCTATCTTAAATACAATTGCAATATCCTCATCCGGTTGATGTGTACACATTCGGGAATACAATAAAAAAAGGCGGGCATGTCAATTTTAAGACAGCCCGCCTTTTTTAATTATTAAAGGTCAGAGTTTAACCTTCGGAGCGGCCGGTTTTTTCCTTTTCATCCGATACTCCGGCCTCGGAAATATCCTCTATGAAGTTGAGTTCCTCCTGGCCTTCTGCATGCTTGGCAACAATTTTGCTGCCCTGCTTGAAAGTACCTTTTAATATCTCCTCAGCAAGCGGATCTTCAATGTACTTCTGGATTGCCCTCTTCAAAGGTCTTGCTCCGTATTTCGGGTCAAAGCCTTTGGTAACGAGAAATTCTCTTGCCGAGTCATCGAGGACGATCTCCATCTTGTTCTGATGCAGGTTTTCAATCAGGTCCTTCAGTTCGATGTTGATGATCTGCATAATGTCTTCTTTCTCAAGGCTTCTGAATACAATTGCTTCGTCAATTCTGTTCAGGAACTCAGGGTTGAAAAGACGTTTCATTGCATCCTCGACCGAAGTCTTCATCGACTGGTATTTGCTTTCATCAGTTGCTCCTCCGAAGCCGATACCGCCTGTAGACTTAATGTCTCTTGTTCCGACGTTTGAGGTCATGATGATTATGGTATTCTTAAAGTCGACTCGTCTTCCCAGGCTGTCGGTTAAGATACCGTCATCAAGAACCTGAAGCAGTATGTTGAATACATCTGGATGAGCTTTTTCAATTTCATCCAAAAGAACCACTGAGTAAGGTTTCCTTCTTACTTTTTCAGTAAGCTGGCCGCCTTCTTCATAGCCCACGTATCCCGGAGGTGCTCCGACTAAGCGGGAGACCGAGAATTTCTCCATGTATTCGCTCATATCAATTCTGATAAGCGCGTCCTCGGAATCAAAGAGGTACCTTGCAAGAACCTTTGCAAGCTCGGTCTTACCGACGCCCGTAGGTCCTAAGAAGATAAAACTTCCTATCGGTTTATTCGGATTTTTCAATCCTGCGCGGGTTCTTCTGATAGCTCTTGTAAGCTTTGTAACGGCTTCATCCTGACCAACGATCTGGCTTTTTAAGGCTTTTTCCATGTTCATCAGTTTTTCACTTTCAGCCTGAACAACGCGTGTTACAGGGATGCCGGTCATCATTGAAACAACGGTTGCAATGTCGTCTTCGCTTACGTCATAGACTAGGTCCTGTGTCTTTGCTTCCCACTCCCGTTTTGCTATTTCAAGGTCGCTCTGTAAATTGCGTTCCCTGTCGCGCAGGCGGGCTGCCTCCTCATAGTCCTGTCTTTTAACGACTTTAACCTTTTCCTGCCTTACTTTTTCTATTTCCTCTTCGAGTGTAAGGATTTCTTCGGAAACAGAATAGTTGCCCATATGCACGCGGCTTCCGGCTTCATCCAGAACGTCAATGGCTTTGTCGGGCAGATAGCGGTCCGTAATGTAGCGGTCGCTGAGCCTTACAGCCGAGTCTATAGCCTTGTCGGAATAGCGTACGTGATGATGCTCTTCATATTTAATTTTGATGTTTGTCAGAATCTGTATGGTTTCATCCACCGTAGGAGGATCGACCATAACCTTCTGGAATCTCCTGTCGAGAGCCCCGTCGGTTTCGATATATTTCCTGTATTCATCGAGTGTCGTGGCACCGATGCACTGTATATCTCCTCGTGCCAGGGCAGGTTTGAACATATTTGAGGCATCCAGAGAGCCTGAAGCTCCACCGGCGCCGACAATTGTATGCAATTCATCAATAAAGAGAATGACGTCAACTGCCTTTTCGAGCTCCGTCATGAGAGCTTTCATTCTTTCTTCAAACTGTCCGCGGTATTTAGTTCCTGCAACCAGTCCTGCAATATCCAGAGTTACAACTCTTTTATCCTGCAGAATTCTGGGGACTTTTCTTTGAACAATTCTCAAAGCCAGTCCTTCAGCAATTGCAGTTTTACCGACGCCAGGCTCTCCGATGAGAACCGGGTTGTTCTTTTTTCTGCGGCTTAAGATCTGGGCCACGCGTTCAATTTCACGTTCCCTTCCGATTACAGGATCGAGCTTATCTTCAATTGCCAGTTTTGTCAGATCACGCCCAAAGTTGTCCAGCACGGGAGTTTTTGTCCTTTCGACCTTTTTTTCAGAAGGAGGAGGAGTTGCTCCGGGTTCTTTCGGATTTTTACTGCTTAAAATGTTATTTAATTCCGCTCTGGCATTTTCATAAGTCACATTAAACTGATGCAATATCTGTGTAGCAATATTATCTTCATCTCTAAGCAGAGATAGTAAAATATGTTCAGTGCCAATTACATCCGATTTGTAGATTTTGGACTCTATTTGTGTAATTTTAAGTACTTTTTCTGCCTGCTTAGTCAAGGGAATATTGCCAATGGTAAGTGTTCCGCCGGAAGTTCTTACCGTATCCTCAATTGCCTTTTTCAGCTTTACAAGATCGCAGTCCAGGTTTCTCAAAATCCTAACAGCCATACCCTGTCCTTCCCTTATGATGCCGAGAAGCAGATGTTCGGTCCCAATATAGTCGTGCCCCAACCTTAAAGCTTCTTCACGGCTTAACCGGATTACGTCCTGCACTCTTTCTGAGAAGTTTCCGTCCATATAATTCCCTCATTTCTTATGCGTATTTTTAGGATTACTCTTAACTATAATATATAAATTGTCTACCCCCCAATCAAGTATAAACCCCGCTTAATGAACTGTTTTACCCTAATTGTGTTGTATAGTACATAACAATATATTACGGGATTAGTTCATTTGTTTTAAGTTCTATTTAATGTTTTGCCGTCAGAAACGGCAATAAAACCCATTAAAAGTTAATATCCTGTTTATTTGGAACAAAAAAAATGACTTATTAATCCCCCGGCCCTTAAAATGTCGGAATTAAAATATAATTCCTTATATTGCGAAATGTAAAATTTTGTTTCAATTTTTGCAAAAGTGCGTTTCACAGCGCAAAAAGATAAACCCCAAGATAAATTGAAAAATGGTGAAAAAATATCAGCTTAAGAGGATCGGATCCACAGAAATTCAGCAGAGTCAAATCGACGAATCCCGTTTTCAGATAAACTATAAAACAGAGCTAAACGCCACGCAGTTCGAGGCCGTGTCCTCCACCGAAGGCGCTTACCTGGTTATTGCAGGGGCCGGCACGGGAAAGACCCGTACACTGGTCTACAGGGTAGCCCGTCTGGTGGAAATGGGAGTCGACCCCAAGTCCATACTCCTCCTTACCTTTACACGAAAGGCTGCCAACGAAATGATGAACCGGGCAGCGCTCCTGCTGGACAACAGGTGCTCCAAAATCAACGGTGGGACATTCCACTCATTTGCCAACATTACGCTCAGGAAATTCGGCAAGGCAGTTGGAATTGACCCCGGCTTTACTATACTGGATCAGGGCGACAGCGAGGACGTGGTGAACCTCATCAGAAGCCGGCTCAACCTGGCAGCGGTAAAGAAGAGATTCCCGACAAAACAGACGATCTTTAAGATTTTCTCTTTCAGCGTCAATACCGGAATACCCGTAGAGGAGATACTGGAAGCCGAATACCCGCATTTTTTTGAGTTTGCAGACGTAATTCTGGAAATTCAGAAGGTTTATGCCGCTTATAAACAGAATAATAACCTGCTGGACTATGACGACCTTCTGGTTTACCTGAACCGCTTCTTAAATGAAAGGAGCCCGGCTGCAAAGTCCTTCCTTTCCGGAATAAAGTATGTAATGGTTGATGAATACCAGGATACGAACAAGATTCAGGCGGAAATTGTGCGCGGACTTTCATATTACAACAACAACGTGATGGTTGTTGGCGACGATTCGCAGAGCATTTATTCCTTCAGGGGAGCCGATTTTAAGAATATCATGGAGTTTCCGCAGCTTTTTGAAGGGGTAAAAGTCATTAAGCTCGAGGAAAACTACCGCTCCACACAGGAAATATTAAACTTTGCAAATTACATCATCGAGGCGGCTGTTGAGAAGTACCCGAAGTTTCTTTTTACACGGAAATCCGGGGGTGAACTGCCGGCAATAATCTCTGCTACAAACGAGAACATGCAGTCGCGCTTTGTTGTAAATAGGATACTGGAGCTCAGGGAAGAAGGCGTTCCGCTTAAAGAAATAGCGGTCCTTTTCAGGTCCTCTTACTCCTCGTTCGACCTGGAAATCGAGCTCAACAAGGCAAACATTCCGTTTATTAAGGTAGGAGGGATGAAATTCATTGAAACAGCCCACGTCAAAGACGTTCTGGCTTTTCTCAGGATTGCAGCAAACCCAAAGGACCTTGTAAGCTGGCTGAGAGTTTTATTGCTCCATGAAGGCATTGGGCCCAAGACGGCGCAGAAAATTCTGGATGAAATTTCCGTTTCCCGGATCAGCATAAAGTCCGATCCCGAGGCAGTTGTACCGAAGAAGTATAATGACAGGATTCTGAACCTCTTCATACTCTTAAACAAGCTCCACACAAAAGAGTCGTCACCTACAGAAAAGGCCGAACAGGTGCTGGACTATTACTATCCGCTTTTCAAGGGAAAGTACGACGACTTCAACAAGAGAAAGAAAGACCTAGACATACTGCTTAATATTACGGAGAACTACAAGACGCTTGATTTGCTGCTGGCCGATATGGCTCTGGATCCTCCGCGCGACAGCGTTGTGGATATTGACTCGGAGACAAATGAGGATGAATACGTTACACTCTCGACCATCCATTCGGCAAAAGGGCTTGAGTGGCATTCGCTATTCATCATTCACGCCATGGAGGGTTTTTTCCCGAGCGGGCAATCCTTCGACGACTTTGAAGCGCTTGAAGAAGAAAGAAGGCTCATGTATGTTGCCGCTACCAGGGCAAGGCAGAACCTTTATATATCCTACCCCATGAGCATTTTTGACAGGGAAAAAGGGATGACATTCTCCAAGCCTTCGAGGTTCATTGCGGGAATAAAGGATGATCTGGCAGAAGAGTGGCTGCTTGAAGAATAGTTACGGCTTTTAGTTCAGTCATTAAAAGAAAACCCCCGCCTTATATGGCTGGGGGTTTTTCATTTTAAATTACTTTAGCAAGGTGAACTTGTATCCCTTCCCTTCAAGTTCAGTGATCAGTTCGTCCAGCCTGTCGTAGAACAGGTCCTTTCGTCCTTGAGGAGCAGAAATATGAGTAAGGAGTATAAAACCGTTCAATCCGTTTTTATCCGTCTTTTCATAGTCCATAATGCTCTTATAAATCACGTCGCTTGAAACATAGTTTTTATCTATTACAGGCGAAGTATAGTCGGCATTCGATCTCGTACCAGGTGTAAAATCTACCAGCTGTAGTCCGAGCTCTCTTGTCCAGTCACTGATTCTCTGGTTGTACCATTCAAAAGGAGGCAGAAAATATTTTGCATCCTCTTTTTTAATGCCGAACTTTTCCATTTCGGCATAATTTGCGGTAAGATCCTTAACGAAGTCCTCCCTGCTCAATAAAAGCGAGTCTCTCTTTTCCCATGGGGAATAAAGGAGGTGCTTGTTTGAATGCCCACCCAGGTAGTGCCCATCTTTTTTCAGTTCCTTTATAAAAGCTGTAAAATTACTGTTGCGGTAAAAATCGCCTGTAAAGAAAAATGAGGCCTTAACATGATGCTTCTTAAGGATTTTTCTTACAGTTTCACCGCCTTCAGCCTTGTCGTGTCCTGTAAATACAAGGTGGATCTCTTTTTTGCTTTTATCCGTCCTTATAATACCGCCTAAAATTACTTCACTTTTTTTTTTAACAAATCTGCCTGGTCTTTCTTACCTTCTGCCTGCAGGGCACCCAGGAAATAGGTCAGGCTTGCCGTTCCATCCATTGTAGGCTCATTTGTCGAATAGTCACCGAAATCATCGTGATATACGACGCGTTTACTCTGGAATTCCGCGTATTCATCGGGTTCGTGGAGAGTAAGGCCTTTGAGCATGTTAAAAATTGTGGAATAAACGGGACCGTCGACCAGTCCGCCGTCGATCTGCATGTGGTAAACGGCAGAGAAAGCAGAATGAGGGTCGACCGGGTTGTCGCCATCTTTAGGAAGCCCTATAATCATGCTGGTTCCCCAGGGGTTGCAGCCGAAAAGCCAGTCGCGGAGGGCCGCTTCCATTTCCTGGTAGGAATCATCCTTAGTCAGTGTGTAATAAAGGTGACTCTGTGTGACCATGGCGCTGACCAGGTTATTTGAGCACCATACGAAAGGTATTCCGATTAAGAACGGGTTTGACTTGCCTTTCTGGTAAACGTTGTCAATTCCTTTTTTGAAATCGGCAGTAAATTCTTTTGCAATGGCTTTATTGCTGCTTTTTGCCAGGAAGTAGTGACCGAGATTAAGGAAAGGATACCACTGGTAGTGTCTTGCCGTGTCGGCGCCCATCCAGGGTGTAACCGGCTCCTGCTTTCCATACTTTGCAGCATCATTAAGGTAGTTCTTCCCCGTGTACTGAGACAGCTGTGAGGCAGCCAGTTCCATGTCATCCACCCAGTTATCCTCCTCATAGAAATAAGGTGACACGCAGGGAGCGGTCTGGCAGGCCCCCGGATATTTTACGCCCAGTTCATAGGCTTCAACGGCCTTGGTTTTCAGCAGTTTTGCAAATTCGGGGTAGTACTTGCTGAATATTTCTGATCCGAGTGAAAAAGCTGCGGCATACTTGCCGGCAGTTGAGGCAATACCAGTAGCGCGGTTTTTGTATTTAAAGACGCCCTGCGGCTTTCCGGTGCAGAAATAAACGGGCCTTTCCTTACCTTTGCCGTAAGAGACGGGATCGAGGCTCGGCATCTTAAAGCCTGCATGGTCGCGGTCGTCTGCAATCTGATTGAACATCATGTCCTTAGACGGATTCATCTTTACTAGCCAGTCCATGCCCCATTTAGCCTGGTCAAGGATGTCGGGAATTCCGTTGGCTCCCGGGTTACCATCCTTATCATATGCATCGCCGTAAGAACCCGGATTCTGCTCATAAGCAAAAAGGAGCTGAAAAACGGCATTTGCCGAAGTAGTAACGTACTGCAGGTAATCTGAGGCATCGTGCCAGCCGCCTACAACATCAATGTGCGTGGAATCCACCTTTGGATCGGGGTGGTAAATTATAAAGCCGTCGTGTGTGTGGCAGCTGTCCTTAACAAAAGGATTATATCCGCACTGCTGTTGGCGCATATATTTTAAGAGAAAATCCGCCGTGCCGTCATAAACATCGTTTGCTATTCGGAATGATGGGGACTTTACCTCACCGGCCTTAATATAATAGGCCCCTTCTTTTTTGAAATCTGAAAAGTTCAGCCTATAGGAGCTTGTAAAAGAACCGTAAGTTCCGTAAGACTTTACATTTTTGGATTTCCAGAGGCTTTTGCCTGTCAGGGCATCGCAAAGCTCAAAAGACTTTAGTTTAATGTTTTCCTTGCTTACCAGGACCGCCACTTTTATGGACTTGTTCTGGTAGCCCAGCTGGTTAATTCTAATCCAGCTTTTCTGCGGAAAAATTAGGCCAAAAGGCAGAATGAGTAAGAGCAAAAATAGTATTTTCTTCATTTTTAACCCATGGGGATGATTGTTAATAAACTCCAATTTTCGGTTGCGGGGGAAAATAAATAAAAAGGCAAACTGAAGCAAAGGTAATTATTATCTTTTTTTTATTGTGGGAAATTAGCCTGTAAGGGGCTAAAAAGAGCTTTTTTTGCTTCCCAGGTAAAAACGCGACGTTAGCATGAGTGCAGAGGCAGTAAGCCCAATTATGAAGCCGAACCAGACTCCCCTGACGCCAAATCCCATGTTAAAGGCAAAAATATAACCTGCAGGAAGTCCCAGTATCCAGTAAGAAACAAATGTAATTAAGGTCGGCATTCTAACGTCCGTAATTCCCCTCAAAGCCCCCAGTGCAACAGCCTGAACGCCGTCGGAAATCTGAAAGAAGGAAGCTATAATTAAAAGCGATGAGGCAATGGATATAACCTGAAGGTTATCTATATATAAAGACGGCAGAAGACTCCTGAAGAGGACAAAAATAATTCCGGAAACAACTTCCAGGAGCGCTGCAAGTATTAAAGCGCTGAAGCCTGCACGCCTGATCTCGTGCGTATCGCCCCGCCCCAGTGCACCGCCTACTCTGATGGCTGCGGCCGCAGAAATGCCGGTTGCCGCCATATAGGGAATTGTTGCCAGATTAAGGGCAATCTGGTTGGCTGCCAGTTCAAGCGTTCCAATCCACCCGATCATAATTGCCGCAAAGGAAAAAGCCCCGACCTCGAAGAAGTACTGGAAACCGCTTGAGAACCCGATTCCAAGGATCTTTTTTGATATACGCGAATTCAAATTCCTTATGCCAAAGCTCAGCTTATACTTCCTGAAGCGTTCGGACCTCAGGACATAGAGCGTCATTACAGCTGCCATGAAGCAGCGCGTAAGAAGCGTTGCTATTGCAGAGCCTTCAAAACCAAGTGCCGGAAAGCCCAGTTTTCCAAAAACCAGCACCCAGTTGCCCAGAGCATTAACCAGGTTGGCAACTATGTTGACAACCATTGCAGGACGCATTATGGAAAGCCCCTCGGTAAACTGCCTGAAAGTCTGGAATATCATCATTGGAAGTATGGAAAGGCCCACGATCCTCATATATACGGCTGCCAGGCGGGCTACATCTGCAGGCTGATTAAGATACTTCAGGAATCCAGAGCCCGCAAAGAGGACTGAGATCAGCAGAACTGCCACTGAGAGATTAATTATTAATCCGTTACGTAATATCTGTGCGCATTCAGATGGCCTGTTTGCGCTGCTTGCAGTGGCAACAAGAGGTGAAATGGCAAAAGTCACCCCCAAACCGATGACAAATATGAGAAAGAAGAGGCCGTTTGCAATTGATGCTGCGGCCAGAGGCACTGCACCCAGCCGGCCGACAAACAGGCTGTCGACAACGCCCATCATTACATGCCCAAGCTGCCCGATAGCAACGGGATAGGCAAGTGTAAGAGTATTCTTAAAATGATATTTATAGGTATTTTTCATAAATAAAAAGTGAGGCTTAAAAGATAAGAATAAAAGCCGATAAGTTCTAATTCTACGAAATGGTTTTAGCTTTCCGGGTAAGTACTATTTTCATAATAAGTTTGAATTATGCCGCATGGAGAGAAAAGCCGGATCTAAGACCGAAAGCCGGGAGTTTCCGGTAGTCAGGGATAAAAAAAACCCCACCGAATTACAACAATCATCCGAAGACAATCCGTAGACATTCGATGGGGTTGAGGGGTCGCCATGAAAAAGAACTATTACCTGAGCATGAGAGATAAAAACAATCAATCTTAGGTTACACACAACTACTTAACATATCGTTATACGTGTCAGAACAAAATCTTAAATCATCTTATCTAATTTCAAGATGAAATAATTGTGCTGTAAATTCAATGTATAATCGACTAAAGGCTCGTTTTGAAGGATAAGCGGTATCAATTTTGGGCTTAGAGGCTTTTTTGAGGCATTAGCGCGGTTTACCCAGCACTCACTCAACTGAATTTCTCCTTAAATTTGTTGCCGTAGCGCCTGCTGATGATAAAAGGCTTTGGAATATTCTGAAGATAAACCTTGTAGCTGCGGTTGAATAATTTCTCGATTTTTGACACAAAGTCCAGGTTAATAATAGTGGAACGGTGAATTCTTATAAAGAATTTCGCCGGCAGGAGTTCTTCCCATTCCTTCATTGATCTCCTGACAATGAACTTTCCCTCTGAAGTAAAAACATTTGTATAGTCACCTAGGGCCGAAATGCACTTTAAGTCGTTAATTTTCAGTATCTTTGGCTGGTTATCGACCGATAGGAGTATGCGGTCGTCTAGACCAAGGGTCCTCATTGGAACCTCCTGCCTTACTGTAATTTCACTGTAGCCCATTTTTTCCTGAAATTGGGCAAAGCCGAAGGAATTCCATTTTTTGAGCTGTGCAAGTACTGCCCCCAGGAGTTCCTCCTCGCTAAAAGGTTTTGGAATAAAGTCATCCGCTCCAAGCTCCATTCCCTTCCTGAAGTCTGCCCTTTCGGATTTACCCGTAAGCAAAATAAAAGGAACATACCCTTGAGCACTTTTTCTGATTTCCTGCAGGAGTTCATAGCCATTCATCATCGGCATCAGCACGTCGCAAATGATCAGATCGGCGCCGTGCCTGTAGAACAGGTCGAGCGCCTCTTTGCCGTTTTCAGCGCCTTCAGGCCTGAAGCCGTTGTTCTCAAGAATTTCCATAATAAGGCTAAGAAGCATTTTATCGTCTTCAACTACCAGGATTTTCCTCATTAACATTCCCCGATATCTTTTGATTTGCCGTTTGACTATGGAATTATCCCCTGAAATCTGTGTTTTTCAGGGGCAAACTGCCCATAAAGCAGACACTTCCCGCAAACAGTTTCCGGTTGTTATAATAGTTGTGGTAATAGCTAATATCAGAAAGCCAGCATTTTTCTATACCTCCTGGAATAATGCCGGTACTGGTGTTTGAGTTCTTTTGCCTGGCCGGGCAGATTATCGTTAAATAACCTAATTCCGGCAGCAACAATTGACAGTGAGGCAGCCCCAATCTTGGCGGCTTTTGCCACGGAAAACCATTTTCTGCGCCTGAAACCCCTGTGCTGCGATATTACTTTTGTAAGTGCAATTGCTCCCCCTAATGTTCCTGCAATTGAAGTTACGTTGTGAGCCGTTTTGCTCCAGTCGACCTTATCCATTGTCTTCCGGGCTTTTCTCATCGTCCTTTTCATGTTTAGCTTCATCATAACACTACCCCTTTCTCTGGAAATCCATAAAAATACAACCTGGCATAATTAACCGGTTCTTTTGATAAAGAAGGCTTTTTCGGCCATTTTTTTCCAGTCATTTATTTACCCATGTGACGAAGGTACAATTTCTTTCTTTATGTAAATAGATTTAAGGACAATTGCTAAAAAACCCCGAAGGACATATATTAATTGAATAGCAGGTAAAAAATCTAAAGCTACAGGACTTAGTTATGGCAGCCAGAAAACAAAAGAAAATCTTTGTAATAGATACAAACGTGATACTTTACGATCATACCTGTATTTATCACTTCCAGGAGCATGACGTGGTAATTCCGATAGTGGTTCTTGAGGAGCTGGATAATTTTAAGAAAGGAAGCGATTCCATAAACTATGAAGCCCGGGAATTCATCAGGGAGCTAAACGAAATTTCCGGTCCCAGCCTTTTTACAAAAGGTCTCTCCCTGGGGAAAGACTCCGGGAATCTTTTTATTGAGGTAAGCCCGCCGCAGTCGGAACTCGTCAACCATGCTTTCATACAGAAGATGCCGGACCACATGATTCTTGCCCTGGCAGACCAGCTAAGGCAAAAGCACACCTCCAGACAGGTAATTCTGATAACCAAAGACATAAACCTCAGGATGAAAGCAAAGTCCATTGGCATTCAGGCCGAGGATTATGAGACAGGGAAAATCAGGAACCTGGATGAACTTTACTGCGGATGGCAGGAATGCGAAGGTATAGAGAGCTCTTTAATTTCCCGGTTTTATGAGGAGCCCTATTTGGTACACAAGGAGGAGCTTCCCCTGCCTGTAACTCCCCTTGCCCACCAGTACTTTATCTTAAAGAACAAAAGCTCAAGCGTGCTTGTGCATTTTAACCAGAAGACCGGGAATTTTGAAAAGATCAACAAGCCAACTGCCTACGGTATAGATCCCCGCAACGCCGAACAGATCTTTGCCCTGGACGCCCTACTGAAACCCGGCGTTGCTCTTGTAGCCCTGACCGGCAAAGCCGGAACGGGCAAGACGCTGCTTGCGCTTGCAGCAGCACTCCAGCAGAGAAAATCTTTCCAGCAGATTTACCTTGCGCGCCCGGTTGTTCCGCTTGGAAATAACGACATCGGCTACCTGCCCGGGGACATAAAGAGCAAACTGGACCCCTATATGCAGCCCCTGTGGGATAACCTGTCGGTCATAAGGACGAAGTTCCAGCCCGAAAGTCCTGAACTCAAACGCATTGCCGAAATGATACAGAACGAAAAACTGCTTATCGCTCCCCTGGCTTATATCAGGGGGCGAAGCCTGAGCAATATTTTCTTTATTGTGGATGAGGCACAAAACCTTACGCCCCATGAGGTAAAGACAATTATTACAAGAGCCGGCGAAGGAGCTAAAATAATTTTCACGGGAGATATTTACCAGATAGATACACCTTACCTCGACAGCCAGTCCAACGGGCTAACTTACCTGGTGGACAGAATGAAGGGACAGGAGCTTTTTGCACACATCAACCTGGTTAAAGGAGAACGCAGCCAGCTTGCCGAGGTTGCAAGCAACCTGTTATGAGATAAGGAGTGCACTTTGGAATTAAACTTCAGGTCCTACAGGCTTAAGCCCTGGCCGGGATCTGTTTTTGCTTTTCACTGCCATTTTTACAGTTGAGAAAAGCCTGGAAGGCTCATCTTTTACTTCCTTAAGGCTAAACACAACCGAAACTGCAATTAAATGCCATAAAGTAGCATAAAATTGCCGTTTCGGGTCAGTTTAATGTTCCTGGCAATTACCGCCATCCCTGAAATTATTTGAAATTCCGCCCCTCCGTCAGAACCGCAAAAAAATTTTAATTAATTTTATTGCTGCATATGAATAAAAAAAAACATAATATTGGCGGAATTAAAATCAATTACCGGGAAGCCCATGAAAAAATTATTCTACTTTTTCAGCTTAGTACTTGCCCTTAATTTTCCTGTTTTCGGACAGGAAAGCGTTTCTGTCCATGAACTTCACAAAAAACAATTCGGAAGCCAGACGTTACATAAAAGCCTGTTTAACGAGGACGGAAATGACATCATTCCACTTCAAACCGAGAATACGACTTCTTTATCCACGGTTTTCGGGTATCTGCCCGACTGGGAATACTCTTCGGCCAGAAGTTACCTGCAGTACAACCTTTTGACTCACATTGCCTGTTTTGATTTTCAGGCAACCTCGTCCGGCGGCCTTTCAAACCCCAGCTACTGGCCATGGACGGATGTCATCAACAACGCCCATAAAAACGGCGTTAAGATAATCATGTGCGTCACCAATTTTACTGCAGCAGATATTCATAACATTATTTCCGTAGACGCCAACAAGCAGGCTCTTATCACCAACATTAAAAACAAAATCAAACAGTATTCGCTAGACGGCGTAAACATCGATTTTGAAGGCCTAAGCAAAGCCGACAGGGGTTCTTTGATCAACAGCTTTATGCTGGAGCTTACAAATTCAGTTCATGCCGATTTCCCCGGAAAGGAAGTATCCTTTGCCGGCCCCATTGTCAACTGGGGCGGATGGGACTTACTCGGACTGGCAAAAGCATGCGACTACATTTTTGTAATGGGATATGACTTTTATGGGGCCTGGAGCGAAACATCCGGACCAAGCGCGCCTTTAATAGGCTCCAGCTCAACGAACAACGTTTCCTTGGCTTTAAGTTCAACAACTTACGGATACGGATCGGTCCTTCCATCATACTCACAGAAGCTCATTCTTGGGGTTCCCTATTATGGGAACTGCTGGAAGGTCAGCTCAAGCGCGGCATATTCCCAAGCCTTAGATCATATAAGGAGTATGGTTTTCAGCAGCGCAGCTGCCGAGGCTAAAACCTATGGCCTCAAGTGGGATGCTTCTTCACGCACGGCATGGTATTGTTACCAGCAAGGAACAGACTGGTACCAGGTCTGGTTTGACACGGATTCAAGTCTTGGCTTGAAGTATGACCTTGCTGCTTCCAAGAAAATGAAAGGCGTGGGCATGTGGGCTTTAGGGCAGGATGGAAGCAGGACAGAACTCTGGAATCTCCTGAAGAAAAAAGTTATAGTTTCTGTTGAAGAGGGAAAAAACGCTTTGCCATCGGGATTTTCTTTAAGCCAGAATTACCCAAACCCTTTCAACCCAACTACAACAATAAACTATGAGGTCCCCAAAAGTGCAAAAGTCGTTCTAAGTGTGCATGATCTTCTGGGCCGCGAGGTTGCCGTGCTGGTAAACGAAGAGAAATCCGCAGGAAGTTACTCCGTTACCTTTGAGGGCAGCCATATGCCGAGCGGTGTATATTTTTACAGCCTTATGGCCGAAGGATACACTCTTACGAAAAAGTTTATATTGATGAAATAATTGCAGGGATCTATTCCCTAACGAAAATTGAAGCCTCTGTGCGGGTTAAAATAATAATTTAACCTGCACAGGCTTCAACTGTAAGTAACTCACGCAGAACAGCCCGGACAGCAAGTTCAGGCAGCATTCCCATAACACAATCCTTAATATTTGCATTAACAACAGCAAAGCCTTTGCCGGCACATTTGGCCCAAAGTGGACAAAGAGAGAATTTTGCCCCTACAAAATATACCACCCGTGGTGTATTTAACCGGTTTTTGTAGTAATTTTCCTGAACAAAAATATAGATATAGTATTTCCCATATAGGGAGAACTTTCTATATCACCCGTCATTTCGCCCATGCCCTTTTCCATAAGCTCTTGAGCAGACTCAAAAGCTGTTCCGGGTGATGCGAATGGCAGGATAATGATTATTTTAATAATTAATACTTGAGAGTTATGACTGGATATATTAGCAGTGATTTACGCAAAGTAACCACGCACAGGCTCATTGAAATGAAGCAGCGCGGCGAAAAAATTTCCATGCTGACTGCATATGATTACACAACTGCACAGATACTGGATGGTGCGGGGCTGGATGCAATTCTGGTTGGCGACAGCGCCTCGAATGTAATGGCAGGAAATACCACAACAGTGCCCATGAGGCTGGAACAGATGATATATCACGCACAGTGCGTAGTGCGGGGGGTAAAGCGGGCGCTTGTTGTAGTTGACATGCCATTTGGCACCTTCCAGGTAAACGAAACGCTGGCAGTAACAAACGCCATCAGGATCATGCAGGAATGCGGTGCAGATGCCTTGAAGCTGGAAGGCGGAGAAGAAATCGTTCCAATGGTAAAGAAAATCATAGACTCAGGAATTCCCGTTATGGGTCACCTGGGCTTAACGCCACAGAGCATAAATAAATTTGGGACTTACGCTGTGCGTGCAAAAGATGAAGCTGAGGCAGAAAAGCTTGTCAGGGATGCTCATCTGCTGGAACAGGCAGGCTGTTTTTCTCTTGTGCTTGAGAAAATACCAGCGGTGCTGGCAGAACGCGTTGCTTCTGAACTGAAGATACCCGTAATAGGTATTGGAGCCGGAGGAGCCGTGGACGGGCAGGTACTGGTGTATGCGGATATGCTTGGAATGAATAAGGAATTCAGCCCCCGTTTTCTAAGGCGCTATGCGGACCTGCACACCATTATTACGGATGCTGTAAGTCACTATATTGAAGACGTTAAAAGCAGCAGTTTTCCTAATGAAAAAGAGCAGTATTAGTTAATTGTTCACGTAAGAAGCTCAAAAGCAGTATTCAAGTACAGCTTTTGAGCTTCAGGCTTCTAGAACAATAGCACAAATGTACCGGCAACAATCAGAATTCCGGCGACAGCGGTTTTTAACGTTAATGGTTCACTTAGTATAAGCGCCGAAAGTATAAAAATCATTGGAAGCGAGGTTTTGTCGATTGCCGCAACCGAGGAGGCGTTTCCTTCCTGTAGAGCCCTGTAGTAACATAGCCACGATGCTCCCGTACAAAGGCCTGAGATAACGAGAAACAGAAAAGACCTCCTGGAAATTAGAGTAACATCCTGCATAGAGCTGCGAAAGAAAACGATTGTCCAGGCCAGAATCAGAACCACTACTGTGCGAATTGCCGTAGCGAGTGTAGAATCTATGTCCTTTACTCCCATTTTCCCGAATATAGTTGTAAGTGCAGCAAACAATGCCGATAAAATTGCGTATAGCCACCACATAATATTTCCCTGAACGATAAAAGAATCTATTTACAAAGCAGTCCGTCTTAATTTAAATATAAAGTGGAAGAAAGCAAAAGAGGGATTTTTCAGATGCAATTGATATATCCCTTGTAAGCCAAAGGCATGCGGAAAAACTCTCATTCTCCATGATTTCCACATATTTTAAGTTGCTTTTAACAACCGGTGGTAAAAAAGATCCATTTTTGATTGCACTTTTAAAAATATTGTTATTAGATTACTATAGTTAAAAAATTCTATTGCCCTGGCTTAAAAAGGGGCCTTTTCACAAGACAAGTGGCGGTTGTTCTCTTCTAACTATTTAGAATCAATTGGAGTTCGGAATGAAGAACCTTTTGCTTATATTTATCCCTGTTTTGCTTTTGCAAATTTCTGTATATCCACAAAACACAAAATCCGTCTCCTGGCCTGAAGACAGGAACGCTCACTCAGTAATTCCTGAAGTCCAACTTTTGCCAGACCGTATAAAGGACCAGGAAAACAGGGATCTAGTTCCTGAACTGCTGGTTAATAAACATGCGAACAACAGCACAAGCACGTTTAGGCCCATAATAATTACAATTGACTCCTCAAAAAGGCGAATTTATGCTTATGATAAAAAGGGCCACAGGACCACGGAAACAGTTGCAGAACCGGAAAACGGCACATGGGTGAACAGCCAAAGGAAGACCAGCTATTACGATAACAATGGTAACCTGGTTGCCGTTTACACTGCAACTAATAGTAATGGCATATGGACAGACGTCAGAAAAGATTTACTGACATACAACAACAATGATAAACTGATTTCTAAGCATTCGGAGTGCCTGAGGCAGGGCAAATGGGAACAATATGAGAGATATACTTATACCTATGACGAAAACGGTTTTCAGAATGGCTACATCCTGGAACTTTGCCAGAACGGAATCTGGGGAAATAATTTAAGACGTAGCTATACATTAGATAATAGAGGGGACACTCTTACTTTCCTTTCAGAAGATTGGGCAAACGGAGCATGGAAAAATAATGAAAGATATACTTATACATACGATGGCAATGGGAATTTGCTAACCATCCAGTCTGATGATTGGAAAGACGGGGCGTGGGAAAGTATTATGAGAATAACTTACACTTACGATGACAACGGGAAAGTCCTTACACATCTTTATGAAGAATGGTGGCACGACGCTTGGTTTAAGACCACAAGGGATATTTATGCCTACGAGAGTAATGGCAGACTGCTTTCTAATCTTTCTCAGCGGGGTGATTTTAATGGTGGATGGCAAAATTACACGAGAGTAACGAGCTCAGTTTCCGATGATGGCAAAAAAGTCACAAATCTGAATGAGAAATGGGTAAATGACGCCTGGACTCAATCTGACAGGGATATAGTAATTCTTGATGATAAGGGAAAGATATTGAGTAAATCCACAGAAAACTGGACTGACAGTACCTGGGTAAACCGCAACAGAGTTGATTATGCACACGATGTTTTCGGCAATACGACCGGAGCAGTATCCATTGGGTTAGGTGAAAGCGGCAGTCGGGCAGGTTATAAAGATTTACTGGAATTCTATTACAATAATGCCAATGATTACCTAAAAATCTTCTGTTCTGCGATGGAAGTAGAATATGAATCTTCAGCTGGTGATAACCCTTCTATAATAAATGCGTTTACCCTATCGCAGAATTACCCTAATCCATTTAACTCATCGACCACAATAAATTATTCAGTAAAAAGAGATGGTATGGTGAGGATATTTGCGTATAATTCACTTGGAAGCAGAGTGGCAGTAATTCTGGACTCATACAAGCCTGCGGGCGAGTACTCCGTAAGGTTCGACGGGAATGGCTTACCAAGCGGTGTATACTTCTACACACTTGAATCGGGCGGAATTACGATGGCCAGGAAACTCATACTGCTAAAATAAAATTTCATTCTCATAAGTTACAGGCATATTAATAATTAATTAAGAAGTTTTTCTTCATCACTTTAATTTGTATAAAAATATTTTCCCGAATCGCGGCATAATGTTCCAGCTATCGCAATAGCTAGTCCATAGTTAACTCTTTATTTTAGGAGGTGAAATATGGCTGATGGCAGACAGAACCCGGATGAAAAGAACAGGAAGAAATTTTTGATCCTGTCTATTGATGGAGGAGGAATCAGAGGGCTGATTCCAGCGACCGTACTTGTCAGGCTCGAAAGCTTAATAAGGGAAAAAAGAAAAGACAATGGAAGTATTGGAGAGTATTTTGATCTAATTGCCGGGACAAGTACCGGTGGAATACTCGCCTGCCTTTATCTTACCCCGGAAAGCAAAGAAAACCCATGTAAAGCACGTTTTGAGGCAGCCAAAATCAGAGACTTTTACCTGGAACATGGAGAAGAAATCTTTCAACGAAGCCTCTGGCAAAGGATAACAGCGTCCGGCGGAATCCTGGACGAAAAGTATAATGCCGGGCAATTAGAAGACCATCTTAAGACGTATCTTGGGGATCTGGAATTGAAGGACCTGATGAAACCCTGCCTAATTACCGGGTATAACGTTAGGCAATACCGCCCTATATTTTTTACCAAACAGGATGCAGATAATCCGGCCACAAACTACAAGGTAAGGGATGTTGCCAGGGCTACGGCAGCAGCACCGACGTACTTTGAAGCAGCCCTTCCGGAAAGCCTGGATAATATCAGGGATGAATTTCCAGTCATTGACGGAGGGGTTTTTGCAAACAATCCGACAGCATGCGCACTGGTAGAAGCAATTAAGAAAGGGCGTGGGAAAGTTGATGATGGGAATTTTATGGGAGTTCCATTTGAAGACATTGTAATTCTTTCACTTGGAACCGGCCGAAAGTCAACAACAATTACTTACAAAGAGTGCAAAAACTGGGGATTAATTGGCTGGGCCAGGCCTCTTGTAGGAATTATAATGGAGGGTGTTTCGCAGACTGTAGATTATCAGATGCAGAATATTTTCGAAAGTCAAAATAAGAAAGAGGATTATCTCAGAATAGATGGCGAGTTTGATGATTTCAGGAATGGTTTAGCTGTTGATGGTCTCGATTCCTCTCTCGATTGTGCTACATATGAGAACATGCAAAAGCTTGTAACTTTTGGTGAATTGCTTACTCAGAAATTCGAAGGCGATTTGAAGAAATTTGTAAATAAGTTTTTCTAGTGTTATGATCTTATCACAGATTCGGAAGCAGTAAGCCTCCGGGGTGGACAAAAAAGCAATAAGACTTAATGCTTGAATTTTATTTTAAGTGAAAAAATCGGCAGTAAATAACATTACCTTTCATTTAGTTTGGTTTCTTATATTCCGGTATAGAACGATCCAAGCATTCAGATAAACTACGAGGAGGAGAGCAACTATTTTAAATCAAAAAGCCCGGGAACAGTTTATAAGCTGTTCCCGGGCTTTATTCTTTGCTAGCGGAAAGAGTTGGATTTTCGGCACTATATCTGAATATAATGAATTCAAGCTGTTTTAAGCATTTTCAAGAAGCCAATGTCATTAAAATGACATGAATATCTTTCATTTAATGAATGGATTTGAGAATTAAATGAACGGTTTATTGGACATTACTATATATCCATAGCTCGAGGGGATAAATGCCGCCTTCACCGTCGAATGCCCCGGCTGTAAAGGCAAAGTGCCTGCCCGAGGGGCTGAAGCAAGGATTTTTATTCACTATAAATCTTGCGGTAAATTTTGTAGTTCTGACATCCAGATCTTCACTTCGTGAAGAGTATAAATCAAATAGCTCGATATGACATTGCGGAACATTGGCAGCATCACCCGGGAACCCATAGTTCAACAGTACTTTAGACGGATTTGCCGGATCTGCGGCAACCGAATTGAAAGAACCGCCCCTGTCGGCTATTACCTTTAATGTGGTATCAGTGCCGTCAATACCGAGCTGCATAAACCTTACCCTTGTGCGGGAGTTATTATCCTGACCAAAGATAAGGTATCTGTTATCCTTTGTTACTGCAAAACTTGCTGCTTCATTTGGCTTTAGGGTGATATTATAGAGAAGGTCTATGTAGCTTACTGCCCCGGTAGACCGCAGAACTGCTTTATAAAAACCGCTCAGATTGTCCTGCGGATTCGTACCGTAAAAAATGAATTCTTCGCCCGATGAAAATATGGCGACAGATCCGGGTTTCCATTCATCGCTTATCAGTTCACGGGAGGAAACAGTGCCATTTCCGTTTAACTCAATTAAAAGAATCTTTTGTAAATTGTTTTGTCTTGCTGATACAAGAAATTTACTGCTGCCGGTAATATTCTTTATATCAAAAATTCCGTCATTCTCGAAAGGATAAAAACTATAATCCTTAAAGCTGAAATTCTGTGAATCCATATTTAATAAGAAAAAGCCTTTATGAGTCACTGCATTTGTTAACTCTGCGCTATAAAAAAATATTTGATTCTGATTTATCCAGCATGGATATAATACATCCGGGCCCTCACTTGCTCCTATATTGGGAGCTCTGGTTGCCACATCGGAGTATCCCCAGTAAAACAACTGGTGTAGTTTTGAGTTTAGCGTTATTGTTCGATCCGGAGAAGTAACATTATTATCACAACTGCTAAACATACATGCAATTAAGGCAAAGAAATAAACCACTGCATTTTTCATTTTCCCTCGCACCTGTAATTCTTTCTATAATGATTTTATCAGCTGAATTTCTTAATTGCACTTTTGTGAACTTACAAATTCGGAAATAGTCTGTCAAGCAAGTACAAATACTCATTCAGGACCTCGAGTTGAGTCATAAATAATGTAACTGGGAACAGTTTTTCTTCAGTTGTACAGAGAAGCATTAAATTAGATTTACTTTCGGTTCATCAGAACTTCCATGTGGAAATTCATGTACTTCAATTGTATTATTCAAAAACATAATGTCCTAATAGTGTCATGTTGCTGGTAAAAGATGGGGTATTTGGGTGAGTTAGGGAGACGCCACTATGCGAATAAAGCTCAAAAACAGCTTTTTTAGCTGCTCATGAGCTTTATTCTTTAGGAGCGGAAAGAGTGGGATTCGAACCCACGGTACGGTTGCCCGCACACACGCTTTCCAGGCGTGCCAGTTCAGCCACTCCTGCATCTTTCCGTAGTTGAAAGACTCAAATATATAAATATTTCGTGAAATTTAAAAGAAGCAGTCCGAAAATATTTTAAAATGCACGTTATTTTTGGTAAATTTATTAGTTAAAAAAAATGGAACAAATGGATCAAATATATTCAGGAATGGTATTACGGTCTGTCTTTGTAGTCATCTCAGCCCTCGTGGGGGCGGTTTCCACTTTCTCAATCAAAATAGACCATCATAAATTATGCGCTTTAATAAGCCTCTCAGCGGGAGCCTTATTCGGCGCAGCGGCGTTTTCCATACTGCCTGAGGCGTATGAGGCGCTTTCTGTACCGGAACTTCTCTTAGGATTAGCTTCGGGCTATTTAGTATTCTATCTTATAAGTAAGTATTACTTTCACGTCTGCCCGGCCTGCAGTGCAAGCCACTTTGACGAGCAGACAACAAAGCGGTTTTCGGAAATTGTGCTTCTGATGGTAACGGCACTGTCGTTCCACTCGCTCTTTGACGGCATTGCGCTTACCACAGGCGGCGAGCACATGCACTTCGAGAGCAACTCTATATTCCTTGCAATACTTGTGCACAAGTTTCCCGAGGGACTTGCTTTAGCCTCGCTAATGCTGGGAGCGGCATACAGCAAAAAGAAGATTATTACATATGTAACACTTGTTGAACTTACGACCGTGCTGGGAGCGGTAATAGGCATTTACCTGCTGCAGTCCATGATCTCCCCCATTGTATTCGGAATGATAATGGCGCACATCGGCGGCGGATTTATTTTCCTGGCGTTCCATGCCGTACTGGGAGAGATGCTGAAGAACCACACAAAGCTTGTAGTTACATCATTCTTAATTGGAGCCGTCTTAATACTGGCGACAAAATTCATAGCCGGTTCAATTTAGAAATATTTCACATCTTTTATATAAAGCAGCGGGACGGAGCAATTTGAATAAATCTGCCGGTTGACTTGTCTGGAGGGTTGATTTAGTGTATATTATTTATTAGAATTGGTGTTCAATTTTTTAAGTTTAAGCGACCAATACCGGGAAAGGTGGCAGAGTGGTCGAATGCGGCGGTCTCGAAAACCGTTGTGCGGGCAACCGTACCGGGAGTTCGAATCTCCCCCTTTCCGCTTACAAAAGCTCAAAGGCAGCTAAAAACGCTGTTTTTGAGCTTTTTTCGCATAGTGACGTCTCTCTAACACACCCAAACTCACCCTGTTTTTCTCAAGTTAGGACAAATTTAGGACAATGATTTGGGAAATGGATTGCTAGGAATGTCCTTACTGTCATCTATGAGATTTGACATCGTATTATTTTCAGTACTCTCATTAGAATCACTTCCATTGTAACCTTGCCATTCATCAGCAATATCTTTCCAATTGATTTTTCTATCCTCCTCATTAATCCACACTTTCCAAAACTGAGCATCGTTTGACATAGGTCGGTCTTGTTTTGATAATTCTCTCATCTCTACTAGAATAGGGATAGGTGTTGCCCAACCAAGAAGAATTGCCTTTCTGGTTGGCAGAATTGGCAGTTCATTTAATAAAGCCCCAATATTATCTGGAACAAGTCTCCTTATAAGATCCTGATCACGGTCATTTACAATTCTATGGAGCAAAAAAGTGTTACATTGGGAAAGAACTGTTGATGAAAGTTCAGATGGTCTTTGTGAAGATAGAAGTAGGCTTAAACCAAATTTTCTCCCTTCTCTAGCAATCCTTTCAAACGTTTCTCTGCAAAGCTGTGAGTAAGTAGTTTCATTAAATCTGTTCTCTCTTATAAAAGTATGAGCTTCTTCTAGTACTAAGACAGTTGGAAGCTCAGCTCCAACTTTTCGTTTATAGCGTTGTACTGCTTCAAAAACAACTCTGGAAATAACTGAAATTAAAATATGAATGATGTCAGCTGGGACAAGCGATAAATCAATAATGCTTATGTATCCATTATCAGCACTATTTCCACCGATTATCATTTCTAACCATTCTGCAAAATCTATTTTCAGTTCGTCCACAATAACTGATTTAGCACGCTCGTCTCGCATCAAATATTTAATTCTGAGGTTCAGAGAGTTTACAAACTGCGACAAATCCCTGCCTGAGGTTTCAGTAGAAGCATAATTGTCCAGAAAATCAGGAAGATCTAATACATCGAAATATCTAGGTGTATCAGGAGAAACCAGATTAGAATTATCTTCAAATGAAGGTAGTACTTCTAAAACATTTTTGATTCGAGTTAAGATACTTAATAGTTCAACCTCCCTAAAATCTGAGTATCGGATTGTGTTATTATTATTACTATAAGTCCTATCATGTACTTCTTTACATTTTTCAGCAAGTAGATTTAACTTTTTAATCACTTCTTCATCGAATACCTGCTTCTTATTTGGGATATAGAGGTGTCTTAAATCATAATCTAAGGTACCAATTTTTTTACCGCACTCCTGTACTTCGCCATAAGACATATTTGGGTTTGATGACCAAAGTTCAAAATTTAGTTTCCTCGCAGTCAGAAGTTTTACTAATCTGGCCAAAGGTTGTGGTGAATACTGAACCCCTGATTTGATAAATCTTAAAGTATCAAGTAACAATGGTCTTTGAACTCCAGGAGAAGCCTGAGAAAAAGTAATCCATTCATCACTGTTCCACATCCATGCGGGGACCTTAAGTTGCGTAGCACTTTCTCCATCAGATGATGAAACATTCACAACCTTGAATAATCTAACAGGTTTACCCAGTTCATTAAAACAATTGCAGTATTCTCCGTTTGGGTCAAGAACAATAAATCTAGCGTTTATTGAATCATTATTACTTTTACATGAGTTTTTTGCAGCTTGAATGGACCACCTAATTAAGCCTGCTACTGAACAGGATTTACCACTTCCCGTGTTACCTAAAACGGCAAAATGTCTTCCAAATAACTTGTCTGGATTAATTCTAACTTCCGCATTGTTTGCAATTGGAGCTTTCCCAATAATTATAGCTGCATTTTCATCACGATTCTCAACAATTGAATTTAGTTGCTCGTCTGTTGGCAAGACAACAATATCCCCTACCGAGGGGAAAGAATATATTCCTCTCTCTAGTGTATATTTTTCAAATCCCTTTTTACCAGTAAACTTTAAGGTTCCGATAGGAACCAGACATAATTTCCTTAATGGGAAAGGCAGATCAATTAAATCGAAATCCTTGTATCCCTTTCTTTTTGGATACGGAGAATGTTCTACTCCTATCCAATTTACCATTCCAACAATCCCCCCAACTTCGTTTGGGATCATTAAATAACTATTAATTTTAGGAAAGGAGCGTGGGGTACCTGTATTTATAGAGGTATTTTGAGGAGCATCAACATCTAGCAAAATCCGAATCTCATTAGAAGATACTGAATTTACAGTGCCAATTGAAAGGCTTCTGAAATTGTCAAAATCAGTGTTCATTTACTTGGGGTGTATTATTGTTTATTAATTTGTCTTCTGGTTCTCTTCCAAATTTAATTCTTATTGCCTTTTCAGTAATACGATCTATTGCTGGCTTAGGTAAGTAGTACTCCGTAAGGTTTTCAATAGCTCCTAAATGGTCACCTATTAAAAGGGTAATTTGCGAGGGATTACTTTCAAAGAATTTTCTTATTCTGTCTCGAATTGGACTAACTCCATTTTCAGATATTTTATCATATGCAATAATAACTACGTGAGTAGATGGAATTGTTAACATATCATTAATTATCTGGTTAATATGACTATCTCCAAATCCATAGCCATATGTTACTAATGTCGAGTTAGGCTTGCAGATAGCAGCTGAAAAATCTCTAAAAAGTTCCGAATAAGGATAAAAAGCAGTCTCAATAGCTTTTGAGGAATTCGGATATATTACAGCACATTCAGATAATCTTTTTATAATAGGATGATTTTCATCTGCACCAAATGGAAGTAACTCTTTAATGATATTGTGATTTTCAAAACGCCAATCAATCGACCCATGTATTTTAGTAAAGCGAACTACCCCTTCAACATACCTTGGCTCCCCTCTTATCCCAGGAGGATTGTAGTGGTAATCTAGTTCTAATCTAGTATTTCGCATGATTGGGTATAATGTTCCTCTAAATCTATCTAAGGATAATATACCAGCTTCATCGTTAGCAAATTCAATAAATCTATCATAGTTTGTCGTAAAGATATTCAATCTATCTCTTGAAGCTACTCTGCTTGCAAAACTCGAAAAGAAGGATTTCAAAATCTCAAGTGCTTTAATCCCCTTCTGATGTAGTTCCAACTCATCTGAAAATAAGTTATTTACGAAGCATCTCTCAGTATAGATAATGGATTTAATTAAATCCTCAAGAATTGTATCAATGTTACTTTTAAGAATTTTTGCTTTGTCATTTTTTTGAAGTACATTTAATCCATTTAACAATAAATTAGCTGTTCGTAGATCATCTTCAAAATTTGCCTCACCTCTATCCATTGTTTTTGCTGTTTTATCCGCATACTCTCTTATTTTGTCCTTATCAATCTCGAATTCGGGCCGCTTATATTCAGGAGGCTTTACACCAGCTATTTGGCTTATTCCTAAAGTTAAACCATTCCCTACTAGTAAAGACAGATGTTCGCTTTGAAAGATAGCTGACAACCAAGGTTCAATTTCCTGTCGCAGTTTTAAGTAAGCATTCACTTCTGGTTCTGCAGTATTTTCACTATCCGAGCATAAAAACTCAGGAAGAAAATCATCAAAAGATCTTTCTTTATTACCAATTTTTGAAAGATGTTTTTTCGTCCAATCCATTTTTATCCTAAGGGAATATTATTATTTAATTTGTTAACTTCACCAAAATTTATTCAACACTGATAAGATTTTACCAAAGAACAAAAACCCAATGAAATTAATCTAAAGTGGATTAACGAAGACCGTGCTAGGATTGGGAGCCCAAAAAGGAATATTAAAAGAAATGATAAAATAAGTGCAAGAAAGTATAGAATTTCCAATCTGTCACCATAATAAAGAAAAATACAAATTCAAATTCTTACAAATTAAGATCTAAATAAGCATTTTATTTAGTAATTGTCAAATTTTAATTATGCTTTTCAATTATAAAGAAAGGCCAGTCATTTACGATTGGCCTTTCTTATCGAGGTCTATCAGATTATCCAAGTGGGTTACTTTGTCGTGCAGCTGATCGGGCTTATGATGGGCGTATATTTCTGTTTCTGTAATTGAGCTGTGGCCCAGAAGTTTCTTTATATCCTCAAGGCGCTCCCCTCTCTGCACCAGTATCGTTGCATATGTGTGACGGAACTTATGAAGAAAGGCATTTGAACTGATCTTCGCCTTTCCCGCAACAGCTTTGCAAATTGAAAGCGCTTTCCTTTCCTTGATCTGTGTCCCGCTCTTGGTTGTAAAAACCAGATCTGTCTTTCTATTTGGTTCAAGCTGCTTAAGAAGCTTGTAAAGGTCCTTTGTCATTGGGATAGCTCTTTCGGAGTTTGATGTCTTGGTCTTGAAACTTTCGGTAGATCTGACATGGAGCAACCGCCGCTGGAAGTCCACATCAGCCCAGGTAAGATTAGCTAATTCAGCAAACCTCATCCCTGTCTGCAACAGGCCAAAGAAAAAGTTTCTGTATCCCTCAGGCATCGGCTGTGAGAAAAACCTCTTCAGTTCTTCATCCGTGTAATATTCAGGTTTTTTCTTTTCGACCTTCAGACTCTTTAGATGAATTACGGGTGATTAATGTCAATTATAATTACCGGTTAACGACAATTATTTTTACCGGTTAGATTCTCTTCAACGACAATTATAATTG
>JAAXKQ010000031.1 GCA_025612245.1 Ignavibacteria bacterium
GGAAGTACTAAGATCAGCTCATTTTCATCTTCATTCAAATCCTGAACCTGTAATGCCCCCTGGGCTTGTGTGCCGGAATCTTCAGTCTGCAGTAGAATTATCTCTTTTTCAGGACTCAACGGGCTAAAGCTGCCCTGAGCTCCTTTGGAAGCACTGAAAAAGGTAAAAAACAGTAGACACAATATGAAAATGAATTTTAGCATCCGTTTACTATAATTTTGTGATCCTGCATTAAAAATCCCATAATAAACTAACGGCTTAAGAAGCAAAATTGTTCCTTTATGAAGATAAAAATGAAATTTATATATTCATTTTGATAGTCAAACCGGAATTCCCTAATTTTGACCTGGAAATATAAAGCCTCCGGCTTTTGGATCCAAGTACTTAGGGAAGTTGTAATTTGCACCAGAAATTCGGAATAATATGAAATACCCAAAGATTTTACCCGGGCTCATCCTCACAGCAGTTCTTATTTTATCCTCCTTTTTATACGGGCAGAGTTCCGAATGGGTTGACTTTTACGGCTCAAATTACCCGAACTGCGTTGCAATTCAAGGCAATGACGTCTGGACAGGAACGAGAACAGGACTGATCAGATTCAACAGGCTCACATCTGCAAAGGATTTCTATTTTACCTTTAATTCAGGCCTGCCGGATAATTATGTCACCTCAATTGCAGTTGACAAAAAGGGTGTAAAATGGATCGGGACAAACAGGGGATTGGCAAAATTTGACGGAAAGGCGTGGACGGTCTATAACTCATCAAATTCCGGACTTCCGGGTGAAGTTATTTCTTCAATTGTAGTTGATACACTTGGGAATATTTGGATTGGGACCTCTGAGTCTGGTATTGCAAGGTTTAATGGGACTATCTGGACGGTCTTTAACTCACAGTCAGGCTTGCAGGACAACAGAATTACCGCTCTTGCAGTAGACAGGAGTAATAACACTGTTTATGCAGGATACTATTCTACAGGAGTTTCAAAGTTTAACGGTGTTAAATGGTCGTGGATTGAGCCCGGTTCTCTTTATCCGCTGTTTTATTATACTGATATAACTTCTCTTGCAGTGGACAGTAGAGGTACTTTATGGGCCGGGACCTCTCGTAACGGAGTGGAAAAGTATGAAGGATCCAAATGGGATTTCTATTCAAGTGAAAGTGATGGCGAATGGATATTTCCCCAAACCTTGTGCATGGGAAGGGACAATGAGCTCTGGATTGGCGCAGTAAACAAACTGATCAGATTTGACATCGTATCAAAAAAAATGGTTAGTTATAATTCTATTTATGACAATATGCCTTTTGATGAAATAAGAGGCATTGCTTTGGATTCAGAAGGAAACCTTTGGCTTGCGGCCAGGCATCCGATAATTCATAATGGGGGTCTGATAAAATTTAACCGGATAAAATGGGAGGATATTGGAATCACTAGCACAGGTCTCCCACTGGATAAGATTAACTGTTTGGTACGCGATAAGGAGGGAACTGCCTGGATAGGCACCAGTGAACACGGACTCATTAAATACGACGGATCAGGTTGGACTCAATATGAAAAATCAAATTCAGGTTTAATATCCAATTTTATTAATACCATAGCAATTGATTCCGCCGGAAATAAATGGATAGGAACTGATGAAGGTCTCTCGGTTTTTGACGGGACAAATTGGACCTCTATAAAGATTCCGGGGCCGGCTTATGCTTCCAACATTGTTACTTCTATAGCTTTTGACAGGAAAAATCATAAATGGGTCGGAACCCGCTTTGGACTTTTTGAGTTTGACGGAAATAACTGGACTACCTATACTTCTGAGTCAGTCCTTCCCGATAATACTATAACGGCGGTCAATGTCGATAAGGATGCTACTATATGGATTGGAACATACGGCAACGGAATTGCTTCTTACGACGGGAGTAAATGGAACATTTACAATTCTTCTACATCCGAAATCCCTTATAACGATATTCAGACAATGATTATTGACAACAACGGCAGGCAGTGGATCTCTACTCTGGAACATGGTATTTTACAGTTTGACCAAAAATCCTGGAAATCATTCACTTCCGATAATTCAGGACTGCCTTTCTACGATATTAAATCTCTCGCTTTGGATTCTTACGGAAATCTCTGGGCAGGATCTTCAGACAGCGGCCTTGTAAGCTTCAATGGTACCAGCTGGAAAGTGTATAATACGCATAATTCATATCTTTCTGACAATAATGTTAATCATATCTTTGTCGACAGGCTCAATAACATCTGGATTTCTACAGATGACGGGATTTCAATCTTCAGAGAGGGGGGAGTGGTATTGACAGGTGTAACACAAAAAAGAAACAATCCAAATCCTGAAAACTACAGGCTTGGGCAGAATTATCCCAACCCCTTTAACCCGGTTACAAAGATAAATTACGAAATTCCTGTAGGCGGATTTGCAGAGCTGAATGTTTTTGATGTACTGGGAAATGAAGTAGCCTGCCTTGTAAAAGGTTTTAAACCGGCAGGCAATTATACAGTCAGCTTCGATGGAAGCAGTCTTCCATCCGGAATATACTTCTACAGACTGAAGGCGGATTCTTTTTCAGAAACACGAAAGTTAATGATCCTGAAATAAAAGCTGGGTTATACCAGGCTGGCAGCTTCAGTCTGAATATTTCCAGCTGTCCTTAAAATTTACCAGAAATTTTGTGTCTAGTAGGCTAGGATCACCAATCAGTATCGCCCCATTGCCTCCAATTGAAATAGTCTGGAATTTGTAATCACCCTTTGTGTCGAAAACCCTTAATGGCGCAGCAGGAATATTATTTGTTATTCTGTAAAGCATAAGCTGGCTGTTCGAGCTGACCAGCATGAATTCGCCGCTGGATATAAGTTTTATTGCGCCATATTGTGCATGAGGCATTTTGTAATAAGTTGTCTTTGAACCCACATCCCAAAATTTGAGCTCTCCTGAATTAATGTCGTAATAAACAAATATATTTCCGTCATCATTAAATGTCCATGGTGAATTTTCGTAATATCCCGTTCCGGATATGGCTGCATATAAATTAAATGTATTTATATCCCAGAAGCAGATGCTGCTGCCGTCTCTGCTGACAATAAATCTGTTGTCGGGACTTATGGCAAGCGCCATAGGGCTCGATCCGGGAGGTAACTGGAACGAGCGGGAGACGTTTTTCTGGAGATCCCAAAGCTCAATTCTGCCGTCGCTCCTGCAGGTGACCATATATCTTTTGTCGGAGCTTATATCAACTAATCTCTTATTCTCAATTGAGTAAGTGTTTTTTAAGATAATATTCCTGCTGTTATTTATATCATAGTATCCAACCAAATAATTCCCGGCATAAGCAATTATGCTTCCGTCCCAGCTTAATTTGTTCACTGTGTTTGATGCCAGTCCGGCTGCATTACTTAAAAATTTTAATTTACCGCTGGAAATATCATAAATGTCTAAACCGCTTTGGACAGAAACAAAGCATCTTTGAGAATTACCGCTGATCTGCAGAAGGCCGGTACCCTGTGCAGTGTTATAAATGTTTACTGTATACGGCTCATAATGTATGGTGATTGTATCGCTATTGCTTGAATATTCAGTACTGCCTTTTGTGGCAACAACATATCTGTATTTCCCGTAAATGTCGAGGTTCTTATCGGTGAAAGACGTCGAATCGGAAGGGAGCGTGATATATTCAGTCCTCTGCGTAGTTATGTCTGTTTTTTCAATCAGAAAGGCTTTTGCAAAATTGCTTTTGTTTGTCCATATGATTCTGACACTCGACCTGTCAATTGATCTGAATCTGAGATCTCCTGCCGGATCTGGCGTGAAATATTTTGAAGCCGGGTCATGGGCATTTACAATCAAAGGAGGCAGGGCTTCCTCACATCCACATAAAAATATAAATGTCAGAAAAATGATAAACTTTGCCGGGAGAATAAAAAGCTTAGCCATGTGTTTATAGAAATTTTCTGTGTTAAAAACTGTATTTGATGCCGAAAGTGACTCCATCGGTATTTAAGCCCGCGGAGCCGGAAATCTTAAAATCCCGGCTGGCATTCGTCAGATCCAGGACATCTTTCACTGAATGAAATACAATAACGTCAAGTATATTATAAATGTATACCCCGGCAAGCAGCCCGATTGCCAGTTTTTTTGTCTTAAGTGCCTTATCCATTTCATCTTTTGCTGAAAACATAATATCTTTGTTTGCAAGGGCTTCCATTTCATTTTGCGAAGATAAATAAGCCAGTCTCTGCTTATCATACAAATCGGTTTTGCTGGAGTAATTATTCGATGTGAAAATAGATGCTGCAGCCAGTAAAGCAGATCCGGTAAAAATTGAAGCGCCTTTTATTATGGCTCCGTCACTTGCCTGTCCGGCTCCCGGAAGAATTAATGAATACAAAACCCGCTTGAAATTAAACTGCTTTGGTTTAACATAAATGTTATACAGGGCATCATTTTCTGATTCAAAATTCAAATCGAGGCCTGGTTCACCTTCCTGCATGCCGGCCCTTAAATTATGCTCTCCGGCTGTAATTTTCTTTACTTCAAGAGGATCAACTTTTTTCCCGTCTAAGTAAATATACCGGTATTGTGATAATGCGCTAAGGTCAACTGCAGAATATATGCTCTTAAGTTTTGTATCAATTTTATACAAATAAGGTATTTTCTTGGGCATATTTACAATTTCTTCATATGTAATGTAATTCTCTTTTTTAACCTTAACCTTCGTAAAGCCCAGCGGAATTTTTACCGGACCTAAGGGAGTTTTGCCCAGCAAAGAATCACTTAAGAATACCTCAGCACCTGAAGGTTCAGAAAAAGCCAGAAGTTGACCGTGATCTTTTGCTATAAGGGCATGGATGCTTACTTCTCTGCTTTTTGTGTCATCAATTATCAGTCCCCATTTGTTTTGCAGGTTGTCAATCAGTTTTAGAAAGAAAGGTTTATTGGGGAAATTTAAGACCCTGATGGGGGTCCTCCCGAATGAGGAATCATTAATAAAAACTTCAGCCCCGGAAGGTTCAGAAGTAATGTAAACAGAATGAAGGCTGGTGGAATCTGATTTAAGGGATTTTGTACCAGCTGTTTGAGAATAAGCAAGACTGCTAATAAATACTAAACAAATAGTAATGTACCTGAGCATGCTTCCGCCATTTGGATAAATAGATGTTTGAGATAATTTGAGGCAACAAATTAAATAATAAAGAAAGTAAGGGCAAGAATATTTTGATTATAAGCTTATTCATTTTTGTTTTGACACTGGAAATTGAAATCTGTATTTTCATCCTACAATTTTGTTATCTGGCTATTTAATAAACTTTTTCTCTTTAATACCTGGAGTTAGTAAATGGCGAACAGTAGAACCGGAATTCTTTCTTCAATCATTCCAGCACTTATCTTTTCTTTTATTTTTTACTCGTGTAAAAGTGAAACTGCAGTTGAACCCCCGCCTGCAAAATACGGAATACAGGGAAAAGTTACAGATGACGCAGGCGCTGCTTTAAGTAATGTAAGTATCTGGTTGACTTACTATTACACGGAAGGCTCCAATAATTCTGCAGGGTTAAACAAAGCAAGTTTAAGCAAAATCAGCAGCACGAGTGACTACCCGTTCAAACTTTATCAGAATTTTCCAAATCCCGTTTTGTACAGGACTTTCTTCAGGTTTTCCATCCCCTCAGAAGGTGAGGTCAGCTTTAAGATCACCGATAAACTTACCAATGAGGTGCTCTATAGTTATTCGGATAATCTCGTTGGCGGACTCTACCAGATGGAAAGAAATTTAAGAGATAGCTTAAAACTTAAAAATGGAATCTACAGGTACACCGTAAATTTCAAAAGTAAAACCGGAGAAACCTTTTCCGATACGAAAGAGCTTTTATTAGTATGCTTCTGGGGTAATCCCTCCACAGCAAGTGATGCTGAAGGAAACTATTTTCTCTCATATAATAGTATTTTCGCAGGCGATACTGTAGTAGTAAAGCCGGATGAGTATAGCCAATCCGAACAGGTTTTGGGAAATGAAGTCTATCTTCAGTTTGAAAAGGAAGGGTATTATACTACTCCTATAAAAGCTTCACTTGCAAAGGATATTCTTCTGGAAAAAAATATTATCATGAGGAAATTTAAATGAAATCAGCAATAATACTATTGACGTTTCTTCTGCTTTTCAGTACTGAATCTGTATATTCTCAAAGCGGGTGGAAGTGGATTTCTCCTTATCCTCATGGAAATACAATCTACTCAATTGCTCCTTCAGGCAATTGCACATATTTTCTGGCCAGCATGAGTACTTTAAGCGTTTCCCGTGATACAGGTAACACTGTGGATAACCTGGTAACCTATTCCAAAACAAGTACAGCTACAGGCCGGCAGCAGTCTTTGGCTTTTTTAGATAGCTTGAACGGATTTCTGATCGATCCGCTCAATGGTGAATTCAGAACAACCGACGCGGGAAGGAGCTGGAAGCAGACACTAAGAACAGAATATTTTGCTGTGACCTTTGCTGATTCAAAAACTGGCTGGGAAATTGGCTCAACAGGTATAGCAGGCGCAACTAATATTGTTAAAACTACAGATGGAGGGGTAAGTTGGTTCCAGCAGAATATTACATCATGGCCTTCGGATGAATACTTAAACGGCATTTATGTACTTGATTCACTTAATGTCTGGATAACTTCTTCAAACTTCAATCACAGAATTGGAAGTCTTTACCACAGCTCAGACGGCGGGAAAAGCTGGAGTGTTCAGGCTACAGGACTTAGTGCCGATACTTCTAAACAAATGCATCTGTCAACCCCAAGAATAAATAAATCAGGCCTGGGTATCTTAATCGCTTCTGTCTATGTGCCAAATAATCCGGATTCCAGGTATGGCAGATCAATAATACTCAGAACAGAAAATTCCGGAAAAACCTGGGCTGCGGTTGACAGTTCAGTTGAAGGAAACCTGAGCAATGTCATTTCAGTAAATGACAGCATCTGGATTATCCAGGGAAACGGGGAGAATGACAACAATATGACTGTCCAGTACAGAAGCACTGATTTTGGAAAAACCTTTTCCGGCGGCAATATTCTGACGCCTGGGAATTCTAATAATTTCTTTTCAGCATCAGCTTATAACCCTAGGCAAAAGGTTTTGTTTCTCTCGACTTACAATGAACTGTTCAGGTCTTTGGATTTGGGAATAACCTACAGCAGTGTTTCTTCAGAAAAATCTCTTGAATGCTTTGATTTTTCTCTGGACAACAGTGTCTCGGATAAGCAGCTGGCAGCAGCAGTTTCAAACCGCAAGGACCGCTTTCTTCTAAGCCATGACGGGGGAAGAACCTGGCAAATGAAACCCCTCAGCATCCCAAATGAGGATACGGGCTGGATGAAAGGAGTCCAGGTAAGCGGAGGTACAATATGTGTATTTACCACTGAATACATATATACATATAATGACAACGGTGAGCTCCGGTCGTACTTCTATTTTCCTTCCCGCCCAAGCATATTCCCAAGCGCATATTCCGGCCAGAATTACCTGGTTTTGACCGACACTTACTCATCTGAAATAGGCTATAAACCTGAAATGCGCTACACCAACGATGGGGGAAAATACTGGGATGAAGTGCCGATTCCCCCAAATTACAAATTCAACTCTGTTAAGCTTATAGGGCCAAAAGAAATCATCGGATGCGGAAGCTGCAATGATTCATCCGGAAATAACGGCTTTATTTTTGCAAGCTCTAACGGAGGTGCCGACTGGCGGATTATTCGGACAAAAGAAGCCTTTAGGGATATCTGCATGGTAACGGGCAGTTTTGGCTACGGCTTTTCTGAGAAAAAGATCTACACGACGGAGGACAACTGGAGAACCATTAAGGCATCTTACTACCTTAATTCTTCTGAAATTATTGAAGCATTGAATTTCCCTGATTCCGCGCACGGGATAATGAGAACATATAAATGTTTTTATGAGACCTTCGATATGGGAAAATCATGGCACCAGAGCGGCATTGATATGCCAATGTTCGGGAATATCAGGAAGATGCTGTATAATAACCAGGGAGATTTTCTCGTCTTAGGTTATAACGGGTTTATAATGAAATTATCTGAGAAAACTTCCCAAAACAGCGCCGGGCAAAACGATAATATTCATAAAATGAGCTATGAGCTCTTTCAGAATTACCCGAACCCCTTCAACCCTGTTACACAGATCAGCTTCAGTCTCTATGAAAAGGGAAGTGTTGAACTGAAAGTTTATGATGTTTTGGGAAGGGAAGTTAAAACCCTCCTTAATGAAGTTAAGGATGCCGGCACCTATTCCGTTCCTTTTAATGCCTCGGAACTTCCAAGCGGAATATATATTTCCAGACTCAAAGCTGGCTCTGAGGTCATGGTGAGAAAAATGCTTCTGCTAAAGTAAATTGTCTCAATTCTCTATGTGCGGAACGGCTATATTGTTCCGCACATTAAATTACTTTAGCAATACCATCTTCTTGATGCTGTAGAAGTTTCCTGCATTCATCTTGAAGAAGTAAATGCCTGCCGTAA